>JAENYU010000005.1:83352-143882 GCA_016841625.1 Methanobacteriota archaeon
AGAAACATTCAGGAAAGAAACATTCAGGAAAGAAACATTCAGGAAAGAAACATTCGGGAAATCGGGGCTATTTCCGGGGGATTGGCATGGAAAGTGGAGAACGAGGCGGAGCCGTGGAGCTTGCCAAAGGAGTTTACTGGGTCGGGGCAATTGATTGGAACGGGAGAGACTTTCACGGCTTTACCACGCCTGAAGGAACCACCTATAACGCCTATCTCGTGCTGGGAGAGAAAACCGCCCTCATTGACACCGTAAAGGCTGAATTTGCAGGAGAGATGCTGGAACGCATCCGTGAGATCATTGACCCTGCGAAAATCGATTATGTCGTGGTAAACCATATGGAAATGGACCACGCCGGCGCCCTGCTAGAGCTGCGGAAACATACCGATGCAAAGATCTTCATTTCAAGGAGGGGAAGGGACATCCTGGACGGCTATTTCAAGCCTTTCGGATGCGACGAATGGGACTTTGAAATTGTCCGGACAGGGGATGAACTGAGCCTTGGCAGGAAAACCCTGGTCTTTCTGGAAGCAACCATGCTCCACTGGCCGGACAGCATGGAGACCTTCCTTAAAGAAGATAAGATCCTCTTTTCAAACGACGCTTTTGGGCAGCACATCGCCACCTCCGGGAGATATGACTCTGAAGTGGGAGACCTTATTCCCGCCGCTGCCGAGTACTACGCTAACATCCTCATGCCCTTCGGTTTGCCGCTTCTCCGCTACCTGGCCAGGCTAAAAGAATACGGGATTTCCCCCGAACAGATCGCACCTTCCCACGGAGTGGTCTGGAAGCGGGACCTCGATAAGATCCTGGAAGCCTATACTGCCTGGGCAAACGGAAAAGTCACGGAAAAGGTGCTCGTAATCTATGACAGTATGTGGGGCAGCACCGAAATCATGGCAGGGGAAATCGCGGAAGCCGCCCGGAAAGCAGGCGTAGAGGTTAAACTCCTGCACCTCCGGAAAAACACACGGAATCGTATCATGAAAGAGATACTGGATTCAGCAGCCTTTGCTGTCGGTTCCCCCACCCTGAACAACGGGATCTTTCCTCCCGTCGGGGACTTTCTTGCCTACCTGAAAGGCCTGCGCCCCCCGAAGAAAAAAGCCGCAGCTTTCGGGTCCTACGGCTGGGGAGGGGGAGCCGTAAAAACCATAGAACAGGAACTGAAAAGTGCAGGAGTGGAGCTGCTCGAACCGGGCATCCAGATAAGGTACAGGCCTGATGAATCGGAACTGGAGATGTGCAGGGAACTCGGAAGGCAACTTGCGGAGATTGCAAAAAGGTAAAGCAATACAGTCCGGAACTTTACAATAAAAAGTTACCCCTATTCTATTTTTCAGCATCAATGGACTCACTCATCAGCAGAAATGTCAACAGACGTATCTACAGGTGTCAATATCCTCTAAAATCACCCTCAAATATCCTCGCAGAATACTTTCACCTAGCTTGGCTGAGCTTAATAAGTACTGAAGTAATTTAGGATATTAAGGTGATAACAATGGAAGAGTTATTCAATGGATTGGTCGAACGCGCCCTGTACTATGAACAGTTTGAAAGCTTCAGAAACACCCACATTTCCAGGCAGTTTCAGGATATGCAGGTAACAGAACCTGAACTCAAATCTCCTGCCTGAACTTCTAAAATAAATTAGAAACAGAGGGTAAAAGCATCCGAGAACATCTGAGGAAAAAAGAGTGAGATAAGAAACAGGAGGACAGAGGAAGGTAACTCAAAAGAAGAAGGAAAACGGGAATAATAAAAAGAGGTAAAAAAGGGGAAAATGAAGAAAAACTCCAGGGATAAAAAGAGCCGGAAAGCTTCATTTTAAGCGTACACTTACTTTTCAACCCTTTCTAAATCGGACTGGAGATCCTGTCCCAGTTCAACTTCATAAAAGTCGCCACTGGTAGGAAGTTCCATGAAGAAAGCCCTGGTGATGTCAACTGTGGCATCTCCATCTTCAAGCTTGAAGTCCAGAACATGCCCTCCTGCCCTCCTGTCCCTGGTAATAAAGTGAATATGGTAGCCCGGTACATTTACTCCTTTCACGTAGTCGGGAGCCCTGAACCCTACCAGTGTGCCGCCTATATTTTCAAATTCGAAAACTGCCTGAGTTGAGACCACGTCCACAAGCCGGGGGTACGGTTTTTCCTGCTTTGGCACGCTGCGGGCCTTCAGGTAGGAAAAGGTCCCGTCAACGTGGACTGCGTAGAAGAGGTTTTCCGAAGGGAGCTTTGAGTCCAGGAAGACTTCGAGTTCCGTGAGGTTCATTGGCCCCTCCAGCTCGAAACTCTCGTCGGTTTCAAAGAAGGTGACTGTGGCAAAGGGGGTGGCCATTTCCCCGGAAACAGGATATGCAAGCCCATCGGTTTTTATCTGATAATAATCCCCGTCAAGGGCAAGCATCTCCCCTTCGAGCCCGTCAAATGTCCCGATTCCGAAATCCCCGTGAGTTTCAAGCTCTTCGATAGGGAGGATGCCATCGTAGACGCTCTGGAGCAGGGCATCAAGGGTGGAGACCTGGTAGAGGACGTCGTTTCCAGATCCGGAAAGTTCTGGCGAAGCCTCATCAACACCGTAAGGTTCAGTACCCATATCTTCAGTACGTTCGGCGCAGCCGGAAATAAGAAGAAATACAAAAAGTGTTGCCATGATGAATGATTGGTGTTTCTTCATGTAAAATCCTCATGATAGAAAGTTCAAGCTCAAAGCTAGAAACATTCCAGTTTAATATTCCACGATGAAATTTTAAGAAACTTGAATACGATACATGTTCACTGATGCTAAATATTTATAAAGCATTAGATACTATATTTATATTGTTACTAATGGGGGGATTAATTAATGGATAAATATTTTAAGGGACTTGTTGAAAGAGCCTTTTATTATGAACAGTTCGAGACTTTCAGGAAAAACCTGACTGTTTCCTGCGAAGAGCTAGTGCCAAAAATTGGGGAAAACGATAGGGAAAAAAAGGTTTCACAGGTGGGGTAAAGCACCTGAATCATCCATACCCTAAAAATTTGGGTAATAAAGATTTGGCTAATAAAGATTTAGCTGAGAAAATTTGACAGGGAAATTAAGCTCAAAAAGACCGGTAGGGAATGATTAACAGGTTCTGGACGGAGTTAGAGGCTTTTCAGAAGCGTTTTCAGGCATTCTGCAACTGCATGCCCGACTTCTGCCGTTCCTGACTTCCCGCCAAGGTCAGGGGTTATGATTTTATCTTTAAGTACGTAGCTTACGGCTTCGTCGATGAGCTGAGCATTCTTTTCGCCCATCCATTCCAGCAGCATCTTTACGCAGAGAACTGCCGCAAGCGGGTTTGCAATGCCTCTTCCTGCAATGTCAGGCGCACTCCCGTGCACGGGCTCGAAAAAGGCGTACTTTGAGCCGATGTTGGCGCTTGGCAGTAGTCCCAGGCTTCCCACCAGAGCCCCGGACATGTCGCTCAGGATGTCTCCAAAGATGTTTGTTGTGACCACGACATCGTAATTTTCGGGGCGCATCATGAGGCTGTACGCCATAGCATCCACAAGCATGTCATTGTATTCAACTCCCCGGGCATCGGCGACCTCCCGGCAGACGTCCAGGAAAAGTTTGTCGGATTTCAAGACGTTTGACTTATGGACAATGGTCAGCCTGTTCTTCCTCTCTTTTGCAAGTTTGCAGGCGTATTCCGCAATCCTTTCGGAACCTTTCCGGGTGACAAGCCGCTGGGTGGTGGCAAAATCCTCATGAAGCTCCTCAATTCCTGAATAGAGCCCTTCCGTGTTTTCCCTGACAATCACAAAATCAAAATCACTCCTGCCGGTCACACCCGTAACTCCGGGCAGGGGCTTTATAGGCCGGACATTGGCATAGAGGTCCAGTTCTTTCCGGATGGTAAGCAGGATGCTCTTATAGTTCGGGTCAGGCACTGTGGTGATCGCCCCGAACAGGACCGCGTTGCACCCCTTTATGGTTTCAATGTCCTCCTCAGACATCGCAGTCCCGGTCCGCTCCCACCGGGCATATCCAAGTTCCAGGGGCACTTTTTCAATTTCGAGCCCGAAAGCATCCAGGACTTCCAGGGCTGCAGGGATCACTTCCCTTCCTATTCCGTCACCTTCGATTACCGCAAGTTTCGTCATCCTCACCTCACAGATTGTGACTGCGAGAGAGTATATGAACCTGACGAACCCCCATCATATCCAGAGCAGGTGTTCGGCAAGGATTTTCACCCCGAGCCCGATCAGGATAAGCCCGCCCAGGATTTCAACCTCACTCTCAAAGAAATGCCCTATCCTGTAGCCCAGGATTGCCCCGCAAAAGGACATGAAAAAGGTCACACAGCCTATGATGAGCACAGGCTCGAGAATCGGGGTATTCAAAAACGCAAAGCTGATCCCCACCGCCAGGGCGTCAATGCTCGTTGCAACGGCAAGCAGGAAAAGCACGGAGTAATTGAGGGAACTTACCCTGCCGTCCGGGCTCCCGTAAAGGGCTTCGTATATCATTTTGCCTCCTATGAAAGCCAGAAGCCCAAAGGCGATCCAGGGCGCATAATCCGAGAAAAAACCGCTTACCGTGCTCCCTCCCAACCAACCCAGAACCGGCATAAAGGCCTGGAAACCTCCGAAAAAAACTCCCATTTTCAGGGCGTCATTGAGCCGGAAAGGCCTTACTGTAGAACCGCTGGAGATGGATACGGCAAATGCATCCATTGCAAGGCCAAGAGCTAAAAGGAAGTTTGCAAAGAAGGGCATTGAATATTACTCCTCTTTCGTTTTTAAATGGAATTTCAACCGGATAATTTCCCCGGATAATTCAACTGGATAATTCATCCGAATAATTTACACGGATAATTTACACGGATACTGGATTTCAACATACATTTTGAGTTCACTTAAGCTCTTTTTCCCTCAGCTTCTGCACAAGTTTCCTTACAGCTTCCGAGACCTGGTATTCCGAAGCCCCCCAGTGTACGACGGCCCCTTCAAACCCGTTGATATTGACAAGCCCCGATTTTTCGGACCTGCAGCAGCGGGTGATAAAGGGCTTTGTGGGCACAACGATTTCGGACTTGAAAGGACAGATGTTTACGAAAGAATATTCAAGTTCCGGGAAGCGCGCCTCAAAAAGGTTTTTCGAGATCTCGCAGCCTACAAGCAACTGCCCGTGTTCCGTGAGCGTGTCCGAGTCCAGGCATTTTCCTTCAAGCCCTGAGGCATTGCAGGGAAAGACCGTGTTTTCGCCTTCAAACTGCCTCAGGTTGATGACGTTTTCCCTGAAACGGACCTGCAAATCCCCGAAAATCCCACTGGCTTCAAGCCTCCGTACCACCTGGGAGAGCCAGGAAGGTTCGGGGGGAGCAACGTCTAGAATCTCAATCTCAAGGATGGCAGAGGGATCAGGATCGTGGACAATCGTTACGTGCTTGTCCACGCCGGTAAAAATGACAGTATTTACCTTTCCGCTGCAGAGTTCTGCGGCAGTCTCAATCATAAGGGATCGGTCTTTTATGTTCAGTTCCTTTTCGTAGCTGACCACTTCTCCCCCGGAAGCTATCAGCTCAAGGGCTTCGACCTGCACGAGCAGTCCGTCCCCGCTTTTCTTTACGTGGTAGACGGAGTACTCAATGTTACCTGACTCAGGGTCCTCATTTTCAACGATCAGGTATTCGGTCAGGAAATAAATGGGCTCTTCCGTACCCTCAGGAAGGGATTTTGATACGCCCACATGCTTGTACTCTTCAGGAAAGATCATAGGAATCACTTCAAATTAGGGTTTTAAAACCCGGCTTTTTTACTTCAGTTTTCCTTTTTCATTTCCTGGCTCTGAAGCTTCTTCCTGTGCGCCACAAGCCCGCCGTCGGTCAGGATTTCAAGCAGGAAATCTGGGAGTTTGTTCCCTTCGAATGTGCCCTTGTCCTGAACAGAGACCTCTCCGTTGAGCAGGTCAACCTCGATCTCATCCCCTTCCTGGCACTCGACATCCGCTTCCATCAGGGGCAGCCCCACGTTGATTGCGTTCCTGAAAAAGATCCTTGCAAAAGACTTTGCAACAACGCAGGCAACCCCGGCATATTTCAGGGCAAGTGGGGCCTGTTCCCGTGACGAGCCGCAGCCAAAATTGTTTCCTGCAACAATGATGTCTCCAGCCTTCACATTTTTAGCGAATTCGGGGTCGATGCCTTCCATGGCATGGGACGCAAAGACCTGCATGTCCTTGGTCCGCAGGTATTTCCCGGGGATGATAACATCGGTATCGATATCGGCCCCGAAAATCCAGACTCGGCCTTTGATAGGGTTTTCCATAGTTTTCACCTGGCATCTAGGTTTTTTTAATGGTATATGTAAGTAGCGGAAAATGAGGGGAAAATGGAAGAAAAGAAAAGTGAAGGAGAAAGAGAAAAGAAGTGAAGTGAAAAAAAGCAGGAAAAAGAAAAGAGAGGTAAACGCACAAGAAAGTGCGCTCAAACCTTAATCTCTTCCCCGTTTAACACAGCTTCTTCACTAACCCCTACTTCTTTTGTCGTGCTTCCGTAACTGACAAGATAAGGCCTGACCGGAGCCGTGTCAAATTGGGTCTCTCCGGAAATCGGGCCTTCGGTTGAGTAAGGCACTGTGAACTCGTACCTGCCTTCCGCATCCGCAGTTGTAGACTGGGAGTATTCAAAGTCCCTGCCCTGCCCTGTCATAATGCTTGTGTCTATCATGACCTTCTCATTCGGGGAAGCAGTCCCGGTTATTTTTGCACCTTTTACGTATTCGAAAATCTTCACGTAACCGGTGTCCGCCTCATCAAGTTTGCCTCTAGGGTCATCAGCAGCAAGCTGAGTGAGATAGAAATAATTGAACACCTGCTTGTATCCTAATTCAGCTGTCTGCCCCGCCCAGGTCTCGTGAACCAGACGGTACTGCTCAAGCCCGGTCCCGTCAAAGAGGTGGAGCCTGGCTTCCATGGAATTGTAGTAGCGCAGGGCTGGCAGGGTCTGGTACCCGTTTCCTGTTAAGATCGATTCGTAGTAACCCTCAGAGTCCAGGGTCCAGGCGGTCATTGCATAGAACTTGCCTGTGGCCATCTCCACATCTGATACGATGTAGCGGGCTGCAGCTTTGTCGGGGTCAGGATGGATGGCTTCGAGGATGTCGGTTGCTTCTTCTTCGGACTGGGCGGTGAAGAAGGTGGATGCCCCCGGTTGATTCTCTTCTTCAAGGCTGTTCCTGCGCCCGCCAACCCCCTGCTGGAAGGGGTTTGCGTTCGGAATCCGGTGCCCGATTACTTCGATCCAGTGGCCGTAGTCCCACCAGGACATTACACCGTAGGCAGAGTCAGGGTAGGAGTAAAGTTCCCCATCTGCGGGAATTTCATAGTTTTCATAGTAGTCCAGCCCGGGGTCCGGAGTGTTGGAGTTAAGCCAGAGGGTTGCTTCGATCCAGGGGCCGTTGGGACCGCCTGTTCCCTTGGTGTATTCCATGGCAAGGCCGTAGCTCGGGACGATGAGGACAAGCGCAGAAACCAGAAGCACAACTATTGAAAAAGCTTTTTTTGCGCTCAGGTTTTTCCGGACAAAGTCAGGGATTTCTGCAACGGTTTTTACTTTTGCTCCGAAATCATCGGAAAGGGATTTCAAACCGACAGAGTCCGCAATCCAGATCGCAAAATAGGCAGAAAGGATGGCGACATTCACCGAAAAGTAGTACGCAAAACGGTTCTGCTGAAGCATTGCCCAGAAAATCATCAGGGTCCAGACAAGCAAGAAGGTTTTTTCCTGACTGTTCTTTTTGAAAGTTTCATAAACGAGAGCTGCAAGCCCCAGAAACACAACGTATCCACCATATGCAAACTGGGCATAGAGCTGTTCTAATCCGCCTCTGCTGAAGAATGGGGAGGCTTCTGCAACAGTGAGAGCCCCACCGGTACGCATGAAGTAACTGAAGATGCTCATCATCAATCCGTAAACGGATGGCATGAAAGCTTTTGCAAGAAGGATACCGGCTCCGAAAAGCACGATGAGTGCGATGGGGTAATAGAACTTTGGAAGTTTCCTTTCAGTCATGTAAAGAGAGATCCCGGTAAGAACCGGAAATGCCAGAATCCCTGCAAAAAGCCCTTTTATGTACATGGACTTTGTGCCGCCCAGGAAAGGAGTGGGCATTATCAAGAGGAGAGCAACGGCAAAGACGACTATTCCTGAAATTGCCAGGTATTCCGTCTGTTTACCTTTCATGTGGTCAAAAATATGTTGAATTGTAATGTACACACCAAGGATGAATGCGAAAAAGAGTGCACCTTTCCAGGCAAGAGCGTAGGCTCCGAGAAAGAAACCCGCAAGCAGAAGATAAGGAATTGCAGGCTTCAGGGACTCGAATTCCTTATCCCTTATCCTTTCAAATGAAATCCCGGATTTACCTGCTTTATTCAAGGCCATTACAAAAAACATCGCTGTAACCGTACTGAGCAGAGTTTCGGCAATATGGTGGTCGTTAAAGCCAATCATAGACCTTGAAAGAAACTGCCCTGGCTGAACGGCGAGGATAAACACAGCAAGTAAGCCAATCCTGCGGTCGTCAAAGATCCATTTTGCGACAAAATACGTGGGGATAAGGACGAGAGCTCCCAGGAAAGAAGGATAATATGCGCTAACGTTGTTGATTAAATCCTGGCTCGGATTCCCTCCGCCCAGAACCCAGATAATTGCGGCAAGGAACATATCATAGAGGGGCGCAAAAACCTGGTTGGTTCCGAAAGGATAGTGGGTGTGGGCATCGAACCAGAGCATGTTTGGAAAATTATGAAGGATGGACTCTACGTTTCTTAAATGGTACCAGGGGTCATTTCCTCCGAAGCGGACAAAGCCGTTTGAGAGGAAGACTCCTGCTTTTGGGAGAGTTCGAATATAAAAAGCTACGAGGAAAGAAATAATGACTCCAAAAAAGTATGGAAGGCTTTTTAAAAGCTCCTTTGTTCTTTCATTCTCAGCATTCATAAGGCACACTCATTGAAATTTGATAACTAAATTTGCTGGTAATATCAATAATAAATGCAGTTATAGTGATTAAGTGGTTAAAGCAGTTTAATTCGATTTAATTCGGTTTAATTGTGTTTTTATATCTTTTAATCGTGTGATTATTTTAAAACTTTAACAAAATAAATAAAACCCACATTCGGCAGAAACACACAAATGAGACATTTATCTATACAAATGAATCATATTAGGGAGGCTAACTCCTCTATTCTGGCATTGTTGGGTATTAATATATCCTTATTGTGTCTTAGTGCCGAATGTAGGATAAAAATTTAGTGGACAGAAATAAATTGCAATCCTATCATATAATATTTGTTGAAATGACCTGCATGCTTTCTTCAGAACCTGAAATCATTTAACCTTTTCTTATTAAGTACTTGCTTTATTCTTAACTATTCTCTCTTTTATTTGGTTCCCAGATGTGGACGTCTTTTCTTATATTCAGGAGGCCACGGAAAAGGTACCACTGGTAGATGATAAATGAAGAAAGCATGTTTGATTTGAAATTTCCTGCAAGTACTGCGGCAATTATGAGTCCGAGAAGCCCGATACCATAGAGGATGTTAATTGAAGAGAGAAATACCGTCCAGAGTATGATTGACAAAAAGAATGCTGCAGGAGCTACAAAAAACATCAGAAATCGCAATGGGAAGATGAGCATTCCGAACTTACCATACTTTGGAGACATGAGATCCAGATTCATGATAGTTGCTTCCATGAGCCTTGTGGCTCTTCTTATCTTCTGCTTTTTTTGCTCCGAAAATTCAAAAGGAACGTACTCGTAAAACTTGGCTGAGGGAACATACTTGCACATGTACCCATTACGGATAATTGAAAGAGCCCTGCTTGCGTCATCCGCTCCTTTTCTAGCATGCAGGGAAGGGGAAGCATCTCTTTTGAAAGCCACCACTGCTCCGTTCAGGCAGTAAGTGGAATGGACGTTACTTTCCCATACACCTATTTTTCCATAAATCGAGCGGTATGCAGACTCGGATTTGGAAAAGAGGGTATCACCTTTTGATAGGGGGACAATGTCGCCGCAGACAGCCCCGATTTTATCTTCACTTAAGAGGACAGTTACAAGATCCGGAATGGTATCTTTGTCAAACCTGCCGTCTGCCCCTGTAATGACGATTATGTCAGAGGAAGCATCTTCGATCCCGCGGTTGATGGCTTTGTTAGCGCCGCTCCGAGAATGAGTGATTACTTTTCCTTTCACGGAGTTCTTCTTCAGGGCTTCGAGGGAGACTTTTTCAGTGTTGTCTGTTGAGCCATCGTTGGAGATGATTATTTCTAGTTTGTCTTTCGGGTAGATTTCTGCAAGGTTGTCGATGTGGTCCGGGAGGACAAGTTCTTCATTGTAGGCGGGGATAACTATGGAGACATTTGGGAGAGATTCAACATGCTTAATTTTCACCTGTTTCTGATTAAATGCCGCAATTATGTAGATTAGATAAACAACTAGCGGAATTGCCGTAATAAGAAGGGTTAAAACAAACAAATAATTCATGATGGTTATCCTCTAACTTTAAAAGTTAGTCAGCAATACAATCAACAATCTATTAAGCAATCAATATTAATTTTATTTAAACACTGTGGACAGCAAATCTAAATAGAAAAACGTCCACAAATAGATAAAAGTTTGGAATATCACACCTTCACGAAAATCGATTAATACAAGAATGCCTGCAAATTAAATCAGGAGATTTTCATGAAGAACAGTATGCTCTCATGGTACATCTCCCATTGATTCCCGGATAATTAACAAGGCAAGGAATCAAAATCCTTTCAATTTTTTTCATTATAACTTTGAAGTTTATGGTAACAATATATAATAATCGGGAAATTTTGTGTAAATTTGTGATGGGGTCAAATGAATGAAAGGAGATAACATGGAAAACACCGATATTAAACATCTGGTTTTCTGCGAAAAAAACTCATTTCAACAAGTCAAATCCTTACTTATTTCTGAAAAACATGTTACACTAGTATGCTTGGATGAAGAAATTAGAGAAGAATTAGAAAGAAAAAAAATACCATACAAAGTAATTTCCGACTATAAATTTGATTTTGACATTGCAAATAAATGTATAGATTGGTTTAAAACATGGGCGAATTCTAAAATTTTTGAAGGGAAAAACGTAAAAGAATTATTTACTTACAGGCAAGTTTCCTTATGGTGGTTCATGGAAATAGCGATTTTCGAATCGTTCAAAGGAGTCAAATTTCCAATTCCAATCAAAAAAATAATTGAAGAAATAGAGTTTGTAAAAAAAGTAATTGAAACTGAAAAACCAGAAAGAGTAACAGTACTTAACACAAATGATCCCTTTCATATCATTATCAGTGAAATAAGTAACTCAATGGGTCTAAATTCGAGAGTTGTTCGAACTAGGGCAGTCATACTCAGAGAATTAGGCTGGTCTAAAGGCTTTCCACTGTTTATAAAATTATTTTCAAAAACAAGGCACTTTATTAGAAGAACATTATCAAGTGTGTTAAAACTCATATTTAGGGAACAAAATTGTAAATCAACAAAAAAAGTAATGATAATTTCAATCAACATCAACTGGCGGAACAAAAAAGATTTCATATTTGGAACATTGATTGAAGAATTAAGCAAAAGTGGGAAAAAAAGTGTTACCCATATCGATTTTCCTGGTTTTTCCTTAATAGGTATACGACAAATATTTGAGAAAAAAATGTCTGATCATGAGAACATCACTTACAAAATTATTGAAGACTATTCAGCAAACACATCCATAAAAGAGGCAGTAACAGAAATAAAAAAGAAGTACTCTCAAATCAAGAAAGAAAAGATCTTTTACGAAGCTTTCGACATAAGTAGCTTTTTTTACAAACAAATGGATTTCCATTTCCATTATTATGGTTTGTCAAACTATATTTACTACATAGAGTCAATGCTAAAGGCAATAGGAGATGAAAAGCCTGAAGCAATTATTTTAATTGACGAGTATAATCCAGTAGGAAGAGCAACCGTTGTAGCTGGGAAAATATCCGGGATAAAAACTATCGCGATTCAGCACGGGGCAATAACTCGAAACCGACTCAGTTATCTTCATTATAAAGATGAAGTTTCAAAAAATAATGATTTCAGGTCACCTTATTATCCATTACCTGACATTACAGCAGTATTCGGACCTTATTATCAAAAATATCTCTATGAGATAGGAAACTATCCAGAAAGCAGTATTTCAGTAACTGGAGCCCCACGTTATGATGAACTGGTAGATGGGAAAAACGAATATAATAAAAAGCAAACGTACAAAAAGTTGAATTTAGATCCTGACAAAAAACTTGTAGTTTACACATCCCAACCCCTTGAAAAAGAAGAAAACGACAGGATCCTCTTAAGCATACTTAAAGCTCTTTCAGAATTACCAGATTTCCAATTAGTAATTAAAATGCATCCTACTGAAAGAGGAATTAATACAGAACTAATCGACAAATTTGATGAAGATGTTATTGTTATTAAGAAATTTGATATCTACGAAATTTTAAACGCCTGCGATGTCATGCTAACAGCTTTTTCAACCACTGCTCTTGAAGCCATGATGCTTGGGAAGCCAGTGATCACAATAAATTTTACAGGGAAACCGGATGTAATGCCCTACGTCCAAAGCGGAGCAGCTATCGGGGTTTACCAAAGAGAGAAACTTTCATTAGCTATAAAATCCATATTTGAAGATGAACATATTAGAAAAGAATTGGAAGTGAATAGTAAGGAGTTTGTTCATCAGCATGCATATAAAATTGACGGAAAAAGTACGAAACGAATAATGGAACTAATACCATAACTGATGAGGATTAATATTGTAGAAAAATATTTGGAATCAAATTGCTACGGCCACTCCACCCTAAAGGAGAGGGTATTCTTCTGGTCGCCAGCTCGGTTTCTTGGGAACAGTTTAGTATCATGTAACAAGGTTTCCTTAATATAGAATAGCATTTACAAATCCTGGAACCATAGTACCAAGAAACCTCATTTTAAAATGAAGTAATGATTTATCGATTTAAAGGAGCACAAAAAACGTGCGAGAATTCGCTTCATCCCCGGCCTGAAGGGCGCGGTACTCGTGACCCTCCGCGCTCCAGATGGGATAAAGTAAACAGAATTCAATACTTAAACCTCTATTTTTGTTTAGTATATTGATGAATATAATATATTTGCAAATAAAATATATCACCTACAAGACAAAGTGATAAACAAAAACAAAAATAATGTTATTGTAAACTTGTCAATTGTAATTACTAATTGAATTATTATAGGTAATACAAAAGAGGAGTCAGGTGTCGAATATGGTAAAAGTCATTGCAGAAATAGGCTGTAATCACAAAGGGGAAATGGAAATTGCACATGAAATGATAAAAATTGCTTCCCAGTTTTGCAAAGTTGATGTTGTCAAATTCCAAAAACGTAATCCTAAAGAACTGCTTAATTCTGAGGAATATAATGCTCCACATCCGGTACCCGAGAATTCATATGGAAAAACATATGGAGAACACCGGGAATTTCTTGAATTTAATCTGGAACAGCACAAACAGTTAAAAGAATGGTGTGAGGAATGGGAGATCGAATATTCAACTTCCGTATGGGATATGACTTCTGCAAAAGAGATTGCTTCATTAAATCCTGAAATGATCAAGATCCCATCCGCATGCAATTTGAAATTTGACATGCTTGAATATCTTTGCAAAAGCTATGGAGGAGAAATTCATCTTTCTTTTGGCATGACATCCCATGCCGAAGAAAATCATATTGTAGAGTTCTTTGAAGATAATGGTCGTGCAGAAGACCTTATAATTTACAGCTGCACATCAGGATATCCAGTGTCCTTTGAAGACATCTGCTTAAAAGAGATTTTAAGGCTTAGAGAGAAATTTGAAAAGAGAGTCAAAGGCATTGGATTTTCAGGACATCATTTAGGGATTGCAGCTGACATCGCAGCACTTGCCTACGGGGCGGATTATTTCGAACGTCATTTTACACTGGATCGAACCTGGAAAGGAACAGACCACGCAGCGAGCCTTGAACCTGACGGCATGAGAAGGCTTACAAGAGATTTGAGAAATGTATCAAGGGCATTGACTTACAAAGAGAAAGAGATCCTTGAAATAGAAGAGGTCCAGAGAAAGAAGCTTAAGAGGTTCTCTTGTGCTGAATAAATACATTGCCCTGGTGCCCGCAAGGGGAGGTAGCAAGAGCATCCCATTAAAGAACATCAAAGAAATTGCAGGCAAACCTCTTGTTTGCTGGGTTCTTGAAGCAGCAATAAACTGCGACCAAATAGCAAAGGTGTATTTATCTACAGATTCGGATCTGATCGGAAACGTTGGACAATCTTTAAATCATGAAAAATTAGAAGTTATCAGCAGAAGTCCTGATACAGCCACGGACTATGCAAGTACAGAGTCTGTGATGATTGAGTTTGCCAACTCCCATGATTTTGAAAACATCATATTGATACAGGCAACCTCCCCCCTGCTTACATCAAAAGAACTTGAAGAAGCAATTTCTATATTTGAGAGAGAGAAAGCAGATTCTCTGCTTTCAGTAGTAGAACAGAAAAGGTTCATGTGGAAATTGACAAAAGAAAATTTTGTGAGACCATTAAATTATGACCCAAAATGTCGGCCCAGAAGACAGGATTTTAATGGGGCCTTAATAGAAAATGGGGCATTTTACATAACAAAGAAAAACCTTCTTCTTGAAAAAGAATGCAGAATTTCTGGCAAAATTACATACTATAAGATGCCAGAAGAAACTTATTACGAAATAGATGAGCTCCATGATTGGATAATCGTTGAAAACTTGCTCTTACAAAGAAGTAGAACTAACATCTCTAAGGAAAAGAATGATATCAAGCTATTTTTAATGGATGTAGACGGAGTTCTTACCGACGCAGGCATGTATTACACTGAAAAAGGAGATGAACTCAAAAAATTCAATACTCATGACGGGAAAGGGATTGAACTTTTGAGGCAAGCAGGTATTAAAACCGGTATAATCACCAGTGAAAATACAAAAATTGTTGAAAATCGGGCAAGAAAATTGAAGATAGATCATCTGCATCAAGGTGTAAAAGACAAGCTAACTGTTGCAAAAGAGATTTGTAAGAAAGAGGAAATCACATTAAGTGAAGTTGCCTACATTGGTGACGATGTTAATGATACAGAGTTACTGAAAAAGGTGGGAGTTGCAGCTTGCCCTATAAATAGCCTTGGTGCAGTAAAAGAGATACCTAATATAATAAAACTCCAAAAAAGCGGTGGGAACGGCGCCGTAAGAGAATTGGTAGATATTATATTATGTTCGGGGAATAGCATCAACACTCCTTTTGCAGTTAGAAAAGGGTGCTCAATTGAAGGTAAAAAAAATCCATAACCAAATGGCTTCAAAATCCATTCACAGCAGCCCCTCTGATAGTAAAAAATCTATGAATAACAATACTGTGAAGGTAAGGGCATTCGTGACCCTCCGCACTTCCTTATTAAGTAATAATACATTAAAGATAATAAATAAAAGTAATTAATTAACAAAAATAAATAAGAGATTTTTATGAATCCAACATTACTTTTCGTTCAAGCTGAAAAATTAAGTTATAATAGTGCAGCCCAATCAAGATTTTTGTACATATCTAAAGAACTACAAAATATAGGATATAAATCTATTGTAATAGGAAAATCTTTAAAAAAAGATATTAACAACAAAATGGTATCACTTCCTTTTGTTAAGGAAAAAAGTCTCTTTTCAAGAATAATTCAAGATATACAAATTTACCTATACTCATTTAAATATATTTTATTTTCAAATATTAGATTTGTCTATGTTCGTCGTACAAATATCTTGATACCCATAATTATATTTGCCAAACTATGTGGAAAAAAAGTGATATATGATTTTCACGGTTACAGATTGATTAACTCAACTTTTCCTAGAAAAATAAATTCAAGTCAAAGAGTGGATAGGTATTTAGAATTGCAACTTTTAAAAGTATCAGATTACGTTATTACAGTAAGTGAAACCTTAAAGTCTCAATTGCCTCCAAAATATCAAAAAAAAACTTTAGTTATTGAGAATAGTGTAGATCTTGGAATTTTTAAAAATCAACTTGGAATAAAACAAATAAAATTTTTAAAGGAGAAATATGGGATAAAAGACGAAAATAAAAAAGTAGTTTTTTTTGTCGTAGGAGGAAGCAGGTCAGAGTATTATCCTGAAGATCTAATTGAAATGCAAAGGTATGTAGATAACATTTACAGTTTGATTGTTTGTAATTTAACAGCATATCGCAATTTAAAAAAAATATCTGCAAAATATGATGATGTATTATTATATGATAATATTCCAAATCAAGAGGTAATATCTATATTGAAATACGTAGCAGATATATGCATTATCCCTTATGATAAGGACAGTCCAAATTCCCATATTAAAAATTATTGTTGTTGCCGAAAATCAAGTGAATACCTTGCTTCTGGAAAGCCAATAATTATTTCTGAAGTTGAAAGAATTCCAGTTTATTTAAAAGAAAAAGAAAATTATATCACTTACAAATCAAAAGATCCTCAAGACCTCGCTGACAAAATTAACTTATTGCTTGAAAATAAAAACCTATACGAACAAATGTGTAGAAACAATTCAGAACTTGCTCAAAAAGTTACTTGGGGAGAAAGTATAAAAAAATCAGGCATCTTAAATATATTAGATAAGAGGATATGAAACCAAAGTTGCACTGGTGCACCCCGCTGCAAGCAACGGGGTATTCGGCTGAAATAAAAGCTCAACAATCACCAACTATTTATTGATAGAGTGAGATTCATAGTTCCCCGTATCCTTTTAGGAATTATACAGAACCAATTTTTGATATATATCTATTATTTTCTCACATACTACTTTGGTACTATAGTTATCATTTACATATTTTTTGATTACACTGGCATCATACTTATCATAATTCTTAATCATTTCAATAATTCCCTCTGAAAGGCTATCTACACTCTCTTTTTCGACCAGTATACCTACTGCATCTTTAATGTAATCTTCTGGACCACCACAGCGAGTAGCGATAACAGGTATTCCAGATGCCATCGCTTCAATTCCTACTACGCCAAATGTTTCACTCCTACTAGAAATAATTAAAATGTCTGACGAATTTAGATAGTTTCCTAAATTATTATTATCTACTCGCCCATGAAAGGTACAAAATTCTTGTAAATTTAATTCTTCGGCTAAATTTTCATATTTTTGTTTTTCAGCACCGTATCCGATTAAGTGTAAATGAACATTTTCATATTTATTGGAATAAATCACGTTATGCAAACTTCTCAATAGAATATCTATACCCTTTATATATTTCATTACGGATACGTGTACCAAATTAAATATATTATTGTATCCATCCTTAGGTTTTTTAGTCGAATTGAATTTTTCCGTGTTGATAAAATTTGGTATCACTTCACATTGTTTTCTTCCAGTTTTAACTATTTTATTTTTTAGATCAGAACTTACTGCACTATAATAATCAGCTTTTATTAAAGTTTCTTTTGTGTAACTACTATATTTAGTCATCAATGTATTTTCAAAAAATGAGGCGTGTTCTGTAACCATGTATGGAACTTTAAATTTGTTACTCAAGACCATGGCTCCATATCCAGCAGGATAACTTACGTGGGCATGAATTAAATCGGGCACCCCAAATTTTTTAATAACTTCTTGATATCCTTCTATCAATCTTTTTTCATAAATCTTGTTACTTAATATTGTGATCTTTGGTGCCCAATTTACATAATTAAGTTTGAAAGTAAATAATCCATTCTCTCTGTTGGTAACTTTGCGTTTAGTATGGATGATTTTTCTTGGTTGATTTAATCGAATAGAATTAACACTCAAAACAGCCACGTCAACATATTGATTTAGAGCTTCAGCTTGTTCTTTTAAAAAAATACCGCGAATAGGATTATCTTCACTAGGATACCAAGATGGTAGTATAAGAACTTTCAATCGACGCATAAAAACCCTTTTCTTTATATTACAAAATATGAATTTGAAACCAAACTACACTTCATCTGAATATTGAATCTTTCACTGTATTGATACCTTCCTGAAATAATAATTTGTCACTAGAACTAAATAAAATAGCTTTCCACCATGGGTTTTTGCTGAGGTGAGAATATAGCCATAATTTAGCAACAGCATTCAAACCATAGGCGATAGTAGTGGCCATGGCTGCTCCCACAATACCTAACCTTGGGATTAGAATTATATTACAAATTATATTAACAGAAACTACCAATATTGAAGTATACAAATTTAATTCTGGTCTGCCCCGTGCAGCAATATCATTTGCCAGTATCCGTGACATACTACCGACCAGAATACCTGGAAGAAGCCATAGAAGTGCACCGACGGCTGGAGTAAATTCACTACCATATAACAGGTTAATTAGAGGCGATGCCAATAGTGCTAAGACCAATGTGCCGACTGCTGAAACTAGCAAAACCCAACGAGCAATTAAAGGGGTGAGTTGTTGGCGTTTTTCATCGTCGTTATGCAATTCAGATAGACGTGGTAAAAGCACCGTGCTTACTGCCTGTGATAATATCCATAGTTTCTCAGCAATTTGTACAGCAATTAAATAGATCCCTGTAGCTGCTGGTGTAAGAAAGAAATTCACTAAAAAGAGATCAGCTCTGTAGTTTACAAAAGCAAGGATATTACTCAAATGTGCCTTCCAACCATATCCAAGACATTCTTTGGTATAATTTTTTAAAACATCATTTTCATGCTTTTCATTGTCTTTTTTGAGGTGAGGCTTTAAAATAATCAGTGTAGTTATCAGCCCACATAAATTACCGATAATAAAAGATAATAAAGCTCCAAATACGCCAAGTTTTAATATCCCTACTAGAAATACCGCAAGTAGTAGCGTCATGCCAGGCGTTATCAACGAGACATAGTTATAATTTTTAAAATCCTGTAACCCTTGAAATAGACTGCTCAAGAATGCCTGAAGTAATGATAATGGAAATGCTAAAATGCCAAGCCAGAGAATAGATAGAGGTACGCCTGGAAACCAGGTATTGCTTTGAGTTTCAAGTACTAATGCAGCTATTAAAACGCCTATTATACATAAAATAAACCAAAGCCAAAGATTAGTTTTAAACGCAGAATTGAGTTTAATTTTTTTTGAAGCAATAAAGTAAACGTTAGCAGGAGACACTCCAATATTAAGAAAACTAGCAAGCATCGTTGGTAAAAGAATCCCCATTGCATATTGACCATTGCCCATTGGACCCAATGAGCGAGCCAAAAGTATAGATAGTCCTAAACCGATGACTATTCCGATCGCTTGACGGAAAAGTGTACCAAGGATGTTTTTACCTAACTTCATTAGATTTAATTTAGCAATTGTTGGCCCCATTAAATAATCGTTCCTTTTTTATATTTGCAATCCATTGCCAGTACCCCTTATAAAATAATTGAATGATGGGATTTGAGGAATCATATGGCATCCCTAAGTATCCTCCCATTGAATAATTTATATTCTTTTCTTTCAAAAACAGGCTGTGACTATAAACAATCTTGGATCTTTTATTTAATATATTGTTATATTTGTTTGTGTTCAAAGTTAATGTAAGATCTTTTTGAAAACATTTATCTGGAGATCCATACTGGTTTAGATGAACTGCATATTCTAAAGGTGCATAAGTAGTTATAAATGGTACAGTGTAATTCTTGATTTTTAAATTACGAATCAATGAATAAGGTTCTGATATATTGGCAGAACAGATAATCCTTTTATTCCGGCTTTCAAAAATACATGGACCCGAAAGTATTTCCGGCCCCTCAATTCTTATGGAACTTTCTTTGCATGCAGTTTTCATAACTTCTTTTGCAACTGCTTCTGAACGATAAAATATATTTAAAAAATAATCATTATTAAGAGGATTTCCTTTTAACCAGTTTTCTCTAAGATTCTTTATATCTTCAATAATTTTACATGAGTTTTCACTTAGTTTTATTTCCGCATATTGACAAAGATTCTGTGTGTGAACATATGACCATAATCTGGTCATCCATGCTCGTTTATCAATTTTACCCTGTTGTTTAGTTTTTGCATATTGTACCAACCTGCTTTCCGTAAAATCTACCAAATATGCTAAAGAAATGTTTTTTTTCTCAAGATTTGAGAGTTCACTTACTTTTGAAGCTAACTCTACTTCGTCTGTATCTGTTAAGTTTGAAGCATATATAAGATATTGCAAATCTCCAATCATACTTTCAGGAACGATGACTGGACCATGCAAAAATATATTCTTGTCTAAATGATTTACGGATAACTTATTTGAGTATTTCTTATTAAAATTATCTTTAACCACACATATTACATCTAAATCAGATAGACCTGGGGCTCCAATAGAGCCCATTGTCATGACACCTACAAGATCATTTACATATTTTACTCCATCTACGTATTTTTTCAGTTCTTCTTCGTATTTTGATCTTGCAATAGAAACTGGTTCATTGAATATCATCATATTTGTAACCTATTTTCAAGTTCTTTATACAGGGGGAGAATGCCAGGCACAACGTTTTCATAGAGATCATCTTTAATATATTTATTATTATACCCCAATCGAGAAATGTATGTTAGTTTTGATGCAAATGGAAGTTTTCTGGATCCAAGAATCAATTCTCTTATCAATGATGGTGTTTTTGGCCAATTATTTCTTATTTTACTTGCTTCTTTGATCGGATCCGCCAAGTCCCCATATTCTTTATAAAAAATATCAAATGAATCAGCTTTGTGCATCGGACAACCTACATCTGTGTAATAGAATGCTGGAATAAGCATTAAATTACTAAGATATCTTTTCATTTGATACATATTGTGCCCATGTCTAAAAAATTTTTTATGATTTAAAAGCGATTCGCATGTTATAAGGGATAGTGCTTTTGTCTCGGTTAGGGGAAAATCACAATCAAAATGTCTGAAGTTCATCTCAATTTCTTTTACTCCCCATGAGCGCCGATAAACTTCTATGGGAAGAATATCCTCAGAATAATTAGATATCAAAGAGTCCCACAGGTAAAAAGAACCATGGTGCTGCAGAGGGTCAACTGAAAGCATAAATGTAAAAAAATCCCTTTCAGACCAATTTCTAAAAGAATTCATTAGGTCCTTGTTTTGAAATATTTGTTCATCAATATATAAAGTGAGATCCAGATCGCTATAATTTGTGAATGTCATGTCACCATAACTGCCATGTACGATCACATTTTTTAGGAAGCCTTTTTTAAATCCCTGGTCAAATAAAATTTCTAATTTGTTATACCACCATATTTTATTAATAACAGTTTGATCGATTTCAGGAACAGTTACATTTGAAGTTATTAATTTATTCTTAGTTTTTGTGGATAATGGTTCAATCTGAAAATCCGTGGATGTATTCAAACTTTTCTCAAAAAACTTTGAAATCCGGCAATATTTTTCACGAGTAGGTGACATAGTATCAACATCAATTTATACAGATTGATTAAAATCAATATAAAAATGATTCCATACCTTAAAGATGACAATATTCAATTAGGATTATATTAAGATTAGCACTAACGAAAGGTCGACATGTTGTTTATTCAGACATTAACTTTCATTTAATGAAAGTAAAATTGTTAACATACCCAATTGATTGCGGTGATGATATTACTATAACTTTAAGTCTTCATTCAACTCATGAAAGTATTTGTATTAATAAGGCAGATCTATCAATCATTATGTTTGATGAGTCCATCCAAATTCCTTCTTAACAATTTCACACTTGATTCTCTTAATTTTCAAAATTGATTCAGCTCCTCCCATACACATCATCGAACCTCACAATATCCCCTTCATCCACCATCTCTCCCAGCTGCACCTCAATAATCTCCAGCGGAACTTTCCCCGGATTCGACAACCTGTGTTTTTCTCCCGCACGAATAAAGGTACTCTCTCCGGGCCTTAAAAAGAACTTTTCCCCGTTAACCTCGACACATGCCATCCCCTTCACAACTACCCAGTGCTCGCTTCTATGATAGTGCATCTGAAGACTCAACTTATGCTCAGGAAGTACAGCAA
Organism: Methanobacteriota archaeon; assembly: GCA_016841625.1. Classification (GTDB taxonomy): domain Archaea; phylum Halobacteriota; class Methanosarcinia; order Methanosarcinales; family Methanosarcinaceae; genus MTP4. The sequence goes on from JAENYU010000005.1 coordinate 105,511, forward strand.
TATTCTTAATCTTGTGCCCTGGCGAGCTTTCAAGCAGAGAATAGGAACCCCAGGGCCTGTATACTTTCTGCCCTATGTACGCCCTTTCATCGTCCCTACTTTTGAGCTCGGTAACGATTTCTTTTACTTTCTGGCTACTCTCTTTGGGACAGACCAGCAGGGCATCCGGGGTATCAACAACAACAAGGTCATTTACATCTATAAGGGAAACAATCTTTCCTGTCTTTGAGTGAATTAAGTTTCCGGTAGAGTTCAAAAGGAAGGGGTCACATCTATGGACCACGTTTTCATCCTTATCCTTTTCAAACTCATCGTAAATTGCAGAGAAATTCCCGAGATCACTCCACTTATGGTCCAGCCTGACAACCGCAACTCTATCGGATTTTTCCATAATACCGTAGTCAACGGAGATTTTTTCCACGTTTTCGTAGATCCCGGCAATATCCTCGAATTGCTCAAAACAGGCAAGGACTTCAGGAGCATGCATCCTGACTTCTTCAAAAAAGAGATCGGTGTCAAACAAAAACATCCCACTGTTCCAGAGACAGCCTTCTTCGATATACTTTTTTGCGGTATCCTCGTCCGGTTTTTCCCTGAACCCGGAAACACGGTAGCCGGGGCCAAGAGGTTCGGCAGGTTTAACGTAGCCGTAGCCTGTATTCGGGGAGGTTGGCACGACTCCGAAGGTCACGAGAGAAGAGGATACCAATTCTTCTGCAGAGGAAATGGTTTGCATGGAGGCTTTATCGAGGACGTGGTCGGAGGAGAAAACCCCGACAGTGGATTTCCCGAAAATCCTTTCAATCTCCTTCATTCCGTAAAGGATAGCAGGAAGGGTGTTCTTTCCTTCGGGTTCGATCAGGATGTTTTCGGGAGGGATTTCATGACCGAGTTCCTTGATCTGCCCCATCACGAAAAACTTCTGGGCTTCATTGGTGACCACGAAAAGTTCTTCAATTTTGGAAATTTCGAGGCAGCGGAGCACCGTGTCCTGGAAAAGGGACCTCTCGCCGAATTTGAGGAACTGTTTCGGGTACATTTCCCGGCTCAGGGGCCAGAGCCGTGTTCCCGACCCGCCTGCAAGGATGATTGACTTAATGCTTTTCATGATATCCTCAGCAGGATACCTACGATTTCAATCGTAGGAGGAATGCGTAAACTCCATTCCTGCTTTTTTTGAATTAGATGGAAGGGGGTTTTATCCCCCTAAAATGGAAGCTAATAAGCTCCCCACCTACCGAAGTAGGGTAATGCGTATTCGGTATTGTGGACTTCCACTTTGTGAAGTGGAAGTGTTGCAGCGAAGCCGCAACAGAGTCAATCCCGTTTTCCGGCTTCCTCTCGATCAGATATGGAAAGGTTTGTATGATGCAAGCACTGTCCCTACCTCTCAGGACTGTTTAACCGGCATCCTTAGAGCCTTAAACTGAGGCGGCATTCAAGGGTAACTATGTATTCTTTCCTATCGTTTACCGATTTTCCGTAGCTCCAAATCGGTGATCTGGTCAATCAAGGCTTACAGAAGCAAGCCTCCCTCTTTACAGGCTGTCCGACAATTACTATCAATAATAATTGAATTCCTTCTTCTTCAATTTAAAGGCTTTAGATTCCTTCTTTTTTACATGTTTTTGCCCTGAAATTGAATTATCGGACAGCCTCTTTAGAGGGGGGTTATTGACCTCCTTTATGATAAGTGATTTGCAAATTGACAAACTTCAGCATTGAATTAAGGGTATTAAGGACATTAAAGGTGATTAAAGGTAATTAAGGGTGATTCGGAGAATTCCAGGTGATTCGGATTAACTTAAGATATCTTATTAACTTCATACATTTTTTGATATATATGATATATAGATGTCCCAGCGAATAATAGAATTATAGACATATCCTGACAATATTCTTATTTTTTGACAGTATATGGTAGAAAATTATTAAAAACCTTTGGATGGCCGCTCATATTTTTAAAAATATTCACTCAGAAGGGGCACATAAGAAACAATATGGCCCTGTTTTTCATGGGACCTGTAATTTACAAACATAATTAAATAATTAGGCCGAAAAGTCTTAAATATTTTTACTGTAAATTGAAATTAATTTATTCTGTTTTTGAGGGGATGGGGAAGGGAGAATGAACGGGAGACCTGAAAATAGCGCATCGGAAAAGAGAGTTTTGGACAGGAATAGTTCGTCCATCTTTCAGAATAACGACGCCTACATCCCTTTTGCTGTTATCGGTATTTTCATCGTCCTTGCCGCAACCTTCACCTCCGTCTACCTCGTGAAAATGGACTCTGAAATTGCCGAGACCATCTATACCACCGAAAAAAATGACCCCAGACAGACTGCAGTCAACCTTGCCGCGGCAGACCTTGCGCGCTGCCTTAACTATGCGGGGATGGAAGCCCTGGAATGGCAGGGGGAACACCCGGTAATCCAGCCCGAAGGGACCCAGGTTGAAAGAAAAATGGAAGACGGCTTTATGGTGCTTCCGCAAAACCAGAACCTGGAAAGGGGAGACATACTTAAGATTTCCATAACCCTGCCCTCGGACGTCTGGGGAAAAATCGAAGCCCTGTGGAAAAACAAAGACGTCGTTTTGATTGTAAAGGACTCGGCAGGAGATGAGATTAAAAACGTGAACTATGGGCAAGCAACGGGAATTCTTCAGAAAGTATCATTTGATGAATACATGGAGATTCCTGAAACAGTAGAATCCGGCTATGCTTCAATCGAACTCTACTACGGGAATGAAACAAAAGCCTCCGACTGGTTCCAGATAGAGGTCAGCCCCGTAAAAGATATTGCAGTCGACTGCATGAACCGCCTGCTTGCCCAGAATTACCAGGGCAACATGCACAGTTTCAGGGAGTATGCAATCAACGTGCATCCAGATCTCAAACCCGAACAGCTCGAAATCCGCAAAGTAAATGGGACCCTTGAGCGGGAAATTAACCCTACCGACCAGACCTACACGATCTACTACACCTTCGAAATCCCAAACCTTAATTACACTCTTGTGAACCTGGAATCGGGAGAGACTTTTAACAGAAGTATGAACATCTCCACCCTGATTCCCTCCCGGGAACCTCTTCTGGAAGAACTTGTAAGGGAATACGAAAAGGAACTTGAAAACTCGGCGAGCCTGGACTCCGCCCCCCTCATAGTGCTCGGGGCAATGAACCTTAGGACCTTTGCCTATGGCCCCTGGCAGCATTACGCAAATGGCCCTCTGAACATCCTTACCAATCCTGCCCTTGCAAGCGCTGTCAACGCGGGCACAATCTACACCCAGAAAAGAGTCTTTGATTCGGTGGACCCGCTGGCCCTGACCTACACCACCTACTACAACGGGAAAGTACTGTATGAAGATGTTAATTCGGCTCGAGAGGTGAAAAATGAGGCAGATTCTGATTCAGATTCAAGTTCTGATTCAAGCTCTGGTTCAAGCTCGGACTCAAACTTAAATTCCAATACCTCGACCTCTTCCGCAGACCTCTACGAGAAAGATAAAGGTGTGAACCTGTCAACAACTTATGACTCCCTTTCAGAAAACAAGTCCTTTAACATTGACATCGAAGAAGGAATCGAAGAATCCTTTTCAGACGCTGATACCTCCTACGAGGAAATCGCGGAATATTCGGAAATAAAAGTTGCAGCCTCGAACTACACGGAAGGGGTTATAGACGGCTGGGTTTTCAATGACCGGGAATGGACTTCGGAAAATCCGGACCTTATCCACGATGTCACTAACAGCGTCTACACAGCTCCTGTTCGGGGGCAGGTGATAAGGGACGGCTTTGATTCCCCTGATCCTCTTGTTTCTGCGATCATGGCAGATTTCGACCGGAGTTCGGTTTCTTATAGTGGGCATACGGTCAGCTGGGATTCGGACTATTTTGCATCCGGAACGCATGTAGGGTCCCTGGTGCCCACCTATGCCTGGAGTGATTCGACTACTAATTCCTATTCCGAAACCGTGACCCCTGATATTGATCCTCCGAGAGGGAGGGTAGTTAGCTGGTGGATTACCACTGCATCGGTCAATTTGAAGTCCGTAGAGATAACAGATGTAAAAGTAGAACCCCACTACGATTACAGGGATGACGACAGGCTTATCGCTGAGAATAGGACAGAAGGATACCTGACAAAGGAAGTCCACATTTTTGATTGGGGTATCCGCTATGATATCTCCTACAAAATAAAGACAGGTTGGATAATTGACTACAAATACGGATACAGATATGTCTGGCATACTGTAACCCACAGTGCGGACGGAACCAACACCATAAAGGCACATTACGGCACAAGTAGCGGTTCAGCTTCCGAGACAACAGATAAAACCAACCCAGAATCCCTTTCCCATACCGAAATAGAATCCGAGAACCTGACTATCATCTTCCACAAACTCCTGCCGACCGGCGGCTACACCGGCCTTTCCACTTACACGGACCCGACGGAAAGGGAATACAGGGAAACAACCGTTGCCATAGAAGATGCTGAAAGGTTTGACCCCTGCTGCTCGGATGCCGCCGACAAATACCGGGCTGAACATGTGGACCTCAGGGCAATAGAACGTGATTTCTGGATTTATCCCAACGAACGCTTCATGCCGCAGCACGCCGTTTCCTGTGACATCCCACCGTGGCTCCACAAGCTGATGGCAGAAGAAGTGCTTGCGATGCTTGACTCAATCGAACAGGACAATCCCACCTTCAGCTACTCCCTTCTCGACAACCCCGGGCAGGATCCGACCGACTTGCAGGTCGAAACCGCCGAAAAGCTCATTTTGGATCTGGAATCGAAACGGGAAACCTACGTGGATAAGAGCCAGCATCTCACTGCTTCAGGCTCGATGTATACTTCCAGCGATTCTGCTCGCTACATCGCAAGAAACGAAGCCTACAACAAACTCATAAAAGATATCGAAGACAAAAACGAAAAGCTCGACGATGAACTTGACTCCTATGTCATCGATATGCTCGAGAAAAAAGGTCTGGATACCAGCATGCTGGACAGCGTAACTTCAGGCCCCCTTACCCTTTTTGATAACCCCGCCACAGAGCGGGCAGCCTCGGCCCTCGGGAAAGAGATGGGCATAATCAGCACCATGGAAGTCACCGGCCAGCCCGAGAGCAAGTACAACTGGTCCGAAAACCTGACCCTGATCGTGGACCAGAAGCCCAACTACCTCTACCACGACCCGGACTTCGACCTGAAGATGGAGTACGAATGGACCGACGAGATGACAGGGAGAGCAATCTACCCACTGGGCGTCCGGAATACCTGCGTATTCACCACCGGCATCTCCGAAGAAATCGCCGACGCCATAGCCTCGAGCACGGAATACGTAAAAACCGAAACCTCCCAGCAGATCAGCCAGAGCATCTCCGTCCTCAACGAAGAAGTTCTCCTCCTCGAAGCAAACCTCAGCGAGCAGGGGATACCCCAGGACACAACAGCCCTTGATATCGAGATTTACAACCTGAAACATACCTACACAACGGAACTGAAAAGGGGAGTAATCGAAGAAATAGCAGCCGAAGTAAGCTCAAACCCCATTATCTCTGACCTGATAGAAGAAGACAAAGTCAAACTCATAACCTCTCAATACCTCGAAAGCCTCTCCACAGACGAAATAATAGAAAAGTCCTCAAACGGCAACCTCTCGTCTGAACTCTCCCATCTCATAAAAACCGAAATCAAGAACTCAAACCCCCCAATCGAAGCCGACGAACTGGATGCCGCCCTGAACAGGGTAGACACCGACGTAAGAATGGGGGTGGCCAGTGGGATCTGCGACATCACAGTGAACAAAGGCGCTTTGATTGACGAGTACTTCGAGCAGATTGACAGCGAACTGAAAGAAATGGCAGATGAGAGTTTAGATGAACTCAGTGGAGAAGCTGCCGAAAAAGTCTCTAAAAGATTCCAGATCGCTATGAAGGCCGTGCCATGCGGACTGCCAGTACTTCCACCGCACTGGGTGTTTACGGTTAATGTGTGGACTTATGAAGTAGTCGGAAAATATCAACAGTTTGTGGTTACAGATAATGATAATGAAGTGATTCCAACTCCTTATTTTGGGCATAAAGGGCAGAGGTATGTGAGAGAAAAATCGTTAATATTACATCCATTTAAAAAAGGTGAAAATGGGGCAGCATTAAAATTGGGTAGCAATAACATTATTACATTTAATTTTAATGGATATTCTTCAACTGTTGTAGGTCCTAGACCACTTGGGGTAGGGGACAAAGAAGGAGATGACATTGAGAAATCAATTAGATACGATGAGCTTTTGGACGAACTAGGAGGCTAAATATGAAAGAAAAAATAATATTTTTTGTGATCACAGTCACACTTTTTACGCCTACTTTGGTTGCAGCAGAATCCCAATACGGCTCAATGGAAGTTTATTACAACGATGACATTTTACTAGGAAAAGAAATCGCAAAACCAGTTTTGAAAATTGGCGAACCTTTTAAATTAAAAATTAATCTAACCGTAAATCAGAAAAGTGATGTTTATGTTTCATTATCCTGCATGGAAAAAAGTTCTTTTGAAATCATTGATGGTCCATCATTAAGAATAGATGACTATTCAGATGGAGATGTTTTAGAAGCAAAATCTTCCATGGAGTATGAATGGACCGTAAAAACAACTGAAAGATGGAGTGGAGGATCTCTACCACTGGATATATATTATGGAATTTACTCCCATGGAAGTCCAGAACCGCTGGTAAATGGCGGATTCACCGTAATTTATCCTTACATCTCCACCGAATACTACGAAGGCAAAACCCCCGAATCCTCATCCTCTGAAACCGAAACCTCCTCAGAATCAACACCGGCTTTCACAACCTTCGGAACCTTCCTGGCAGTAGCTTTAGCGGCATCCCGCCGCTGAAAATATATTGCCCAGGACAGCCGAGATTAAAAGTGTCAATTAATCAGAAAACAGGTACGGGGTTCAATTACAATTATTAGGTATTAACATCTGGGAAAGGCCGTCCGCTTCGCTCCGCTCTGCGGCCGTTGAGAACGTCGGTACCTGAAAATCAAATTAAAAAACGGATTCATGGGGCAGGAAAAATTCAAAAAAATTGGAATCCTGTGTTCTACAAAAATCATTCATCATCGTCATCGAAATCGTGATCCAGATTGTCTCCCCAGCCCATTACTTTTTTTGTCACGAATACGGCAAGCCAGAGGCTGAATATGGCAAATACAAGAAGTGGAAGGGCGATGACGTAAGGAGGGGCTTGGACTGTCCGGGCACTGCTGAAGATGAGGGGCATGTGGTCGATGTTGCCTTCTCCCAGGTCATATGAGACATCACATAGTCCATCGTCATTTTTGTCTTCTCCCATGCAGAGGGCTGTACTTTCAGCATCTGTCCAGTAGTTGCCGCCGGTGTAGGGACCGCCTGCGATACTGGCCCCCATTTTCTTTTTTGTGTTCCAGACGTTTTCGAGGTTTATTCCGTCATAGCCGACGTTTGCGGTGTTCTGGAAGAAATTGTTGTAGATCTGATTCTTGCTGCTGTTCGAGAGCATGATGCCGAATTCTTCATTGGAAAGCAGAATGTTTCCGGTAAGCCTGTTTTCATCGGAGGTTTGCAGAAAGATTCCTTCCCGGATGTTTTCCGTTGCCTTATTGTTGATGACCCAGTTGTCCCGGGAAGCCTCCAGATAGATCCCGATCTCATTTCCTGAAATGTCATTGACGTTCAGCATGTTGGTATTCGAGTCCCTGAGGTAGATCCCGAGGCGGTTTTCCGAAAGCCTGTTGTTGCTGATCAGGGTCCCATGGGTGCTTTCGAGATAAATCCCTGCTTTTTCCGGGTCAGAGGCTCCTTTTATGGAAAAGCCGCTGATCGTTACGTTATTGGCCTTAACGTGAAAAACATGGTCCCCGGGATCTTTCGCTATTACGATGAAATTCTCCGGAGTGCCCGCGATAGAACGGATGGTGATTTCTTTTTCAAGGTCCACGTTTTCCCTGTACAGTCCGCTGTAAACATATACAATGTCCCCCGCCTTCGCAGCATCCACAGCTTCCTGAATTGAAGAATAGTCCTTGTAATCGTCATCCCCCACAGTGATCCTCCTTGCAGCCGAAGAGCCTGTGCTCAGCACCAAAAATATGGAAGCTACGATAAAACAGATTTTTGCTGTTTGTATGCTTACCAGTAGTACCACCCTCAAGAAGATTCAGGTCTCCGGACTCCTATTCCCCAAATTCGAAATGGCCCGGGAATTCTGAGGCTCAAACCGTGAATACGCGGACCACGAAAAAGAATAATTGAATAGTAATATAAAAGCCTGTAAAGGATATACTTATTGAAGCAGAGTTTCTGAGAAGTTTTGCTGATAATAGTTGACATTATAGCTGGAGATAATGGACAACTCTTAAACAGTTCTGTAGTAATAAACGGCTTCAATTCGTATATAATTTACTTCAAGGCCTTTAACTTGAGGCTTTCAACCGGAAGCCCACCGTACTGCCTGTCGCTTATACCGGAATCTTCTTCCAGGATTTCAACGGCAAAACCGGCGTCTTTCAAAAGCCCGAGATACTCCTCTTTAAGGACCGCTCCTGCCACGCAGCCTACCAGAAGTTCTTCATTTTCCCGCAGATCTTCAGGAAGTTCGGCCAGAAGGACCATATCCGAGATGTACATCCTTCCCCCGGGCTTCAGGACGCGGAAAGCTTCCCTGAAAACCTTTTCTTTGTCTGGGGCGAGGTTGATTACGCAATTGCTGATGATAACATCCACCGAACCTGCTTCAAGAGGAAGGGCTTCGATATCCCCCAGGCGGAACTCAACATTCGGGTATCCGTATTTCAGGGCATTTGCCCTGGCCTTTTCCACCATCTCTCCGGTCATGTCAACCCCGATGACCTTTCCCGTATTCCCCACCTTCTGCGCGGCCAGGAAGCTGTCAAAACCTGCACCTGAACCCAGGTCAAGGACCAGGTCTCCTTCTTTTAGTTCTGCAAAAGCCGTAGGGTTCCCGCAGCCCAGGCCCAGGTTTGCTTCCGGGACTGAACTGACTTCCTTTCCCGAATAGCCGAGGCTTTTTGAGACCTCTTCCGCGCTAATATCTCCACAGCACTCGCTGCTGCAACAGCAGGAACCTCCGACTGTTGCAATTTCACCATATTTCAGCTTGATTATCTTCTTTTTTTCATCGGCATCCATTTATTTCAGCTCCATATCCTCATACATTTTCCTGTTCTTACTTTTCTTGTTCTCATTTCCCCTGCTCTCATTTGTCCAATTCTCATATGTTGTCCTTTTTTGTGCAACATACCCGGGAACTTTCCAGCCTTTCGCAGCAGGGTTTCAACTCCCCTATTCCAAGTACCAGCAGCATATCCCTTGTCTTCTCGTCCCTGAGACTGTAGATAATATTGCGCCCCCGCTTTTCATACTTCAGGATCCCGGCTTCGACCAGCACTTTCAGGTGCTTTGAAACCGTCGTCTGGGTTTTCTCGGTGAGGGGCGTGAAATCACAGGCGCAGTAACTATGCTCCAGAAGGTAGGAAAGAATGGTGAGCCTTGTTTCGTCACCCAGGGCTTTGAAAAACTTTACCTTATTTTCAATCATGAATATATGTATATATGCGCATATGCGCATATAAAATTTGTGGAAAAAAAGCTATCAACAATCATCACGAAAGAATGAAGAAAAAAATCAGATGTAAAAATCAGATGTAAAAATCAGATGTAAAAATCAGATGTAAAAATCAGAAAAAAAAGATTGAAAAGGTTAAAAAACCTTTATATAATGTTACTTTTTAACCCTCAAAGCTGAGAAAAGATTCAGGTCTTTTTATCTTCTTCCCAGATTTCTTTCTTCTCTTCCTCATCGTATTTTTCGCAGCTCACCAGAGGTTTTTTCCTGCCCCCACGCTCTTTTTCCATCGGATCTATAGGCTCAACACTCGCGTTCTCTGCCATAATTAACCCCCTGTATATACTGTAGTATTAACTCATTGTAGTATTCAACTCATCCCTGTTAATTCATTCCAGCCCAGAAAAAATAAAAATTGAAAACCTGCTCACTTGCAGGTGTCCAGAAGACCTTTCTTCTTACCTCCCCTCTGTTCAGAGGGGTGTATGGGCTCAACTTTAGCTTCTTCTTCGCCTTCTTTCTTCTGCTCTTTCTTCTGTTCTTCCGTCATAGATCCAACTCCCTTAATCAGCTTACGCATTTTAAAAACAGTGTCTTAATCTTAAGTTTTAATCTCATGTCCCAGGGTTCGGTTAACCTCCGAAGGTTTCCCAGTTTTCAGGCCTCATTCAGCTTGTCATTCAGCTTGCCTTTTCAGCAATTTTCAGGTTTAGCGGCCTTAAAGAAGGATTCTCTGGTCCTGTGGCAGGTTAGCAAATGATCTCCTGGTTAGTTTTCCTTTGCAACGCATGGTTTTTCGAACCTCAGGGGTTCGACTCTGGAGCACTATTGATTCGCGTTCTTCTCTTCTATCCCCCCCTTATCTGTATAACCCTGGGATATAATGGAAGTAGGGAATTTGCCCCTAAATTTATTATACCCATTATATTTATTAATTTTTTGCAACAAGGGTAAATAGGTCGAAAATAGTCAGGTTCCTTGCCGGAGATATACCCCGAAATAAGACACATACAATATTTAACAAATAAGTGATGTGAGACCGGCAAGAGAATTAAAAATTATTTGGGAGAATATATATCCCATTAACCAGTATAAGGTGAGCGTTCAGGCAGGAAAGCACAGGACTGAAGAAGCCTGTGTGAAGTTTCACCATAGTTAAACTTATCAATTCATTTGTTCAGAAATTATGCTTCTATTCAGGAAAATGTGATCTTATGGCATATAGAATACTGGAAAAGGAAGAAATCGCCCCGTCGGTGCACAGGATGGTCATCGATGCCCCTGACGTGGCAAAAGCTGCAAAAGCCGGACAGTTCATAATCCTCAGGATTGATGAAAGGGGGGAAAGGGTTCCTCTTACGATTGCGGATTTTGAAAAAGAGACAGGTACTGTCACCGTAATTTTCCAGGAAATGGGCAAGACCACAAAACAACTTGCAAAGCTTTCCGCAGGCGATGCCCTGGAAGATTTTGTCGGGCCCCTCGGGACCCCTGCTGACGTCAGAAAACTCGGAACGGTCATCCTTGTGGGAGGCGGTGTCGGCGTTGCCCCTGTCTATCCCCAGGCAAAGGCATACAAAGAGGCTGGAAACAAGGTACTAACCATCATCGGGTCCAGGAACAAGGACCTCCTCATCCTTGAAGACGAAATGCGAAAAGCCAGTTCCGAACTGTATATAGCAACGGATGACGGGTCAAAAGGGCACCATGGGTTTGTGACCGATATCATGAAACAAATCCTGGACAGCGACGAGAAGGTTGCAAGGGTCGTAATCATCGGGCCGCCAATTATGATGAAAGTAGGGGCAGGTGTTGCCTCTCCCTATGATGTGGAAATCCTGGTCAGCCTTAACTCCATTATGGTGGACGGGACAGGGATGTGTGGCGGCTGCAGGGTCACTGTAGACGGAAAGACAAAGTTTACCTGTGTAGACGGGCCCGAGTTTGACGCGCGGCAGGTTAACTTCGTCGAGCTCATGAACAGGCTTGCAATGTACCGCGGTGAAGAGGCAAAAGCCGTGGAAAAGTACGAAGAGGAATGCAGGTGCGGCCTGAACTGAAAGTGGGAGTGAAGGAGGACTCAATATGAGCGAGAAAACAGGTGATAAAAAGAAATCCAGGACTCCAATGCCCGAGCAGCCCCCTGCGGTGCGGGCAGGAAATTTCGATGAGGTAGCCCTGGGCTATTCGAAAGAAGATGCAATTGCAGAAGCCTCCCGCTGCCTTAACTGCAAGGACCCGAACTGTGTGGAAGGCTGCCCCGTAAACGTGGACATCCCTGGCTTTATCAAGCTGATCTGTGAAGAAGACTTTGAAGGGGCGATTGAAAAGATCAAGGCTACAAACGCCCTCCCCGCAATCTGCGGCAGGGTCTGCCCCCAGGAGTCCCAGTGCGAAGCCCTCTGCGTGCTCGGGAAGAAGGGTGAACCCGTTGCCATCGGAAGACTTGAGCGTTTCTGCGCTGATTCCGAGCGCGAAAAAGGTGTTAGTGCCCCCGATCCCGACATCCCGGAACCCACAGGCAGGAAAGTGGCAGTTGTGGGCTCAGGTCCGGCTGGCCTAACCGCCGCAGCCGACCTGGCAAAACTCGGGCACAAAGTAACAATCTTTGAGTCCCTCCACAAGACCGGAGGAGTCCTGAGTTACGGCATCCCCGAGTTCAGGCTTCCCAAGGAGATCGTAAAGCAGGAAGTCGAGTACATCAAGCAGCTAGGCGTCGAGATTAAGCCCAACTACATCATCGGCCGGATCAAGACCCTGGACGAGCTCTGCGAGGAATTCGACGCTGTCTTCCTGGGTACAGGCGCAGGTCTTCCCAGGTTCATGGGCATTGAAGGCGAAAACTTAAACGGCGTGTACTCCGCAAACGAATTCCTGACAAGGGTCAACCTCATGAAAGCCTACGACCCGAACTACGATACCGTGGTCAGGTACGGGAAGCATGTGGTGGTAGTCGGCGGAGGAAACGTTGCAATGGATTCTGCCCGCTCTGCTCTCCGTCTGGGAGCCGAAGAAGTCAGTGTTGTCTACCGTCGCGGGGAAGAAGAAATGCCCGCCCGCAGGGAAGAAATCGAGCACGCAAAAGAAGAAGGAGTCATCCTCAGGCTCCTTGCAAATCCGACCCGCATCCTGGGGGATGACAAATTCAATGTCACAGGGATCGAGTGCATCAAGATGGAACTCGGAGAACCCGACGCCACAGGCAGGAGAAGCCCTGTCCCGGTAGAAGGCTCGGAATTCATCATCGACGCCGAAGCGGTTATTATAGCCATCGGCACCTCCCCGAACCCCATCATCTTCAAAGGCTCCGAAGGCCTGGACCAGAGCAGGAGAGGCACCGTCGTTGCCGAAGAAGAAACTGGCACAACCTCCAAATGCGGGGTCTATGCCGGCGGAGACGTCGTGACAGGAGCCGCAACCGTCATCAGCGCCATGGGTGCAGGAAAGAAAGCTGCAAAGGCAATTGATGAGTATCTGAAGGAAAAGTGAAATAAAAACTGGAAAATCGAGGGCTGGAAAAAACCTTTTCAGTTCCTCATTTCTCAAACTTTTTTCAATTTAAGGAAGCTCTTCCAATTCCGGACCCTCTTTTTTATTTCTGAATCCTTAATTTCCGCCGCCCTGCACACACAATCAGGCTTTGTACGCAATTCTTTGCACAGCAGTTCACGGTAAAAGATCAAAGCATTTCAAAAACTACCTTCAAAAGCACAATCAGGACAACGATTAAAAAGAGCGTCCAGATAAGTGGTAGCAGGATCCTGAGCAGGAAATACAGTATGACTGCTATCAGGATTATCTGAAGCAAGGACAGCTTCCTTCCCGCAACTCGAGTGAAAGGCCGGTTCACACTGCGTGAAAAATCGCCAAAAGCTCCGGATCTGCTCCTTCGTCTTCCTGCCATAAATATCCCATAAAAAACGCATAAAATATAGAAATCCAAACTTTTAAAATCCGGAATACCTTTTTTGAAAGGTTTTTAGTACAGGCCTGCTGGGAATCGAACCCAGGTTCGGGGCTCCGGAGGCCCCAGTGATATCCACTACACCACAGGCCTTTATCATGTAAACCCCGGAGGGTTAACTGGCTGTCTATAGTGCGAAATAGCTTATATATTTAATCCTCATATTCTTATCCCGGCTCCCTAAACCCGGAAACAAAAATAGAAAGAGGGGTGCTCGAAAGAGAATTCTTGCACAGAATTTTCATCTATTTTCATCTCTATCTATCAATCTGTTTTCATCTCTATCTATCAATCTGTTTTCATCTCTATCTATCAATCTGTTTTCATCTCTATCTATCATCTGTTTTCATTTTTATCTAATTTCTTTTTTCCACGTTTCCACCACTCCCAGCAGTTCCACTGGTTTTTCGTATTTTACTTCCACTTCTCCTTCATAGACCGTTCCACTGGCCCCGTCAAGGCTGATGATGTCTCCTTCCCGGAACGCTTTTTCCCCGATTACACATATTCTTGCTTCTGTTTTGAGTTTAAGGTCCCCGCAGTTCACGATACAGACCTTTCCCATCTGGCGGGCTACCACCACTGCATGGGCAGTCCTAGCTCCCCTGGAAGTCAGGAGCCCTGAAGCGGCATGGATTCCGGGGATGTCATCGGGAGACGGGGTTTCCCTGATAAGGATTACGGGACCTTCTTTTGCATAGGCCCTTGCCCTTTCGATGCCAAGCGCGATTCTCCCACTTGCGACTCCACAGGAAGCCGAATCTCCTTTTGCGAGCGGGGCTTTTTCAGCCTTAATTTCCTGCACGCAGATAGAATCTAGATCCACTTCTTCCAGCTGTTTTATGGCTTCAAGAGTGGGGAGTATGCCTTCCTTCCAGAGGTCCACCGCGATTCTGAGGGCAGCAAGGGGAGAGCGCTTTCCACTCCTGTTCTGTAGCAGGTAGAGCCTTCCCTCTTCTACTGTGAACTCCAGGTCCTGCATGTCCCTGAAATGGGCTTCGAGCTTCTTTCCTATTCTTTCGAGTTCCCGGAATACTCTGGGAATTGCAGTTTGTAATTCGACTCCGTGGCTTGCCGCCTGAGCCCCGGAAACAACGTCTTCCCCCTGGGCCCCGAACTTGAAGTCAATTACAGGGACATTTTCCCCTGTCCAGGGGTTTCGCGTAAAAGCTATTCCAGCCCCTGAATTCATCCCCATGTTCCCGAAGACCATCGCCTGGACCGTGACTGCCGTCCCCCTTGCCCCTTTGATCCCGTTGATCCTCCGGTACTCCCGGGCTCTGGGGCTCATCCAGGAATCAAGCACGGCTTTTACCGCAAGCTCAAGCTGTTCATAGGGATCCCCGGGAAAGGGTATCCTGCTGGCATCCTGAAAAACCTTTTCATATTCCGCGGAAAGTTCCCTGAGTCCGCAGAAGTCCAGTTCCACCTCATCGGGGACTTCCTGGGCAGCCAGAGCCCCTTTCAGGAGTTCCCTGTACGGGGCAGGGTCCTGGAAAAACACGTTACTCCCAAAACCTTCCACCAGCCTGCGGTACGAGTCCCAGGCAAAACGGGGGTTCCCGGTCCTGGCGATCATTCCGCTTACGGTTTCCCGGGTCATCCCCACGTTAAGCAGGGTCTCCATGGACCCCGGCATGGAAACCGAAGCCCCGGAACGGACCGAGACCAGCAGAGGAGGTCTCCCTCCAAAGAACTTCCGCGTTGCATTTTCCAGGAAAGATATACCTTCCCGAAGCAGAGCGGGAACATCTTCGGGAAGCTGCCTATCATTTTCAAAGTACTCCTCACAGATCGAAACGTTGAGCACAAAACCCGGCGGCACCGGGACTCCAAGGGCTACCATTACCGAAAGCCCCGCCGCCTTGTTCCCGAAAGCTTCCCTGGAAGCTTTTCCTGCATGCCTGTTTCCGAACTTGAAGATCCTTTCCCCGGCTCCTCTTTCTTTTTCGGCCTCCATATCTGGAACTCCCTTTAATTTCCTTTTACCGCCTTTCCCAGGCGTTCAATTCGAAAGCTCTCTCCCGGACAGTATAGGCTGCCCACATAAGGGAATTGATAGCTTCCTCGATATTTCTTGCAAGCTCGGAAGAAACAAAACATTCCCGGAAATCCTGGCACTCCCTGACGAAGATTTTCTTTGCCACCCTGTATTCATGGTCGCCCTTTTCCTCAAGTTCGATAACCTTTGCCACCGAACCCAGGAAAAACTGCATCTCGTCAAGGGAACAGCCACGTGTAGTGCACTGGAAAGCGTACATGGTCTTCAAAAATTCCCGGTTCCCGGTGAGAGCCGTGTCCGCCAGCTTGCAGAGTTCTGATAGGATCTTTTCCGACGGTGCGTTCTCGGGGACAAAAGTCGTGAAAAACGCGGCTTCTTCCAGATAGTCCAGTACATCGTCTGAGAGACAGATCAGCCTTTCAAAAAAAACTACGGCATCGATCCTCCTTGAAATTGTACGCACCCTGTTTACCAGTTCATCCGCCTGCCTTTCCCACTGCTTTGCCCGTTTTGCGTTTCTCAACACAAAACCCGCTTCTCCGCCATAAAGGACATGGAGGAGAGAATCCCGGACCGCTCCTGCCACCTCTACGGTAAGGGAGGCGTGTTCCGCACAAATTTCCATCAGGTCCTGCTCGGCCGAATTGAAGTAGCGGAGCAGTTCAGCTTTGATTTCATCCCGGATCAGGAGGAGAGGCTCTTCCGCAAGGAGCCCTTCTGTGGCTCTTTTAAGCACCCACTGAAAAAACTCGACGGTCCTTTCCCTGCCCATGACCTGATGGAGGGGTTCCCCGTAGCGGATAGGGACCCTGGACGCAAGTTCCAGAGCTTCGAAAATCAGCTGTTCTCCCCCTAGCACCAGAAAACCCCTGTGTCCGCACTCATTTTCCGCAGCCCAGTGGAGCACTCTGCTGCAGTCGGCGTTTCGCATGAAGTTCCTGAGGCGTTTCCTTGCCCTGTTCCAGTCGATCAAAAAGACGAGCTTTGCCCCGAGGTGAGTCAGGAAAGCTTCGAGCTCCTCTCCGTTTTTTCCCCTGAACTTTCCCACGGATAGGTGGTAGACATTCTCTTCAAAACTGTCGGATGATTTCGAAAGCGTGTCTTCCCAGACCGTGCCGGTGCCCTCGAAAAGGCTCCGGAAGAAAAGCACTCGCTGCATATGGACATCAGTGTAGGTTACGGAAGCTTCCAGCCCCTTAACATTCACGACCAGCACATGCGCTTCGGTTTCCCCTATATCGTTCTGGATCACAAGCTTATCCGCCGTGCGGGTGGCAGTTGTCCCCAGCCCAGGGTGCTCGAACTTCAGGGGCTTTGTCCGGTTTACGCCTTTCATAAAGGCTTTAACCAGCCTCCGGTCCCGAGCATCGATCATGTAAACCTTTGCCCCGTCGATAGTCTCCCCTGCAAGCTCTTCCTGCATCCGGGAAAGGGCTTTATGGACGTCCATGACCAGGAGGTGAAGGCTGTCCCCGGCTTTCCTGTCCCCGGAAGTAAGGGCCCTTATGAATTCCCCGCTCAGCCCTTCCCCCTCCCGGACCCGGAATTCTTTTCCCCCGGGCTTCGTCAACTGTTTCAGCCTTATTTCAAACGCTTCTGCTTCAGTTCCCCCGGTTGCCAGAAGGGGTTTTAACATCTCAGCCATGCAGTTCCGGGTCCGGGAAAAGACCTCTTCCGCAAAAGGAAACTCGTAAGAACCGGAATCCTTTTTCACTGCCCCGGCAACGACCCTGTCAAACCTGGAGTCCTCTTCCCCCGCAGTTTCCCGCTCGGTCCTGAGCACCGGAAACTCCCTTTCCGGATGTTCGGCTTTTTCCCGCGCCGTCTGAAGAAGCGTAAAATAATATTTTATACGGTCGTTTGCAAGAAGAGCCGAGTTCACCAGCCCCGGCAGGAGAAGTTCCTCTTCCCCAAGTTCCCTTACTATGGATTTCTTTTCGACCATGCCCCACCCCCGGAGGCATTTGTTAGGTATTGATTCGGGTTTCCGGCAGGCTAATAATGCCATTGCACGAATAACGCCATCGCAAAAGGATAATTTTTGTTATTTTTGTTGTATAATTATATAAATGTCCTGAATATTAAACATTGGTATCCCTTCTAAAAAAGACGAGGATCCGCAGAGAAGAGTAGGGAATGAACAGGAAAAAAAGAGAAGGTAAAATTCAAAATTGGATCGGGCAAAATTTTTGAAATCTTTTTTAGCCTTCCCAGACCTTCCCGTACTTTTCCTCAAACACGAGCTCTTCAAGCCCTTTCCGCGTGGACGTCCTCTCCTTCAGAACCGGTTTCCCGACAGCAAGCACTGCCATGAGCTCAAAGCTTTCCGGGCATTCCAGAACCGAGTTGACCTTCTCACTCTGCTTCAGGATTTCTCCCAGCCACACGGCTCCCAGGCCCAGTTCACAGACGGCAAGGAGCATGTTCTGGATGGCGGCACCGACTGCCTGGACATCTTTAGTGTGGTTGTACGAATTTTCCGTATCCAGGTAGACAGCAATCAGAAGCGGGGCAGCTGCAACTACTTTCGTATAGTGCGTGCACTCCGAGAGCTGCATAATGGTATCCTTTTCCCGGATTACGATAAAGCGCCAGGGCTGGTTGTTCAAGCCGGAAGGGGCCCAGCGCCCGGCGTTGAGGATGCTGTTGATATCTTCCGTACTAACGGGACTGTCCGTAAACTCCCGGACGCTTCGCCTCTTGAGGATTGTATCAATTACCTTGCTTTCTTCTGTTGCTGGCATCATTTCCCTCCGGATTGAATTTTAAATTTCAGACTTATGAACGTTCTGTTCTACGGCTGCAACTAATCGACAAAAAATCAACTGTCTGGAGGCCAGAACCTGCCAAAAAAGTCCGGACAGCTAAGCTGCCAAAAAAAATTCCCGGACGGATCTGGAAAACGACCCGGACGGGAAAGGAAAAAATAAGTTCAGGATAGATCGGTTCAGGATCAGTCGTCGTCGATCTTCTTGTTAAGCCAGGGGATGTTTGCCCTGATTTCCTTGCCGACTACTTCGAGGGGGTGCTCTTTTTCCTGGCGTTCCATGGCTTTGAGCACGGGGTGGTTGACCATGCCTTCGAGGACGAACTCCTTGGCAAATTCCCCGTTCTGGATCCTCTCGAGAGCTATGTACATGGCTTCGCGGGATTCTTCATTGATGACCCTCGGGCCCACGGTCATGCCGCCGTATTCCGCTGTGTTGGAAACGGAGTGCCACATCCTCTCGAGCCCGCCTTCGTAGATCAGGTCAACGATGAGCTTGACTTCATGGCAGGTTTCGAAGTAGGCCATTTCAGGCTGGTACCCGGCTTCTACGAGGACTTCGAAAGCTGTCTTGATAAGGGCGGAAAGCCCTCCGCAGAGGTCAACCTGTTCCCCGAAAAGGTCGGTTTCGGTTTCTTCCCTGAAGGTTGTCTCGTAGACGCCTGCCCTGGTAGCCCCTATTCCCTTGGCGTAGGCTATGGCAAGGTCTTTTGCAGTGCCTGTTGCGTCCTGGTAGATAGCGATCAGGCCCGGAACCCCTATTCCTTCGGTGTATGTCCTCCTGACAATGTGTCCGGGACCTTTGGGGGCGACCATGAAGACGTCAACGTTTTTCGGGGGCACGATCTGGCTGTAGTGGATGTTGAACCCGTGGGCGAAAACGATAGCGTTCCCTGCTTCGAGGTTAGGCTCGATTTCAGAGTAATAGACCCCTGACTGCTTTTCATCAGGCAGGAGGATCATGATAACGTCTGCGGCTTTTGCTGCCTCTGCAACGGTCATGACCTTCAGGCCGTCGGCTTCGGCCTTGACGCGGCTGGAACTGCCTTCCCTGAGTCCCACAACCACATTGAGCCCGGACTCATGGAGGTTGAGGGCATGTGCGTGTCCCTGGCTGCCAAAGCCCATTACTGCGATAGTCTTGTCCTTAAGCGCATCAAGGGTGGTGTCATCGTCATAAATTATATTTGCCATTGCTTGCTTCTCCTGATAAATTCCTTATACTTTTTAGAATTTCCTTATACTTTTTAGAATTTCCTTATACTTGCTCGAATTTCTGTATAAATTCTTTAATTCTTATATGAACAATTACCTGTATTTTTAAAAAATTTTCCTCAACTTTTAAGGAAAATTCCTGTTTTTGGGGAGGGCTTATTCCGTGCCCGGCACCATTAAAATATCCGGACCCGGAGCCCCCATCTGAGAAAAATAATTGAGCAGTCACCTCTTTTTAACTGCTCTTTAATATTTAAACCTTCTTTGAACCGCGGGCTATGGCAATCTTTCCTGTCCGGACCATCTCCTTGATCCCGAACTTCTGGAGCAGGTTTTCGATTGCCATGATCTTCTCTTCATTCCCCGTGACTTCCACGGTAACGGATTTCGGGCCCACGTCCACTATACGAGCCCTGAAGATATCGGTGATCTGCATGATTTCGGCTCTGGAACTCTCATCGGCTGCGACCTTGAAAAGCGCCAGTTCCCGCTCCACGGCGTCTTCGCTTGCAAGGTCCGAGACCTTGATGACTTCCACCAGCTTGTTCAGCTGCTTCTTGACCTGTTCGAGTACGCTGTCGTCCCCGTGGACAACAATGGTCATTCGGGAAACGTCCGGTTCTTCCGTGACCCCGACAGCCAGGCTGTCGATGTTGTACCCACGCCTCGAAAAGAGCCCTGCAACCCTTGACAGGACCCCTGCCCTGTTCTCAACCAGAACCGCAAGTGTGTGTTTCATTCTCAGTCCTCCAGGTCAAGGATTTCATTGATTGCAGCCCCTGCCGGGACCATAGGATAGACATTTTCCTCACACTCGATAATCACGTCGACAATAGCAGGCCTGCCTGAATTGATGGCTTCCTCGATCGCCGGCCTGACCTCGGACGGCTTTTCAGCCCTGAGCCCGAGAGCCCCGTATGCTTCGGCAAGTTTCACGAAGTCAACGCTACCGGAGATGTCGGTGCAGGAGTACCTCCGGTCAAAGAAGAGTTCCTGCCACTGCCTGACCATTCCCAGGTAACCGTTGTTCATGATCACGGCAACGACCGGAATGTCGTTCTGGACTGCTGTGGCAAGTTCCTGGGAGTTCATCTGGAATGAGCCGTCCCCTGAAATGTCAACGACAAGTTTGTCAGGTCTCCCAACCTTGGCCCCAATGGCTGCCGGGTAGCCGTAGCCCATGGTCCCCAGGCCACCAGAAGTAAGGAAAGTCCTGGGCTCGCTGAACTTGAAGTACTGAGCTGCCCACATCTGGTGCTGCCCGACTTCGGTGACAATGATAGCGTCCTTGCAGACCTCCGAAATCTGTTCCACGACGAACTGCGGCTTGATAACGTCTGTTTCCTTCCTGTAGCTGAGCGGATATTCCTTCTTCCATTCGATTATCTTTGCAAGCCAGAATTCGGAGTTGCAGCATTTGACGTATTTGGTCAGGGCCTTGAGGATATGTTTTGCATCTCCCACAATCGGGATGTTCACGGGCACGTTCTTGGAGATCTCTGCGGGGTCGATGTCAATGTGGATGACCCTGGCATTCGTGGCAAAGGATTCCAGCTTCCCGGTCACCCGGTCGTCAAACCTTGCCCCCACCGCAATTACCAGGTCCGATTCCTGGATTGCGTAGTTTGCATACTTGGTGCCGTGCATCCCCAGCATCCCCAGGTTCAGGGGGTGCTCGGTAGGAATGGACCCGATCCCCGTAAGGGTCGTGGTCACGGGAGCCATGATTGTTTCGGCAAATCTCACCAGTTCTGCGGCTGCATTCGAACTGATTACCCCACCTCCTGCGTAAATGATGGGCCGGAAGGATTTTGCAATTTCTTCGGCAGCCCTTTTCACCTGCTGGAGGTTGCCTTTGTAGGTAGGCTTGTAACCCCTGAGTTCCACTTTCTCAGGGTAATGAAAGTCAATTTCGGAGATCTGGATGTCTTTTGGAAGGTCAATTAATACCGGGCCAGGCCTTCCGGTGGAAGCGATGTAAAAGGCTTCTTTCATGATTCTTGGAAGCTCGTTTGCGTCCTGTACGAGGTAATTGTGCTTGGTAATGGGCTGGGTAATTCCCTTGATGTCAGCTTCCTGGAAGGCATCATTCCCGATCATGAACTGGGGGACCTGACCGGTTAAGGCTACTATGGGCACTGAGTCCATATATGCGGTAGCAATGCCTGTTACCAGGTTGGTTGCTCCGGGACCTGAGGTGGAAACGCAGACCCCGGTCTTTCCCGTCGCGCGGGCGTATCCGTCTGCAGCATGGGCTGCTGCCTGTTCGTGGCGTACGAGTATGTGGCGCAGATCTGAATCATAGAGTTCATTGTAGAAAGGTATGATCTGCCCTCCGGGATACCCGAAGATAGTGTCAACGCCTTCCAATTCAAGGCATTTTATAATAGCCCTGGCGCCATTAATTTTTTCTGTTGACCCGGTTGTCATTGTATTTAATCTCCTTCTTGTCTCTTGGCGACTGATTCGACTTATATATTCTTTTTATCCAGTCGAATACAGTCCTGAAAGTGCATGTTTATCAGAAATACTTTTTGCCAATCACGCTCGCAATTTTCATTCTGAGTTTCATTGTGATTTTTTTCGAGTTCATTTTGAATTCAACTGAATTTCATTACGAACTCAACTGAATTTCATTATGAATTCTTTAAATTTCATTGAATTCGTTTCATTATAAATTCTGTGCTTGAATTCATTCGATACATCATTATCAATCATGTTGTATATGAATGCAGGTTTCCTCCGGCTCACGAGTCCAAAAAGGCCTTTCATTTCCAATTCTTCCATTACCAATCAAATCCCCGCTCAAAACGGAAAAATTAGAGGGGGACAATAAGTCCCCTGAAAAACCCATGTAAGGAAAGCATCCTTCTTTCGAGCTCACTCTGCCGTGATCAGGCGGTTCATCCCGTTCATCACGGCCTCTACTGAAGCCATGATGATGTCCGTCCGGGCTCCGCTGGCTGTGACCGTCTTTCCTTCCTTGGAAAGCTTTACCCTTACTTCTACAAGGGCATTGGTCCCGCCGCTGATGGCATCTACGTGGTACTCTTCAAGGACAATATCTTCCGCACAGGAGCTTACAGCCTTTCGGATGGCATTGATAACTGCATCCACCGGCCCGTTCCCGATCCCGGCCTGTACGATCTCCTTATCCTTTACGGTGAGTTTAATGGACGCAGTAGGAGTCACCCGGTTACCGGATACTATGGTAAACTCCTCTAACTTCACCAGAGATTCCCTGTAGATATCAAGCACGGTTTCCGCAATGGTCTGCAGGTCGGCATCGGTTACGTGCTTCCCCTGGTCGCCCATCAGCTTGACCCTGTTGAAGATCTCTTCAGTCTGGGTCTCGTCAGCTTCAAGCCCCAGCTCCTGTAAGGCCAGGGAAATGGAACTCCTTCCGGCATGCTTTCCGAGTACGATCTGCCGTTTCCTGCCGATTTGTTCGGGGCCCATGGGCTCGTAGGTAGCCTTGTCAGCCAGAAGCCCGTGCACGTGAATTCCGGCCTCGTGGGTAAAGGAGTTGCCTCCCACCAGAGCCTTGTTCGGGCTAACGGGAACCCCTGTCAGGCGGCTCACTAACCTGGAAGTCCGATAGATCTGCTC
Organism: Methanobacteriota archaeon; assembly: GCA_016841625.1. Classification (GTDB taxonomy): domain Archaea; phylum Halobacteriota; class Methanosarcinia; order Methanosarcinales; family Methanosarcinaceae; genus MTP4. The sequence goes on from JAENYU010000005.1 coordinate 128,705, forward strand.
GTGTTTGATCCCGGTGTCGTACTTGTAGAGCCATTCCAGGCTCATGACCACTTCTTCCAGGGCGGCGTTTCCTGCCCTTTCCCCTAAACCGTTTACAGTTACATGGGCCTGCTTTGCGCCTCCGACAAGGGCAGCTACGGTGTTTGCCGTTGCAAAGCCGAAATCGTTGTGGCAGTGGACACTGATCGGGGCCTTCAGGGAAGAAGATAGTTCCCTGAAAATCTCGGTGGCTTTCTCAGGTACTAAAAGCCCAACGGTATCACAGTAACATAAGCGGTCAGCTCCGGCATCAATTCCGTCGGCATACAGGGCTTTCAGGAATTCCAGGTCTGCCCGGGAGGAGTCCTCCCCGCTTAATTCCACGATTAAGCCGTGGTCCTTGGCATACTCCGTAACCTCGGCTGCAATCTGCCGCACGACATCCCGGTCTTTTTTGATCTTGGTCTTGATGTGCAGGTCGGAAACCGGAGCTACCAGGTGGATAGAGTCCACGTCGCATTCCAGGGCACGGTCAACATCTGCCTTTACAATCCTGCAGTAACTGCAGATTTCGGCATCCAGCCCGTCGTTTGCGACAGCTTTGATCGATTCCCTCTCCCCGCTGGAAGTGATCGCGGAACCTGCCTCTATTATAGAGACCCCCATTTCGTCCAGAGCCCGGGCAATCAAGAGCTTCTTCTCTCTTGTCAGGGCTACGCCCGGAGTTTGTTCACCATCTCTTAAAGTAGTGTCAAGAAAGCGGATATTTTCGAATAATACAATCCCTCAGTGTAATTTTGTATCTATAGATTTGTTCGGCAATCATTGAACTTATTAGTACACACCATTAGTACACGATGTAAATATACAAATGGGAATATATTAATAGCCCATATGATGCAAACTCCATTTTATTATACATATTACATATATTTTTGCTCAAAACCCCGGATTTCCCGGATAAATTCCGGATTCATCCCCGACATTCTGAAATTGCATTCCAATAAGTAGACCATAGTATTTTTAGTTTCCAGTTAACAATACAGAACTTATTGGAAAAATAAAAAAGATTCCCCCCGGGCACGGGCTTTATTCCTCACAAAACTGACCCGGACCCACGGGCAGTATAAGGCAGTATAAAATAGAAGATGGAAGGGAGAGGCCGGGAATACCCCGGTTCAAAAGTACCTGTTCACATTCTCTATAGCCTTCACAATGAGGTTTACGCAGGCTTCCACGTCGGCTACATCCAGTACCTCCACCGGGGAGTGGATATAGCGGGTAGCGACACTTACGGTGCCTGTGGGGATGCCTTCCCGGGTCAGGTGGATGGCAGTGGCATCGGTGGTGCCTCCGGACCCTACTCCTAGCTGGTAGGAGATCTCGTTTTCCCCTGCGGTATCCCTCAGCCACCTGAGGATCTGCGGGTGGGCGATTAGCCCCCTCCCCGAGGCATCGGCAACCGTAAGCACCGGACCTTTCCCGATTTCCAGGTGGGAATCGTTCTTGCTGATGCCGGGGTGGTCTCCGGGGATCGTGGTATCGACGGCAAGGGCGACATCCGGGATAAGCCCGTAAGCCGAAGTTCTGGCCCCTTTGAGCCCCACTTCTTCCTGGACGGTGCCAACGGCATATACGTTTGCATCGATATTAAGTTCGGAAAGCCGCTTCATCACTTCCACAAGGATCACGACCCCTGCCCGGTTGTCAAAGGCTTTGGACGTTACTTTCCCGTTTGCCAGGGGCACGAATTCCCGGTCGATGGAGACAGGAGTCCCGATTTCGACCCCGAGCATTTCGGCGTCTTCGGTATCCTTTGCCCCTATGTCGATAAACATGTCTTCGGCCTTTACAGGCTTTTTCCTATCTTCATCCTTCATCACGTGGGGAGGTTTGGACCCCATGACCCCGGGAATGGTACCTTTCTTGCCGTGGACCCGGACCCGCTGGTTCAGAAGGGTCTGGTCAAACCAGCCGCCGATCTTGACAAAGCGCAGGAAACCGTTCTCGTCAATATACTTGACCATGAGCCCGATTTCATCCATGTGCGCAGCCAGCATTACGGAAGGGCCTTTTCCCTTTTTAGTTGCTATCAGGTTCCCCATGGTATCGGTCCGGATGCCTTCAACGTAAGGTTCGAGCTCCTTTTCCAAAAGCTTCCGGATCTCCCCCTCGGAACCGGAAATCCCGTGAGCGTTTGTATACTTTTCAAGAAGATCCTGAATTTCATTAAATTTCTTGCTTTCTTCCATTATAATACTCTCCTGAGTTTATATTTGCCAGTAATGGGCATCAGCTGTCGGACTTTCATTTCCTGATTACTATCTTTTCATTAAGATTCAATACTTGTTTAAGCTTTTGTCCGCAGACGCCGATTGGCATTTCGAGGCACGTAAGGCATTTTCGGGAGCTGGAAGGACAGAAACATTAAAATCCCTTCAGGTGTATTCTGGAGGCAGGTGAAAATCATATGACAGCAGAATTACCTCCGCAAATCCAGAATCAGATTGCACAGCTTCAGCAGTTGCAGCAGCAGATCCAGGCAATTGCAATGCAGAAATCCCAGATCGAAGCTATGCAGAAAGAGTCGAAGATGGCTCTTGAGGAACTCGAAAAACTCGCAGACGACGCGGTGGTCTACCGGACAGTCGGGGAACTGGTCATTAAAACGGAAAAAGGGGAGTCTATCGTCAAACTGAAAGACCGGGAAGAGACCCTCTCACTCAGGCTCCAGTCCATTGCAAGGCAGGAGGAACGGCTCACAACCCGCTTCAAACAGCTCCAGGAGCAGATCCAACAGGCAATGGGTCCCAGGGTACAATAACTTTTTATTTTTTCTTTTACATCTATAGTGTACAGACACCTGAAATGTACATTAGTGGATGCCGGGTATGCAAAGAAACCCGGCATCCAGTCCCTGGATGTATCGATGCCTGAAAGAAAAGCGACAGCTAGAGTGAACTATGCAAGTAGACGAAGCGGAGTTTTTCAACCGGATCCTTGACTATCAAAATATTTTGTATTTGTGCCACCGGAACGCAGATCCGGACGCCGTGAGCAGTGCTTTTGCTCTTTCCGAAGCAGTGGGAGGGACCGTAGGGCTTGTAGACAGTTGCAACCGGGTAGCTTCCATCCTGATCGAGAGGCTCGGGATAGAAGTCGTGGAAAAACCCAACCTGAGTGACTACGGTTTTGTCGTGGTAGTGGACACTTCCACAAAAGCACAGCTAAACGACCTTGAACTGACCAACTACTGCGTAATAGACCACCATACCACCACTGCCCTTACCGAGAAAGCCGAGTTTTACCTGCACCGCAATGCCACTTCCACCGTTGAAATTGTCTACGACATCTTAAAGTCCATTGGTGCCCCCATCACCCGCAGGGTGGGAATCGGGATGATCACCGGGATTATCACGGACACCGGTCATTTTAAACACGCTGGAGAGGAAACTTTTCGGACCGTGGCAAACATCATAGAAGCCAGCGGTGTGGAATACGGAGAAGTGCTTGACATTATGGCAGCCACTCCCCAGGACATTTCCATGCGTATTGCGATCCTGAAAGCCGCAAGCCGTGTAGAAATCGACCGGATGGGGGACATGCTTATTGCAACTTCCCACGTGAGCTCTTTCGGGGGTTCGGCCTCATCCATGCTAATTAACATCGGGGCGGACGTAGCCTTTGTCGGCACTTCCAAAGACGGAAGCGTAAGGATAAGCGCCCGGGCAAAGCGGGACGCCGTAAATGCCGGGGTCAACCTTGGACAGCTCATGGAAGATGTCGGTAAAGAATTCAACGGTACCGGAGGCGGACATTCCGGAGCCGCGGGGATCGAAGTGATCGGAGAAATGGACGAAGTACTCAGGAAATGCAGGGATGGAACCCGGCAGATTCTTGAAAATTCCCTGGGAAAAACGTCCGGAGACATCGCCTTTGAGGACGAAGAGGAGAAAATAAAAAATGATGATAAATAAAATAAAAATAAGAATAAAAAATAAAGATAGGTCAGAATAGAAACAGAATGAAAAATAGAATTTGAAAAAATAAGCAGGGCAAAACAGGAAGAACAGGAAAAACCTTTTTCCAGAAACCCCGATTACCTTCTTTTTCAAAAAGTTCTCAGCAGGCTTTTTTTAAATTCATTTTAAATAAAAATCCGGTCCGTACACAGGGCTGCAGAACTTTTGACATAATCGAAAAGCTGTCCTCTTTTTATATGATGAACAATTATTTTTTATATGAATCCAGCCTAATTCTCACATTGCCGGATCTGCCGGAAGATCGTGTCCGCCAGAAAAACCTTTAATGGCTCCCCGTTGATATGGACGAGGCGGAACCTGACGTGAAAAACACGACACAAAAGAAGCAGATTGAAAATAAAGGCCTGAAAAGTAAGGCTGCAAACAATGTTTAAAGAATAGCAGAGCGTGAAAATAATGCCAGAATACTGGGATCCTGAAATCGAAACAATGCCTGTAGCAGAACTTAGAAAACTGCAGGAAGCAAAACTGAGAGAAATAGTGCACTATGTGTATGAGAATTCTCCTTTTTACAGGAACAGGTTTGACGAACACGGCGTCAGCCCGGATGACATCCAGACCCTTGATGATATTAAAAAATTACCTTTTACGTTTAAGCAGGATCTCAGAGACACCTACCCCACCGGAATGTTTTGCGTCCCCAACTCAAAACTCGTCCGCTTTCACGCCTCTTCGGGGACAAGCGGGAAGCCTACAGTTGTGGGTTATACGGAAAATGACATCGACAAATGGGCTGAGTCCCTTGCCCGGGCATTAACATCGATAGGGGTTGGAAATGAGGACGTGCTCCAGGTCAGTTACGGATACGGGCTTTTCACCGGGGGCCTTGGAGCGCATTATGGCGCCGAGAAAGTTGGAGCAACGGTGCTTCCCACAAGCTCCGGAAATACGGAAAAGCAGATTGAACTGATGAAGGACCTGGGAAGCACGGTTATTGCCTGCACCCCCTCGTACTTTGCCTACATGATCGAAGCTGCCGAGGATCAAGGAGTCAGCATAAAAAATGATACGAAAATGAAGGCAGGAATTTTCGGGGCGGAACCCTGGTCTCCCGAACTCCGGGAACGGATCGAAAGGGAATCCGGAATAAAAGCCTACGACATCTACGGGACTTCGGAAATGAGCGGCCCACTTTTCACCGAATGCAGCGAACAGCGCGGCATTCACATCTGGGCAGACATGTACCTGGTAGAAATCCTGGACCCGGAAACAGGAGAACCGGTCCCTGACGGGGAAACCGGGGAGCTTGTGATAACAACCCTTGCCAAGGAAGCCCTCCCTCTGATCCGGTACAGGGTCAAAGACCTGACCAAAAAGACCGAAGAACCCTGCAGATGCGGCCGGACCCATCCAAGGATCATGAGGATTACAGGCCGGACGGATGATATGCTCATTATTCGCGGAATCAATGTCTTCCCCGGCCAGATAGAGTCAGTCCTGCTGAAGATCCCGGAAGTCGGGAACCACTTTATGATTATTGTGGACCGGGTGGGGGAACTGGATTCCATTACAGTGCAGATCGAGATGAACGAGTCCGCCTTCAGTGACCGGATGTCGGACATGATGTCCCTGGAGAAGAAAGTTGCAGCTGCCCTGAAAAGTGTACTGAACCTCGCTGTTCGGGTTGAACTTGTGGAACACGGCTCCCTTCCGCGCTCCATGGGAAAGTCGAAGAAGGTCATAGACAACCGGAAACTCTGAAATACTGAGGGCTCGAAAGAACCAAAAGGTTTTTGAAAAAGATTTAAGAGGAATTCGAAAAGAAAAGTCCGTAAAATATCAAAAAGAGACTCGAGCAAAAAGACCCGGGTAGAAAGATGCCCCTGCAGAAAAGGTGTCCTGCAGAGCTTATCTTTCTCTTCTTTTCGCTTCCTTTTTACCCCTATTTCCTGAATCCCGCAAAAATAAGTTTCCAAAATATTAACATGTAAGTTTAAAATACACACAGCAACTTATATTATATTCTGAAAGAAGAAATTCCCTACTAAATTTCGGAACAAGCATGGAGGATCAGGATTATAACATACAGGGGGCTTAAACAGGATTAAAGTAATATAATAAGGATAATAAGGATTTCTTAAGAATAATAAGGAATTCATAAGGTTGATAAAAATCTATTAGAATAATACGAATTCATAAAGTCAATAAGAATTCCTCAGATCAATGAAAATTCATAAAGTCAATAAGAATTCCTCAGATCAATGAAAATTCATAAAGTCAATAAGAATTCAAAAGAAAAATATTCAGGGATGTGAAGGATATGGGTGCTGGAATGGAAGACAAAGTCATAAAGCAGATTTCCCTTTTTGCGGAAAACAAACCTGGCAGACTTGCAAGCGTGGCCAACAAGCTGAAAAGCGCCGGAATAAATATCAGGGCCTTTACCATTGCGGAATCGGGCGATTTCGGGATTATCCGCATGGTGGTTGACAGGTCTGACTATACCCACACCGTCCTGCACGACGCCGGGTTCACGGTTTCGGAGACAAATGTACTGGGGATCGAAATGGACGACGTTCCCGGCAGCATGTCCCGGATTGCAGAGGTTTTCGGAGAGGCGGAAATCAACCTGGACTATGCCTATGCCTTTGTCACCAGGCAACAAAAAGCCCTCCTCATCGTCAGGGTGAACGAAATAGAGCGGGCTATCAAGCTTCTGGAAGAAAATAATATCAAGCTCGTTGGCATGAATGAGCTTGAAAAAATCTGAGATTAAGGTAAACAGATTCCCGGAAGAGATATCCGTATTTCAGGAAAAAGAGCTGTTTTTAAGCGAAAAAAGGAAAAATCCAGAAGCCTTGGACTGCTTCTTTACTCCCGGCTTTCTGGAAAGCTCTCTATTTTTATATCCCCCGGATCTTATCCATGCAACTTATCTTTCTTAAGCCAGGATAAACATTTCATGGAGTGCGCATATTATAAACGGCTTTTTTATGGGTTTTCGACCCTCAATAAAAATGTATTCCATATATATAAAAAAAGGTTAAATCAGATAAGAAAAAACTACAGTGGAACAAAAAACCCCAAAACTGTAAATAACAACGAAGAAGGCGTAAAAAGCCGGGTATCACATTTACAATGACTGAAAGTGCTGAAATTTCACTAGACAGTGGAAAAAGTTCCTTAAAAAGCAAACTTGGAGGAGCACACACCACCATTATCGGGGGGCGGACAGGAAAAAAGATCGTGAAGCTTGTAAGTCAGCACTCCGAAATAAAAAAGATCATCCCTTCCGTGATTTCTGTCAAAGGGACTGCAGGCGGAAAGTTCTCCGGGAAAGTACTGCGCGCTGATGCCAGGGGAAACCTGAGGCTGCTACTTTCGGAAGGGAGGAGTTTCCAGGAACTCAGGCTCGTGACAACAGTGGGGGCCGCAGAAGAAGGGGACAGGATCATGAATGAATTAAACGAAATTTTAAATGAGGCCCTCTAAGGCATTCAAGGAGAGATTGCTACTTGGCATTTATAGGAATTGACCACGGGACGACAGCAATGCGTTTTGCCCTGCTGGAAGGAGAGGAAGTACGGACTTTCGAACTTGCCAGGGTTGAAGCGGCTGCCATGTCGGAAGAGGATGTACTTGCATCCATTGAAAAGAATTTCGGCATTCGCCGCGGAGACATAGATTTAATTGCCGCCACATACTCCATGGGGGACGGGTTTTCTACAATAAAAGATGTCCGTGCTCTGGAAGGAAGAGGGCTCCGGAGCCTGGAGGGAGCAGGGAAGAAAACAGGTGGAGGCACGAGGGTTTTTGATGCGGTCCGAAACTCCGGGATTCCGGCAGTGGCAATCCCCGGTATCCATACGGAAAGCCGGGTAGACCCCCGGATGAAAGTTTTTTCCCACCTCACAAGCCCGGAAAAGCTGGGTATCGCCTACCACATCATATGCCTGGACTGTGAGGACTTCGTTGTCTCCGACATCAGCTCCAATACCGTAACTCTCGCCGTCACCGGAGGGAAGCTGCTCGGTGCAATCGACGCCTGCATCTTTGCTCCGGGGGTGCAGCACGGTCCCCTTGACCTTCAGGCAATCCGGGACGTGGACGCCGGAATCATAAGCGCAAACCAGGCTTTCATAGAAGCAGGCACCCTGAAAATGACCCCCTATAAAGACCGGGAAGAAATGCTTGCAGCAGCTGAAAAAAGAGATGCTTCCGCCCTGCTTGCCCTGGACACCATAGCCCTTTTTGCAGCCATGGAAATTGCCTCCATGCAACTCCTTCTCAGGGACTACGGGGTTTCCGGAGAAGCTGTCTTCCTTGCAGGATCTGTCGGGGAAGTGGAGTATGTGCAAAAAAAGATAAGCAGGCACCTCGGGCAGGAATGCCGCTGTCTCGGCAAGTGGCATGCAGCGATCGGCTGTGCCGAGATTGCCAGGGACGTGGCCGGAGGGGCGGAGCAGATCCTTGGGGTGGACGTGGAATATCCGTGAAAAAGAATGTCCTGCGGCAGGCCATTCTTTAAGGAAGATCCTGAAAGCGGAAGAAAAGAAAGAACGAAAGAAAGGAAATGAAAAAAGATCGTATCAGACTTTTTCCGTGCTTTCCTACTTTTCGTCATCCGGGTGTTTTTTGAATTCCGGGGCATCCGGATTTCTCCTGGCGTCCGGATTCTTCTTGGTGTTCGGGTCCTCGAGTTCGTTATAACTGCTCATATTATCCTTACTCATCAGGATGACGTAGTCCGCGGAATTCTTAAGCGCTGTGGAAAACCCGGGTTCTACCCCGAAAATAATCGTTTCTTTCCCGTGTTCATTCGCCTTGTTCAGGAGAGGTTTGAAATCCGCGTCCCTGGTTACAATTGCGAGGGTATCTATGTTGGGGTTGTAGACCAGTTCCATGCCCTCCACTGCAAGGCGGACGTCCACATCACTTGAACAGATGATGGGTTCAAGTCCATGGTTTTCGATTGCTTCCACCAGTTTGTCAGAGGCATACTGGTTCAGGAAAACCCTTCCGATCTTGATGTTCCCGTAATCTTTCAAAACATCTCTTATTTCTTCCAGGTTCACGTCGAACTCTTTCCTGAGAATGTTCGGACCGTCCACGAGAAGGCCTATCTTTCTCCTCCCTACCTCTTTTTTCGTGCGAAGGTACCTTGAAATCGAATCGAGTCCACTTTTTACAGGTTTCATTATCTGTATCCCCTATAAATGTTACAAACTCCGGGACCGACAAACATCTTATCTTCACATCCGGCTAATTTTTCAGGGCACCGGCATCGGGAGGAAGCAAAACCGCTACAGCCTCCACAGATCGTCCTGAATTAGTTTCACGCTTCAGCCCTGCGCCTGGCACGGCTTCAAAGCATTAAGTCCCGGATTATTTTAAGTTTGCAGTCCTGGTACCTGAATGTTCGGATAACTATCCCATAATATCTAAATATTTTCTATTATGTAGTAAAGATTTGCATTATCAGGTAATTCCGTACCTGAACCCTGGCCTCACCTTCCGGAATGGACCAGGACAAGGAGTTTATCCTTTAAGGGTCGAAAACCCCGAGAAGGCAAATCAATCCACTAATTATATAACACAATATATAATATATAAAATTATAATTTATCGGAAAAAGTACCTTTTCTCACTTCCCTGATAATATAAGGAGCCTCCTTTAACTCAAAGACATTTTCTGTTTTCCGTCCTTTTTTCTGCCGTACGTACCTGATTTCCCCGAAGTTCCGGAGAAACTCCTCATAAACTTCCGTAAATTGCTCGAATTCCTCTGCCGTAAGCTCTATGATTCCTTCCCGGCCAGCCAACCAGTCATAGACCCTGAGAAGGACGATTTCCCTCACCCGCTTCAAACCCTCTGCTTCAGGCAGATTTTTAAAATAGAGACTTTTTTTCAGGTCTGGAGCCCAGGCTGCAAAGAGCCTGCGGAAATCAACAATCTGGATCGGGATTTTCTCTCCCGGCTCAGGCCTGGGATAATAATGATTCTTTCCGGGGGGGAGCCCTGCCTCTTCCAGGCTCACCACCTTCCGGCGGACCGGGACCCCTTCCAGTGCCTTTCCTGTATTTTCTTGATTCTGTAGCCCATGTAGAGCCCCACAAAAAGCCCGCTCAGGTGAGCGATATGGGCTACCATGTCGGTTGAATGTATCATGAGGAAGTCGAGTGCGGCAAAGAGCACGAGGGCCTGTTTCAATTTCATGGGGATAAAGTAGACATAGACACGTGAGTCAGGCTCAAGCACCGCCAGGGCTGCAAAGACCCCGTAGATTGCCCCGCTGGCTCCCACGATAGGGGTTGGGTATACCCCGAAGATGGGCATGCTCATAAGGGCATGCCCCACTGCCGAGAGGACCCCTGCCGTAAAAAATACCCCGAGAAGCTGCTTTTTTCCAACCCTCTGTTCAAGCCCCCTCCCGATAAAGAACATAACAAGCATGTTAACAAAAAGATGGCTAATATCATTGTGCAGGAAGATGTAGGTCACAAGAGTCCAGGGTCTGCTAAGGATATAGGAAGGATCGAACCAGAAAGTCTGGTAATACAGGGGCCCTATCCCTGGCATCATCTCCACCAGGTAAGAAATTATGCAGAGGGCAATTATTGCCATGGAAGGGCTGGATAATACCGAACGTTTTATCTTGTCCGCCGTTCCGCCGGACCCATATGGTATGCTGCTGTGATACATGTTTCCTAATTCTCATTTATTTTTATATAGTATAAAGCTACCTGAATGTGCAACTGAATGACAGAAATTCTTTCCGGGAAATCCCATCTAAATGAATTCATACAGAGGCCCAGGATTTCAATACATAGAAAGGTTTGTAACAATCCCCTCAAAACCCGTGAAATATCCCTCAAAGTCCGGACCCTGAATTCTTCACAGCAGGATAAGAAAAGTCCCTGATCAAAAAGTCCCATGCTTCACCTTTGAAGCACGAAAGCTTTAAGCAGGAAAATTCTCGGCTTTACCTTTGATGAGTAGGAATGCTTCCTGCTTAACCCTGGAGATCTGATGCCCGTACAAAATTTTGACCCGAACTACACCTGATACATATAATACATAATTACTTGTTACGTGAACTCCCCCCCCCCTGCCAGCCTGCGGATGTCGAGGACGGGGTCTTCCCGTCTGCGGAGATAAATGCTGACATACATAATAGACCCAGTAAGTAAGATGTCTGTAGCAATGCTGTAGCTGTTAATATATATTTTTACGAGACTATTCGATGAGCTTGATCTACTAGATTATTCGATGAGCTTACGCATGCAGACTTATCATCTGAACCTTTCAAACGTATGTATTGTTATTTGATCCATATCCAGGTAACTAGAATTCGATGGACGCCAGAACCTTGCTAATCCGTATCACATTTTTATAGAAAAAATATATATTCAAAGCAAATAGATTTATAAGTATATATATATCATGAAAAATCAATACGGGGTTTGACCCGGATAAAAGGGTAAAATCGGTTTACGGCGTTCACTCCTGAAAAATGTTTTGGGGCATTACTTCTATATATAAATTTTGGTAATTTCATCAGAACCAATTTTATAAAAAACAGATAAATTAAATATAAAATATAATTTTATATTTATAATCTGAAATCCTTTTATACTATTTTTAAATATATTTCCTAATATGAAATATCCGGTGATTTATTTGCCATAAATGAGAAATAATTATGAGATCTACATGAAAAAATAATATTATAATATAACTTATTCATACTCAAAATTATTTTTTTTGAAAATCGTTACCTTGCGGACTTGCTTCTCGTAATTCATAATTACAAAACATTAATTTCCATACAGGCTGGAAACAAACTTTTCGCACTTTACCCCTCTCGAAATAGGGAGTTACAAATTAGAAAATGTTATATAGATTTGGTACATTTACTCACCTAATTAGTGTTTATTACCCATCGGTAGCGACCTCTTCGTAAAAATCCAGGTCACAATCGCTGGAAAAAAACGGTTTTTAAAGAGAAAACGGCGCAATAAAAATTATTTGCAAATTAAAGCCCGAAAAACGAGTTTTGTTAGATATATTTCCGAAAAAACGTTTTGGTTGGGAAAAACGTTCTGTTATTTGAAAAAACGAATAAAACGTTTTATCAGAAAGGTTCGGTTCAAACGATTGGAAGTATAATATTTAGAGCAAGAATTATAATTTTCAATCGTTATGGTTATGCCGGACTATGCTCTAATTTGCAATCGTTTCAATAAAGTCGACTTTAAACAAATTTAGGAGGTAAAGCTCAGATGAGCAAACTAACTACCGGGAGTTTTTCTATCGAAGATCTGGAATCCGTTCAGATCACAATTGAAAATATTGTAGGGGCAGCAAAAGAGGCTGCCGCAGAAGAAGACCTCGGTCCAATGGGCCCAACTCCGTTCCCTGGGATCGCTACTTTAAGGGACTGGAGTTTTACACTGTTCGACCGTTACGAACCAGTGTACACCCCCATGTGTGACCAGTGCTGCTACTGTACATTCGGACCTTGTAACCTGGAAGGGAACAAGAGAGGTGCCTGTGGTATCGACATGAAAGGCCAGACTGCAAGAGAATTCTTCCTCCGCTGCATCACTGGATGTGCATGTCACAGCGCCCACGGCCGCCACCTGCTCAACCACATCATTGACCTCTTTGGGGAGGACATGCCAATCAACATGGGTGCCTCGAACGTCATTGCCCCCAACATCCAGCTTGTCACAGGAAGGCAGCCAAAGACCCTTGGCGACCTCAAGCCCATGATGGAATATGTTGAAGAGGAACTTGGACAGCTGCTTGCAACCATCCACGCAGGACAGGAAGGAGCAGCAATCGATTACGATAACAAGTCAATGCTGGCAGGTATTCTTGACCACGTAGGTATGGAAGTTTCCGATCTCGCCCAGGTCACAGCCCTTGGCTTCCCGAAGTCCGACCCCGACGTCCCGCTTGTGGAAGTCGGTATGGGAACAATTGACCCCAGTAAACCAACGATCATTGCCATCGGGCACAACGTTGCCGGGGTTACCTATATCATGGACTACATGGAAGACAACGACCTGACCGAAAAGATGGAAATCGGAGGTCTCTGCTGTACCGCATTCGACATGACCAGGTACAAGAGAGAAGACCAGAAGGCCCCCTACGCAAAGATCGTAGGTACCATCTCAAAGGAACTGAAGGTTGTCCGCTCCGGAATACCTGATGTAATCGTCCTTGACGAACAGTGTGTAAGAGCTGACCTCGTTGTTGAAGGCCAGAAACTTAATATCCCGATCATTGCATCCAACGACAAGATCATGTACGGCCTGCCTGACAGGACCAACGATGACGTCGATGCAATCATCGCGGACATCACCTCAGGAGCAATCCCGGGTTGTGTGATGCTGGATTACGACAAGCTCGGAGAGCTCGTACCCAGGCTCGCTCTGGAAATGGCCCCACTCCGTGAAGGCATATCCTCCATCCCCACCGACGAAGAAATGGAAGCACTTGTCGGCAAGTGTGCGGACTGTGGCGAATGTAAGCTCGCATGTCCTGAGGAACTGGACATCCCTGAAGCAATGGCAGCCGCCAAGGAAGGCGACCTCAATGCACTTGAAGCACTGCACGACCTATGTGTGGGTTGCCGCAGGTGTGAACAGGTCTGCAACAAGGGTATCCCTGTACTCGACGTGATCGAGAAAGCCGCCCAGAAGGCTATCGCCGAAGAGAAGGGTCTGGTAAGAGCAGGAAGAGGTCAGGTAAGTGACGCAGAAATCAGGGCAGAAGGTCTGAACCTGGTTATGGGTACCACCCCTGGTGTCATCGCAATCATCGGATGTTCCAACTACCCTGCAGGCTCCAAGGACGTTTACAACATCGCAGAAGAACTCCTCAACAGGAACTACCTCGTTGCAGTGTCCGGATGTTCCGCAATGGACATCGGTATGTACAAGGACGACGATGGCAAGACCCTTTACGAGAGGTTCCCCGGCAGATTCGAGAGAGGTAACATCCTCAACACCGGGTCCTGTGTCTCAAACGCCCACATCTCGGGTACCGCCCACAAGGTCGCTGCAATCTTCGCAGGCAGGAACCTTTCAGGCAACCTCGCAGAAATCGCTGACTACACCCTGACCCGTGTCGGTGCAGTCGGTCTTGCATGGGGTGCATACTCCCAGAAGGCAGCCGCTATCGGTACTGGGTGCAACATGTACGGTATCCCCGCAGTTCTCGGTCCGCACAGCAGCAAGTACAGGAGAGCCCTGATTGCCAAGAACTACGACGAGTCCAAGTGGAAGGTTTACGACAGCAGGGACGGCAGTGAAATGTCAATCCCGCCAGCACCGGAGTTCCTCATAACCACCGCTGAGACCTGGCAGGAAGCCTGCATAATGATGGCAAAGAACTGCATCCGCCCGTCCGACAACAACATGGGCAGGTCCATCAAGCTGAGCAACTGGATGGAACTCAGCCAGAAGTTCCTCGGCATCATGCCCGAAGACTGGTGGAGGTACGTCAGGCACGAAGCAGATATACCACTCTCCAAGCGTGAAGCGCTCCTCAAGATCCTCGAAGCAGATCACGGCTGGGAAATCGACTGGAAGAAGAAGAAGATCATTTCCGGTCCGAAGATTAAGTTCGATGTCTCCGCACAGCCTACTAACCTCAAGAGACTTTGCAAGGAGGCCTGAAAATGGTAGACACAACCAAGAACACCAAACTGTTCACCTCCTACGGTGTAAAGACCTCAAAAGCGATCTCCACCGAAATTGCCGCCAAGATGATTTCAAAGGCAAAGAGACCTCTGTTCGTAATCGGGACCGCAGGCCTCACCCCTGAAGTCCTGGACCGTGCAGTGAAGATCGCAAAGGCAGCCAACCTGCCCATAGCCGCAACCGGCAGCTCAATGCTCGGCTTTGTGGACAAGGACGTGGATGCCAAGTACATAAACGTGCACCAGCTTGGTTTCTACTTAACGGACCCCAACTGGCCCGGACTTGACGGCAAAGGGAACTATGACACAATCATTGTTCTGGGCCACTACAAGTACTACATCAACCAGGTACTGACTGCAACAAAGAACTTTAGCAGTGTAAAGTCAATTTCAATTGAAAAGAACTACATCCAGAACGCAACAATGTCCTTCGGAAACCTTAGCAGGGCAGACCACATTGCCGCACTGGACGAAGTAATCGCAAACTTGTAAATTTGAATTAGG
>JAENYU010000006.1:0-21936 GCA_016841625.1 Methanobacteriota archaeon
ATTTAGCATTAAAAGGTAATTTAGCATTAAAAGGTAATTTAGCATTAAAAGGTAATTTAGCATTAAAAAGTAATTTAGCATTAAAAAGTAATTTAGCCTATTGAAACAATATAAGAACCCGGATTTCGGTGATTCCATGCCTCTAGAAAACTATGAACTGGATGAAAATGAAAAACTTCTTTTACAGAAAATCCTGGACGGAGACATTGCCCTTCGCAAAATTGAAGAAGTTGCAGACCCTGAAACTGCCGTGAAGCTCAGGAGGCTTGCGATTCAGGAGTTTGCAAAACTTGAGTTCGAACATATCCAGAACTTTTCCTTTGATGTGGAGGTCACAACAAAGAAGAATATCGAAAATATGATCGGGGCAATCCAGCTCCCCCTAGGGGTTGCGGGGCTTCTGAAAGTAAACGGGGAATACGCAAAATCCGAATACTATGTACCCCTTGCAACGACCGAAGGAGCCCTGGTAGCAAGCACAAACCGCGGCTGTTCGGTCATTACGAAATGCGGGGGAGCAAATGTCAGGGTCTTTGAGGATGAAATGACACGTGCTCCTGTTTTCAAACTCGAAAACCTGGACCGCGCTAAAAAGTTCTATGACTGGGTGAAAAGTCCCGAAATTTTTGAACAGATGAAAGAGGTCGCTGAAAAGACCACACGCTTCGGAAAACTCCTCAGTGTAAAACCTTTCGTTGCCGGGACCTATGTATACCTCAGGTTCTCCTATGACACAAAAGACGCCATGGGCATGAACATGGTAACAATTGCCACTAACGCCGTACTCCACCTGATAGAGGATGAGTTCGGGGCAGAATCGATCTCCCTGTCAGGCAACATGTGCACCGACAAAAAGCCGGCATCGATAAACACCATTCTCGGGAGAGGAAGGACCGTTGTGGCTGAGGTGACCATCCCCGCAGAAATCGTGAAAAATACCCTGAAATGCACTCCGCAGTCCATGGCCGAGGTGAACTACAGCAAAAACCTTCTCGGCTCGGCAAGAGCAGGCGCAATCGGTTTCAATGCCCATGCCGCAAACATCATTGCCGCAATCTACCTGGCCTGCGGACAGGACGCAGCCCACGTTGTCGAAGGCAGCACCGCAATCACGAGCATGGAGCTTACAAAATATGAGGAAATCCACTGCACCGTAACCCTTCCCGCCCTTCCCCTGGGAACAGTGGGAGGAGGGACAGGTCTGGGTACCCAGAGAGAATGCCTGAACCTCCTTGGAGCCGCAGGCGCAGGGGACCCCCCGGGAGCAAATGCCAGGAAGCTTGCGGAAATCGTTGCAGCCGCCGTGCTCGCAGGAGAGATATCCCTGATAGGAGCCCAGGCCGCAGGCCACCTTGCCCGGGCGCACGCCCAGCTCGGCCGAGGGAAGTTCTGAAAAAAGATTTAATTTCTTCTTTTTCTCATTTTTTTGCTGCGCAAAGCCCGATATTTCAGGAATTTTTTGACTTTTCAGAGAAGCCCTGCATTCCAGGGGACCATTTCAAAAAATACGATGAGACTTTTCGCACAGGATAACACCCTCAAATATTAGAGTAACTTGCAGGATGCATCTGTTTTTCCGGAAGAAAGGAGATATCCGGAATTTATTATACATCAGGTTATTATTAAATTTTTGTTCAAAGTAGAAACGCTTATTATTGCCTACACTTCTAAATTTAAAATGGTGAGGTATGAGCAATCCAATTGATATCCTGGCCTGTGCAGTTACATCCATTATCTGCTTTTTAATACTGTACACCATACTGCAGACGGAGATACTGATTCTCGGGATCGCACTTGTAGGCTGCATCCTTTTCGGGAAGACGCTGTATTTATTTTGAGCGCCTTTGATTTCAAGCATCTTTTATTTCAATTATTTCCAGGATTATCAGGCCGCTTAATGTTCATAAAAAATTCACACATTATAACCCACCTTCAAGCTCATCGTCCTCGTTTTCAAGGAAATAATCACTCAGTGAAAGTAAAATTATCCCGATCAAGACTGTTATTACCCCGAGAATTTTGTTAATCGTAAAGAGAACAGCCCCAAGAAAGATGAGGGGAAAGCCAAGTGCTACGCCTCTCCCTTTCATGAAGAAATTTTTTACCAAATCGCCCAATGTCATTTTAACTTTTTCTCCTCCGCTGTCCGGAACCTTTACATTTACCCTGTCACCCAGATACCGTTCAGCAGAACCTTTTTTGTTTCCTCGGGAAAGTTTGACTTCCCCCGGAAAAAAACCTGATAAATATGAAATTTTTATCCCTGAGTTTACGCTGCCGTTTTTTGAATAAGGGCTATTCATCTATTAAAGTACTTTAATCTCACGTTTTTTTCTGCGGAAAATTTATTAATATCGGTGCCGGAAGCAAGATTATATAAGCTCTAATTATAATATATGTTCAGGGGAGACTGAGCAGATAAGTAGCGGGAACGCACATTGAAGAAAGGTCAAAAAATGTGCTGTCCGCATTTGTAGAGATGAATCATTTCAGTTATTATTGTTAACTATTTGTATTCGGCAGTATATGTTCTCAGGCAGATATGCTTTAATCTGGACAAAGTAACAGGAAATACAGGGGGTTAAATTTCTGGACTACACGTTAAGAGTGGGGGGAGAAGCCGGACAGGGCCTGCAGACAATCGGAGGAGCTCTTGCAAAGGTCTTTTCCCGAAACGGTTTTCACGTTTTTACGCACCAGGACTATATGTCCCGGGTCCGCGGCGGGCATAACTTTTACCAGATCCGCTTTTCAGACAGGCGGGTGACGGCTTCCAGGGATGTCCTGGACATCCTTGTCGCCCTTGACCTGAACACGATCGAAACGCACAGGAAGAGTTTGAGGGAAAAGGGGATAATCCTCTATGATTCCGAAAGTATCAAAAAGAAATTTGAAGAGCCGGAATTCATAGACGTTCCTTTCAAAAAAATCGCCCTTGATGTGGGGAAGAACAGGGTAATGGCAAATACCGTAGCAACAGGAGCCGTACTGGGCATGCTCGGGATTGGGCTGGAAGCCCTGGAAGAAATCCTGAAAACGGCATTCAAGAAGAAAGGGGAAGAAATAATCGAGAAAAATATCGCCTGTGCCAGGGCAGGATACGATTACACCTTTTCCAACTGTCCCCGCTGTGAAACGCTCAGGCTTCAGGAAACGGAGAACAGGAAACTCATGCTAATAAACGGGCTCCAGGCAATCGGACTGGGAGCCCTTATGTCCGGCTGCAAGTTCTACTCTGCCTATCCGATGACACCTTCTACCGGGATAATGAATTTCCTTGCATCAAAAGCAGAGGAATACGGGATCATTGTCGAACAGGCGGAAGATGAAGTAGCAGCCATTAACATGGCGATCGGCGCCTCCTTTGCCGGAGTCAGGACCATGACAGGGACCTCGGGAGGAGGGTTTGCCCTGATGGCGGAAGGTCTCTCCCTGGCAGGCATGACCGAAACCCCGGTCGTGATTGCCGAAATACAGCGTCCAGGACCAGCCACGGGGCTTCCCACCCGGACCGAGCAGGCAGACCTCCTCTTTGTCCTATATGCAGGACACGGGGAGTTCCCCAGGGTTATCTTCGACCCGGGAACCCCGAAGCAGGCTTTCCACCTGACAAACAAAGCCTTCGAACTTGCGGAGAAGTACCAGGTCCCCGTCTTTATCCAGTCCGACCAGTACCTGGGAGATTCCCAGTGGACTTTTGAGGACTTCGACCCGGGACGCCTTATCTACAACGGGTACCGCCTCAGGGAAGCGGACCTGGAAGGTAGCGGGGAATACAAACGCCATGCCTATTCAGGCACCGGAATCTCCCTCCTTGCAGTCCCTGGGGAAGCCGGGAAACAGCTGGTCGTAACTGACAGTGATGAACACGATGAGGAAGGGCATATCATTGAGGACTCGGAAACCCGGATAGAAATGGTCCGGAAAAGGCTCTTGAAAAAAATGCCCCTGATCCGGAAAGAAATGGAAGCTCCTTGCCTTTACGGGGACGCATCCCCAAAAATCGTGCTTGTGGGACACGGCTCGACCTATGGGGTGATAAGAGAGGTCGTGGACATCTTTTCGAAGGAGCAGAAGATTTCGATGCTGCATTTCAGCGAGATATACCCTCTCCCGGAAAGAGACAGGTTTGACTACCTGGAGTTTATGGAAAACACAGACCTTGTTGTTTGCATAGAAAACAATGCCACAGGACAGTTTGCAAAGTTTTTCAGGGCAGAGACAGGATTTGAATTTACGCAGCTGATCACGCGCTACGACGGGAGGCCCTTTACCGTTGAAAACCTGAAGGAGGAGCTGCATGCCTACATTTGAGGACTATGAAGGCCAGGTGCCTACCTGGTGTCCGGGCTGCGGGAACTTCCAGATCCTCTCAAGCCTCAAGCAGGCGCTGGTGGAACTTGGCATAGAGCCCTGGGAAGTCCTGCTTGTCTCCGGGATAGGGCAGAGCGGGAAACTGCCCCACTATATGAAATGCCACACCTTCAACGGGCTGCACGGAAGGACTCTCCCCGTTGCCACAGCCGCCAAACTTGCCAACGATGCCCTGCACGTGATCGCCGTTGCCGGGGACGGGGACTGCTACGGGGAAGGGGGAAACCATTTCATCCACGCCATCCGCAGAAACCCAAACGTAACCCTGCTCGTGCACGACAACCAGATCTACGGGCTTACCAAGGGACAGGCTTCTCCAACCTCGGCCCAGGGCACCCGTTCGAAGGTCCAGCCCTTCGGAGCCCTCTCGGAACCCATGAACCCACTTGCCCTGGCAATCTCCCTGGACTGCAGCTTTGTTGCCCGGGGCTTTTCAGGCGATCCAAAATACTTAACAGAACTGATGAAAGCCGCCATAACCCACAGAGGGTTCGCTCTCCTGGACATCCTCCAGCCCTGCGTAACCTTCAACAAGATAAATACGTTCAAATGGTACAGGGACAGGGTATACAAACTAGAAGAGGGATACGCCCCCTCCGACCGCCTCAAAGCCTTTGAAAGAGCCCTGGAATGGGGAGAAAGGATCCCTAACGGCATTTTCTTCAAAAACAGCCGGAAAACGCTCGAAGAACTGATACCGGTAATCCGGGAAAACCCCCTGGTCAGGCAGAAGTTTTCCCCTGAAGATACGAAGCGGGAGTTAGAAAAATTTTATTAAAACTCCATCCCCACATTTTTTATTTAGTTCGAATTAATAAATCTACTGTAATTTTTTATTACTGAGATACATCTTTTACAAAATAAAACATCACTTATCTGCGCCCAACATGAAAAATATTAAAATCCTGTAATAATATATTTGGCAAAATCCTGAAAACGGGAGCTTAGCCCATGAAATTTTTTTAAATATGGATTCCTAAATTCCAAAATAAACCCAAACATAAACAATTTTTTTACTGAAAATTGATTTTTTTTTGAATAACGACAAATATTAAAACTGTGGAATTTTTTGGGTAAAGTTAATATGTTAGTAAAGTTATACTGTCTTTTGTAAAATTATGGGTATGTTTGTGGGGTTATTTGAAGCAAACATTTTACACCAGATCATAGCGACAGATCTCAAAATCTGGAGTATTTAATGTTTCTTTAATGATTTCCATATACTGTTATTAAAAAATAAAAAAATATGAGGAGTGAAATAATGAAAGGGATTTTTAGCATATTCAATAAAGACGAGCGAGCCTTCACCGGTCTCGAATCAGCAATCGTGCTCACTGCCTTTGTAGTGGTGGCAGCAGTATTCTCTTACGTAGTCCTCGGAGCCGGGTTCACAACCTCCGATACCGCCAAGGCAACCATTGACGAGGGTATCAAACAGACAACTTCTTCTGTTGAACTTGCAGGTGATGTGATCGCATACGAAGGCGAGACTACGGATACTGTAGACGAAATTGTTGTGACCCTTCAGCTTGCTGCAGGGCAGTCAGAAGTAGACATAGGAAACAACAGCGTCGATGGAATGCTGGTGGTTTCCTATTGGGACAGTGAAACATATGAAGCAGAGTTAGACTGGGAAAAAGTGTTCATCGGAGATGACGATACAGATGATGTACTGGAGCAGCATGAAAAAGTGCAGCTAACCATCACCACGCCCACTGGTTCAATGCTAATGGATGCAAACACTTCAGTAAACACGAAATTCAGGCTCGAGGTCAAACCAAAGGTAGGTGCAATTCTCCCTCTTTCAAGAATAACCCCTGCAGAAATTGACGTTGTCATGAACCTGAGATAATTTCGAAAAGAGGGGAATTATCCCCACCCCCTCTCTTTTTATTACTTTCAAGAACTTGAGAGACTGGGTGAGGGATATTTACCTTTTTTCAGGTGTTTAGCATGGAACTGAATAAGAGAGTAACCGAACTGGAGATCGAACTCAAGATTATAAAAGGGGAAATGAAAGAGTTACTCGTAGATATCAGGGACCAGATGAACAGGAAGGAGAACCCTTTCTGCAACATCCAGAAACCTGGAGCACCGAAGGTTGAGGCGCCGAAAAACGAAGCTGCAGTGGAAGAAGAAAAATCCGATAAAAGTAAACAAGAAGAAAAAATGCAGGAAGCTCTTGAACGCGAAACTCCATGTAAGGAACTTCCAGAAAAAGGAGGTCCTGAAAAGGAAAAAAGGCTTTCCTTCCGGAATGGAATCGACACTTTCCTGCTTGTGGAACTGATGCGCTGGGTGGACTATGCGGTCAGGGCAATCGGACACAGAAACCTGGAAAAACTTCTGGACCTCTACACTGTTACCGGAGAACTTTCAGATGAAGCAAAAGGTATCATCCAGAATATCGCAAATCTTTCTACTGAAGAAAGTGCTGAAGAAAGTGAAGTAAACATGAAAGACAACATTCTAGTTCTCTCACAGTTGAGTGCAATCCTGAATCCCGGGGAATCCGGAAGTGGAATCAAGCCAATCTATGAGGAAAAGAGCTGGGGAGAGAAAAATGAGAAAAAGAAAGAGCTAGCTTTCAATTAAATTTGAGAATAAAAGGAGAAACAAAAACATCAAAAACAAAAATATCAAACATCAAAAACAAAAACCGGGAAAAACAGAAAACGAATTTAGGGGGGAAATTTATTGAGTGGGGATTCGATAAGTGCTGCGATTCTAACGACAGCATCTGTAATTTGTGCTGTTGCGTTCATTTCAGCCGTGTACCCGTCTGTAATCTCTGCGGGGGATCCGATAATGAGCCGCGCGGAAGCGATGGGCGACCAGATAATGACAGATACGGAGATCATTCATGAAGCGGTGAACTCCGACGAAAATGAGGTCTGTGTCTGGGTCAAGAATGTAGGATGCAACAGAATAAGCTCGGGGCTAATAGACCAGTCTGATATTTTTTTCGGCCATACAGAGAACTTTGACAGAATTTCATATGACGAAAGCGCAAGTTTGACTCCAGGCTGGAGTTATTCCATAGAGCAAAGTGGGGATAACGACTGGGATGCCGGAGAAACAATCAGGATCACAATCAAACTATCAGAATCTTATACATTTGAAAGTGGAGAGAGATATTTCGTTAAGTTCAATTCGTACAACGGGGTTTCGGAAGAGGACTATTTCACGGTGGCATAATGGGATTTGGCTCAATTATTACAGCAATGATCTCAGTTTCAGCAATCCTTCTTGCATCCTACGTCTGCACAAATGGAGGGTTTTACATGACAGAAGTACTTGCAGATTCTTTCATAGAAATGCAGGATTGCAAAAATGAGATGCTAAAAACGGAAATAGAGATCAATAAAACAACAACTGATGGTGTCGATATCCTTGTTTCCCTTAAAAATATCGGGTCAACAAAAATCGGGGACTACGAATACATGGACCTAATTGTCCGCTACTACAACTCATCCGGTACAATAATAACCATCTGGGTCCCGTACCAGGAAGAAAATACCACTCTTGCCAGTAACCACTGGAAGGTGCACAGCATCTCCCCGGACCTGATCAACCCCGGGATCTTTGACCCGGGCGAGGAAATAGAACTGCAGGTCAGGCTGAACGCCTCCGACCCCATAAAGAACGAAAGCAAGAACTGGGTTCAGATAACAACCCCTGAGGGAATAGGGGACTCAGGATACTTTGAATGAAGGGCAGAATGAGAGTTCAGGATTAGAACTCAAAAATATTAGAACTCAAAAATATTGAAGGGGAAAAAATATGAGTGGAGAAAACCGGGGAGAGGACACTCATGGAGGAAAGGGCACTCATGAGGGATGAAACATTATCCGGGGGTGCAGAATCCTTCGAAGAAATGCTTGAAGACATTGAAGAGGAGGAAAAACCCCATGTCGAAGTTATATCTTCCGGAAACCTTGAAATCGACCGGAAGATGGACGATGGAATTCCCGTTGAGTCCCTGAGTCTGTTCGAAGGGGTAAACGACGCAGGAAAATCTATCCTCCTGCAGCAGATTATGTGGGGAGCCTTAAACCAGGGAAAGACAGTACTCGCCATTAACACCGAGAAAATTTCGAAGGATCTTCTAAGAAAAATGGAAAAACTATCCCTTGACGTTTCGGATTATTTTATCCTCGGAAGGACCAGAATATTTGAAATCGACGGAAACTACGTGGAGAATAATCCGCACCTGAACGAAAAACTGCTCCAGCTGCTCCTCGAATGCATCAAAGAATGTAAGGAAGAAGTAATCATCATCGACTCTCTGACGGTGTTTGTTGTAAATTCTTCGGAAAACACCGTGTTAAACTTCTTTACCGAATGCATGAAACTCTGTAATAAGGGAAAGACGATTCTTATAAGCGTACACGGATATGCCTTTTCAGAGGCGCTGCTTTCCAGGGTCCGGACAATTTGCGACGCTTACCTTGAGCTCAGGATTGAGCAGGTTGGAGACCAGCTGGTAAAGACCATGGAAATCAAAAAACTTAGAGGAGCAAGAAAAATCAACGGAAATTCTCTGAGCTTTGACGTCGATAGTAACTATGGGTTGAAGATTATCCCGGTTTCGAAAGTAAAAGCCTGAAGAACATTACTAAAAGAGCTGCCGGATAGAAACGTCCCTTCATATGGAAAGAAAACCGGATTAGCAAGGTGAAAGCCTGAATTGAGGAAGGAAAAGTCTTGAGGGAATTAAAATGAAATTGTTGCCTTTTGAAAAAGAAGGTATCTCTAATAAAGGGGAGTATTCACAAAGTGAAGTGTACTCCATGCTTTCCCCTGAGATGAAAGAATTTGTCGATGTTGAGGAGAACCATCATGTCCTTGACTACCTCTGCAGGCTCCCGCTAAAAGAACTTGGCCTTCCGACATTTTATCCGAAGATTTCAAGATCCTTAAAGAGCATCAAACTCCCAAACCTGATCTATCCGGTTGGAGGAGGTCTTGCTGTCCACATCTATCCGGATAAGGAAGATGTAAGGAATTACTACATCCCTATCGAACCCAGTCTCTTTCAGGATCTTGACCGCAAGCTGATAGATGTTGAAAAGACGCTTGTAGATGTTGTCCATGGCATGGAAGTCACCACAAAAGACCCTGACGAAAGAAAAAAACTCATGGAAGAAGTGCTGGAAAAGACCTGCATCGTAAAAGAGAACATAAACATAAACGAAAAAAAAAGTGAAAACGGGAGTGAAGGAGAAGAAGCTGAGAAAAATCGCTTTGGTCCGATTAACAAAGTTTTGAAATCTCTCAATACGTTTTATAAAAAGAAAAAAATCCAGAAAATCCAGGTAACTCCGGATGAATTCAAGGCGATAAAATATATTATGGTCAGGGACAAGGTCGGCATGGGGGTCCTTGAACCACTTTTGATGGACTCGGATATTGAAGATATCACCTGCAGCGGACTTGGCTGTGTCTTTGTAGAACACAAGGTTTTTTCAGGCTTGAAGACAACTATTTCGTTTCAGGAGATGGATGAACTCAACTCTTTTGTTATCCGGATGTCCGAGAAAGTTGGAAAGCCAATTACATACAGATCCCCCATCGTTGACACCGCCCTTCTGGACGGGTCCAGGATTAACATCGTCTTCGGGGAGGACGTCTCCAAGCAGGGGAGCAATTTCACCATCCGAAAATTTATGGGGACACCTATTTCTATCCTTGAACTGGTCGATTTCGGGACTATAGACTACACGATGGCCGCGTACATGTGGATGATGCTGAGAGCCGGGATGAACTGTTTCATCTCAGGGGAAACGGCATCAGGGAAAACCACAATGATGAACGCAGTAACCACATTTCTTCCAGCCAATTCGAAGATTGTCTCAATCGAAGATACCCCGGAACTGCAGGTACCCCACACAAACTGGACCAGAGAAGTTACGCGGACTTCCAGGGAAGAAAGCAGTTCCGATGTAACCATGTTCGATCTCCTCAAAGCTGCTCTAAGGCAGCGCCCTAATGAAATAATTATAGGGGAGATAAGGGGAGTTGAGGGCAACATTGCTTTCCAGGCCATGCAGACCGGTCACCCCGTAATTTCCACATTCCACGCTGCTTCGGTTGAGAAATTGATCCAGAGGCTTACCGGGGACCCCATAAACGTCCCCAAAAATTACGTGGATAACCTTAACGTTGTACTCATCCAGAGTGCCGTAAACGTCCCCGGAAAAGGGTCGGCACGAAGGGTTCTTAGCATCAATGAGATTGTCGGGTATGATTCATTCACCCAGTCCTTCAATTTTATGGACATTTTCAAATGGGACCCTTCCTCAGATACATTCAAGTTCACAGGGAAAAACAATTCATATCTGCTGGAAAACAGGATTGCTCCCAGCATGGGTATCCCCGAACACCAGGTAAGAAAAATATACAAGGAACTTGAGAAGAGAGCAAAGATTCTCAAAAAGATACACCAGGCAGGAGTTGTCGATTTTTATGATTTGTTTACGATGCTGCTTCAGGTTGAGGAGGCTGGCCTGGCATCATGAGCATAGTTCAAAGTATAAGTGATGTGAAGAACGGAAAAAAGCTCAGTGAAGTGAAAATATTTGAGGGGGTTAGCGGCGCTAAGATAGGAAAAGAACTTGGCCGCGTGAAGATAGTTGAGAGGATAAGCGATGACCTGCTCTTTTTGCTCACCTATGCAGCAGCAATCTCCTCCGCAGATGTAGACAGGGACAAGATCTTCGAGTACTCCGGAGCGCAAGAGTACGAGGCATCGGAGCATTTCAGGGAGGTACACACCCTTGCCGCAAAATGGGGGTATGAATACGCAAAAGCCTGCAAGTACCTATCCCAGAAAGTGGAAGATAAATATATATCAAAATTTTTTGGAAGGATGTCAAATACCCTCTCTTCCGGAGAACCGGAAAAGAATTTTTTGCAACATGAGAAAATTACCAGGGAAGAAATATACTTCAACGAGTACGAAAGAGGCATAGAATCCCTCAAAAAATGGACAGACGGATACACTGCCCTTATGGTTTCACTAACCCTTGTGGTCACGATTATTCTTATTTCCGTTATGATCTACGACATAGGGAATATAGAAACTGTTGCCTTTATGATTGTCATTTTGATTATGTTAACCTGCGGAATAGCTATTTTCCTTATATACAAGGCAGCACCTTCCGAAAAAAAAATCCATTCCCTGCACCATAAATCCAGGGAACAGGAACAAATAGCAATCTTAACCAGAACCCTCCTGCCCCTGGGAATAAGCACATTAGCGGTCCTCCTCTTCGTCGGGACGAAAATTGAACTTGTTTTAATAGCTATCGCCCTTTTCACACTTCCAATCGGCATCCTTGCAATAATTGATGACAGTAACATCGACAGGAGAGATAGCAGTTTTCCTGCGTTTGTAAAAACCCTTGGCACCCTTGCAGGGACGACCGGGATTACCATCAATAGTGCAATGGAAAACCTGGATAAAGAAACCCTGGATTGTCTCGAATCATCCGTTGAAAAACTTCACCAGACCCTTTCAATGGGATTCGACTCAAAAATCTGCTGGGGAAGGTTCATAGGAGAGACAGGGTCCGAGCTTATCAACAGATGCTCTAAAATCTTTACCGATGCCGTTGAACTCGGAGGAGACCCGGCTGAGGTAGGAAGCATAGTCTCCGCCTCAAGCCTTGAAATCGTTCTTCTCCGGATGAAACGAAAACTGGTCAGTGCGGGCTTTCGCTGGCTTGCCATAGTCCTCCACCTGGTGATGGTAGGGCTCCTGATGTTTGTAATGGAAATCATCAACAAGTTCAGCAACCTGATCAACCACATGAGCGAGTCTCATGCGGCAATGGGAGGTATGGGCGGCATGCCAGAGATAGGGATGAGCATGTTCAATGTAGGTGACAAATTACCCTTCCTCTACAAATTCACCTTTGCCGTCGTACTGATTTTCACAATTTCAAACACTATAGTTGTGAAAGTAGTGGAGGGAGGAGGAAACTACAAGTTTTTCTTCTACGGGGGCTTGATGTCGGGAATCTCGGGACTTGCTATAATTATCATACCCCCCATTGTATCAAAAGTATTCACGTTCTAGGTATGGAAAAAAAAACAGGAGAAGATTTCGAAATCAAAACTATGGATAAGGGCAGGTCAAGGCTACAGGATTAGAACATAATGAGTATTTAGGGGAGGAATTGAATGAAGATACTCAGGGATCTCACTTTCAAGTTGAAACACAAGAATGATAGTGATGTCGAAAAACTGATGAAAGACAGAGACAAAATCAGGACCGAGATAAAAGGACTGATGAAAAACAAAAGAGAAATCGAAAAAAACATCGATGAAGTGCTCTCTACCCAGGAACAAACACCGAAAAAAGTAAGAGAACAAAGAGAGTTGGAGAAAGATAGAAGACGGAAAGCCCCAGAGGCAAGGAAAAAGAATCCGAAAATCGGGAAGAAAGTAGAAAAAGAAAAGAAAGAAATTTACTCTTATGGCGGAACGGAAGATACGGAGAAGGGGATAGAAGCCGAAGTGACGGAAGTAGCGGAACTAATGGCAGAAACAATTGTAGAGGCAGAGCTGGAAGCAGGAGTGGAAACAGGAGTAAAAGCAAAACCTGGAGCAGGAGTAGGGACAAAAGTGGGAACAGAAGTGGGAACAGAAATGGGAACAGAAGTGGGAACAGAAACGAGAGATAATAAAACTCCCTCAGGGAAAACGGATAAATGTTCTGCTCTCTTCTCAAGCCAGATTCTCCCTGAAAATGAAGATGATTCTGAAAAAACAACAAAGGATGAAAAAGGAAAGGGTGAAAAGTCAACAGGCTTTTTAGGAGGCGACCTGCTCGGAGAACTTCTTAATGATGATTCCCTCAACATGGAAGAAGAAGAACAGAGCATCTTGCAATTTATAGAGGATACAAGCACAGAGGAACTCATAAGGGATTTAAAAGAAGTTAGAGCGCAATTGTTAGTAGCAAGTTCCTGAAGTGAAGAAACAAAATTAAAAAAAGAGGATGGAAATAGAGACGCAAAGTCCCCTTCCAACAGTGTTTAATAAACAGTGCTTAAGAAACAGTGAATTTCTAAAGTGCATTTCCGGGATCAAAGCTTAATCAAGATGGAAAAGCCCTTCCTTTGCCCTGGTCAGGTGTTCGTTCGCCTCTTTAACGTTCTTAACGGCTTCAAATATTTCTGCGGAAGCGTCAAGGAAGCCGTCTTTCTTGGCTTTCTGTGCCCATTCAATGTAACTCTTGTTGTGGCTCTCGTTGTGTTCGATCCAGTGTTCAATCAGATGTGAAAGTTGATCTTTATCCAATTGTTCAGCCATATATATTCCCTCCATTTTTTATATGCATTTCATGGTATAAATTCTCACTGGATGTGTATCGGGTTTTTACAGTATTGCCATAAAGAGATAGATGAGACTAAAAAAGGAGATAGAGAATGTAAAAACGAAAAAATAAGGAAAAATAAGGAAAAATAAGGAAAAACAGCAGGATAGAAAATATTTAAACTTTCCTTGGGTCTGTGATTTCTCCGGAAAGGGCCGAAGCAGCGGCTGTAGCGGGGGAAGCAAGGTAGATGAACCCGCCTTTACCCATCCTGCCCCTGAAGTTCCGGTTGGCGGTGGAGACACAGACTTCCCCTTCCCCGAGCACGCCCTGGTGAGCGCCCAGGCAGGGTCCGCAGCCGGGAGTCGAAAGAGTTACCCCGGCTTTCAGGAGGGTCTGCATGGTTCCGTTTTCAATTGCCGCAAGGAGGGTCGAGCGGGATGCCGGGATCACGATGGTCCGGACAGCAACTTTCTTTCCTTTCAGGATCCCGGCTGCCACCTCCAGGTCTTCAAGCCTCCCGTTGGTGCAGGTCCCGATGAAGACCTGGTCCACATGGGTGCCTTCCAATTCTCCGACAGGCTTTACGTTATCCACCTGGTGGGGGCAGGCAAGCTGGGGTTCGATGTCCCCGGCGTCGTAGCAAACTTCCTGTGCATACTCCGCGGCAGGGTCGGCATAGACCGGATCAAAGGGTTCGGCTTCCCGGTTTTTCAGGAACTCGAAGGTCTTCCCGTCCGGGGGGACAATCCCTGATTTTGCCCCCATCTCGATTGCCATGTTGCAAAGCGTCATCCTGCCTGAAACGGAAAGTCTGCTGATGGCAGGGCCGTAAAACTCCACAGCCTTATAGGTAGCACCTGCAATTCCGGTTTTTCCTATCAGGTAGAGGGTCAGGTCCTTTGCATAAACGCCCTCCCCGAGTTCCCCTTCCACGGTCATCCTGATGCTTTCCGGAACCCTGAACCAGAGTTTGCCCGTAGCAAAGATCTCGGCCATATCCGTTGCCCCGACCCCGGTTGCAAAAGCCCCGAAAGCCCCGTAGGTGCAGGAATGGGAGTCAGCTCCGACAACAAGCTTCCCAGGCAGGGCAAACCCATTTTCAGGCAGGACCTGGTGGCAGATGCCCTCTCCCACTTCATAGAAGTTGGGGATCTGCTGCTCCTTAATCCAGTCCCGGATCTCGTGCTGGAGGGAGGCCGCAGTTTCGTTGTTTGCGGGGGCGATGTGGTCAAAGGGAATGACTATCCTTTCAGGGTCCCAGACCTTTTCCACCTCCATTTCCTTGAAAGCATTTACCGCAAGGACGGAGGTGCCGTCGTGCGCCATTGCGTAGTCCACATCTGCCAGCACAAAATCGTTTGCCTTTGCCTCTGTTCCCGCTGCCCGGGAAAAGATCTTCTCGCTGATGGTTCCCAAAAGTAAGTCTCCTGTCCATGAATAGATGATATGAATGAGAGTGTGAAAGTGAAATAAAGGTTTGCTGAATCACAAATTCAGATTTCTGAACTCACAGTACCGAAATATAAATAATTAATGGATTTTCACGCTGGAATAAGGTAAAAAAGGAAGTTGCTGAAAAAATATATTTCTTCTTGAAGATCGAACCCCACATGCTCACCGACTGCACAATCAACCGGCTTTCCACGAAAAAGAAAAAAGCTCAACCCTCCCGGGTAGAGAAAGCCCAGCCCCAGGGAAAAATGGGAATGAAAAATGGCCCCTGAACAGAGAATGAAAAACTGAAAAGAAAAAAGGGGCGGGCTAAAAGCTCAAAACCTGAAATTTCTCCCTTCAGATGGCCCCGACCTTCTCAAGAAAACCTTCCAGGGGCACGGAATGGGTCTGGAAGCCGCAGACCTTATACGGGTCAGCCCCCATTGAAAGAGCCACGAACTGGCCAATGTTCATGTGCACGGTATCGTATTCAACCCCGAACTCTTTTTCGATTACGGGCTGGTAGCGGTCATACTGGATGTGGCAGTTCGGGCACATGTGGATCATGAGTTCCACCCCTGCGTTTTTCAGGCTGTCGAGCTTTGCCTTCGTGACCTGGAGCGAGGTGTTTTTGTTCAGGTGGAGCTGGGAAAAGCCCATGCCGCAGGTAAGCGTTCGGTCCTCGTACCAGCGGACGATATCGGCTCCACAGGCTGCTGCTATATCATCTATTAGCTGCGGGTTTTCGGGGTTTCCGATCACGTCTTTGTACTTGACCTTGTAGTAATGACATGCGTGGTGGGCTGCTGCCCGGATGCCTGAAAAATCCAGCACGCTGGATTCGGAGATTTTGTCGACTTTGCTCAGCAGGATTTCAACGGCGTGATAGAAGTTGGCGCGGGGGTCCATGTCACCTTTCTCGTAGACAAGCTCATCGAGCCCCTTTTCCCTGAAAATGGAATTTACCTTCTCCCGGACTTCGTCATTGGTGTTGAGGAGTTCGCAGGCTTCCTTATTTACGGCATAGCAGGTAGAGCAGAGGCAGGTGATGTTCGGGTAGCCGCATTTCCTGGCAACGGCAAAATTCCGGGCGGCGATAGCTGTTGTTGTCAGCCCTTCGAAAAGGTCCGTGTAATGCCCGATCCCGGTGCAGCAGGACTGCTCTTCGCTTATGAACCAGTCCACGCCAAGCCTATCGAAGACGTAGCGGGTTGCAGCCTCGACTCCCGGGTACTCCTGGCCCACCATACAGCTCTTAAACAATAAGAGCTTCTGATCCGGAACAGTCTCTATCGGTTTCAAAACTGAGATCACCTTTTATGCAATCGTTTTTCTTAAACTCCGCCCCGGTTTTTTCATGTCCGGGGGAGTTATGGCTGACGTATTCGGGGGGAAGTTCGGCATCTCTACCTGTTCCGGCCCTGATCCATTTTTCCCTTTCAAAATAGCCAGTACCTTCGAGGATAGCCCGGATTTCGCCCTTCGTATCCCTGACATCCCCGGGACTGAGCCCGAGTTCAGCCCGGACCGAATCCAGGTCCCGTTTAAACCCGGTCCAGCGCTCCCCGAGATCCCGTTCCATATTTTTGAGCCCGGGGCCCGGGACCCTGCTTGCCCCGTTTTCCGCCAGGTATTCCCCGATCTCAACGAAGTAGGCAAGCTTCTCAAGCCCGATTCCCCTGTTAACCGCCATCTGGCGGAGCACCTGGACGATTGTCACGGGGCTGTTATTCCGGGGACAGCGCAGGTTGCAGGAGTAGCAGTAGAAACAGGACCAGATGCTTTCGTCTTCCAGTAAGCTCCAGTCGTTTTCCAGCACCCTCTTTACGAGCTGGCGGGGGCTGTAGTCTGTGAAACGGGCGGCAGGACAGGAAGCCGTGCAGGCCCCGCACTGGATACAGCGGTCCAGGCCCAGGGAATCCGGGGTTCGGATGCTTCTTTTAGCGGTCTCTGCAAGGGTTTCGCATTCCGGGGTATCGTATTCGTTAACATATGGAAGTAATGGCATCATCTAATCATCTCTCCTTCCCGGGCAAGGTTTGTGAAAGTGCCTGCAAGCCCTTTCGTGTTCGGGACATAGGCTTTCTTGAAATGGAGCCGGGAACCGTCTGCTCCAAGTTCCTCTTTTAGCTTTTCGAAGTGCCTGAGCGCAAGGGGGAATATCACTTCGGCCCTGGGGTTGTCGGGGGGGTCCTCCACAAAAAGGACGGAAGCTGCCCCGTGCCTGAAAGCGTGCATTATGAGTTCCTTATCCACCACCAGACCAGTGGACACCTTAACGAGTTTGACGTTTGAGGGGTAACTGAGCACGCTGTTTCCTATGTTGTCGCAGGTAAGGGAAGAAATCCCGCTGTTTACAAAGCCCAGCAGGTCTCCGGCTTCGAGCACCCCTTCTATTTCGGCTTTCAACTGGCTTTTCGTAAAACCAGCAACCTGGACAGCCCCTTTTTCGCAGATTTCGGTACAGTACCCGCAGCCGGTGCAGAGCAGGGGGTCCACGACCACCCTGCCGCTTTCGGAAAAAGAAAGGGCATCGAAGGGGCAGCTCAGGCAGTCCCCGCAGCCGGTGCAGGTCAGCTGGTTTATGCTCGCGAGTTCATGCACCAGGACCTTAGGGCTGTCCGCAATAAACGCCCTGGCCCGTGCGGCTGCAAGCCCTGCCTGGGCGATGGTGTCCGTGATGTCCTTTGGCCCCTGGGCAGTCCCGCAAACAAAAATCCCATCCACCGAACTGTCCACGGGTTTTAGCTTGGAATGCCTCTCCTTGATAAAGCCGGTCTCGTCCTGGCTCACGTTCAGCACCCCGGCAATTTCCCGGGTGCCGGAAGAAGGCAGCATTGCAGCGGAAAGCACCACAAGGTCGGCAGGAAGTTCGAGAATTTTCTGGTTCAGGGTATCTTCTACCCGCACAATGAGGCTTTTGTCCGACTTTTGGACAACTTCGGCAGGTCGTCCCCGCACAAAGGAGACGCCCATGTCCTGGACTGCCCTGTAGTAGTTTTCGTAAAAACCGAAAGCCCGCATATCGATATAACAGATAGTGATTTCAGTGTCCGGATATTTTTTCCTTATCAGGCTTGCGTGCTTCAGGGCAGCCATACAGCAGTACCTGGAGCAGTAAGGGATTCCCCCTGCCTTTTCATCCCTTGAACCCACACACTGGATCATGACGATTCTTCCGGGGACCGGGGGATCGGACAGATTTTCATTATCGGAGGAGCTTTCAGAGGAATTAAGGGTAGGATCATTAGCAGGGACATTAGTGAAAGCATTAGGGGGAGCATTAAAGGAATCAGTAGTAGAATTGCCGACACTGGAATTACCGGCATCCAAATTACAGGTATCGGAAAGCCTGACAAGTTTTCCTTTCGTGGGTCCGTTGATCCCGAGCATCCGGGCAAGCTCCATCTGGGTCAGCACGTTTTCAAAGATCCCGTAGCCGTACTGGGTTTTTAGGGAGGCGTCATATTCCTTGAAACCTGTTGCAGCAATAACTGCCCCTACATTGAGTTCCAGGACTTCTGCCTGCTGCCAGAAATCGATTGCTCCTGCCCTGCAGGCTTCGGCACATTTCTCGCAGGTTTTCCCGTTGAGCTGAAGACAGTGGTCAGGGTCAATTGAGTAGGTTTTCGGGACGGACTGGGAAAAACGCATGGAAATTGCTGTTTTGTCCTTATGCCCGCAGTTGAACTCGTTTTCCACAAGGACGGGGCACACACGGCTACAGCGCCCGCAGGCTGTGCAGCTATCCCGGACGTATCCGGGCTTTTTCCGGAGCGTTACCGTGAAATTTCCGACACTTCCGCGGACAGCCTCGACTTCGGTCCGGGTCAAAAGGGTGATTTTCGGATGAGCCGCCACCTCGTTCATCAGGGGACTGAGCGAACACATGGCGCACTCTTCCGCGAGCTTATCCGGGGAAAAGATCTTCCCGATCTTTGCCATCTGCCCGCCTATACTCGAATCTTTTTCAACGAGGTGGGTGGGAACCCCGTTATCCGCAAGGTTCAGGGCAGCAGTTATCCCTGCTATGCCCCCGCCAATGACCAGGGCATGGGGGGAGATATCCACTTTAATATCCTGCAGGGGCTCTACATGGCCCAGACGCTTCAGCTTCCCCCGGAGCAGGGTGATTGCTTTTTCCGTGGCATCGGCTTTTTCCGGGTGGACCCAGGCACACTGTTCCCTGAGGTTTGCTATTTCTAGCATTGCCCTGTTCATGCCCGCGTCTCTGACACATTTTTTAAAAAGGAGCCCGTGTTTGGAAGAAGTGCATGAGCCGATAACAACTCTTTCAAGAGCTTTTTCCGCAATCTTGTTTTTTATCAGGTCCTGGCCAGGGCTCGAACAGAGGTACTCGTAATCAAAAACTGAAATTCCTTCGGCTTTAAGGGCCTTTTTTACGGCTTTGATGTCAACGTGTTCGGAAATATTTCCGCTGCAGTGGCAAATGAATACGGCGGTTTTCTCCGGGGGGACAGTCATCAAGTTAAAGTTTGCCCGGATTTCGTATTTAAGTATTGCCGGAACATGCCTCGAAATTTACCTAAAAAGGATATTTTAGGAGCTACAATACCAATACAAGGACATATTTCCACCTAAACGGCATGCACCCTTCACAGCCCCCACATGGAATTTTTTAGTACACTGTTAGTAGAGAAACACGGAGAAGCTTCAGGGAAAAAACTGATGAAAAAACTCCATTTAACAGCCTATTTTACAGGGTTTTGAATTATAATCAGGATTTTTATAGCGTGATTTGAGGCTCCTACTGTCCAAATGTATTGTATAGACATATAATTATATATATGGAGAGGGAGTATTTTATTAAAGTCAGCCGATATATCCAATCCTGCGGGATGCTGCCGAATCCATCCCACATAAAGATAAAAATATATTAAAAATGAAGTGGTATATACTATTGCTCAATACTGGATTGACGATTAATACCGGAAGCACGCATCCGGCATTAAATGGTAGATGATAAACGTGGTAGAGAATGATTTAATAACAGGGAACATCGATTTCAAAATGGGAGAAGTTGAATACGAAATGGTGGATTTGCTCAGGAGGCTCAATATTAACAGGCCGGTGGCCCTCACCCTCGCCTGTCTCTCGAAGGGAGAAGAGATTTCTTCCCAGAGCATCGAAATGGTCTCAGGCCTGAGGCAGCCGGAAGTCAGCATTGCAATGCGCCACCTCCTTGAAAACGACTGGGTCGAAATGAGGGAAGAAAAGAAAAACCAGGGCAAAGGGCGCCCGATCAAACTGTACAGGCTCACCGTGCCCATGGAAAAGATCATCAGCAGGATAGAAGAAAACGTCCTAGCAGAAAGCAAAATTGTGCTTCAGAACATCGAACGCCTCAAGAACATCTCCTGAAGACGCTGCGGATGAACAGTTCCAGACCTTTGGAAAAGCAGGACCTACATCCCGGTCACATCGGAAAAGAGCCATTACACACCTCTTTTTCGTATCCACACATTCAAAATTCAGAAGGACTTTCCCCTATTTGAAGCAAAAACCCAAAACCCGAAACCCGAGCACCAGGGGAAGAACCTTAGAGACCTCTTTTAGCCACCACTTTAGTGAACTAGCCCCCTGTCCCGGCAGCCGATTTGGAGAACTACTCATCCTTGCCCCGGACAGTCGATTAAGGGGACTTCCCACCAGAGAATTAAAATCCACTTTTTACACACGTTCCTCAGGGGTTCATGTGGAATCCATTTCGAGTTATTTGGAATCCATTTCGAGTTATTTGGAATCCATAGTATACTGTAGTCATCACCTGAAGCTCATATTTCGCACCTGAAGATCATACCGAAGATCATATCAAAAATCACACTAATGGTCCCGAGACCATTTATTCAGAACTTTTATTTTTCTCTTTGCTGTGCGTTCCAAACGTCCCATCCTGCATGCCTCGCCCACAAATTCTAACCCAATTCCTGTCGTCAGGAATCGGGACTGTCTTTTAACAAAATCATTAGACCAGGTAACCAATATGTGAACCGCGCCGACGTTTAAAAGTATAAGTATAAACCCATAAATATTAAAAAGAATACATAAGCAAATATTTATATAAATTCACTCTATAATCATCCTTTGGGTGATTTAATGGTAGATGAAAGCGGCATGAATTCAAATACAGCTTTAAAAGAAACTCCCATACAGATGGGATCCAGCGAGTATGAAATGATTGAACTGTTAAGAAAAATAAACCTCAGCCGACCCGTAGCACTTACCCTTGCCTGCCTTGCAAAAGGAAGGGAGGTCTCTTCCCAGAGCATTGAGGTTGTTTCGGGCCTGAGACAGCCGGAAGTCAGCGTTGCAATGCGTTACCTTCGCGAGAACGATTGGATTCGAATCCGGGAAGAAAAGAAGTCAAAAGGTAAGGGCAGGCCGGTCAAGCTGTACAAGCTCACGGTTCCCCTGGACCGCATTGTAAGCAAGATCGAACAGGAGATCATAGCAGAAAGCAGACACGTGCTTCAAAACATCGAACGCCTCAAGAATATTGCCTGAATGCTTTCAGGCTGACAGCAAGGCACAAAAATTCAGGGCATGGTTCCGTCCCGAACCGTGTCTTGATTATAGTATTTCTTGATTTTACTCTTCTTAATTAGGCCACTGGCAAAAGTTATAACAGGATTTTATAGATAGCCGGAGCTGAAAGGCAAAGCACATCAAGAAAACTTACAAAATAATCATCGAAAAATGTATAGTGGGCCCGCTGCGATTCGAACGCAGGACCTCACGGTTATCAGCCGTGCGCTCCACCAAGCTAAGCTACGGGCCCA
>JAENYU010000006.1:21946-30124 GCA_016841625.1 Methanobacteriota archaeon
CGCAGGACCTCACGGTTATCAGCCGTGCGCTCCACCAAGCTAAGCTACGGGCCCAATGTGAAAGGCTTAATCTGCCACTATATGAAAAAAGCCTGAAGATTCTCCTGAAAAGAGATAAGTTGTAGTGGGCCCGCTGCGATTCGAACGCAGGACCTCACGGTTATCAGCCGTGCGCTCCACCAAGCTAAGCTACGGGCCCAGATGTTAGGCTTTTTCAGAATTATCGCAATTGAAAGGCTTTATTCGAGAAAGCATCCCAATCCGACAACACTTCTAATACGCGGTTTACTACTTATAACTTTTGCTTCGATTTCCGGCCCTGCGCAAGTTCATAAAATAATTTACCCCTGCCTCGCCCCTCTTGCCGACAGTTTTATATACGATACTGTGATTTAAAAGAAATGCGCGTGGCGCAATAAATACATGGGCCGGTAGATCAGGGGAAGATCGCTACCTTGGCATGGTAGAGGCCTCGGGTTCAATTCCCGACCGGTCCATATCTTGTTTTTCGAAGATTTCTGAATTAAAATGTCCTATTTTCAAAATAATACTTTTCCGGAAATCCATTTTTCCAAAAGTTCAATACTTTTAAATTTATTCTTCAGTTTGCGTACCCCATATGCTTAAATCGGGTTGAAAGATACCGAATAATAAAAAATATTTTGCCCGGTTAAGACAAAAAAACTGTTTAAACAAAATTGCAAATCCAGGTTAGAATCAGTATTAAAAACCTATAGACTACTTTAAAGTTACTCTTTAAATATTGAGAGTCAGAATTAATTACCCATGAAAAAATCCACACTGGCAATCATCGGAATCGTCCTTTTCTCCTTCATCCTTTCCATCTACTTTTACCCCCAGGTGCCTGAGCAGATGGCCACGCACTGGGACGCCAGAGGAGAGGTGAACGGGTACATGTCGAAGTTCTGGGGGTTGTTTTTCATGCCACTTATGATGGCCGGGATTGCCCTGCTCTTCCTGCTAGTCCCCAGGATTGATCCCCGGAAGGCAAATATCGAGAAATTCAGGAAACATTATGAAGGTTTTATCGTCCTGATGCTCATTTTTTTGCTTGCAGTGCATGTGCAGATGCTGCTCTGGAACATCGGGATTGAGATCAGCCCGAATTCCGTGCTCCCGGTGGGGATAGGGCTGCTGTTCTATTACATCGGGATCCTTACTGAAAACGCAGAGCAGAACTGGTTTGTCGGGGTCAGGACACCCTGGACCCTGAGCAGTGAAAGGGTGTGGAAAAGGACGAACCGGCTGGCGGGCAAACTTTTCAAGATTGCAGGGATAGCGGCGTTCTTCGGCCTGTTTTTCCCGGATCTGGCAGTGTATTTCATACTCGGGCCGGCGCTGCTGGCTGCCTTTGTTACGGTCGTTTACTCCTATCTTGAGTACCGAAAGGAACTGCAAGATAAAGAACTGGAAGCAGCCTGGGAATAAAACGAAGCCTGTACAGTACCTAATGCCAGTATAAGCATCAGATATTACTCAAATTCCATCAGCACTTTTATGTAACATGCTTTCGTTTTGAATTATTGATTTTTATGACTGAGAACTCCAAAGCCGATTCTGAAAAAACCATAGAAAGCGGAGATACCATCTCCGTAGACTACGTAGGAGAACTCGATGATGGCACGGTATTTGACACTTCTGTAAAAGAGGCCGCAGTCGAATCCGGGATATACAACGAGCAAAGAGAATACGAGCCCCTTACCTTTACAGTAGGCGCGGGACAGATGATCAAAGGCTTCGACGAAGGCGTGGTCGGGATGAAAGTAGGGGAAGAAAAGACCCTGACAATCCCGCCGGAAGACGCATATGGGGAGTACAGTGAAGAACTTGCCAGGAAACTCCCTGTAGAAGCCGTGGAGTTTGCCCCTGAAGTAGGGATGCAGCTGGCAACGGACACCGGACTCCGGGGCACGATAATTGAAGTTGACGAGGAAGGTTTCGTGATAGACTTTAACCACATGCTTGCAGGCAAAACCCTTACTTTCAAGGTAATGCTAGTCTCCGTGGAGGCCTGAGCGAGATGAAAAGCGGGAGGGGGGCAGTTATCTTCGGGTGCATCCTGATCGTGGCCTGCGTGCTCCTGGGAAGCGGTTGCACTGACACAGGAAACGGCGGAGGAGCCGGTGAAAGCGTCAAAGCCGGAGACACAGTCTTTGTGGATTACGTGGGAAAACTCGAAGATGGCACGGTCTTTGACACTTCCATAGAAGAAGTAGCCATCGAAGCCGGGATGTACGTCGAAGGAAGAAACTATACCGCTCTCACTTTCGAGGCAGGCGCAGGCCAGATGATCAAAGGCTTCGACGAAGGCGTAATAGGGATGAAAGTAGGGGAAGAAAAGACCCTGACAATCCCGCCGGAAGAAGCTTATGGGGAATACGATGAAGCTAACATCCAGGCAATCCCCCTTGAAGAACTGGGCCTCCCGGAACCTCCCGTAGAGGGGCAAATGCTCATGACAATGTACGGAACAAGGGTCACCGTACTCGAGGTAAATGAGACACACGCCACCATTGACTTCAACCACGAACTTGCCGGAAAGACCCTCATTTTCGACATTACGCTTGTTTCAATCGAATCTAGCTAAATTCCCAGGCAGCTTCTGCCTATGAGGCTGCCACATTTTTACTGCATTTTTATACCAGGGCCCGGATCATAGATACGGTAGCATTCGGATTAGCAGCGACCGGATTAGAAGCGGCTGGATTAGCAGCGGCTGGATTGGAAAAGACACAACAAAAAAAAGATAGGAGATGGAGAAGAAATGGAGAATTCTCAAGCCATTAAAACAGGAGATTACGTGCTTGTGGATTATACGGGAAAATACGAAGACGGTACAGTTTTCGAAACCACCGTAAAAGACCGCGCTCTCGAAGCAGGCATATACGAAGAATCCAGGGAATACACCCCCCTCTTTTTCAGGGCTAATGCAAACCAGGTAATCAAGGGCCTGGACAAAAGCGTTGTGGGGATGAAAGTGGGAGAAGAAAAGACCCTTAAAATTCCCCCGGAAGAAGCCTACGGGGAATACAGGGACTACCTGGTTCAGGAAATTCCCCTTGGCAGGCTGGAACTTGAAACCCACCCTGAAGCAGGCGAGAAAATCACAACCCCTAGCGGAAGGGAGGTAAGGGTGCTTGCTTCAACCGAGACTCACGCGACCCTGGACTTCAACCACGAACTCGCAGGCAAGACCATTATCATGGAAATGAAACTTGTCTCGATTATAGGGGGAAGTGGTCTGGATCCCGGAGCGATTCAGGATTTGTAAGAGAATTTCAGATTTGTAAGAGAATTTCAGATTTGTAAGAGAATTTCAGATTTGTAAGAGAATTTCAGATTTGTGAGATGATTTCGGATTTATAGAGTGATTCCAGAGTCATGATTCCGGAATAAAACTGCCGGAGAAAGGGGGAAGTATGGAAAAGGAAGAAAAAGTGGTGATAGTGCTGCTCCTTATGGCACTATCGTCTCTTTCGGTCGCATATCTCTGCTTCGGGCTCGAATTTGCGGGTGCAGGGAAAATGTCAGGGGAAGAGTTCAAGCAGTACAGCCCGGAGTCCGGAGTGGGGGAACGGGTGAACCTGGAAGCTGAGGTCCTGAGCAAACGCTTTACGTACACAGGAGGACATCTGCTTTTAAAAGTAGATTATAACTCCGAGCCACTGACTGTTTTTGTCCCCAGCGATGCAGGAGTTGAAGCCCTGGATGAATCAATACGTGAAGGGGATTTTATGAGTATAACAGGCATTATCACGGAGTATGAAGGAGAAAGGGAGATCAAAGTGACGGATAAAGCCGATATTTTCCGAATTGAGGGATGAAACGGAAATTCTCCTGATAGCAGATAAATGCGATATGTATCGAATAAGTAATATCAATGGTCTCTGAAATCGTTAGTAATATA
This sequence comes from Methanobacteriota archaeon, assembly GCA_016841625.1. GTDB lineage: Archaea > Halobacteriota > Methanosarcinia > Methanosarcinales > Methanosarcinaceae > MTP4. Next base: position 25,875 of record JAENYU010000006.1, read on the forward strand.
TTCAAAAAGAACATGTGAGGAAATATGAAGGCATGTATCATGTGCGGAGGTGCGGGGACCAGGCTAAGGCCACTCACCTTTAAGCACCCCAAACCCAGTATTCCCATTCTCAACAAACCTTCCGTCCGCCATCTCATCGAACACCTTTCAAAGGAGGGTTTCAACGAAATCGTGATGACCCTGGGGTATATGGGAGAGCGCATCGAAGAGCAGCTCGGAGACGGACACATTTTCGGAGTCCATATAGATTACGTTTATGAAAAAGAGAAACTTGGGACCGCAGGCGGGGTGAAAAATGCCGAAGAATACCTGAAAAACGAACCCTTTATCGTGCTCGGAGGCGACCACGTCCTGAACCTCGACCTCAGGGAAATGTACCGCTTCCACGAAGCAAATGACGCCCCAATAACCATCGGGCTCCTTTCCATCGACGACCCGAGGGAATTCGGGATTGCCGACATGGACATCAACAACCGGATCCACCGCTTCCTTGAAAAGCCGAAGTCAGGCCAGATTTTCAGCAACCTTGCAAGCACGGGGATCTATGTCTGCGACCCCTCGATCTTTGACTGGATCCCGGAAAACACTAAGTACGATTTTGCAAAAGACCTCTTTCCGGCCCTGCTTGCTGCGGATGAGAAGATAAACGGCATGCTTGTAAGGGGAAAGTGGACCGACGTCGGGAGCTCGGCAGCCTACAGGCAGGCCCAGCGCTGGATGCTCGACGCCCTGCCCGGGACAACCATTGAAGGGCATTTCGCCGCGAAAAACGCCAGGATAAGAGGCCCCATTAAAATAAAGAACAACGTGTCCGTAGGCTATAATTCGTCCCTCGTAGGCCCAATAGTCATCGGGGAAAACACAGTCATAGGCGACAACGTGCTTATTGGCCCTTACAGCGTAATCGGTTCGAACTGTATCATCGAAGACAACTCAAAGCTCCTTTCCTCTTACCTCTTTGACCATGTCCGCATCGGGGAAAATTCCAACATCTCAGGGGCAATCGTAGCCGATGACACCATAGTCGGGGAAAACTGCAGCCTGGAAAACGGAACGGTTATCGGGCACAAGGTAATCATCGGAAACAATTCAACCATCCATTCGGGAGTCAAGATCTGGCCCGAGGTCATGATCAACAAAAACTCAAGCATAAAAGAACTTACCCTCAACCCGGATTACGACACAACCAACGAAGGGTCCTGAAAAAGCAGAAAAGTCAGAAAATGTAGAAAAGTCAAAAAATGATGGGTCAAAAACCCGAATCCAGTACTTCGATTCTAAATTATGAACATAAAACTGGACTTTGAAATCAACACTGGCCAATGAATTCCCCGTAAAAGAGCCACAGATGGACACAGATAAACACGGATTGAAGCTATCTGTATTCACCTTTGTCCACCTTTGTTCACCTTTGTTCACCTTTGTTCATCTGTGTTTATCCGGGGTTTATTCAAGATATATGGGATCACGGTAAGAAAAAAAGATCCAAAAAACCTAATTAAGCTCCGGTTTTAATTTTCTACTCTTTTTGCAAGCCCCTTTCAGGCTATCCCCATAAAGCAGACTTTTTTTGCCGTACTCTGGAAATCCTGAAAGATCATACCGGAAAAGATACAATAGATGACTGAATTTAGCTTATATACATCCCCTTCTTCAGCACAATTATTTCAGCACAGTATTATATTTGAAGAATACTTGAAGAACAAAATCCCCCAAACAGAATAACTCACGACAAAACCCCAGGAAAAAACGATTCCTATGAACAGGTACAAAAAATGGCTGATCGTATCACTGCTCATAAGTGCGGCATCAGTTGCCATCCTAACAATTTTTACCTTCGACACGGAAACCGTAGAAGCCCTGCGAAGGATTAAACCCGAATACATAATTGCTGCCGCTGTCATACACGTGGTTTCATATTTTGTGTGGGGTTTCAGGAGCCGGGCACTTTGCAAAGCCCTTGGCTACGAAATCAGCCTTGCAAGAATGACCGAGATCGTCATTTCAAGTGTCTTTGCAGCCGGGATTACGCCGTCTTCCGCAGGAGGAGAACCCCTCAGGGTCCACATGCTCCACCAGAACAAAATCCCCGTGGGCAAAGCAACAGCAATCGTTTTTGGAGAAAGGTTACTTGATGCCTTTTTCATTTTTGCCTCCTTACCCTTTGCCCTTCATATTTACGGGGACATGACCTCGAACTATGAGTTTGATGCGGCTTTACTGACTGCAAACGCCCTGGTATTCCTTATTCTCCTGTGTTTTGTCTACAGCTTATGGAAGCCAGAAAAGGTAAAAAGCGCAATCCACCACGGGGTAAGCAGGGTATCCCCCTTCATCGGGAAACGCACGGACACCACAATTTCCCATATTCTGGAACAGGTCGACCGGGAAATAGACCACTTCCATGAAAGCATCCGGGTCTTTGTCTCGGACGGGAGAAAAGGGCTTTTCTACGGCATAGTTTATACCTTCGTTTTCTGGGCCGTGGAGTTTTCCCTGTTAGTTCTAATCCTTATGGGTCTTTCCGAAACCCCTTCGATTCCTACCGTCTTTGCAGCCCAGGTCCTCCTGGTCGTGCTTATGTTAGTACCTGCAACCCCCGGAGCGAGCGGGGTCGCGGAATTCGGGGCAGCGTCCCTCTTCTCGGTCTTTGTAAGTCCATCTATCCTCGGAATCGCCGTACTTACCTGGAGAGCCCTTACCTACTACCTGAACCTCCTCGTGGGCGGCTTTGTGAGCCTGAAAGTGCTAAAAGACATGGACATGATCAAAAAGCTAATAGGAGACTCCACAGAAAACCGCAGGGTGCCTGAAAATCCTCAGCTACCCCACTCTGAGCTCCCTGAAGCTCCCTGACCCCCCTTCAACATTTTGCATCAAACATTTTGCATCATATACTTTATATCCTATCTCCGCAAAAGTTCCTACAACATGTCTTACGGAGAATTTATTTTCGAAGTCCTGAGAAAAAGCGTGCACCTGGTTTCAGCCCTGATCGTGCTAATCTACGAGTATTTCGGAAAAGAGGTTGTTCTCTGGGTACTCATGCTATTCCTGGTCGTTGTCCTGGTCCTTGACTATTTCCGGCTTGAACATGACGTGAAAATTCCCTTTTTCCATACAATGTACAGGGAAAAGGAAGGATGCAGACTCGGAGGGCACATCTATTTTTCACTGGGAGCAGTTGCAGTCATCTGTCTTTTTTCCAGGGAAATCGCCTATGCTGCGATCCTGATGACGACCTTCGGGGACCTTGCCGCAGCCCTTATAGGAAAATTCTACGGGAAAAGGAGAATATTTCACACAACATTCAAAAATGACAAGTCCCTGGAAGGCTCAGGCGCCGAATTCCTCGTAGACTTCATAGTCGGGCTCCTTATTCTCGGAAACCCCATCGTTTCCCTGGTCATGGCCTTTTTCGCAACCCTCGCAGAAACCGCAGTCAACAAAATCGATGATAACCTGGTGATCCCCATCTTTTCCGGCTTTTTCGGGCAGGTAACCATGCTGGTTCTTGCCTATATCTGAAAAAAGCTGCCGGAAAAAGGGGCTCAAAAAGGAAGTAAAAGGAGCAAAAGGGTAGGTTCGAAAGGGTAGATTCGAACAGATGTAAGAACTTATCCAGAACAACCTGAATGGCATCTCAGTCTGTTTTTTCCGCTTGCTTGCAAGCGGCGTTACCCAAAAAAGCAAAATTGATTTTGAATTTAACTTTGACCATTTCTTTTGTTACACACGATTTTCATCGCTTTTCTCATTTTCTTTTTTTATGTGTTTTCAGGGAAAAGCCGGCCGCCTGTGACGCCCGGTGAGAACGCGGGGAATAGAGCAGATCAACAATCGTAACTCCGGCATTAACTTACCCCTACAAACCTTTTTTAAGCTGTTTTTCAGGTACCTGCGCTCTCACCGGTCAGCTTGTTGACCGGCTTTTTCTGAAAATTAAATCTTAAAATTGAATTCATACACAGCACTGTTTTGAGTTTAAGGACCAATCAGATGAAGGGGATCAGGATATACAAAAGAGGCATTCTGATGACTGTCATGGGTATCACAATGACTAAAAAATTTAGTTGAATGACTATTGAGGGCATTGGGATAACCAAAAAATGTACTTGAATGACTGTTCAAGAACCTGAGGCGTCTGACAGGGAAAATAGAAAAAAGGAAAGCAGGAAAGGAAAAGAGAAGAGAAGACTGAAAGAAGAGGGAAAAAAGAAAAAGGAGAAAGAAAAGGGAGAAAGAAAAGG
>JAENYU010000006.1:30134-38029 GCA_016841625.1 Methanobacteriota archaeon
GACTGAAAGAAGAGGGAAAAAAGAAAAAGGAGAAAGAAAAGGGAGAAAGAAAAGGAGAATGACTATTGAGGGCATTGGGATAACCAAAAAATGTACTTGAATGACTGTTCAAGAACCTGAGGCGTCTGACAGGGAAAATAGAAAAAAGGAAAGCAGGAAAGGAAAAGAGAAGAGAAGACTGAAAGAAGAGGGAAAAAAGAAAAAGGAGAAAGAAAAGGGAGAAAGAAAAGGGAGAAAGAAAAGGAGAAAGAAAAGGGGAAGGAAAAAAGAGAGAAGGCAAGAGGAGAAAGAAAAAAGGAGAAAAGAACTGGAAATTATTCTCCTGCGGCTTCCTTCGCGGCCTGCACTGCCTGCAGTTTCCTGAGCTTCCTCATTTCCCTTATGCGCCTTACGATGATTTCGCTGAGGTAGAGCAGGAGAGCTGCAAGGAGCACGTACATCTTCAGGCTGATGGGTTCCTGGACTTCCCGTTCGGAGTTCTGCCGGGCGTCTTTCAGGAGGAGGGCTCTTGCTTCCCTTGCATCGTAGATCTTCCCGCCGGTTGCCAGGACCAGGGGTTCGATTTCTTTGTTGATCCCGACGTCCCGGAATTCAAGGGGGTAGTTTACGGCAAGGGGATAGCCCGAGATGTCGTGAAGGCCGGGGGTTTCCGGGCTTACGGTGGTCTCGTAGGTGTTCCTTCCGGTCAGGGCAAGGTCAAGGGGGTTCCCGTCCAGTTTAAGCTTTGGGACACCTTCATCGTACATTGTCAGGGTAAGCTCTGCCGGAGTCCCGAACCAGGTATCAGGCCCGTCGAGGACAGCTCCTTCTTCAGCCCGGGGGTTTCCTATAGCCCAGTTGCTCATGCCTGAAATGAGCCGCGCGTTCTCGCCGGAGTAAAGCACGGGAGCCCAGAGCCTTCCGCCTCCTTCCCCGTTGTCCGTCGTAAGGGCTGCAACCCTCCCTAACCCGAAGCGCCAGGTTGTAAGGATAGGCTTCCCGGTAACCGTAATTATCAGGCGTTCAGCCCCGGCTTTAGAGGTCACGTCGTTATACCCCGTTATCATTCCGGTAATGTTCCCGTCCACGTTTCGCGTGATGAAATGGTTCGGAGAATACACCAGGAGGGGATAGGCGTCGAGTTCGACTCCTTCTTCCTCTTCTCCCTCCGGAGGCTTTTCGATCCTGTCAAACTCTATGTTTGCCCTTTCTCCCATTTCGACATGCATGTAATTTTCTTCAAGCCCCAGTTCCTGCATCAGCTTCTCTGAATAGTAGTTCCTGGTTGGGTCAAGCTGGGAGGGGGCAGCCGAGCGGATGTGGATGAAATAAAATTGCACTCCCATGTCCTGCAGTTCCTTTGCTTCCACAAGGCTCAGGTCGTAGGACTCTTTGATTCCACCATCCGAAATGACGATTGCATCAAGTTCACCGTCCTCGTTTTCGAGCATCTCCTTTGCGGTCTTGAGCCCCTGGTCCAGGGAAGTCTTGCTCTGGTCATCAGGAGTTAGCTGGGAAATTTCTTCTTCAAGGGTCTCCAGGTTCCGGGGAAGCCCGAGGAAGACAAAACCATCCGAAACGTCAATTCCCGTACTCCCGAATGCGATAACCCCGGCATTGGCATCTTTGAGGTTTTCATTCCTGAGGATAAAGATGGCATTCCCGAGAATGTCACTAATGGTCCCATGATCTCGTGTGCTGGGAGAGACGTCCAGGATCAGGATGATATTCCTTCCCCCCTTGAAATCGGAAGGTTTCGAGATGACAGGCAGGAGGGCTTCAAGGGAAGAGTTCAGGTAGTTCCCGTAATTATATGCCCTTTCTCCACCCACAACGATCAGCCCGTTCCCTTCACTGACATAGGTCTTGATTTCTTTTACTTCATTTTCGGAGAGGGTGTTTATGAACCTGTTATCCAGCACAAGGGCTTTGCTACCCTTAATTTTGTCTCCTCCGGGATAATCCCTCACGACCGAGACCTCGTAGAGGTTGGTCAGGACCTGGCCCAGGGGGGAATCCGGCTCATCCGTTACAAGGGTGATTTTCGGTTTCGGGACAACGTAGAGGGCTTTGTAAAACTCGTTATTGATATCGTTCAGGTCTTCCCCGTCAGGCTCGATTTCGACCCTGAGGGTGTGGGCTCCGAGGGTGTCGAAAGCCCGGGTGATCGGAATAGTCATCTCCCGGGTCTCCTGGGAAAAGTGCTTGCTCTGGAAAAGTTCCCCGTCCACGTACACTTTAAGGAAATAACTGGTAAGTTCTTCTTTAGCCTGGGAAACAAGGATTTCAAACTCGTTATCGTTTTCCACGACAATGGTCTTGTCCCCGAGCAACTGCACGCTGAGGTCGTTTACCTCAAGTTCGGGCTCGACCAGGTAGACGGAAGTGTCGGTTTCCCGGGCAAATTCCAGGGCTTCCGTAAGGTCCTTGCCGGCGTTATTGTTCCCGTCGGTTACGAGTACGACCTGGCTTCCGCTGCCCGAGTACTGGAGGACGGCATCCCCGAGGCTGGTCTTATCCCCTGTTAGCTGGATGAAGGTGGTGGGAGTCTTTGCGGTAAGGGCTTCGTAGAGGGCTGTGCCTGTGTCTTCCGGGAAAATGCCCATACTGCCGGTTTCGTCCGAAACCACGACCAGCGAAGGGTCGTCTTCGCTCACGACATTTGACATCAGGGTAACGGGGGAGGCAAGGGCAAGGACCAGGAGGAAAGCCACCAGCATCCTCCATTCCACAAGCTTTGTTTTCGTATTCCGCAGGAGGTAGAACCCTGCAAGGATTACCGGGATTACCAGGAGCAGCATTTCGGGCTGTTCAAGGGAGACGTTCACAGTTCACCCCTCCCGCGCACCATCAGGATTTCAAGCAGCAGTAGCAGGAAAAGAACTCCGATAAGGTAGTTGCTGATATCTTTTTTGGCGGTATAGGTATCGGCCCGCACGAGTTTGGGCTCGTCCTCCGCAACAGCCCGCTGGATAAGTTCCGAGGCGTCCACGGTAGTGTCCGATTCCCGGTCGTCATAAAGGTTAACGGCTATTTTTTTGCCTGCGATTTCATAGACCCCGACTTCGTCAAAGAGTATGCGGTTTGCAGTCAGGGTACGGCTAGGGGTGCGGATTTCCCCGGTCTTTGAAAGGGACGTTACGGTGCCGGTCTCCAGGTTGTAATCGGAAATATCCCCAACGCCTCCGAGCCATTCGATGAGCTTTATCCAGAAGACAGGGTACTCGGGCAGGTTGTGGAAATTGTTCCAGGCCCCTTCCCCAAGTTCATCGTTTAGCCCCAGATAAAAGACGGTGCCCTGCCCTATCTGCCAGTAACTCAGGACAGGCACTTCGTTGTCAAGGACTGCCAGAGTGGTCGAACCGGTCCTCTCAGTTGCGTTCAGGTACTTCCGGACAGAGATTTCCTCAGTCCGCACGTCCTTGGTAATACTGCTTTCCCGGACCTCTTCGACTCCCAGCCCGTCCTCAGCCTCCCCGATCCCGATTGGCTTTACAGGGAGGATCTTTATCAGGTCAACGTCGGTCTTTTCCGGAACAAAAGCCCCGCTTGCAATGAAAACCGCGTTTCCTCCGCCTCTCACATAGCTTTCGATACTTCCTACCGAACTGCTCGCGACAGGGGTTTCCTTCTGGGCAAGCACCACCAGGGTGTAGTCACTCAGGTCCGCAGGAACGTTATTCCGGACCTTGATCTCGCTGTTGGGGAGCAGGGAGAGTGCGGTTTTCGAAGGCAACTTCCCGTCATCCGTGATAAAGAGGATGTTTTGCAGGGAACTTTCCGGAATCGAGATATAGGCACTGTTGTCCGCCGGGAGGTCGTCTTCTTTCGTAAGCATGACCCTGGTAATTCCTGGGCCCAGTTCTGCGAGCATGAACTGCTTTGTCTCCCCTGCAGGAACAGAAAGGGTAAAAGTCTTCGTACTGCCCCCGGAAATCCCCCTACCGGTCTCAAGCTCAACATTTTCGGTCCGGGCATTATAGTTCTTGACCACGCAGGTGTAGCTGTAATCCCCGTCCGTTGCTTCGATCCAGCCGTTAATGATCCCCACGTTGTCCGCGGGCTTTCCGACTTTCACGAAATTAACCTGAATACCGTAGGACTCTGCAAGGTTCTTCGAAGCTACAGGGTCGTCCCCTTCCCAGGAAGTGAAGTCCGAAATCACAATGATCTTCCCCCCTTCCTGCGATAGGAGGCGCATCCCTGTGGTAACTGCGGCAGATATGTCGGCAACCCCGGCCCCTTCCGGGACATTCTTGAGGATGTCCCTGGCAGCCGAAGCTCCCCCGCCTTCCAGGACAAGCAGGGGCACGTTGGAAGCCAGGATGATGCTATTTTTCTTGCTAAGGTAAGTGTCGGCAAGCCCCAGCGCATCTTCAAAGCGAGACTCCGTCTGCATGCTTGCCGAACTGTCCAGGATAAGCACGGTATGTTCCCCGCTCAGGGGTTCTTCCGCGGTGTAGAAGTAGCCGGCAGCGGCAATGGAAAGGAGGATCAGGACCAGGAGCTGGGCCAGGAAAAGGGGGTCTTTTACGATCTTCGTGATCGAGGCGTAGACCCTTTTTCGCTCCCTCTCGATTTTCAGGATGAACATGAGGGAGGGAATTGAAAGCTCTGTGGGTCTGGGGCGGAGCATGTAGAGAATGATAAGAGGGATAGTGCTCAGAAGCCCGGCAAGGGCAAGGGGGGTCGCAAAAGGCATTTTTCAGCGCCTCCGTCTCCGAATCGTATGGTAGAACGCATCAAAAATGGGGGTGTCGCTTGTAAAGGTGTAGAACTCGGCCCCTACCTTCATGCAGGTTTTCCTGATCCTGGCGCTGTGGTCATCCAGCTTTTCCTGGTAGTTTGCCTTGAACTTTTCACTGACATAGGTCCTGATCTCGTCCCCGGATTCCAGGTCAATGAGTTTGCTGTTCCCTTCAAGGGGGAGTTTCTTTTCGGTCGGGTCAAGTACCTGGATCAGGATGAGGTCATGGTCCGAGAGCCTGTACACGGCAGATTCCACGGCTTCGGGTTCCTCCAGGAAGTCAGAGATAAGGATGACAAGGGACCGGGACTTGATCTCCCGGCTGTACTTTGCAACACTTTCGGCAATGGAGGTCCCACCCGTAAGTTCGAGCTCACTCAGGTGGTCGATTGTCCGCAGGAGGTTTTTCTTCCCCCTCCTGGGCTTACGGATGTCCACATCCTCCCCAAACGTGGAAATGGAGAACCTGTCGTTATATTTCGTGACCATGTAGGCGTAGCCAGCGGCAAGCATGGCCGCGTATTCGAACTTCGAAGTCCCGTATCCGGGGTAGTCCATGCTTTTGCTGGAATCGAGCAGGATGTGGGTTGTAAGGGTCTTTTCTTCCTCGAACTGCCGCACATAGAGTTTTTCGGTCCGGGCATAGGCTTTCCAGTCGATGTCCTTGAGCTCGTCACTATGGTCGTACTCCCGAAACCCTATGGTATCGATGCCGTGTCCGCTCCTGATAGATGGGCGGTTTCCTGCGTAGACCGTGGACACACGCTTCCGGACCGAGAAGGTAAAGCGGTCAAGCTGCCTGAAAAAATCCGTTTCTATTTTTTGTTTTGTGCGGGTCATTCTGGATCTTCAATCAAAAGCTGGTTCCTGCCTGGATCAGTTACTGCCTGGATCAGTTACTGCTTAATTCAGTTACTGCCTGGCTGCTTCTTGCCTGGCTCTGTTCCTGCCGACTCAAAGATTTTACCGAAGAAATCATCCATTCATTTGACTTTCTGGAGAATTTTCTCGACTGCCTCGTCGGAAGTCATCCCGCTCCTTTCGGCTTCGAAGGTCAGGATGATCCTGTGCCTGAGTACCGGGTAGGCCATGGTATCGACATCTTCCTTGCTCACGAAGTTCCTGCCTTCTATCAGGGCGCGGGCTTTTGCGGCAAGGATAAGCCCTATGGAGGCCCGCGGTGAAGCCCCGTATTCGATATTTTCTTTGTCTTTCCTTGTCATTGTCACGATGGAAAGGGCACGCTGGGTGAGTTCGTCCGAGATCGGGACCTGTCTTGTGAGTTTCTGCAAATTGAGAAGGGTGGACTTGTCCAGGCCCCTTGTAACCTGCGGGACCTCGGATTTCGTGTAGCGCTTTACTATTTCCATTTCCTCTTCGAAAGAGGGGTATTCCATCAGGACCTTCAGGAGGAAGCGGTCAAGCTGGGCTTCAGGCAGGGGATAGGTCCCTTCCATTTCAATGGGGTTCTGGGTCGCAAGGATGAAGAAAGGCCGGTCCAGCAGGTAGGTGTCGTTTCCGACAGTTACCTGTTTCTCCTGCATTGCCTCGAGCATGGCCGACTGGGTCTTCGGGGAAGCCCTGTTGATTTCGTCTGCGAGCACGATGTTTGCAAAGACGGGACCCGGCTCGAACCTGAACTCTTTACCTTTATCTTTTTCTTCGATCACGTTGGTCCCGGTAATGTCGGAGGGCATGAGGTCAGGAGTACACTGGATCCTGCTGAACTTCAGGTTCATTGCTTTTGAAATCGTGGAGATCATAAGGGTTTTCGCAAGCCCCGGATTGCTTTCCACCAGGGCGTGCCCTTCACAGAGGAGGGCAATCATGATCTGCTCCACTGCTTCATTCTGGCCTACGATGACATTCCCGATCTCCTCAAAAAAACTCTTGAAAATCCTGCCCGCGTTCTGGTAGGTCATGGAGGCCTGCCCCGAATCTGCATCATTTTCGTACATATTATGCTTCACCCTTTCTTTCGTTTTCGTATTTCCTGCGGGAGCCCTTCCCGTCACTCAGGATAATTCGTTACCTTAATGCTTTAAAATAATGATTTACCAGCTCGTACAATAGGAGCCCGAACCTTAGATAAATTTTTCATCTTATTCTTCCGCAAGTTCTTCAAAGTAACTCTGGATGATGCTCCTGTACCCTTCAGGGAGGTTGTCGTAATAGGCCTGGGAGGCGATAGCTTCGGGGTCATAGGCGGCGGACTGGATAAACTCCTCATCCCGTTCTTCCCCTTCCTCCTTTACGGTAAAGCCCTGTCCTGCCCCGGGGGGTATTTTCAGGTCTACTTCCGTGCCCTCCACCACAATGACAGCAGGCTCCCCAAAGAGGTCTTCTCCGGACTCCTTCTCGTCGGAAGTCCCCCCGCCGTTCTCCAGTGAGAAAAGGTCGGAATCCGAACCCGAGATGAAGGGTATGTCCTCGATGACCCCGTCCAGGTCCGTCGGACTGTACCCACTCTGGTACCCGGTTTCGGCAACATAGACCAGAAGCGCAACCGCACATACGATCATGAAGAAGTTCTTTGCAAGCTTCTTCCGCTTCAGGAAGGCTGAAGACTTCACGGACTTCGAATCGAGAATAACGCTGCCGACCAGGTCCCGGACAATGATATTGTCAAGTTCCCGGTTGTCGTAAGCGGTCCTGAGCCTTTCCCTCAGCGTGGGGTACTTTTCCTCAACCAGGGAAATAGCATCTTTCTTATCAGCCCGGTAATGCCTGATTGCCGTTAAAGCCAGGGCCAGGAAAAAGGCCAGAAGAGCCATCCCGAGTGTTTCAAAAACGATTTCAAAACCGAAGAGATCGTATTTCGCACCCGTGTAGGGTTCGAAGGCGCTGAACATAAAAAATATGTCCTGCATGTTGAAAAGCGTGAAAAGGGCATACAGGACCAGGAACGTGGCAAGCAGGTCTGCCAGGAAATAAAAGCCCCTGTACCTCTTAAGGGCCGATTCGTGTTTATTTACTATTTTTTCAATCTCAAGAGCCATCCTGCCGCCTCTGCGTACCGGGAATACGGTTCCGGTTCTATAAATGTGATCTGGGTCTGTACTTTAGTGTGGTACATAACTTCATTTTGGGGATAGTGGTTGTACTTCAGTGGTTGTACTTTAGTGGTTGTACTTTAGTGGTTGTACTTTAGTGGTTGTACTTTAGTGGT
>JAENYU010000006.1:38039-48042 GCA_016841625.1 Methanobacteriota archaeon
GTACTTTAGTGGTTGTACTTTAGTGGTTGTACTTTAGTGGTTGTACTTTAGTGGTTGTACTTTAGTGGTAAGTGTCTATACTTTATAGACATTGTTCTTTTTTTAAGTATGACACGGACGTACGCCTACCTCAGTGGCCTTATTCCCGATTTCCAGGTCCACGCCTCAAGCTTCCGAATTTCCTAAAGCCGGATATGAACCAAGAACTTTTAACATATCAGCTTTTGCATTTATATCTTCTAAGGCATCTTTTATAAGTGCATCGCTGACAGAGCCCTCGAAATCGATGTAGAAATAATAGTCTCCAAGTTCCCTTTTGGAAGGCCGCGATTCGATCTTTGTCAGGTTGATTCCCCTTTCCGCAAAGGCCCCCAGAAGTTCGTAGAGGGCTCCCGGCCTGTCTTTTGCCAGGTAGACAATCAGGGATGTCTTGCATTTACCTCGTATCCTGCCCGATTCCTTACCCGGTCCCTTGCCCGGTTCCTTGCCTGGTTCCTTCCTCAATTCCTTTCCAGGTCCCGTTCCCGCAATTTCACACGGCTTGCAGCCGGAAGGACCGTATTTTCCGGAGACCTCAGCCTGCACGACAATAAAGCGGGTGTGGTTTTCCTTCCGGTCCTGGACGTTCGAGAGCAAGACCCTCAACCAGTACTTTTCGGCAGCCTCGGGGGAGGCGATTGCCGCCATTTCCTCAAACTCCCCTGCCAGCCTGGCCGCGTGGGAAGTGCTGCCCGTGCTCCTGAGTTCCGCATGCGGGAAATTCATTTTCAGGAAATGCCGGCACTGGGCAAGGGCCTGGGGGTGGGAGAGGATGACCCTGATGTCTTCAGGGCCGCCTTTCGAGAGCAGGCAGTGCTCGATCCTGACCACAACCTCCCCGGTTATTACTGCTCCAGCTTCCCGGAGAAGGTCCAGGGTCACGCCTACCGAACCCTCGATGGAATTTTCAATGGGGATTACCGAAAGGTCCGTTTTTCCTCCGGCCGCGGCAAAAAAAGCGTCCTCGATATCCTCAAAATACCGCAGTTCCGCACTTTCAAGCTCGTTTTTCAGCATCCAGAGCTTTGCCGCCCTTTCCGAATATGAGCCTTCGGGTCCCAGCACGCCGATGATCATCTGAGAGGTTAATTGAAACAATGATAGTAATATCTTTTGATTGAAAAAGCAAAACAGCATGAATAGCCGTATCCCACCGTTCTCGTCCGGCGCTTTGGAGCGGTTTTTCCGGGTCGAAAACTGACGGTACCCCTGCAAAAAAACCATAAACTGATAGATTCGGCTAAAGAAACAGCAGCAACCTCACACCCAGCCTCACATTTAAGGAAGAAGTAACAATAAGGGAGGGCAAAAGTCAGTCAAAAGAGCCTGAATTTGTTTATCGCCTCAAGCTTTTCTTTAAGCTCAAAGCCTCTTTCAGTTTAAGGTCCTCTTCAAGGTCATCCTCTGAACCAAAATCTACTCCAAGTTCAAGCTCTTCTTCAAATTCGGGGTCCCCTTCTATTCCAAGTTCATCTACAAGTTCAAGTTCATCTGCAAGCTCAAGTTCATCTGCAAGCTCAAGTTCATCTACAAGCTCAAGTTCATCTGCAAGCTCAAGTTCATCTACCAGATCAAGTTTCTCTTTCCCCTCAAACTCTTCCCCAGGCCCAGGTTTCTCTTCCGTCCCGGGGTCTTCTTCCAGGTCAAAAGCGTCTTCCAGCTCCAATTCTTCACCCAATTCAAGCTCTTCTTCAATTTTCTCGTCCGGTTCAGAGTCCTCTCCGGCCCTCAAGCCTCCCTCCAGATCAAGCCTCTCCCCTGCGTTCCACATAAGTTCAAACTCCTCCTTGAGGTTCTTTGCAAGCCCGGCGTCCCAGATCTTCACCACAGAAAGGATCTGGTCTTTATCCCTGGGGTGGGGCTGGAAGAGGATTACCACGCTGTCGTCAACGACCCCGAAATACGAGTCGAAGTTCTGGCTGAGCCTTAGATCCAGACCTTTTTTCAGTTTCCCGAGAGTTTCCTCCCCCTGCATTGAAAACAGGGGAACAAGAGCCAGGAAGCGAGGGGATATCAGAAGCCGGATTTTAACCCCCCGGTCTATGGCTTTTGTGATTTCCGGAAGCAGGTTGGCAACTACGGGCATCCCTAACGTGGGAGGGATTACACAGACCGATTTTTTAACTTCACTGTAGACGGAAGTGGCAAATTTCATGATTTCGGATTCGGTGATAGCGGTTGTCCAGAAAACTTCATTTGTTCGCTTCTGAGAGGGAACGGCCTTCAGGGCCTTTTTTGCCTCTTCGACAGTGCCTTTAAAAAGAGCCATTTCCCTTTCAACTTCAGACCTCCTCCTCTCAGAAAAAGCATCAAGAGCAAGCTCAGGGTCAACAGCCCTGAACTTTTTGGGCCGGGAAGTCTGGACATCCACAAAACCCTTCCCTATCAGGGATTCGAAGACAGTGTAGATCTTTCCGTAGGGCACCTCCGCATCCCTATAGATAGAGCTGGCTTCGGAGACGCCCAATTTCAAAAGAGAAAGGTAAGTTGCAGCTTCGTAGGCGTTAAGGCCAATATCCAGGAGGAGCTTTTTCTTTTGCATAAAGGAATTTGATCCTTAATATCTTAAAGCAGTTTCGAAACACAAGTTCTGAATCCTCCGTACCAGCCAAATTGCGCCAGCAGAGTTGCGGCTCTGCAGTGCGCGGTCCGTTTCGCTGCGCTCAAGCGGACTAAAAGCGGACTTATTAGAACCTACTTATAATTCACCAGAGGAAGCAAGAAACTTAGCCGTGAATAAGCTGTGGGAGGCAGCGGGTACAGACCCACAGGCTTTCCAAGCAGAGTTGCGGCTCTGCAGTGCGCGGTCCGTTTCACTCGCTCCGCTCGCTCAAGCGGACTTATTAGAACCTACTTATAATTCACCAGAAGAAGAAAGAAACTTAGCCGTGGATAAGCTGCGGGAGGCAGCGAGTGCAGACCCAGAGACTTTCCATTTTGTGCCTGAGCGGCATGAGGTAGTGGGTGTCTTCTCCGGCCCCGCAGCTGAAGCAGTGAATGGAGATGTCAGTCTGCTTTGGCTGGGCTTCGGCTTTTTCCCTGTTAAAGTCAACTGTGTGCCGTTCTTCGATAGTGATTGCACCTTCGGGGCAGACGCCAATGCAAAAGCCCATGCCGTCGCAGAGTTCTTCGGATACTACTTTTGCTTTTCCGTTGATAATCCGGATTGCGCCTTCGGCACAGGGTGAAACACATTTTCCGCAACCGGTACATTTTTCTTCATCAATTTTTACAATCATCCGTTTTACCATATTTTAGACCTCTCAAAATTTCTTAAATTAATACCAGGTTTGTAAGGAAATCAGGTTTGTAAGGATAAGACTTCCAGCCCCACACTCCATCCAGAGGTACTGGAACGAAGGTTGTGGTGTGTAAATTAAGGATTGGGGAGTGCGGAGCGGAAGTTAACGTGAATGGTGGAGGAAGGAATATAGGAATGAAGGAGTGGAGGGAGAATGGAATTTTCAGTGGTGTGTACCCTCCACAATTTCGATTCCTGCTTTTTGGATCGTTTTTCTGATGGTGTCAAGGTTCGGGCATTTGGGGTAAAAGCCTTCCATCAGCATGCAGGAACTCAGGTGTACGACATCGGGTTCGTGCTTTTTGAGCACCTTTAGCAGGCGGTGAACTCTCCTTCCGGAGCAGCCCCCGCAGGTGAAGAAGGCAATCATCTCTGCGTTTTCATCGTAATTTTCGAAGTGAACTTTCCTCTCATTGAATGCCTTGAAACACCCAACCCCCGGGCAGGCTTCCGAAACGATATCACAGCGAATGACCGCTATTTTTGTGGGTTTTGCGACTTCCGAAACAACCTCTTTTTCTTCAACCATTTTACCAACTTTCCTTTTTCAGCTATCCTTTATTACAGCTTTATTGCAGCTTTACCCGATAACATACGGAAGGTCATGCTGTAACTTACTGCTGCCTGATCACTTACAGGAGACGTGTTTTTTCCTTCGGTCGGGGAGCTTTTACGACAAGCACCCTGAAGGTCCCGTTTCCGGGATTCAGAAGGCGGTGGGGGATTTTTGCAGGACTTTCTATAAGCATGTCCCGGCTGACTTCCACCTGCTCGTCTCCGATCTCAACTCTGCCGTTTCCTTCGAGCACGTAGAAAAACACGTCCACCGGTGTGATGTGTTTTTTCAGGGCTTCCCCGGGTTTGAGTTCGATATGTACTGCCTGGGCATTTTCGTTATCATAGAGCATGCGGACACTCACATTGTGAGGGTTCGGCTTTTCAGGTGCAGTTTTCATGTCCGTTATTTTCATATGATTCACTCTTTTTGACAGGTTTGTTTTCTGTTTTTGAGTCTCTTAGACTCTCCAGATATGCCAGAATCCCCAGGATGATAAAGCCCCCCTTGTGTTGTTGAAATCTTTAAATGTGAAAGACCCGTTGAAAGCTCCGGAAATAAAAAGAAACTGGGCTACGGGCCTTATTGGAGGAAACAATCTAAAGTGGATACGCAGCAGCAGTGCAACTTTAGCACTCACAGCCCGGACTGCGTTTTGAACTCTTCCAGGCCAATTTTCTCGATGAACGAGCCGAGCCGTTTTTTCGTACCCGAGTCTTTATAGAAAGTTATGATCTTATCCACGGCTTCCAGGACTTCTTCTTCGGAAAGTTCAGCTGCCACATGATCCGCAAGCCTAGGTTTTGCTCCGGCAGCGCCGCCGACCATCAGGGTGTATCCTTTTGCAGTGCCCATAATCCCGATATCCTTGATCGCGGGCTCGGCACAGGAATTGGGACAGCCGGAAACAGCCATTTTGAACTTGGAGGGCATGGACATCCCGTGGTACTTCTCGTCCAGTTTCAGGCCGAGGCCAACTGCGTCCTGCCTGCCCTGCTTGCAGAAGGTCGTGCCCGGGCAGAACTTGACGCTCCTGACACAGAGCCCGATGGCAGCTCCGGGTTTCATATCCAGGTCAGCCCAGGCAGCGTCCAGGTCTTCTTCTTTCAAGCCCACAATTGCAATCCGCTGGGCGGAAGTCGCCTTGAGGGCTGCAGCCCCGTATTTTTCCGCAACGTCAGCAAGTTTTCTGAGGACTGACGGGTCCATAATCCCGCCGGGCAGGTGGGGGGCTATTGCGTATGTTTCACGGTCTCTCTGCACGATTGCGCCTTTCTCAGGTATATTTTGTTTCAAATTTTTCGCCTCCTCTTTTACCCTTGCCATTTTTTACCCTGCATCCGGCCGTTTTTATTCCGTTTTCGGACGTACGGCATCTTTCCGGGTAAGGAATATGATTAACCGCAATACCTTATTCATACGGTATCTTTTTAGTACTGATATATTAAAGATACTAATTTATATAGTAGACGGTTTCTATCTTCATACTATGAAAGAATGTGCTGTATATGTGAAAGACTGCACCGTATATAAAACAATGAATGTAATAGGGAAGAGGTGGACCATTCATATCCTCCTGGAAATGCACAAGGGGGAGAATAAAGAAAAGCGCTTCAATGAGCTGAAAAGGAAGCTCGGGACCATAACTCCGAAGACCCTTTCGGAAAGGCTGACAGAGCTTGAAGAGGAAGGCCTCATCGAGAAAAAAATCGACAACTCCACCAAACCCCCGAAGTCCGAGTATTCCCTGACTGAAAGCGGACGGGATTTCATAAAGATAATCATGGGCATTAAAAGATGGGGCCTGAAATGGAAGTTCAAGAATAAAGAATGTGAGAAGGAAATCTGCAAGTATTGCGACATATGAAAAGAAAAACCGGGAAGAAACCCGAATTTTCAGTAAAATATGCCCAGCGTGACCAGCAGCAAAAGTCCCGTTATAATTGGCCAGTAGAGGACCTTTACTATCAGGTTGTCCTGGTACCTTATCAGATCAAAGCGGGAATCCGAAGCAAGCAGGATCGAATTGACCGAGACCATGAGAATTGCAAAGTACATGACAAAGTAGAAATACTCAAGGTAGCTGATCCCACTGACATTGATTTTTCCCCTGAGGGAGATATGGGAGACGATGAGGACAAAAAGAAGGGATGCGCAGTAAGCCAGCACGGTGGACGAACTGAAGCCTAATATGCCCATTTTATCTTCTCTTCTTGTTGAGATCAACAGCACTGCAAAGATCAGCATGGACACAACTGCAAGAGGAGTAATTTCGGAGATAAAAGGACCGATAAAACTCATCTTCAGGCCAACGTTGAAATAGAGCTCAGAAAGGGCATTGTGCCTGTAGTTTTCGATCCCGAAATCAGTATTGTAAGTGTTATTCCTGAAACTGAAATAGCTGCCCTGGAGAGTCCAGCTTTCAAGTACGAAGTCCTTTTCCAGCCCCGGAAGGGAAGAGGGGTTCAGGTCCTCATAAGCCTCAAGGTCGGGCACAAGGACGACTTTTGAATCAAAATTTGCCGGCCACATCCGAATCCAGAGAGCTTCTCTGTCGATAGGATACCTGGAGTAGTCAAAAGGCTGGCGCAAAGTTGCCCGGAAGTGCCAGCCTGTTACGCCGTCTTCAGTGTAAGCTTCCCCGAACTTAATTTTCTTTGCTTCCGGGAAAATGATTCCTGGAAGAGAAAGGGAGGAAGAAAGGGGGGAAGAAGGAGAAGATTCGTTTTCGGAAACTTCAGTTCCGGAAACCGAAGTCTCAGAAACCAGACCCTCGGGCTGTTTCTGCCAGACATAGCCGGTTACCAGCACGTCATTGGGGGTCAGGAACTCAATTGACTGCAAAAATATGCCGGTAGGAATCCGGGTAATCCCGGACTCATCAAAACCTGTAATTAACTCTCCTGAGACTGACTCTCCTGAGACTGAGCCTTCTGAAACGGACTCTCCGGTTGTCGGTCCCGATGCCGAACCCACGGCGGGACTTTGCGAAGCATAAAGCCCGTTCAGGGTGGTTTCAAGTCCCACGCTGTCATAGATTTCCAGGTCAGGGGCATCATCGGTGAAAGAATCATGAAGGGAAAGGTCCCAGATAAGGCCTATCTCAAAGATGCAGAAGAGGGTAAAGAGAACCGAAAGAGCCCACATGCCCTTTTTGCCATACCCGTACCTGCAGCAGAGGTATCCTGCACCGAAAAACAGGAAAGTCAGGAAAGCAAGTGAAAGCTGGACCAGGAGCTGCCTCCGGGCTTCCTGCTCAGCATGGAAGATTTCTTCTTCTACGAAGACCACGCCCATTGTCCAGTTTGTGGACGGGACCTTTTCATAAAAGACCCAGGAATTTTGTCCCGTAAGCTCGTTCGGAACCGCCCTGTGCTCCCCCGGCAGCATCTCCCCTGTCAGGGCCCGGAAGAATTCGTCTTCTGCACCGACCTCATCCGCATCCCGGGAAAGGTATTCCCTGAGGGGATGAGCCACAACCGTACCCTGTTCCGAGATAATGAACCCGTACCCTGCCATTCCCAGATCAAGGGAGTTTACAAGGTTTCGGACCTCTTCCAGCGAGTAACTTGCATACACCACTCCTGAAGGGCTGATATTCTTTTCTTCGCTGGAGTTCCGGGTAAAGGGAAGAGAATATTCCACGATGAAAGTGCCGCTGCGTGTCCCGAAATAAGGCTCGTTCCAGCCGGCGCCTTCGGCCAGGGCGCGGTGGTACCATTCAGTTACAGGCCCGCTGCCATTCCGGGAAGGCTCCGTATAGTCATACACGGTCTGGTAGAGTACTGCTTCCCCGGTTTTTCTCGAATAGGTGGGAGCATAGAGCCGGGTTTCGGAGGCATAGGCATAAGGCTCATACGCAACCCCTATCCCGAAAATGCCAGGATGCCCCGAGATCAACCCGTACAGGTTTTCTTCTATACTGCTGTCTTCCCTGCTGTCTTCCAGGCCTCCGGATTGCAGTTCCTGTGCAAGGGAGAAAGAAAGGTTTTCCAGTTCAAGGAGCTTTCCGCTTATTTCGCTGGTGGCGTAATGGGCTTCATTCTGTGCATTTTCTTTAGAGGTTTCAAGCATCTGAGAAGTGTTGTGCACGTATGCATAGCCCAGATATGATACAAGGAAAAAACTGATTAAGCAGAGAGCAAGAAAGAGAGAAGTTACCTGTCTTTGGGGGAGATCGGCTTTCAAGGGCTTTACCTTCAAGTATAAATTTTTTACGATCAAGCATATAATTATTTTAAGTGTTATTAGTACTTCACTTATATAAGAATAATTGAATTTATTCAAATATGTTCCTTAGAATATCGATTTTATAATAAAAAAATCTCGAAATCGCTTTATTACTGTTTAAATTTTCAGACCTTTATTCCAGAAATTATAAAGATTGTGGAGGAGGACCTACCTTTGCGTTGAAATTCTTTTATAAAATGGCCTCCAAATATCATAGGGAAAAGGGGAGATATCATAAGGGAAAGGGGAGAGAATTCACATTCAATAGGTGAGATCCCGCGGGAGGGGCGGAAGGGGAATAAAACCGCAAGCAGAATTTACGGAACTGCCATTTTTCCAAAAAAACCCGGAGGAGGCCTGTCCATCTCTCCAGGCCGGAAAGAAGGGAAAAGGAACTGCAAATCGGAGCGACAAGTAATCAGGGGGTTGTGAATGCACACTGGGAAAAATCTGGACTTCTTCTTCAAACCTCAAAGTATAGCCCTTATAGGAGCTTCCCCAAGCCCGGAAAAGCTTTCCCGCACTATCCTTAAGAGTCTCAAGGACATCGGCTTCGGAGGAAAAATCTATCTCGTAAACCCGGGCTACCGGGAGATAGAAGGGCTCAAATGTTACGCATCGGTGGGGGAAATCGAGGATAAAATCGACATTGCCATCTTTGCAGTCCCGGCTGCAACTGTCCTTGAAATCCTTCGGGGCCCTGTCAAAAACATAAGAGGGGCGGTGATCGTCAGTTCCGGCTTCAGGGAAACGGGGGACGAAGGAAAACAGATGGAAGCCGAACTGAAAAGCCTTCTCAAGGAAAAAGGTATCCGCGCCATCGGCCCGAACTGCCTGGGGATCTACGATACCGTATCGAAGGTGGACACCTTCTTTATCGGAAGCGACAAGATCGAAAGACCCCCCAGGGACGGGATTTCCGTGCTTACCCAGAGTGGGTCCTTTGCGGCCATGATCATGGACGAGATGGCAAACGAAGGGTTGGGGGTTGCAAGGGTAATAAGTTACGGGAACAAGGCTGATATTGACGAAAACGACTGCCTTGAGTTCCTCGCCGACGATGAAGCCACAAAAGTCGCGGTCCTCTATATAGAGTCCGTGGGAGACGGTCGGAGCTTCCTTGATGCCGCCTCCCGCTGTACGGGAAAAAAACCCGTGGTTGCCCTCAAGGTAGGGAAGCGGGAAACCGGGGCAAAGGCAGCCAGTTCCCATACCGGAGCCGTGAGCGGGATGTACGAAGCCTACGAAGCCGCCTTCCGGAAAACGGGGATCATCGAAGTGGCAGGGTATGAGGAACTGAAAGATGCCTGCAAAGTCCTGAGCAGCTACACCCCGGTCAGGGGAAAAAGGGTCCTTATCATAACCGACGGCGGAGGGATCGGGATTTCCATTGCCGATGCCTGTGAAGATGCAGGCCTGGAAGTCCCCGAACTCCCGCCTGAAGCTGTCAGCAGACTGAAAGGAAGCCTCCCGGCATTTGCGGCGGTAAGGAACCCCATGGACCTGACAGGAAACGTCCGGGATGAGCACTACCTGGCCGCCCTCCGGGAAGCTTTCGGGGACGAATACGACCTTGCCATCGTAAGCCTGCTCTGGGGCCCACCCCTGCTTTCGGAAGGAGTCGCCGGGAAAATAAGGCAATTTGCCGAAAATTCCGGAAAGCCTGTTCTCATCTGCTCCCCGGGAGGAAAGTTCCCCCGGAAGATGGCTTCGGCTTTTACAGCAAACGGGATTCCTGTCTTTTTCACGCCTGAAAGTGCGGTCAGGGCGGCAGCGGTGCTTTGCAGGGGAAAGAAGTGAAAATTAGAAAGAAATGAAATTAGAAAGAAGTGAAATTAGAAAGAAGTGAAATTAGAAAGAAGTGAAATTAGAAAGAA
>JAENYU010000006.1:48052-64567 GCA_016841625.1 Methanobacteriota archaeon
GAAAGAAGTGAAATTAGAAAGAAGTGAAATTAGAAAGAAGTGAAATTAGAAAGAAGTGAAATTAGAAAGAAATGAAATTAGAAAGAAATGAAATTAGAAGGCTGAAAAGCCCTCCAAAAACTCAGACAAACCCCGGAGCCGAAGAAAAGAGCGACCAGCGCCTGTAACTCATGGCCTTTTTCACCCTCTCGACCGCGAGTTCCACAGCAGCTTCCCGGGGGAGTATTCCTTTTGTTTTTGCAGCCTCAAGCACCAGTTCAGTGTTGTGGCGAACTTTTTCTTCGATTGAGCCGATGGCTGCACACTGGGTGGACCCCTGGTACTCGGAAGCCGCGCAGATCACTCCCCCGGCGTTTGCTATAAAATCCGGGACGTAAAGCACACCTTTCTCGTAGAGGATTTTTTCCGCCCCTTCCGTGATAGGGATGTTTGCCCCCTCCACGACCAGTTTGGTGTTGAGGCGATGGACGTTACTCTCATTGATAACGTCCGGGCGGGCGGCAGGGATCCAGATATCACAGGGGATGTCGATTACCGCGTCCGGTTCGAGCTTTTCCCCCCCGGGATAGTCAAGCACGCTTTTTCTCTCTTTTTTGAGCCTGATCAGGGTATCCACGTCAAGCCCCTCAGGATTGTAAACCGTGCCCCTGGAATCTGCCACGCCCACGAGAACTGCTCCCCATTTGGTAAGGAAACGGGCTACATTTTTCCCGACAGCCCCGAAACCCTGGACCACAACCCTCGCCCCTTTCAGCTCGAAATCACAGTAGCGGAGAGCTACCTCCGTGGCATGGGAAACCCCCCAGCCGGTAGCCCCGATCTCGTCCAGGGGAATCCCGCCTACCTCACAGGGCAGGCCAACCACCCTGCCGATTTCGTCTTTAATGCAGGCCATGCAGACCTCGTCCATTCCCATGTCAGGGGCGAAGATATACTCGTCCGTATACCTGAGAGCAGAAGCAAGAGCCCGCAACATCTTGATTTTCTTCTCATGAGGCATCTTCGGGTCCCCGTACATGACGATCTTTCCACCCCCGTAGGGCAGGTCGGCAGCTGCATTTTTAAGGGTCATGGTCCGCGCAAGCCTGAAACATTCCTCTGTGCTCACATCCGGCGCCATCCGGACGCCCCCGATTGCAGGCCCCCTGGCCACGTTGTCCACCACAAGCACAGCTTTCAAATCCACGGAAGGTTCGTAAACGTGAATGATCTTAAAAGGTCCAAGCTCATCAGCAAATCTAAACATATCCTCCATTGACTAATGCCCCCTAATCAAACCTCTGAGTCCGGCAGGATACAAATTCCGGACTTAATCTTCTAAAATAAATATGGAACTGCCAGGTAAAATGCCTTCCTATGAACTGGGCGAGGGCATAGTTTTTACTTTCAGGTTGAAAACAGCTGCCGAAAGTTAAGGAGAGGAACTCGGATGTAAAAAGTAAAGAAGAGGAACTCGGATGTAAAAAGATAAGAAGAGGAACTCGAAAAAAGAGAATGACTGTTTTTCGAAGCTGTGGATGACTCTGCAAACCTGTTGATTTACCGGTTTATTCAGGAGTTTATTCGGGAGTTTATTCGGGAGTTTATTCGGGATCCGTAAGTATTTTCCACGAGGGAGAATCAAGAAGCCCGTTTTCTACTTCTGTTTCCATTTCAAGAAAGAGCCTGTAAGGCACGGCAAAGGTAAGCATGTCGTCCCCCATAATTCTCCGGAGGTGCTTTCGAGCTGCCAGGTCCGTGAAGCCCAGGATAGCTCTTGGGTTTTCGGATTCTTCCTCCCTGTACAGGAAGATCCCCATCTGCTGGCAGGCTGCCGCCCCGGCGGGGGTGAAAACCGCCTCAGACGCATCCCTGACCGCACCGACCAGAGTCGCAAGCCCCGAGAACTGGAGGGCGTTTACGGTAAAGACGACGCCTTTTATTTCATCTCCTTCCTCGACTTCCCTTAACGGTTTGAAGACTACGTATTTTGAAGGAATTTCGGTTACAGGGAGGTTTTCGAAAAATCTCCGGGTTTTTTCCGGGGAGGTCTGGAAGCGTTCTCCTTTCAGTAATAGTTCCCTCCTTTCGGGAGGCATCCGGTTTACGATTGCGGCATACTTTTCGGGGTCCTTCGAACCTTCAATACCTTTTGAGAGAAAGCAGGCAAACATCTCAAGCCCGCCTGGGAAATTTTCGTACTGCGCCCCAAACCCGAGGCCAGTTCCGCCTCCGAAACAGCCGCAAGTCTCCCGGTCAAAAACTGCGGATTTCCCTCTTTTTGCAACCTGGGCAAAGGAGTACATGACACAGGAACGTTTTCCAGGCTTGAACTGGAGAGCGCCTTCGGGTTTTTCATCACTCCAGAGAATAGCCACCGGTTCAAAAGAAAGGTTGAATGAACTGGCAATTTTGCTTTCCATTTAATCACCATATAGTTGTTTACGCAACAAATTATATGCATGTTGTGTAAGCAACTATATTTAGCAGCCATATGCAACGACATTAGATATGCAGCGACATTAGATCAGAATTTACCCTGGGCCTGAAAAATCTTCCAGATAAGCTTAAGAGGATAAAAAGAATGCAAAAAACCGAACCGATAGGCAAAATAATTTCGTACATTTACAGGTACCAGCGGATCTTCCTTGACAGGGAACTGGAACCATACGGCATTGGCAGTGGACAGTTTTGTTTTATGATGTCCCTTTTAAGGAAGGAGGGGGTAAGGCAGGAAGATCTTGCAAGAAAGTATAAAATGGACAAAGCCACCGCTGCACGGGCAATAAAAAAGCTGGAAAGCACAGGCTACGTGTACAGGCGGCAGGACCCGGAAGATAAAAGGGCATACAGGGTCTTTGTTACTGAAAAAGGGAGAAATATGGCAGAAAAAATGATGGAAATAGCCCTGAAGTGGGATGCCACCGTTTTATCAGGTTTTAGTAAGGAAGAAAAGCAGTTACAAGCTGCTTTTCTGGAAAGAATGGAGCAGAATGTATCCGGGATTTTTGAGTGAAACGAGAACGTTTCAACAAAACCGGATCATATGCCGTTATTCAGTCTGAATAGGCTCTTCTGCCACCAATTCCTTACTTTCTTCTTCCTGTTTACCTGATTCCACTATTTCCTGAACAGTATCCGGGGCTTCCGGCTGCTCCCGCGGGGTCAGCACCCGGTCAAATTCCGGATAGAGCAGGAACTTGTCTGTCAGTTCCCCGAATATCTTATGTTTGGAACTGATGATGACTACATGTGCCGGGGGATGAATCTTCTTCAACCTGCTAATCGCCAACCCGGCGTGGTTGCTCAGTTCTACAAGTGCTGCAGAGTTGCATTTAGACTTGAGGGGCACTCCCATTACACTGACAAGAAGTTCGTCGGCATAGTTTGCTTCAATACTTCTGGGAGTGGCTGAAAACTGAATGTCTCCATACCGTTCCAGGTCATGTAATGCTATTTTTACTTTGTCTGAGTTGTCCGCGCGGACTAATGCGAAAGATTTCATTTTTTACACACCAATGATATATTGAAATATTGAAGATATTCCAAAGCAATATAACCTATATTTAATAATTAAACAGAAAGAGCGTTACAATATAAATAAATTACTAAACAAATATTAGGTTACTCTAATCAAACGGGTAACCCCAATAAATAAGATAATCTTAATCAAGCTTCCATCTGTATTAAAATCATCGGATTAAATCGGATTGAAATTATATTGTGATATGCCGGAACAAAAGCCCCGGTTTACGATGCCTTTACCTTCAAAAAGCCGGGGAACTTAATAAAAAAATTAAGAAAATCCTCTGGAAACACCCCGATCAGAAAAAGGTATACAAGCTCGGTTTTTTAAAGATGATACAAAAAGAGTTTCAATGAAAAATGAATTTTTGACTGTTCAGCAGGTCGCCTCAGACATATTTCATCTGCATAAACATTTTCAACTTAAATATTAGTAGAGTTCAGGATATTTTCTGGAAAAGAAAAGGTAAGCGCATCAATCAAAAAGACGGTGCAAATCAATAATCATTTTTGAGGTGCACTGCCTTCTTGATTTCACACAGGATCATTTTCATCTTTTATGTCAGGTCTTTCATTTTATTGGTTGTTTTCCAGCCATTTATTTATCTCTGCCCACAGTTCGGGGGAATTGTAGTCAAGAGCTATGCTGCCGTGCCCCTGGTCATTCCAGATTATGGAAGTGATCTCGTCATTTGTTTTCACCACCTCGTTTTCGTACCACCATGAGCCATACTCGCCAAAGCCTCCCCCTAGTCCGACATAAAGAACAGGAGAGTCTATTCTGGAAGAATCAATTTCATACCCTTCAACGTTGCCCATTAAACCAGCCATGTACTGATCTAAAGATTTTGGCGTATACGGGACAGCTCCTCCATTCAAAGTTACATAAAGTAACCTATCTTCATCAACATAATAGAGTCCGTTGAGGTCCCCGCTCCAGTAGTGGTAATCCGGGGTGTAAGGGTATGTCTTGAACATATATGTCTGGCTGGCCATAAGCCTGAATAATTGCCTGTTTGTAAGTCCGGGCTGAACAGGCGATATCCCTTCAGGATTTGTGGAAGCCAGATAGGCCATCTGCATCATAATGGCCATATTATTTTCGTTATATGTTCCGCCTTCGATGCTTTCGGAAATAGCACCAAATTCCTGTGCTTGATTCTCTATTAATTCCGAATATTGTGGATCGTACCTTATAATGATATCAACAGGAATGATCTTGTCAACGCGGCATGAGGATAAATCGTCGTATTCGCTAGCCTCATAAGCTGTAAGAATAAGGGCTCCGTGACTGTGGCCAATTGCCGTGACCTCTACTATTTCTGCAGACTTATGATTTAAGAGAGCTGTGTGGATTCTTGATACGCCGACACCGTAATATGTGTCTTTCAGGCATTCATCAATGGTCCAATCTGCCATGAAACTGAAATCAGTCTCGGTTACCGGAACATTTGTTTCTCTCCTGTCCAGGACGTATACACAGCATCCTTTTTGAGCATAGTATATCGCCATGTCAGAATAGAAAACTTCAGTTAAAGCCTGCCCGGGCAGAATTATTAAATTTTTATTTGATCTGGTATTCCAGGGGCTTTTCTCCTTTACATAGTTTGTAAGAGTTATACTGTCATATTCCCCTGGTCCAACATTAATACTAATTTTGTACTCTGCCACATCATCGCGAACAATGCCTATTCTATTTATTTCTGTTACGGATGGATGGAACTCTGATACCACAAATCCAGATGGTTTATACGAAATCCCTAAATCGTCGAGCCGGGAATTTATATCTTCAATCCGGTACTCAGGATTTACAGCCGATACTGGTTGAGAAATTAATAACAGAACCAGTAACGCCGCTGTGAATTCTACCAGTTTATTCATTCATTTTCACCTTTTTTGAAGATCAATATCTGTAAAAGATAATCTCAATTCACCAATTCCTGCAACTCCATCAGTCTTGAAAAATTTACAGAACAATAGTACATATTTTTATACTGATAAGAGTTTTCATTTTAACATTTATTTATATGTTTTAGAATGTGCCCAATTTTCCGATATATATTTCAATATCCAGATTAATTCCATGAAAGAGAATAATAGGCTCAGAAGATTTCATGAAAAGTATAATTTATCTTCTTGTGATAAAATAACTATATAAATATTCATTTAATTTTGGAGAAAAAGGTTTTGGAGACCGAATCTATAATATGAAATAATTACTTCAGTATTATATGGAACTTTCAAGGTTATTTTATATTTATGTGGTTCAAAATCAAAGGTTTGTTTTCTGTTGCTAAAGAAGCACACAGAATTCTGGTTTTTAATCGGATTGATTTCTGGTAACTGAGATCTTCCCTTAATTTTTCTAGTTCATCTCCTCAGATAGGTCCCAACCAGCCACGGCGCAAGAAAAGTGGTAAGAAGCACGAGAACCCACACCCTGCCTTTCAAAATATTGTAATCAGCAAGCAACTTGTCCCAGGAATGCCCCATAACGTAATGCCCGAAGACGAATTCAAACACCACAGTCATCACCAGCCAGCCAGCCCCGATCAAAAGCAAATCATTCCTGGCAAGGTCAGCATCCAGATAGCCGAGAAAAAGGTAAGTCCCGGCTAAAATAACGCACATAAAAATGACCGTGCTGATAACGTGCCCGGCATATTCGCCCACCCTGGGAGTTATGAACGCTACTCTGAATGTACCGTTCAGGATAGCTGCAATAACGAATATGAACCACATTCCAAGAGCAAAGAGGAGAATTCTCGAATCCATTTTCATCGATTCCTGATTTTACGGTTTACCGGAGTATTCTATAAGTTTACAATAAGTGTACAATCAGTATATTCATTTGTGAGCTCATATCCTATTAAACGTTTTTCGATTTACTTTTCAGGTCCCGGGGCTCTCACCGGGCGCCGAAGGCGGCCGGCTTTTCCAGAATAAAAATTAAGAAGAGCATACCCAAAAAGAAGAAGCGACAGCAGACGAGCCGCTAAAAAATTCAAATTTTAAAACAGTTGTAGAAAAAGGATCAAGCCGGAAT
This sequence comes from Methanobacteriota archaeon, assembly GCA_016841625.1. Lineage (GTDB taxonomy): Archaea > Halobacteriota > Methanosarcinia > Methanosarcinales > Methanosarcinaceae > MTP4. Next base: position 54,603 of record JAENYU010000006.1, read on the forward strand.
CAAAAAGTGCCAGATGACCTGTGAGATAAAAACAAGTATTGCAGCCAATAATATAAACACGGGGAGAAGGGGACGGTAAAATATGACGACACTTAAAGATTCCGTAATAATAAACCGACCACCGGAAGCTATCTTCGAATGGTTTACCCATTTTACGGAAAACTACAGGTCCTGGCACAAAGACCACGTACTTGCCAGGTGGGTCAAAGGGAAAAATTTCGAAAAAGGCTCCGTGCTTTATGCCGAGGAATACCTCGGGGGCAAACTGGAAAAATTAAGCTTTGAGATTAGCAACTGTGTACCGAATGAATTGATCGAGTATAAGGTGCTGTTCCCGGAGTCCATTATCTGTTCAGGAGGGTCTTTTTCGATAGAACCTTACAATGGCGGGAGTGTTTTTACTGCTACGCTTTCTTTTCGGTTTGGGGGGTTACTTTCGAAGGTTGCCGGGAAGAGAGTTGAAGGTGTCAGGGTACATATGAAGGAGGAAGGAGAGAATCTGAAGGTGTTGTTGGAGAGAATATAAAATTGAGAATTTGGCAAAACGTAAATTGTAGAGGATTACGAAAAATCCCAAAATCATAAAGTTGCATATAAGGATTATATAAACGATTCATTGAAATCAGAGGTATATCGGAAGCCTCTGTAAAATACGAAAGAGTTCACAAAATATGATTCTCCAAAAATCAATATCCACATTTGTATTCCGATTAATATATAAAGTTAAATTTTTTTTCCATAAACGATTTTCTGGAAAGTGACAATCCCTGTAGCAGTTACAGGTATTCGGCCGAAATCAAATGTTTTTTCCTTTAAACTCTTCATGACTTGAAAAAATTGAATCTGCCAATTTAGTACCAGTGGATGCTAATTTTGCCAAAACTTTTAATTGTTCTTTACAAGCTATACTTTCTGTATGGGAAGGATAATTTATAAAGTGATCAATTTCACTCCAGATCTCTTCAAACAATGTTCTTACTTGTATTTCACACCTATAGCGACTATCATCTCTAGGTTTTACTAAATAATGAATACTTGTATAATAAGAATATTTTAACTCACAACTTATACCTAAACTTTCATAAAATATCTTAGATTCCGGATCCCATGTATACGCTTTAGGATCTTCGTCAAATACCCATTCATTATCTGCTATCTGATTAAGAATCTCTTGATGGATTACAGGAAATTGAGATTGATATAAGTGTAAAACTCTAACTCCTGCTAAATCAGTAATTTTTTCAAATAAATTATTGTCGCTAATTGGCCCTTTTTCATCCCATTTTCTTTTAATTTTGTCAGCCAAATGATTTTTATCTTTTAACCTGTATTTGGTTGAATGGATAATTGGCAAAGGACCTTCAGTTAATTTGGGGTTATTTGAAAAAAAATATATGATTCTTCCGAAAAATTGTTCAAGAGGAAATTTTTCAGCATCATATAGTTTCAATGCTGACTCTATTGCTTCATCCTGATTCATAATAATCAGTCAAGTGTTTGAATTCGTTCTATAAGTCCTTCAGCAAATTGTTTATAGTTCCCTTTTGTATTTTCATATGTACTTCTATTTCCTAAAATAGTTGATTTATCTTTTGTAGTTAAATTTGACAAACTAGGAATTTTCCAAATAGGAGATTTGTATTTTTGGGACATTCCTGGTAAAGTATTATGAGTATGCATTACAGCAGTCCCACCTATAGGATTTTTGACCATATCATCATTAAGACGTTCTCGTATATGTTTTGGAATATATTTTTCGATGATTGGAGGAATTTGCTCTGCATAATTATAGTGAGCCGTTGCAAGATTCCAACTATTACTACTACCATTGTATTTTTTTGCATTATATACCGTATAACCTAAGAATTGTACTAATTCATTAGGAAAATACTTTCTTTTTTGATCAGAAATTAATTGATATATTGTCGTGAGCTCTTTTTGCCATTGACTTAACGATTTTCCAATGTTTCGAATCCCATATAGAGAAAACATATCTGGCAAACATGGAATTAAAAAACCATCAGCTGTGGATATAATAACTTTATTTAAAACCCCGAGACTTGGAGAGGTATCAATTATTATGTAATCATACCCGTAGTTTTGTGCATAAATTGATGCAAGTTTACGTATTCTTGTAATTGTCCTAATAGACAACGGATCTCCTTGATAAGCCCCACTCCATCTTTCTGATATTTTATTTTCATACATGTGTAAGGTTAATCTCCCAGGTATCAAATCTAAATTGGGAATGATCTTAACCTTAAATGGAGGAGGTAATTGCTCAAAGTCGCCAGTTCCTTCCTCAGTTGGCTTCAATAAATAGTGTATAGTTCTAGGTTCAGCATTGATTTCTTCTAAATCTTCATTTGACATCCTATTTTTAGTTGCATCAAAACTATCTATAAAATCATCCTCAACTTCCCATATCTTCTCTAATTCTTCTTCATCAATAGCACATAAGGTCAAATTGCATTGAGGGTCTAAATCAATCATTAACACACGATAATCCATTTCAGCTAATGCACAGGATAAATGGAATGCTAATGTGGTTTTACCAACTCCACCTTTGTTATTAAAAAGAGAAATTATTTTCATACAAAACTCCTTTTTTACAACTATTAGTGAATAATCAGTGATCCATCCTATAAAAATTAGATAGTTAGGATTTACCATAGAACAACCTCTGCATATTTCTGATTGAACATCTTGATTTTCAAGGTCAACGTCTTCAATCGAAGTTACAGTGAATAATAAGTTGCATGGATTATTTCGTTGCGGGCACTAAGCATACAAAAACAAAATGCTGAGCAGGCTCAAACTTTTCGAAAAGAAAAACTAATGATGATAACAGGTAATGACACTTTGGAGCCATGTAGGAGTTGAAAGAATAAAGGTCATTAATCCCCAAACCAATATAAGCTCAAAAACCAAATTCATAAACCGGGGTGGTGGGATATTTGATAATTTTAGATGAGCCATACGTTTCTCAAATTCTGCGGGACACCATCGTAGAACTGAACCTGCCTGTCCTGGAAAACGCAACTTCCAAACGCCTGGGTTTCAACAAAGAAATCAAGCTCCTGGAAGACGCCGAATTCATCGAACTCCTCAAAACCCGGAACCCCTGCAAAATAGCGAAGAGCCATTGTTAAGAGCAGGGGCGGCCGGAAAATCATCGTTTTTCTGTGATCCCGAAACTCAACGCGGATTATCCAAAATTATAATAATGTTGCATACCCCTTTTCTTATAAAACAAATTGAATTAATTTTCAGAACCTCCTTTTGCGACCTTCGAGCCGGCACAGCAGTCCAACCCAGGAAACTCACCATGGAAAAAAAAATGTCCGAGAAAACGTCCGAACCCCGGGGCAGCGGAGCACCGGAACCCCCTATTATCCCGGAACAGGAAAAGAGCACCGAAGGAGTGGACATCCTCCTGGGGGACCCGAAAAGAGCTGTTATCAAACTCTCGATTCCGATCATTGTTGCAATGTCGGTGCAGACCATTTACAGCCTGACCGATACTTTCTGGGTGGCGGGGCTCGGGGCTGACGCCCTGGCTGCGGTCGGGTTTGCTTTTCCTTTTTTCTTTATCAGCATGGCGCTTTCCAACGGGCTCGGGGTCGGGGGAGGGGCTGCGATTTCCCGAAGGATCGGGGCAAAGGACCGGACAGGGGCGGATAACGTTGCCGTGCACACCTTCGTGATAATGGTCATCCTGGTGGTCCTAACAACCGTACTCTCCCTTGCCTTTGTCGAGGAACTTTTCATGTACAGCGGAGCCGGGGAAACCACCGAGCTGGGAGTGGCCTACGCCAGGGTCATTTTTGCAGGCAGCCTCATTTTCTTCTTCACAAACTCCGCAAACTCCATCCTCAGGAGCGAGGGGGACTCGAAGCGGGCGATGCAGGCAATGGTCCTCGGGTCCGTCCTGAACATCGTATTCGACCCTATTTTCATCTACACCTTCGGCTTAGGAGTTGCGGGGGCAGCCCTGGCGACGGTGCTCTCTTTTGCCATTTCGGGACTCCTGATGTTCCACTGGTTCTTCATAAAAAAAGACAGCTACGTGACCTTCAACTTCCGGGACTTTAAATTCGACACGGAGATTGTCCGGGACATCTTCAGGGTAGGGATCCCGTCGGCAGTCCAGCAGTTCGCCCTCGCCCTGACCGCCCTTATCACGAACCTGATCATAGTCGCAGTCAGCAGCACGGACGGGGTCGCGGTCTATTCGACCGGCTGGAGAGTTGCCTCGATCGCAATAGCCCCCCTGATCGGGATTGCAACAGCTGTTGTCTCGATTTCAGGAGCCGCCTTCGGGGAGAAGGACTTCCGGAAAGCAAGGACCGGCCTCCACTACGCAATAGGGATCGGCTTCCTGGTAGAATCCGTGATAGCCGTAGCTGTCTTCATCTTTGCCCCCCAGATCGCAGCCGTCTTCACCCAGGCCGAAACCGCAGCCCGGATCGCCCCTGAACTGACCCGGCTCATGAGGATAATGACTGTCTTTTACCCCACAGTGGCACTTGGCATGCTCTCGGTCTCCCTCTTCCAGGGCGCGGGAAAAGGCACAAGCGCCCTGATTGCCACGGTTTTCCGAAGCCTCGTCATGACCCCCCTCTTTGCCCTGCTCTTTGCCTTCGAATTCGGCTGGGGGCTTTTAGGGGTCTGGTGGGGGCTGGTTGCGGGTACGGTTATAGGGTCGATGATCACTTTTGTCTGGGCGCAGGTTTATTTGAGGTGCATGATAAAGGCGGGGGAGGCTGGAGGGAAATGTTGAAAATGATAAGACCCCTTCAATTTCTGAGTAATCAGTAATTGTTGCTGAAATTGAAAGGGTATTTTTAGGACTCGTCACAGAACAACCTATGCATATTTCAGATTGGATATATTGATTTTCAAGATCAAGATAACCAATCGAAGTTATAATTGAATGATAAGTTGCATAGTTTATTTCGCTGCGGGTCCTTAGTTCCTGCTCATCTCCTGAAATAGTACATGGATACCCACTTATTGTCCAGTATACAGGCTTCATGCACATTCTTAGCAACATCAATACCGACATTCAAGTACACTTCTTTGATCCCCCACAACAAATTTTATAGGCTGGAGACCAAATATCCCTCTGCTCTCTACAGACCGTGAGCTCGTGGAAGAATTGCCAGACTCTATAAATACAGAGTTGTAACATGTTAAATCGCCGGAGAGCCGTAGGAGTGAGGGTGGTAGTCTATTCAAACCGGATAATGCCGTAAGTTACAAAAACTACCCTCTCAGCCTACGTTTATTTTTATGAAAATGCAGCTATAAAAATAAAACTGCAATTACCTTATACGAGTTACATATTTTTTCACAATCATTAGGACCATTTTTGTGATTTTTGTATCTTAGGCACTATGTATTTTCAATAGCTAGAGAGCCATTCAGCCAATATCTTTGAAACTAAGGTCCTATTGGTTCATATGACCCCACGACCTAAATGTATTATAGGCGGTTCATATGAACGATATATATGTTCTAACGAGTGGGATGACGAAGGAACAAATGTTTCGTCTTCGTTTGATAAACGGATTCAATTTTGCCCCAATAATTGCAGATGCAGTAGTTGATCTGGGTAAAGGTTTCTTTCAAAATGAGAATTCTGGGATTTGTAACGGTCAAATTCTTTATCTTGCCATATCTGATGAAGAAGGTCCTGGCAAATCCATTCTTGATTCGAAGCATGTAGAGGTTATCCTGACATTAGATGCTCCTGAGGACATGGATGTCTACGAGAAATTTGGTTTATCAGCATACAGACAACATGTATTGCTCAGGATCACACAAGAGGCCAGAGACCAGAATGCTATTTTAACGATCAAATATCTTGTAAAACTTCTCAAAAGCAGTTACAGCACTGTAAAAAGGGACATAAAATGCTTCCGAGAAAGAGGACTTTATGTCCTCTGAGAGGTATAGTCAAAGACATTGGACCTTCATCACATAAATCAAAAATTGTAGAGCTATATCTGAAAGGATACACGTCAACTGAGATCCAGAGATCAACAAGACATTCTTTACAAAGCATAGAACGTTATATCAAAGACTTTTCTCGTGTCTCTATTCTTACACAGAGAGAGGAATCAATAGACAATATCCGATTAATCGTTGGAATCTCAGAACGGTTGGTAAAAGAGTACCAGGAACTTTTCATAAAATACAAGGACGGGGACTATAAACAAAGAGTGGAAGAACTGATAGATAACATAACTGTTTATGATTTGCCAATGAGTTTCAAAAAAAATGCGGGGATGAGAATGTGAAAGAGGACTGGTATAGAAAAGCATATGGTCCTTCTGCGGCAAAGACCTATGAAACAAGCCTGTTCAACCTGATAACGACTGAATTTGGATACATTGGCGGTCCTGATGTAGTCAAACTATTTGCTAAAAAAATTGTTGAGTTGAACGACCAATACTATCTACGAGAAGAATTTGTTCGCCCAGGTCAAATGAGATGGCTTGTGTTAAAGGCAGGACAGAAGTATTCAAAGAGTAAAAAGTTGAGCGATATGCAACTTATCCCTGTTACATTAACCTTGATAAGCCCTGAAGATATTGAGGACAGAATCACGAAGGTAAAGAAAAACGAATTGATAGAGAAACTGATAGTTAGGTTATGCACTGAAACAAAGGAACAAGGAGGCGTGCTTACAGAAACGGATATCGCTATATTGTTAAGGGTGTCAGGTGCCATGATTTCCAATCACGTTACAAGTTATGAAAAAAGGACAAAAAAGGTCATTCCAAGGGCCGGTACTGAAATGGACATGGGAAAATCCTTAACTCATAAGAGATTAGCATTCCATAATTACAAGAAAAAGATTCCTACTTCAGAAAATGCGCGTTTGATAGATCATACTCCGGAGTCGGTAGATCGATACATCAAAGATGGAACACGTATAGAAAAGCTCTATACAGCTGGATACAATGAATGGGATATGGCATTTCTTACAGGGCTCCCAATATATGTAGTCAAGGAATATGTAGAGATAATAAAATCATATGACCGGAGTTTATAAGATATCATGAAAATCGGGCTATAGCTATTGATATTGTGTAGGTATAACAAAAAATTAATTAAGTTCCATATCCATTTAATTCAATTTTGGCGTCACCACATCTTGAATTCGCCCAAAGATTGGTACTTATGTGTTTTCCCCTTCCCTACAGTATCTCCGAATCACTTTATGAACTTTTGTACATATCAGCTAAAATAAACTCACTTATTTATTATTTTAGAATGGATTGTGTAATGTTATGGAAAACTCGAGGTTAATAACTCCGATTATTTTAAGAGTTTGCATTTTTCAGGAATTTTTGAGTCGGATGAAGAATTCGTAACTATGTGGCCACCCCCATTGAACCAGTGACGTGGGGGTGTAGGTCAATGGATCACCAGGGAGCCATTGATAGTGATCCCACAAAATTTGGAAACAACACTACTTTTTTTACATGATTAGCTTGCCGTGTGGAAATGCCGTATATCATTCGGAGATACTGTCCCTATAAGGAAGAAAACAATATAGGGCGTCTTGTTATAGGGATTATGTGTTGTACCCTACATAATGGGAATTTAGCTATTTTTGTTACAGACTCGGTTATAATAGTAATCATATATTTGTCGATTTTATATTAAAATGCTTTGAACCGGTGCCAAACAGAATTAATTTTTTGTTATACCCTACATTTAAGGCGTCGCTTGATGCTGTTTTATACTACAAAGTATAAACTCCGGTTATGAAGAAGAAAAAAAAAAAAAATTGTAATTATTCAGGTATCGGTGGATCTCCCTGAAGCGCCGCATGAAGTGAATCAATTACAGACATCATATTTTTCATTATTGTAGATATGTATCCCCTATTTCTACAGAAAGCATCCGCTCCTTGTGGCGTTCTAAAACATCCCGATATATTTTGTTGAACCCTTACCATCCTGAGATCTCTTTCGGCTTGATTGTTATCGAAAGGTACGCGCAAGTCTGTAGCAAACCTAAGGATCTCATCTTCATGTTTTATGAATCTATCCAGTAGATTCTTTGCTTTACTTTGGCGATGTCTACCTTTCTTTCTTTTTTGACTTTCTGATATTTTAGGCGGAGGATTTTCCTCAATTCCTTTCATTACTATTCTTCTGTATTTTTCACTTAATGCCTCAACATCTTTTTTCTCTATTTCCTTTCCCAGTTCTCTCATCTCATCTGCATGTTTTTTAGATTCCGTGAGAAGATCAATCATTTCTTGAGGCCAATCTTGATTGAAGTTTTTGCTAACTCCTCTAAGTTCTCTTATGAGATGCGCATTACATTCCGCATGTTTGCACTTTTGATATTTGAAATATGAACCCCAGAAGTCATGAATCATTATTCCCTGATATTCAGGTAATATCCCCATTTTATCCATTGCTTCTGACCCTCGACTTTTATCATGGAAATAAAGAGTCCATTTATCCGTAGAGACTACATGACACCAATCCCTGTGGCTCTTGACTCTCATTCCTGTTTCGTCACAAGAGATAACATATTCTTTGATCAAGTGCTCCTTGATGTAGTCGCTGACTCCTTTTAAATTGTTGAAGCACTTTTCTTCTGCCCCTTTTACCGTAGCTGGACTCATCTTCAATCCAAAAAGGTCCTCAAGCGCTCTTGAGATTCGTGCATAAGGTATCAACTGAAAGTCTCGCAGATAAACTGCAATTGCCAAAGCCCTCTTACTATATTGAACAGGTTTTGTTAGGTGCTCTGGAAAATCAGCTTTGTTTTTAAAACCACAGTAAGGGCATTTCTTGATCTCAACACGATGTTCAATAACTCTGAAATTTAAAAGAGGAACATCAACTTCCTGTCTCTTCTTGTAACCCTTTGCTTCAGTTTCCTATAGGTCATGACCGCAGAATTTACAATTACAGAGGCGATGGTTTACGATTTCATGAGGGGAATCAAAGGTCTTTAGCGTAGATCCGGGATGTCCTTTCTGACCACCAGGACGTCTACCACTCTCTTTTTGTTCACGTTTAGCTTTTTTCTTGACAAAAAGATCAGTAGAAGGAGGTTTATTGCTATTTTGACTATTCTGATTCAAAAGAGCCTTTAGATTTCTAATTTCTTCTTTAGCCTCATTCAATTCAAGCTTGACATCATTTAATTCAGCCTTAACATCATTTAATTCAATCTTAGCCTTATTCAATTCAGCCTTAAACTCATTTGATTCAATCTTAGTCTCATTCAATTCAATCACGAGACTCTCTATATGGTCAACAATAGCCTCTGGATTAGAGTGACATAGAAATTGGATTTCATCACGTTCCATACAAAACACGAACTGAATTATTTTTATATTAGTCAATATAAAAATAATCAGCATTGAGTGTAGCAGAAAAATAAGTTAGGAGCAAAGGTAGCTGAATAATTACAAAAAATTGATATTGAAAATCAGTAACTAGAGAAATGAAAGGGTCATATGAACCTATGTCAAACTCCTTGATTTCTTGATATTGTCCTGTGAGCTTCACACAAAAACGTTACCATTTATGCATGTCACAATAGGATTACCTCAAATGGAAGAGGTAGCGTTTCCGCAATTCATAGTATAGCTTCTTGTCGCACTTGCGGAATGTTGGTACTATTTTAAGTTTTTCCAATTTATTATGTTAGAAAGTTATATATTGTGGATAAAGTACTCTATATTAGGTCGCTAGTTTGAAAGCTAGCTTCGAATGGATCATGCGGCCTTTTGAAATTTATTGCCAATGCTTAAATGTGCCCAAATTTTGGCAATTATCGACTTTTCCGACGCTCTCGACAAAGAAAAAAAATAACAGGCATTAAAAGAAGGGAATTATTATGTCGATTGTAACTTGTGTGTGTCAGAATCAAGATGGAAGACTTGAGATATTCTACGTAGGCATGAATGATACCATCTACCA
>JAENYU010000006.1:64577-66155 GCA_016841625.1 Methanobacteriota archaeon
ATCAAGATGGAAGACTTGAGATATTCTACGTAGGCATGAATGATACCATCTACCACAACTGGCAGAACGCTCCGAATCGTGATTGGAACGGAGAAGAGGAATTCAAGAATAACAGAGCAAAACAAATCTGTGTGGGTCAGAATCAAGATGGAAGACTTGAGATATTCTACGTAGGCATGAATGATACCATCTACCATAACTGGCAGAACGCTCCAAATCATGATTGGAACGGAGAAGAACATCTAGGATATCGAGGATATCAGATGTGGATGGAGATATTTGGTTCTATGATAGGACATCTTCCTCTTAACAAGCTTACATTAGTCTGTACTCATGATTCCGGAACATATGACATGGTTAATTCATTAATGATTCCTTGGAAATCTTGCCAGCGTGTGAATATTGAGGATCAATTGAACCTAGGTGTGCGAGTTCTGGACTTAAGGATTGGGATGCAAACTAATGAATCTGGGGATGAGAGATTTATTTTCATTCACGATACTGATCATACAAACACTACACTTAATAATGGACTCGAACAGGTTAAGAGTTTCCTAAAAAGAAACAAACGAGAAATTATTATTTTGGATTTTCATCAATTTAAGTCACTTGACAGCGATAACTTTGACGAAAATGAGCTACATAACGTAGTGATTAATACTTTAGGAACAGATCTCATATACCCTTATCAGAATAATATACCGACTCTTAATGAAATATGGGGTACACCTCATCGCGTTATTGTTGCTTGGAATAGTAATAACAATCTACCTAGATCTTTTTTTAAGGGCGTTTCACAAAGGTGGGAAAACGTGCATAACAAGGAAGATCTCAAGGAGTCAATATCAAAAGAAATACGTGATCACGAAAAAGAAATATGTGATCACGAAAATTGTGATCTTTGGTCAGTTTGCGCTGTAATCACACCATACTTTATGCTGAGAGTCACAGTTCAATCTGTTCCAGAATTGGAAGATTGGTTTCAGGCAGGCGGCGAATGGGCTCAAAAAGCAAATGTTATCGCAGTGAACCTCGTGCACAAAACATCTATTGTACAACAGGCGATATCCGAGTGTCTTATCAAAGGTTACAATAAAAGTAGTACTCACTAAAAGGATTCCACTGGAAACACAGTCGATTTTATGCTTATTGGATATTGGAGGAATAATCCAGGCCAATGGGTAAATTAGGCAGTGTGCCGATTTTCTGTAAATTCATAAATCTCAAGAAGTTATTGAGTCGGAAATTCGATATCTAAAGATCAATTTCTCTCACAATGTACGAGAACTTGACTCAGAATTTACAGAAAATTTGGGACACTACCCAGATATCCGATTTGAAAGGATAAAATCAGAAGTTATCTTATTAATGACAACTAATCTATAATTTCAATGTTATAGATTTCGCTGAAAAAATCCAAGGGAATGTGACAAAGTTTAGTTATACATTATTTCCTACTGCAAGTGAGGTAAACGGTTCTGATCCTCCAAGAGTTCTCCATTCATCCCAATCAGTACCTTGCCCAGGTTTTTTCTGCCATATATGCATAAGAGCATTGTCTTTTTTCCGAAGTGCAAA
>JAENYU010000006.1:66165-89638 GCA_016841625.1 Methanobacteriota archaeon
CAGGTTTTTTCTGCCATATATGCATAAGAGCATTGTCTTTTTTCCGAAGTGCAAATACTTCAAGACGTCCATCTGCATTATTCCCTACTGCAAGTGAGGTAAACGGTTCTGATCCTCCAAGAGTTCTCCATTCATCCCAATCAGTACCTTGCCCAGGTTTTTTCTGCCATATATGCATAAGAGCATTGTCTTTTTTCCGAAGTGCAAACACTTCAAGACGTCCCCTAAGACTACCATTTTCTGAAGAAGCTAAATTAACATTCTGTTGCATGAATTTTTTTTCTCCTTATTTTTCATATTAAGAATTAAGCTTTAAACTGAGAACAGTCAAAGAATCGTTTTAATCGTGATTCTCAGGTGTTGCTTTTATGTATCAAATGTCTACGTAGGCGCCTTAAAATTCAAATCGTTTCTACTGTTGGATAATGAACAATGTTAACTTCAAAGTCGGACCGTAAATTTTCCCCGAGATTCGGCACTTATTGTCCTTGAATAGAATACTTTATGCCATGAGATTTTTCATTCGATGTATAAAATCACACACATTAAACATCATGGTTTAAATTTATATTCTAGACACTAAAAGCTTAATGCAACCGTTTTTAGTTCTGATACACAAGTCCAATCTCAATGTAGAACCAAATTAATTTTAAGACATGTTCCAAGCAATTTTTTGCTAAGAACGTAGCTAGAATAAAATACGCAGGTAAAAATAGGTTATCCAGATAACATATGTGTAGTATGCGCATAATTCGTTTGACATGCGCATGGAAAAATGAATGAATTTAAAAGGAGTTATAAAAAATTATTGGAGGTAATATTTTGAAAAACCACCGCATTTCCACCACAATCTCGGAGAAACACTGGAAATTATTAAAAAAGCACGCAGAAAAATTTGAAACACAACAAAAAACCCTAGAACTTGCACTGGAGAGTCTGGAAAACAGCTCAAAAAAAGGTCCAGAATTAACCTTGGAAGAGGAATATTGGATGCGTCTTAAATGGGCAAAATCAGCGGTTATCATCGAAAAAAATGCCTTTAAATTGCTAATAGAAACCGCTAATATTGAGCTTCTAAATGAGCTTTTTATCCGGGATAAAATCGTAGAATATACAATAGAGTTATACTTTCAGAAGCCTCTTGAGGTCTGCAGTCTGGAAGAAGTCATCAACGGGCTGGTTATCAATCTCAAGATAACTAACTGGTTCGATACTGTAGATTACACAGATGAGGACGTCTATTATACGATGAGGATGACTCATAGTATGGGCCTTAAATTTTCTAAACTAATTTTAGTGGTGGTTGAAAACGCGTTGAAAACTTATGGAGTAAAGGTGGAGGGCATAATTTCCGCGAAGACAATTTTTATAAAATGTTTAAAAATTAATAGTGAGTAATCTTAAGTCCGTTTATCTTAGAGCATGTCTTAATATTCCGTATCACTTTCTTAAAAGTTTGATACAAGCCAGTCTTTTAACCATTATATGTATCATAGCAGCATAAATTAATGCTGGACCTGATTCTGGTAATCCTTGTCAGTACTTCACTAATTTTGTATTCCTCCTAAACAATGCCTTAGATGCCATTATATGTGGAGAGAACGTCGCCATATATTTTTTTTATCACATAAGTCAATTTTAGTCCCCAAATTAAATTGAAGTCAAAAGAATGTATTGATTCCTTATTCAACCTCTCACAGATCATGTAACCATTAAAATCAATGGTTCATAGGACTTACGCAGTTGAGCTAAAAACCAGTGGCATGAGACATCAAACTATATAAATCACAATATTTTTGATAAAGCCCCAAGTGCTTGTTTTCATATCTCAAGTGCGTAACTCCTAGTTCATTTACAGGTGAAGATATTTTTCGTACAACTGTAAGCATGGCAGTCGAAAGGAGTTATGTTCACCAGTCTCAAAACAGTATTATGATGCTACGTGTGAAACTTCCTTGTGATATCATCTCAGGAAATTAAACGTGGAAGAATTGATCAGATCCAATGAAAGGATTCTCATTCAAGAGCCTATAAAAACCCTCAGAATAGGTCAGAGCTATGAATTTGCGTTGATTTAACGAGAGTTTTAAAGAAGTATTGAAATTGTATTAAAAAATTTGCATATAATAAATTATATAAATATGTAATTAGTTATAATAATTGAGAGTTAAAAGGCGTCTAGTGGCGATTTTTCAAAAACATGAGTTTTCAGAATTTAATAAAAAATCTGGTTGATGCAATCTTGATTTTCAAAAGTTGAAAGAGACCCTTTAAAAGGCCATCACAGGGCAACTTCGAAAAAAGAATTAATTGACCTTTTTGTGAAGAGCTTACATTTATAAAGGATTACATTGTAATATTTTATATAGAGTGGGGGGAATCTTGCAGCCAAAAAAAACAGATGAAATCCTGTGCCCAAACCCGGAATGCGAATATTATCTAAAGGCGGAAGGAAAAGCCATTGTAAAAAGAGGGAAATATAAGACAGGACACCAGAGATACTATTGCAAACACTGCGGCAAATACTTCATGGAAACAAGCGGTACAGCTATTTATCGTAAACATCTATCTAAAGATAAAATAAGAATGATATATCGGCTTTTTCTTGAGAAAAACGGGATCCGAAGTATCGAGAGGATAACAGGGCATCACAGGGATACAATAAGTAATCTGCTAAAAGATACGGAAAAAAATGAACAAACAGAGGATTATCTGATAAACAAGATAGGATTGACAGCTAAAGAATGCGATAAGCTCTGGAAACTTTTAGAGATGAAGAAAGGAAAATCCCGAAAATCCCCTAAATGATGAATTACAAAACCTCATTCCTATACAAAAGTACCGAATCACAACAACAAGATGTATGATTCCAAAAAAGTGTTGAAAATACAAAACATCTGATTTAGGCAGGTTCGTAATATCACCTGCGCGATTTATCAGTACCATTTGTTTCAGCACCATTTGTTTCAGCACCTTTTGTTTCAACACCATTTATTTCAGTACCATTTTTCAGAACTCATGTTTCCAAAAATATATGCTTTTTTTAAGCATATCTGAAACCATTATAACAAGCCCATCCAGGTCGGAATATGAGAACCTCAAAACTTTGTATTTAGCTTGTCTTGATGATTTTTTTAATATTAGGTGTTTCAGGCTGTGCCCAGCAGGAAGAGCAGGTAGGGGAAGAAGCCCTGGCTGAAAATGATTCGGGACCGCAGCCGCAATCCGGGCTTACGGCTCAGAAGGACTCGGTTGCTTTGAAGGTCGGTGAAGCTGTGGACCTCGTTGAAGAAGATGGAAAAAAAGCCTTTCCGGAATTCAGGGAAGAAGGCGGAGAATGGTTCCAGGGTGATTCCTACATCTTTATCTGGAATACCAACGGGACAAGGGTTGTCTATCCCCCTGACCCAAGCGGGGAAGGGGAGGACGTAAGCGGGCTAACGGATATCAACGGAAAGCCCATAGGAGAGCTCTTCATCGAGACTGCACTCAACGAAAACGGGGAAGGCTGGATATCCTACGAATGGCCGAGACCCGGGGAAACGGAACCCTCCACCAAGTACAGTTTCATAAAAAGAGCCACATTCGGCGGGGAGACGTATCTTGTGGGCGAGGGATTTTATGTGGAGGACTACCTCTTCACGAGAGATATCGGGAATTGCGAATTCATCAATGCGACCGGCGTTTCGCTCTGTGAACTCATGCACCCCGGAAGAACGGACACGGAGCTTGGAGTCGATTACAGTATTGCATACGTGCTCATGGAACCGGGGGAAAAGAACCTTCCGCACAAGCTTTCAAACCCCGAAGTCCATTACGTCCTCGAAGGTTCAGGCACGATTTACATTAACGATGTGCCCTTAAGCCTCAATGAAGGAAAGCTCGTCCATGTCCCTGCAAACGAAATTCAGTATGTCGAAAATACTGGAAATATCTCCCTCCGCCTCCTTGTCATAGACCAGCCGGCCTGGGCAGAAGAAAATGAGGAGATCGTGGAGTAAGCCCTGGCAATCCGGGATGCCTCTTTTTACATATTTTTCTTCTATTCTACCTTTTGTTTATCGATCCTGTTTCCCACCTGCCAACGCTCCCAAAAAAATCAAAATATATAAATACAGCGTCCAATGTGTGGTTAGAAATCAAACTGAAAAACAATCCTGATCGAAAAACAAGCAGGAATCCAGAGCGCTAAAAATGCAAGAAAAAACAGCCGGAAAAACAGCCGGAAAAATATCCGAAACCGAGGAAACCCCAGGTTTGGCGGACAAAAAGACCGAGGGTGTAAAAACCCTTCACGGGGACCCTAAAAAAGCCATCGTGAAACTGGCAATCCCCATGATAGTGGCAATGTCCGTGCAGACAATCTACACCCTTGTGGACACCTTCTGGGTCTCGGGACTCGGGGCGGATGCCCTGGCAGCCATGGGTTTCATCTTTCCTTTCTTTTTCATCCAGATGGCTCTTACTAACGGGCTGGGAGTAGGCGGAGGAGCCGCGATTTCCCGCAGGATAGGAGCCAGGGACAAAGCCGGGGCTGACAACGTTGCAGTGCACACAATTGTCATAATGCTGGTGATGGTAGTCGTATTTACCGTACTTTCTCTTTCCTTCCTGGAAGAAATCTTCATACTCGGCGGAGCAGGCAGGACAGTGCCCCTGGCAGTTGCCTATTCAAAGGTGATCTTTGGAGGCAGTATCATTGTCTTCTTTGCAAACGTTGGAAATGCGATCATTCGGAGCGAAGGGGACTCAAAAAGAGCCATGCAGGCCATGGTGATCGGATCAGTCCTGAACATTGTGCTCGACCCGATCTTCATCTATACCCTGAAGATGGGAATAGCGGGGGCTGCCTGGGCAACCCTCATTTCATTCGGGCTTTCCTGCGCCCTGATGCTGTACTGGCTCTTTGTAAAGAAAGACAGCTATATTTCCTTTGACTTCCGGGGCTTCAAACCTGACCGGGGAATTGCCCGGGATATCTTCAGTGTAGGAGTCCCTGCCTCCGTGCAGCAGGTCACGATGGCCATGATGGCGCTTATCATGAACCTCATCATTGTTGTGGTCAGCGGCACCGACGGGGTTGCGGTCTATTCTACCGGCTGGAGGGTCGTAACCATTGCAATTGCGCCCCTGATAGGCGTGGCAATGGCAGTGATCTCGGTATCCGGGGCTGCTTTCGGGGCGGAAGACTTTGAAAAAGCCAGGATCACCCATTCCTATGCAATAAAACTCGGGCTGGGGCTTGAGACTGCAATCGCAGTCGGGACTTTTGTGCTCGCCCCCTGGATCGCTGCAGCCTTTACCCGGGCTGAAGCCGCAGCCCACATCGCTCCCGACCTGACCGCCTTCCTGAAAATTATCTGCATCTTCTACCCCACCGTATCCCTGGGGATGCTTTCGTCCTCCCTTTTCCAGGGTGCAGGCAAAGGCATGAACGCCCTTGCAGCAACCATTCTCAGGACTCTTGTATTTACCCCCCTTTTTGCACTGCTCTTTGCTTTCACACTTGACATGGGACAAACAGGAGTCTGGTGGGGGCTGGTAACAGGCAACGGGCTAGGGGCAATGGTTGCCTATATCTGGGCAAGATATTACCTGAACGGGCTTTTGAAAACCGAACGCCCGACAAACGTGATTGCAGAAAGCATAGCTTGACCCTGGAACTGCTCTGCCCAATCATTTTTTCCTTTTTCCCTTATGTTACCATATTTTACCTTATGTTACCTTATGTTACCTTATGTTACCTTATTTTACCTTATATTACCTTATATTACCTTATTTTGCCATATTTTACCTTATTTTCCAACACAGCTTTTCCGGATTATTTTATTCAAGGGGGCTCATTTAAATCCATAATCTTCACCCCTGGTATCTGCCCTTCCTTTTCCAACAATTTTTTCTGCAGGGAGCAGGGTCATATTTTTCCTGGCGAAGCTTATTCCGGGTGAAAACAGATTCCTGGGAAATGGGGGAGAGAAACACAGGAAAAATGGTGATTTTTTACAAAAGTAACATTTTAAATTCCGTTCAAAATCATAAAATATAAATAGAATTCTGATATTTTTAGTTTGAAATCAAACAGTACGCAAACGAACAATACGATTTGTAACAATTTGGATTTGGACGATAAGAACACAAAAAAACATGAATTCAAAAAAACGAATCCAAAAAAACGAATCCAAAACCTTGCGAACAGACCGTGAAACAGACCATGAAACAGATCATTGATCTTGTCGTCCAGATCCGCAATAATGAGGCAACACGGGGTGTGAGGACTCATGAAACAGGAAAGAATAAAAGAAGCAGTGGAACTCCAGTTTGAACTGCTTCACCTATTCCATAAGAATTTTGCAAACGTTTTTCACGAGGCCAGGGGCGGCCCCTATAACCTGAACAAGAACCAGAAAAAAGCTATTATGATCATCGGAGGAAAAGAAGAAATCATTCCCTCTGCCCTGGGAAAATGCCTGGACCTCCAGAAGGGGAGCCTGACAAGCATGATCGACGCCCTGGAAAAAGAGGGACTGGTTTACAGGAGAGGAGACCCCGAAGACCGCAGGAAAACCCTGGTATCCCTTACTGAAAAAGGAAAGGAATGCAGAAACTGGCTCACCGCAGAGATCGAGTCCGCAGCCTCCGAAGTCCTTGAAAAACTGGATGAGGAAGACATCATCAATTACCGGGAAAGCCTGGAAACGATGACGAAAGTCTTAAAGAAGCTGGAAGAAAAGCTCTGAACTGAAAAAATGCAAAAAAGAAAAAAGAAAAAAAGCGCATAACTGGAATAATAGTAAACAGAATGATTCCGGAGGCTTCCGATGAGTTCGAAACTCATAGACAACCTTCAGAAATTGGGGTTTACGGAAAATGAGGCCAAAACCTATGTTGGGCTTCTCAGCTTAAACGAAGCCACGGCCAGGGAAATTCACGAGTATACCCACGTCCCCAGGCCCAGGATCTACGGCGTACTGGAGAGGATGGCCAGGAAAGGGTACGTGGAGGTCAGGGAAGGGACCCACACATACTTCAAGGGGCTTGACCCGGAACAGCTTACTGAAAAGCTCAGGAAAGAATTTCTTTTCTCCCTGAACGAAACCCTGAAAGAACTCGATTCCGTTAGTAATTCTTTTAGTTACAAAATGGAAAGCCGCTGCTCCTGACCTTGAGTATTCCATTTCAGGCAGTCCGACCCACGGAGGAAAACACGATTGGGTTTGTTAAATGGAAGCGGACAAAAAAACTTGACGATCACAGGAAGATTTGAAAATGGACAATAAACCAGCCGAAAAAACAGATTTCAGCGGCCATAGAGGAGGATCAAAAACAAAGGGAGTGGACATTCTCCTCGGCGACCCCAGGAAAGCCATTATCAAACTGGCTATCCCCATGATGGTCGCCATGTCCGTGCAGACCATTTACCAGCTGGTAGACACCTACTGGGTCTCGGGGCTTGGAGCTGACGCCCTTGCGGCAATGGGTTTTGTATTTCCCTTCTTTTTTATTAGCATGGCTCTTTCCAACGGGCTCGGGATAGGCGGGGGAGCCGCAATTTCCCGAAGGATCGGATCCCGGGACAAGGAAGGGGCAGACAACGTTGCCGTGCACACTATGATAATGATGCTCATCCTGGTGCTGGCTTTTTCCATACCTTCCTACATCTTCGCCCCGGAAATTTTTGCCCTGGTGGGAGCCGGGAAGACCACTGGGCTTGCAGTGGCCTATGCCAGGGTCATCTTCCTCGGGAGCATCGTGGTCTTCTTCACAAACGTGGCCAATTCCATCATAAGGGCTGAAGGGGACTCAAAGCGAGCTATGCAGGCCATGGTGCTGGGAGCAGTCCTGAACATCATCCTGGACCCCATCTTTATCTATACCCTGAAACTCGGGATTGCGGGAGCAGCCTGGGCTACGGTGCTCTCCCTTGCGGTTTCCTCCCTTCTTATGTTCAACTGGCTCTTTTTCAGGAAGGATACCTACGTTTCCTTTGATTTCCGGGACTTCAGCTTCAAAAAGAGCATCGTAAAAGACATATTCGGGGTAGGGGTGCCGGCTTCGATGCAGCAGCTTACGATGTCCCTTACAATGATCATAATGAACCTCCTTATCGTCGCAGTCAGCAATACCGATGGGGTAGCGGTTTACTCTACGGGCTGGAGGGTTGCCACCATTGCGATTTCCCCCCTGATGGGGATTGCAACAGCCGTGATCTCCGTAACCGGAGCCTCTTTCGGAGCCCAGGCAATTGAAAAAGCGGAAATTGCCCTTTCATACTCGATAAAGCTAGGGCTGCTCATCGAAACGGGGCTTGGTATTCTCACCTTTGCCTTTGCCCCCCAGATAGCTGCCGTCTTTACCCAGTCCGAGGCAGCAGCTCATATTGCAGGGGACCTGGAAATGTTTCTGCGGATCCTCTGCATTTTCTATCCAACGGTCGCATTCGGAATGCTTTCCTCGTCCTTTTTCCAGGGAGCCGGAAAAGGGGTCAACGCCCTCATCGCGACCATTTTGAGGACAATTATCATGACCCCCCTCTTTGCCGCCATCTTCGCCTTCACCTTCAATATGGGAGAGCTCGGCATCTGGTGGGGACTTATTATAGGCAACGGGATCGGGGCAATGATCACCTTTGTATGGGCAAGAATGTTCCTGAACTCAACAATAAATGCAGGACCTGTAAGGATTGCGGTTGAACACAGAGCCTAAAAAAAACACATAATAGAGAAGCTTATAAATACTATTACATAGGTAGTAAGTTGCCGTATTCCTTTAAAAGTCAAACCCAGATCCAGCATAAAGTCCAGCATACAAAATAAGTATACACAGGTGAGCCAAAAATGAAAGAAGAAGTTACGGAAAAAACTCTGGAACCCGTCTTACACGGGATCCTGCTGAGAGACCGCAAGTTCATCTCTCCTGCAAAAATCAAAATTCTGGAACGCTTCGGGGTCCTTTCCCTTTCAAAATGCACAGCATGAACAGACGGAAAGCCAATGATGCGGGAAACAACGTCTTCCGCAACTCCCGAGCACCTTCTACCAGAAAACAAGAATTTCCTCCGCAAAAAACAAAGCTACAATAACCTCAACTTCCACCCCAAAAAATTAACCAAAACCCCTATCCACTCCAAAACTCACGATAAACGTCCACTTACTAACCAAAAACGACACACAAAAAAACGACACCACCGTTCAACCGGACAAAAACATAAAAACCAACCTGCATAAAAAACGACACCCAAAAACAGAACCATTCCTACATCAAAAACATACAAAAATGAAATCCATCCCCAACAAAAAACGATACTGGCACCCAGCCAGCCTGCAAAAACGGGAAAAAACAATCAATCCAAAAAAGGAACAGAAAGACCGAGAGAATTGGATGATTTAGGGGTCCGATTCTTTCACCGGTTTTCTATTCTCTGCACCCATCTTTTTCTGAAGAGTCCACCTTCTGAGATCCTTCTGAGGTCCTCCTGAAAAAACCCTTTTTCTCAAAATAACCCACTTCCCACTCAGAAAACCATAAATTAGACCTGACACCTCTTTTCCTTGAAGATCAAATTAATCAGCCACAAGTTTATCACCCACAAATTAATCAGCCACAAATTAATCAGCTACACAAGTTTGGAGTCCGAATATTTGGATTAGGCATATAACGGACCGACAGATTGGGGGATAGGATTTTGAAGCTCAATGTAAAGACAGAGCAGCGTATCGAATTAATAGACATCACTGCCGAAGTCAGGGAAGAAGTCAGAAAAAGCGGCATAGAACAGGGTGCGTGTATCCTGAATACCCGGCACACCACAGCCGGGATAATAGTCAATGAAAACGAAAGTGGACTCCGAGAAGACATCCTTGAGCTTTTGAACAGGCTCGTGCCTGCAGGGGCAGGGTACCGGCATGATAGGATAGACAACAACGGGGATGCCCACCTTAAAGCCGTGCTACTCGGATCAAGTGAAGCCCTGCCCATAACGGACGGAAAGCTGGAACTCGGAACCTGGCAGAGCATATTTTTTGCCGAAATGGACGGACCGAGGAACAGGACGGTGAACATGATATTGTTAAGTAGCAAATGAATGAGAAAAACTGAAAACAAAAACTGAACAGAGAAACTAAAAACAAAAACTGAACAGAGAAACTGAAAACAAAAACTGAAAAAATAAACTAAAAACAAAAACTGAAGAAAAACCCAGAAGAATTTAAGGAAAGAAAGTTCCGGACGGATTGTTACGATCGCGCCTGGAAGGAACTTTCCGTATCACTCAAAATCATCCAGATGCAGCTGTTTCTTCCTGCACCTTTCCCCGGGGATTTCCACGGGATATTCTCCGGTGAGACAGCCGACACACATATCATTTGTATTGCAGCCCAGAGCCCGCATCAGCCCCTCGATACTTAGATAACCTAAAGAATCCGAGTTAATCAGGCTTTCAACCTCTTTTACGGTCTTGTACGAGGCGATCAGCTCCTGCCGGGTCGCCATGTCAATTCCGAGGTAGCAGGGAGCTATAATCGCAGGGCTTCCTACCCGCGCATGCACTTCGGAAGCTCCGGCTTTCCGGACCATGTCGGTGATGCGCCGCGAGGTCGTGCCCCGGACAATGCTGTCGTCCACCAGGACCACTTTTTTGCCTTTGACGTTGTCCTGGATAACGTTCATCTTAAGCCTGACTGCGGTTTCACGCATTTCCTGGCCCGGCAGGATGAAGGTCCGCCCTATGTAGCGGTTCTTCATCAAACCTTCCAGGTATTCGATTCCGGATTCCCGGGAATAGCCGATTGCGGACGTGATCCCCGAGTCAGGGACAGGAGAAATGATATCCGCGTCTACCGGATGCTCTCTTGCGAGTTCCCTGCCTATGGCTTCCCGAACCGTGTAAACAAGCTTTCCGTCGATGATGGAGTCAGGCCTTGCAAAGTAGATAAACTCGAAAACGCAGTGTGCAGGGTGAGGTTCCTTTGAAACCTGGTGGCTTTCGAAGCCGTCTTCTGTAAAGACAACTATCTCCCCTGGCCTGACATCCCGGAGAAGGGTACCGTTAAGGGTATCCAGAGCCACGCTTTCCGAAGCAATCGCATACCCGCCGTCGACTTCCCCGAAACAAAGAGGTTTAAAGCCGAAGGGGTCCCTGATAGCGTACAGGACGCCGTCTATCTGGATCACCAGCGAATAGGAGCCCACAAGCCTGCGCATCACATTTCGGATAGATTCTACGGGTCCGTGCCTTATCAGCTCCTTCACGAGGAGGTGGCCGATTACTTCGGTATCGGAATCACTGACGAAAATCCGACCCTCGCACTCCAGCTCATCCTTGAGGTTCCTGGCGTTAACCAGATTCCCGTTATGGGCAATGGAAACAGTACCGCCCTTGAAATTAAGGATGAAAGGCTGGCAGTTTTCAATCTTTGACCCGCCGGTAGTAGAGTAGCGGACGTGGCCTACCCCTATATTTCCGATCAGGTGCCCCAGGGATTCCTTAGTGTATACATCCGGCACAAGCCCCATACCCTTGATGGAGTGGGGAGCCGCACTGTCGTATACCACTATACCCGTGGATTCCTGCCCCCTATGCTGGAGAGCATAGAGAGCGTAGTAAAGCTTGAATGCGACGGAATTGGATTGAGGTTTACTCTCGGGAAGAATAATGCCTGCAACTCCGCATTCTTCTTTCACTATGAACCTCCGGTACAGGTAAAAAATAGTAAAAGTGGGGCAGTCCGGTTCAGTACTTGCACTTTGCCTGCCACTTATAACTTCTCATGCGGGCCGTTTTTCCAAAACCACATGAAGTACACTGTTTTGTATGCACGTTATAAGAAACACTGCCGCATCTCCTGCATTTGACATGCGTGTGTTTCTGCTTTTTTCCCATTGATGCAGTACCTTTACTCATTCCAAAGTCTCCTGATAAAAATCAACATTTGTTAAAATTTGATTAAGCAACGTTTGTTAAAGCAACATCTGATTATCCGAAGCGATTTCGTTGTTCCGGATTGTTTTTTTGCGGCTCGCTTTAAAGTTCCGATCCTCGCAAAGTTTAACGATAATAGGTTAAGTGCTTGATATAGATTACGGAGATACGTATACCACGTTGTCTCCCCGAATGACAACACTGCTGAACTTGTTGACTATTTCTCCATCTCGTAATTCTTCAGCGTTATCAAGCACGAGGTTCATGTGAATATCGTACCCTTTAAGTTCGCCTCTAAACTCACGTGCGCCTTTCAATCGAACGATTACAGGTGTATCCAGTGCGTTGTTTAAAATATCCAGAGGTCGGTTTGCCATCCTTAAAATCCCCTATAAAATATTATAAATCGACTCATTATCTATATCAATATAAATAGTTAATCCAGACTTAAACCAATCGCTATTTTAAATGCAAGATTGCCTGCATCAAAGTCGTAAATACAATATATAAAGCTATCGAAGCGGAATGCTCTTATTTAAAGCGTATATTTACTGGAAGCACAAACATTTGTATAAAGTAAATCCTCCCACGAATACCCATGTATAAATAAACATGCTAACGATAAAAGCGTTCACTGATAAACTTGCAAACTTACTCAAGAATCAGAGCGCTCATGAACAAATACACTCATGAGCAAATACACTCACGAACGAACGTACTCACAAATAAGCACGCTCAAAAGCTCTCCCCGGAGAGACAAAGAAAAAAGACAGCAAACCAGGAAACGAGATGAATAGAATGACAGGAAAGCCCGCCATAGCAAAAAACCCCATCGTAATGACAATCGCAGGTTCGGACTCGGGGGGAGGAGCCGGGATCGCTGCCGACCTCAAGACCTTTGCCGCCCTCGGGGTACACGGGACCTGTGCCATTACCTCGGTCACGGCCCAGAACACCACAGGAGTCCTCGATGCCTTTGACCTGGCCCCAAACGCCGTTTCCGCCCAGATCGAGGCGGTGTGTACGGATATGGATGTCCGGTGGGCAAAGACGGGCATGCTTGCCTCTTCCGGGATAATCAGAGAGGTTGCGGCAGAAGTGAAAAAGCACGGGCTTTCCCTTGTAATCGACCCTGTTATGGCTGCCGAAGCCGGAGGCGACCTCCTCCGAAAAGAAGCCCTTTCCACCCTTATTGAAGAACTCCTTCCCCTCTGCAAAGTCACGACCCCAAACGCCTCCGAAGCAGGTGCAATTGCCGGGATTCCCGTCAAAAACCCTGAAGATGCAAAGAAGGCAGCAAGAAAAATAGCGGAGCTTGGAGCCGGAGCAGTGGTCGTTACAGGCGGGCACCTGGATGCAACGGACCTGCTCTATGAAGCAGCCACTGACACCTTCACCCGGGTTTCAGGGGACTTTGTCAAAGGAGGGACTCACGGCTCTGGCTGCACCTACTCTGCAGCAATGACCGCATACCTTGCCAGGGGAGAAAGCCTGGAAACAGCCGCAAGGGATGCAAAAAACTTCGTGGAACAGGCAATCCTGAAGAGCATTCCCGCAGGTAGGGGAGCGCACCCCGTAAACCCCACAGGCAAGACCCTGGAAGAAATGGAGCGTTACCGGGTCCTCAGGGACGTGAAAGCTGCAGTCTCCATCCTTACAGAGAGCCCCGATTTTGCAAAACTCCTCGCCGAGCTAGGCTGCAACATAGGGATGGGCATTCCCGGCGCTGAAGCCTGCGAGGACGTCGCTGCTGTAGAGGGCAGAATTGTAAGGCACATGAACAGGGCAATGCCAGTGGGCTGCGTGGACTTCGGGGCAAGCAGGCACGTTGCAAGGATAATTCTCACCGCCCTCCGATACGACCCCCGGATCAGGGCAGCCGTAAACATAAGGTACTCCGAAAAAGTCCTTGCCGCCTGCAGGGAAATGGGACTTACGGTTTCTTCCTTTGACAGGACAAAAGAACCCGAAAACGCAAGCTCCGTGGACTGGGGCACAGCCGAGGCAATCAGGGCTTACGGGAGCGTACCTGAAATGATTTATGATGAAGGCGGCGCAGGAAAAGAGCCCATGGTCCGCCTGCTCGGCACGAGCGCCACGGAACTTGCAAAACTTGCGGTGGGACTTGCCGGCAGGTTGAAATAAAAAGCCTCTGGCAGGCTTTCTTTTTTCAACATCCCATTTTTTTACATTTTTTCTTATCAGAATTCTTTATTTTCTGCATCCTTTTTCATTTCTGCAGTCTTTTTATTTTCGATCAATTTTCTATTCCGGATTCTCTATTTTCTACCGATTTTCTATCCTGAATTCTCCCATTTCTACAAATTGTCTGCCCTGCAATCATTTTATCCCATTTCTACAAATTGTGGGTCCGGAATACAGGAGTGCCCACTCATTCCTGACGGAAAAAACACCCTTAACAAAATATATAGGAGAGGTATGCACCACGTCTGCGATCTGAGTTACAATTAAATACGGCAAAGTACAAACCTGTACAAAAAAAGTAGCCATTCACGCTTATACAAAAAAGGGATAATATGGAACAGACAAAAATAATCCTTGACGAGAATGAAATGCCCAAAAGGTGGTATAACGTTCTTCCCGACCTTCCCACTCCTCTCGAGCCACCTCTTGACCCAAAAACGAGGGAAGTGATGAGTCCCGAGGCCCTTGAGCCCATTTTTCCAAAGGAACTTATCAAGCAGGAGATGAGCAATGCCCGTTATATCGACATTCCCAACGAGGTCCTTGAAATATACAGGCTCTGGAGACCAAGCCCTCTTTACAGGGCTCACCAGCTCGAAAAGGCCCTTAAGACCCCTGCAAAGATCTATTACAAATACGAAGGGGTAAGCCCTGCAGGCAGCCACAAGACGAACACTTCCATTGCCCAGACTTACTACAACATGAAAGAGGGCACTGAAAGGATAACCACCGAAACAGGAGCCGGGCAGTGGGGTAGTGCACTGTCTCTCGCCTGCAACTATTTCGATATAGAGTGCAAGGTCTATATGGTCCGTTCCAGCTTTTACCAGAAACCCTACCGGAAATCCCTCATGACCCTCTGGGGTGGAAACGTAGTCCCCTCCCCGAGCCCGGATACGGAATTCGGACGATGGGTCCTGAAAGAACAGCCCGATACTCCGGGAACCCTGGGAATTGCCATAAGTGAAGCCGTGGAAGATGCCGCAGTTAATGAAAACACGAAATACTCCCTCGGAAGCGTCCTGAACCATGTGATACTGCACCAGACCATTATCGGGGAAGAGAGTAAAAAGCAGCTTGAGCAGGTGGAAGCCTACCCTGACATCGTGATCGGGTGCTGCGGCGGGGGAAGCAACCTCGGGGGCATCGCTCTTGAGTATATAAAAGACAAGCTTGAAGGCAAACACGATGCAAAAGTGATTGCAGTGGAACCCACGTCCTGCCCCACCCTTACAAAGGGAGAGTACAGGTATGACTTTGGGGACGCGGCTGAAATGACCCCGCTTATCAAGATGTACACCCTTGGGCATACCCATGTCCCGCCCGCCATCCATGCAGGGGGACTTCGCTACCACGGGGACTCCCCTATAATAAGCAAACTCCACGCAGAGGGTTTAATTGATGCTGTTTCCTACGAGCAGATACCCGTGTTCGAAGCTGCTGTCCAGTTTGCCCGCACGGAAGGAATTGTACCGGCTCCGGAATCCTCTCATGCCATCCGCTGTGCAATTGACGAAGCTCTCAAGTGTAAACAGACCGGGGAAGAGAAAACAATCCTCTTTAACCTGAGCGGACACGGGCACTTTGACATGACTTCCTATGACAAACATTTCAGCGGCGAACTTGAATGAACGGCTCGTAAAAGAAAGGCGAAAGCTAAAACCTAGCTGAAAAAACTATCTGAAAAAGATAAGGCAGACTGGCAGGCAGATAAAAAGGAATTTTGAAAGAAGGGCAAAGCTAAAGAGGCTTCTGCCCAATGAATTTTCGTATTTAAAATCAAGCAAAAAGTCAGGAAAAAACGCTTATTCTATCTGTTTAAGGTTAAGTATATACATTACCATCTTCGAGTTCAGCTTGCTTTCTTTTGCCACTTTTTCTGCAACCTCTTCGGCAGGAACCCCTTCTCCCTTCATGTCCTTTATTTTCTCGATTACGGAAGAGGGTACAGTGTAATATTCATTTATGTCCTTCCTGTGCCCCCAGACATCACCTTCCAGTAACTGGACCTTTTGCATTTCCAGAAACATTTCGATTGATTTCGAAATAGTCCGTTGGTAGGACCTGGGAAGCTGGACGACCTCGAGTTTCGGGCAGGTCTCGACAAGCAGAAAAATATCTTTGTTTGAAGGCCTGAACGCTAGATGGACTACTCTCTCATTAGGGTTCAACGAGATGATCTCATCTCTTGAACTGACAACTCTAATTTTCATTTTAATCCCCCACATATCTCCGATCAAATCAAAGACTAATAAAATAAATCGGATACCCAGGCTTAAATAATTTTCCATGGTTTATTGTGAAGTTCATTCAATTTACCCCATAATATTTGAGAAAACAAGCAATAAAAGAAAGAAAAAGTAAAATCCTTCAAAATCCCGATTAAGAGTACGTTTTCCAAAATTGAGACATATTAGGAAAAGTTGCAATTAATATAAAAAAACCGTTTTAGAGACGCCCCCGAAGGATCATCAGGAAACTCCAGCCCACAGAAAGTGTCAGGAATACAGCACCTGATTCAGAAAAACGACCTTGTGCCTTCATACCCACAATTTTGCTTTCAGACCCCCAAAAACGTATGATTCTGCCGGATTTGCGTACCTGCCGGATCCAACCCTGATAAAATCGAGTTCATTCTCAATCAGATCTCATTCACTACCAGGTTCCATTTGCAATCAGACTTCTCACTGAGGCCAGAAGTGCCCTAAAAATGAAGGCTCTGCTATGAACTCACGGTTTATAAACTAACATAATATACACTTATTTGAACCCGGGAATTCATAAACACGGATGAATCAAGATGAATCAAAACTGATTAAATAAAGGATCAAAACTGATTGATTAAATAAGGGTATGGAAACAGGTTTTATTCCTGATGGTGGACAGAAAAAATGTCCCATAGACAAAGTAAAACGTCCTATTTCGGAATCATGGTTATGCGGAAAAAAATTTCACGCAGAAATGACAACCCCCCGGATGCAAAACCCTGGATCCATACCTTTCAACACGCCCCTTTTCAGATGCAAAGAAAAAAAACTATCACCTCAACCGAAAAATACCTGAACGGAAGGCAGTTCAAACCATACTCTTCTGGTTTAAGATATAGAGGATCATATCTGTATTCAACTTGCTTTCTCTTGAAAGCTTTTCAGCAATCAAATCGTTGGATACGCGATCTGCCTTTAATTCATGGATCTTCTCCATTACGTTCTGGGATACATTGTAGTACTCGTTTATGTCCTTCCTGTGTCCCCAAACGTCCCCTTCGAGGAGGTTAATTTTCTGCATTTCCAGAAACATCTCAATAGATTTAGAGACTGTTCTCCGATACGATTTCGGAAGCTGAATTGCTTCAATTTTCGGACATGTCTCCGCAAGCATGAAAACATCCCTGTTCGAGGGTCTGAATGCCAGGTGTACAACTTTTTCATTAGGATTCAGGGTAGGAATTTCCTCCCGTGAACTAACCACTCTAATTTTCATACCAATCCCCACTACTCCTCATTTATTTAAAATAGCAAATTTTCTATGCTTTTACATTTTATATAAGTATCGAATGGCGTACACATTATTTAGGAGGTTTCCAGCCGAACCGCGACCTTATAGCGTCGGCGTGTGCCTTTAAGCCTTCTTCCTCGGCCAGCGCGATTACAGTTTCTTTTAGACTTTCAAGCCCACCCCTGCTGATTTTCTGGATGGTAGAATATTTCATGAAGTGATTTATGTTTAGTCCGGAATAGATCCTGGCATAACCGGCAGTGGGAAGCACGTGATTGGTACCGGATGCGTAGTCTCCCACAGGGACAGGGGCATAGGCTCCGACGAAAATAGATCCGGCATTTTTGATCCTGTCAAGCACAAAATCCTCGTCCAAAACGATTATTTCAAGGTGTTCAGGAGCGAATTTGTTGCTGAAGTCAATGCACTTTTCCAGGGAGCTCTCCGTAAGGATTGCGGCATTCCCCAGGGAAACTTTCACAATTTCACTCCTTTCAGTCTGCTCGGCCTGGACCCTTACTTCTCCCCTTACGGCTTCTGCCAGGGCTTCGGAAGTCGTGACCAGCACGGAAACAGCGTTCGGGTCGTGTTCTGCCTGGGCGATGATATCCGAGGCAACCATTGTAGCATCCGCAGACTCATCCGCAATAATCAGCACCTCACTCGGGCCTGCCGGAAAGTCAATTTCGGCAACGTCCCTGACCTGCATCTTGGCAGCCGTCACAAAGACATTCCCCGGACCCACAATTTTGTCAACCTTCGGAACGCTTTCCGTCCCGTATGCCATGGCCCCTATGGCCTGCACGCCTCCGAGCTTGAAAACCCTGTCCGCCCCTGAAACTTTTGCCGCTGCCAGGGTAAGGGGGTGTACCGAACCGTCAGCCCTCGGAGGAGTACATACAATCACCTGCTCCACCCCTGCAACCCTTGCAGGGATCACGGTCATGAGCACGGTTGAAGGGTAGGAGGCCCTCCCTCCGGGAGCATAGGCACCCACACTTTCCAGGGGAGTAGCTTTTTGCCCCAGAATTATCCCGGGTTTGAGTTCCATGAACCAGGTCTTTTCGGGAAGCTGGGCTTCGTGGAAGGTCCGGATATTGGAAGCTGCGGTTTTGAGGTGTTCCAGGAGTTTAGCATCAATTCCGGAAATCGCTTTTTCGAACTCCTCTTCACTGACCTCAAAATCCGTAAAATCAACCTTATCAAACTTCTTTGTATATTCCCGGACTGCTGCGTCTCCCTTTTCGCGCACATCCGCCAGCACGGCTGAAACGGTTTCCCCCACGTCTGCAAGCCCGGATTCCCGGGAGAGCAGTCCCTGCATTTCAGCTTCCGAAACGTCTGACAATTTTTTGAATAACATGATGACCATCTCTGAAATATAATCTGATCCCATTAAATCCCTGATCTCATTTAATATTTTCACCTCAACACCCGATAAGACCCTTAAAATCCAGATGAAAATGAAAAGCGAAAAAAAGGGGGCTTTGTAGAAATCCTAAAATTGAGGTAGTATTTGAGTGGAGAAAAGGGAGGGAAAATTCACAATTTTCGACCTTATTTCAGGTTATTAACTCAAAAATCGTTGAAAGTTTTTTGTCCCGCTCCGGACTTTTCATCCCCGGCTTCCGGCACCTGCACTTCAGCGGAGAACTCCGTGCCGGCAGCATCATCCCTGCCAAGCTGCCTGAAAATCCTTTCCGCGATCTTCGGACCGACAACCGCAGCCACAGTTTCCGGGGCTGCCCCGGATAGGTCTGCAAGGGACCTGAAACCCGCTTTATAGAGCTTCCTTGCCCTGACACGCCCTACGCCCTTCATGTCGAGCAGCTCCATCAGTTCCGGGCCTGCCCCGTAATGTACCCTCTTTTCGAGTTCTGCGGCTTCCCTTGCGCCTTTAAGGTCAAGGAGCCTGGTCAACTGGGTGACCACGTGCATGATCCATTCTCCAATATCCGCAATTGCGCGGATGTCCCCTTCCCCGATCCCGAACTTTGTACAGAGCTCGTTTTCAGGCTTTTCCCGGATCCAGTCCAGGAGCAAAAGCGCGGTCTTGACCTCCTGCAAGAACCACTCATACTCCGCCATATCGAAGGCGTTCGGAACCGTTACGAACTCCTCGGAATGGGTCATGACAAAATCGTTAATCCCTTCATAGTCCGAACTCCGCATGTAAAGCAGGCGCATGTCAGGCGTACTGCAGATAAGGTGGAGCAGGGTAAGGTCGGTCAAAGAGCCTCCTGCCTCTTTCAAGCCCTTCACAACGAGAGCTGCCGAGAGGGGGTCGATATAGAGCCTTGAGACCAGTTTCCCGAACATCGTGGGGACGAGTTCTTCGGATTCCTCCAGCATGCCCTCCAGCTTTAAAAAGTCCAGGCATTCTTCCACAACCGTGGATAGCCCGAAATTCGAGTACTGGAAGGCAAAGAAGGTCGCCTCCAGAAAGTCCATCAGCTCTTCCTTCGTATGGGCAAACCCGTTTGCGATTGTGGAAAGCACGTGGGTCCGAAGGGCATTTTCGGTTCCGAGCTTGGACCAGATATCCTCAGCCCCGGCCTCTATATAGCGCTCAAAAAGGTCCACAAGCTCCTCATACGACTTTGCAAGGAGTACAGCCTCCCCGTAAGGGTCAAGCCGCGGCCTTCCGGCCCTTCCCGCCATCTGCTTGTACTCGAGAGCAGGTATAGGCTGCATCCCGAATTCTGAAGAATAGCGCCTGTAACTTCGGATAACCACCCTCCGTGCAGGCAGGTTCAAACCCGCAGCCAGGGTAGGGGTGCTTGAGATCACTTTGATCCTGCCCCCCCTGAAACCCTCTTCTACAAACTCCCTCATCGCAGAACTAAGCCCTGCATGGTGGAAAGCCGTCCCGGCCCGGATGCAAGCCGCAAGGGTGACGGCGGTCTCGGTCTCGCTGTTTTCCAGGATTTCCTCGGCAATCCCTGCAAGGACCTCCCTATCTTCCGCAGAAAGGGTCTTTTTGACCTTCGGAGCTGCTTTTTTTGCAAAACCCATGCAATTTTTCCGGCTGCTCTCAAAAACCAGGCACTGCCCTCCTTCCCGGAGGGTATCCAGCACGAGGTTTACAGCCTCGTCCTTTGTGGGATGCTCAACGGTCTTTTCCCGGTCCCTGGAATAGAAAGTCCCGTTAAACAGCACCCCTTCCATAAGTTCGGTTGGCCTCCACTCGCTCAGCACAAGCCCGGCATCCAGCCACGCCGCAAGTTCATCGGCATTCCCGACAGTAGCCGACAGCGCCAGGATCTGGCAGGAAGGGTTCATCCTCCTGAGCTTAGCAAGGGTTATTTCAAGGGTAGGCCCCCGGTTCGCCGAATCGATCAGGTGGACCTCGTCTGCAACCACGACCGAAATCTCCCGCATCCAGACCGTATCGTTTCTAAGGAGGGAGTCCGTCTTCTCGGACGTCGCAACAATAATGTCATTGACCCCGAGCCCCTCGTCCCGCCTGTCATAGTCCCCGGTAGAAATCCCGACCCTGACCCCGAGTTTTGAAAACTCCCGGAAACGCCTGAACTTCTCAGAAGCCAGCGCCCGGAGAGGCACGATATAAAGCGCCTTTCCCCCCGAAAGCACCGCCTTTAGCATAGCAAGCTCGGCAAGCAAAGTCTTCCCTGACGCTGTCGGAATAGCTGCAAGCAAATTCTTCCCCTCAAGCAGACCCTTATCCACAGCTTCCGCCTGCGGAGGATAAAGTTCCTCAATTCCGGAATCCAGGTAAAACCGCTTCACTTCATCTGGCAGGTCGAGACTCTCGATTTTCATTGAAGACAAGAAACTCCCACATCCAATAAAAAATTATTTTGATAAAGTATTCCAGGGCAGACATGAAAGTCCACCCTTACACCGCCCGTAGAAACCAAAAAAGCGAAATTTGGGTAATTACTCGGTCGCCGCGTAATAGTAGTTATCGCTTTCCTTCTGCTCCCTGTCAAGCCTGGAATCCAGGTTGTTAACCCTCGGGCGCCTTGTTTCTTCGTCTCTGCGGAAAGTGATGTTGAGGTTTTTCAGGAACCTGTTCATGCCGTCCTGCATACTGAAGGGGCCGTGGGCTTCACCATAGACAGCGGGTTTGCCTTCAAAGACCATGAGGCGCTGGCTGAGCATGTCGATCATATAGATGTCGTGGTCGACAACCATGGCGGTCTTCTGGTTGTTTTCGGCAAAGCGGTTCAGGACCTTCGTGACCATGGAGCGCTGTTCCACGTCCAGGTGGGCGCTTGGCTCGTCAAGGATATATAGGTCGGCTTCCCGGGAGAGACAGGCAGCTATTGCCACCCTCTGCAGTTCCCCGCCACTGAGGTCTGTCAGCAGGTGTTCGTAAAGCTTCTCCAGATGCAGGGGCTTTGCGATTTCCACTTCGTAGTAGCTGGTCCCGAAGCGCCTGGAAATACCCCGCAGGAAGTCCTGCACCTGGATCGGTATGTCAGCCTTGATATACTGGGGCTTGTAGGAGATCTTGACATCGATCCCGGGGTCTCCCTCGTCGGGCTTGATTTCCCCGGCAAGAATTTTTACGAAGGTGGACTTTCCGATCCCGTTCGGGCCCACGATCCCGAGCACCTCGCCCACCCTGAGGCCTCCACCTATGGCTTTCAGGGAAAAGCCATCTCCGTATTGTTTGGAAAAGGCGTTGAAAGTGACCTTTGACACGAACTCGCCAGATTCCCTCGGGGGATGGATCTCGAACTTGATAGCCTCGGGCCTGACCCGGATGTTTTCTTCCGAAAGGTAGCCTTTCAGGTACTGGTTGATCCCCACACGCACGCTCTTAGGGTGGGTGACCACACCGAAACCTCCGGGTTCCCCGTAGGCAATGTGGATAACGTCCGTGAGCATGTCCAGGATCGCCAGGTCGTGCTCGACCACAAGCACGGCTTTTTCCTTTGAGAGTTCCTGGATTAAGCGAGCAACCCTGATCCTCTGGTGAATGTCCAGGTAGGGGCTGATTTCGTCAAAGAAATAGAAATTGGCATCCCTTGCCGCACAGGCTGCAATCGCAACCCTCTGCAGTTCCCCGCCACTCAATTCCGTGATCTTGCGGTCCATTACCCCGCGGAGATCCAGATAGTCAACAAGTTCGTCGAGCACTCCACGTTCATCGGTTTTCCCGAGCAACTCGGAGGTCTTGCCCTTGAAAGCTTTCGGGATCATGTCCACGTACTGGGGCTTCTGGGAAACCCGGACCTTCCCGTCAACCACGTCCTTGAAATAATCATGAAGCGCCGTGCCGGCATAATGTTCGAGCACGGCGTCCCAGTCTCCCGTCCCCTGCCCGAAGTTCGGGACCAGGGCTCCGGAAAGGATCTGGATCGAAGTACTCTTTCCAATCCCGTTCGGACCGAGAACCCCGGTCACCTTCCCGACCCTGGGCACAGGGAGCCCGAAAAGGGCAAAACCGTTTGGCCCGTACCTATGGGTGGGTTCCTGCAGGGCTTCCGGCAGCCCTATGATCATGATGGCGTCAAAGGGACACTTGTTTATGCATATCCCGCAACCCACGCAGAGCTCCTCGGAGATGACCGGTTTTCCGTCTTCCTCGAAAACGATGGTTTCGTCCCCTGTCCGGACCCTGGGACAGTACTTCTCGCACTCCTTGCTGCACCTTCTGGGCTGGCACCTGTCCTTATTAAGTATCGCTATTCGCATGATAATCCCCGAAAATAACGTTTTACCTGTAACGGTTTCCTGATTTGTATAAGATGATTACAATTCTTGAGAGATATTACAATGTACGATTACAATGTACGATTACAATGTATGATTACAATGTACGATTACAATGTACGATTACAATGTACGATTACAATGTACGATTACAATGTACGATTACAA
>JAENYU010000006.1:89648-109602 GCA_016841625.1 Methanobacteriota archaeon
CAATGTACGATTACAATGTACGATTACAATGTACGATTACAATGTACGATTACAACGTTTTTGAGCTGCTTTTGAGCTGTTTATGAACCGCTTTTGAGCTGCTTATAACGCTCATGAAATGCCTGCCCTGCTTTATAAGTCTTTATCAAGCAGTTTTAGTCTGAAACCCCGGCCTGCCCTGAGCACCGAAACCTGACCAAAAACCGAAAACAATGAGAGAATGATGATAAAAGGGTTACAAAGGGATCAGGTAAAAAGGCCTTTTCCCGGGAAAAGACCTTTTGCAGTTCAGGAAAAAAGAACTTTTCAGTTCAGAAGCAGGGTCCAGGTCACAAGGAAGAAGTCCAGGACAATGAATTCCACGTAAAACCAGTCCTTGAACTTGAATTCCTTCGGATCGATCTGAAGCTGCGGGTAGATCAGCCTCTGGAGGTAGTATGTAAGCACAAAGACAATCGTTAGCAGGGCGTACCAGATCCTGTCTTCGCCTGCCCCGTACTGGTTGAAGACAATGAAACCGGCAACGGTCCCAAGTATGGCCGCAACTATTGTTTTTATAATTCCGTCCTTGTGAGCTTTTTGCTTTTCTTCCGGGGTCATTACCTTGATAAAGCTCTTTTTTTCAGGGATTTCGCCACCTTCTGCGGCATTTTCCACGGGTTTTTCCATTAATTCGGCGGGTTTTGTCTCTGGGGACTTTGAACCCTTGGACCTTTGGGGTTTCTTACTCAAAGTACGTACTCTCCTGAACGGCCGTTATCTCTTGAAATCCTCAGGGATTCGGCGCGAACTTCCCTGATTTAGACATATTCATTACTTAAAACATTACCGATCATATCTATGGATATCGAATCGATCCCAATGGAATTTAAATGTTTTGAAAACTTTGCAGGCCTGTCTCCTCCGGGATGGTAGACAAGGGCAACTTCGGGGTCAAGCTTCCTGACCATCTCTTCAAGCCCGGGGGCGTCCAGATGGTCACTGATCCTTATTGTGGGGTAGGAGTAATCCATCCGGCAGCTCAGCACGTATTTCTTCAGGTGCCAGGGAAGCTTTTTAAGGTCCCAGGGCGGGACTATGAACACACCGCCCTCTTCTGCACAGTCCAGTCCTGCCAGTTCCCCGGCGTCCTCTAGCATGCTCCGGGTAAGTAGCTGAGCTCTTGTATCCATCCGGATCGCCCCGTCGTAGCCAAAACCCCGGAGGAGTTCTACGGCCCGCTGGGCTTTCCCGAACTCATAAGCCCCGAAGGCGACTGCCCCGTTTTCGAGAATCGCACTTTTCAAACTTTCCAGGTCATCCGCAAAGTGGCAGGCAGGGTCTTCCGGGTCCCCGTAATTCGCCTCTGTGACCAGCACGTCGCAGGACGGGAGGCGGCTTGCGTCCTTAACGTCCCCGGTTACCAGGATCCTTGTTCCTACGTCGTTTTCCCAGAAAAAGGCAGTTGCACCGGCAGTATGTTCCGTAGGGAAAGTCTTTATCCGAACCCCTTCCAGCTCAAACTCTTCCCCGAGCTTGAAAGTCTGTCCCTTATATTCCCTGTCATGCCTGATCTCAAGAGCTTTTGCCGTTTTTTCCGAACAGAGAGCACGCTCCGAGAGCATAGCTGACTTGCCGTGGTGGTCGGAATGGGCATGAGTAATCAGGTAAGCGTCGGGCTGAGGATACTTATTGGGGGTCCTTGTCGTGTCGACGGAAAACATGCGCAGCTTCCCTGCATCGTCCCTGAAGCGAAGAGAAACATGGGGTTTGAAATTCCCGCGGGAATTCCGCTGCCGCAACGCCAGGACACCAAGGTCTATTAACTTTTTTGAAATCAAACCAATCTGGAGGGAATTAGCTTTAAGGTATTTACATTTTTTCGGTGAGACAGAATAAAAAACAACAAACTGAAAAAACAACAAAGAAAAAAAAATCACGAATCTGAGAATCCACCAAGCCTCAGGCTGAGGAAAAACTTACAGGAAAAGATGTCTGGAAACTGTCCAAATGAAAAAGCCAGAGTTTTTAATCAAAAAGTTATGGTCCCGGGTTCACTGGGAGCCCCGGGCGTCTTTTGTCAGGGAACCGGAATCAAAGCAACTTATCGAGTTCGGCAGCCAGAATACTGCCCTGGGTTACCCCCATGTAGCGCTTAACCTCGGCCCCGTCATTCTCAATGATAAGCGTCGGAACAGCATGGATGCTGTATTTTGTAGCAAGTTCCTGGTTTTCGTCCACATCGATAACTTTGAACTCGACCTTGTCCGCGTACTGCTTTTCGAGTTCTTCAAGAATTGGTTTTTGCATCCTGCAAGGTCCACACCATGTTGCGGAAAAGTCCAATAACACTGGTTTCATAAAATCACCTGCATACCTTAAAGCTTCTTATTAGCTTTTGATGTTCTTCTATTCGATCCACGCCTGACAGTCGGACAAACGCCCGCACCTGTGAAACAGTACGGAAAAGTTACCCGGAAACCCAATCCTGAATCGTAAACGTAAGATGAGATTATTAAATACAGGGTCGGGAATCAATTAGTATATATTATCTCCGAGCATATATAACGCTTATCTTGGAAGTCAGGACCCTTATTTTCAACTTATCCGGAAAAGGAAGCCCTTCAGGCTTTTTTTTAGCCGACCCAAAATTTGTGAAATATCATTTGCTTTCCGGGTTTTGTTCCTGTTTTTGAACCTCTTCTTTCCTGCCCTGAGCTTTGATGACGTTTCCAAAATACATGCAGCCTTCCATGGAAATCTTCGGCATATCGGGAGACTCGTCGATAAGCTTGACAGGAGCTCCCCTGATGAGCACGCAGGGCACCCTTTCCCCTCCCTCCCCCATCAAGAGTTCCGCAGCCGAAACAAGGTTGTCAGCTACTGCTTTGTGCGTTATATGGAGGGGTTTTCCGAAGATGTCAAAAGCACCTCTTGCATCTTCCACAGGCACGAAACCGGAAACTCCCAGGGCCAGCCCGGTGCAGCCGAGCCTCAGGGGCTGGGTCCTGCTGTCCCCGATAATAACCCCCAGCCTACACGAGAAGCGTTCTTCAAGCCGTTTCCGGATAATTTCAGCACTCTTTCGCGGGTCTTCGGGCAGGAGGACAACGTAACCTTCCGGGGCATTAGAAGTGTCAATCCCTGCGTTTGGGGCAAGGATCCCTTTTGTGATGGTAAGGGCGGCTCCGGGTACCCCTCCGAAAAGTTCATCACACTCCCGGAGCACAAGTTCCATTTCCCGGGGGTCAAGCTCGTATTCTTCTCCCAGAGCCACCGCTCTTTCCCCGGGCTTTATACGCTCGAGTTCCACAACCCTTTTTTCCGAAGTGGCAACCGCAGATTCGGCCAGTACGAAAATGTCCCCTTCAGAAGGTTCAACGCAGGCTTCTTCCAGTGCAGCTTCCAGTATCTGCACAACATCGTCCCCTGCCCTTATAATCGGGGTCTTAATTCCGAACATCTGGATAGAAATGAGTTCTGAGTTCATTTTGCTGCCCTTGAAAACCAATAATTTATCTTCAATATCCGGAACCAAAAGACGGAATAAAAGGAGGTCCCAGCCTAAAATATGGGAAGTTGTTGATAAATGTATCCAAAATTTAAAAAAATACCCCATCAGGAAAAAGCGGGTATAAAAAGAAAAACAACAGGAAAAGAAAAAGATCCGGGTGGGCCAAATACAGTATTAACTATTCCAAAACGACATAGACGGTATAACTATACTCAAAAAGAGATTAAAAGAAACATATAAAAACATATTTAGGCAAAATTGGTTTCAAATTATATCTAAACTGTTCACAACGTGACATGAATTAAATAAACATAATGTTGACCATGTGAAACCCGCACCACTATTTAATGGCCACGAAGTAAATCCGGGAGACAGATCTTTTCGGCTCAGTCCCCGGAAATCCCGGTCATGGAAAGCAAACGGGGAGTGTTCTTATGAGACCCGATGGGCATAATGTGAACTCCCCTACATAATTTCATCAGCTCTTTTATGGTCCCGGAGGCTATTGAGAGTCCTTCTTCTACAGGGTCCGAAGCGGTTTTCAGGCGGGAGATGATCTCATCCGGAACATGGATTCCCGGGATATGTTCATTCATGTACTCAGCCATCCTCAGGGATTTTAGGGGGATCAGGCCGGCAAGGATAGGGGCGTCCAGGTGGACTGTTGATTCCACAAACTCCTCAAACATTCCCACGTCGTAAACTGCCTGGGTCTGGATAAAATCAGCTCCGCACCTGACTTTTTTGTCAAGTTTTATGAGCTGCAGGATATCTTGAGGGTTTATGCCGGAAACCGCCCCTGTACAGTAGCTAGTCCCTCCGTCCAGTCCATTTCCTGCAAGATCAGTCCCCTCGTCAAGTTTTCGGACAAGTTCAAGAAGCTGTACGGAATCGAGATCATAAACGGGTTTCGAGCCCGGGTGATCCCCACAGGAAGGAAAGTCCCCTGTCATAACACAGACGTTCCTTATTCCGAGGGCATATGCTCCCAGGAGGTCGGACTGGAGCCCGATCCTGTTCCGGTCCCTGCAGGTAAGCTGCATGATCACCTCATGCCCTTCATCAAGCAGGAGCTTGCTGAAAGCCAGTGAACTCATATGCATGATGGAACACTGGTTATCGGTGACGTTAAGGGCATCTGCAAGGCCCTTTAACTGGCTGGCATCTTCCAGGGGGGCGGATACGTTCGTACCCTTCGGAGGAGAGATTTCAGCAGTAACCAGAAATTTACTGGAATTCAGTTTTTCTCTAAAATTAAAAAGCATTAAATAAGTATATTCGAAATGAAATTATTTAAAAGCATGCTCTTTTGGAGCATGTATAACATAAAGAAGGTCAAGCCTGTTTATAGTCTTTAAACGTTCGTAGATCAGAGCCCAGACGCAGTCATTTTCCCTGTTGACCTCACACTTCCCGGCAACTGCCCCTCCGCAGGGCCCGTTCAAAAGTCCCTTGGGACACTGGGATTTCGGGCACAGGCCTCCGAACTCCCCGACCGTGCAGTCCCCACACATAATGCACTGGTTGCTAAGAAGTTTCCCGCCGCTCGATCCGCCGAGGGAAAGCGTATCATTCGAGCCGTACACAGGAAGGTCCACCACACTGGCTGAAGCGGAAACCCCGCTTCCACAGCCCATGACAAGGATACAGCGAGCCTCTTTTATCGTCTCGTTTTTCTCGACAAGAGATTCGTAAGACCGGATACTGCAGGCTGCGGTGGGAAGAGCCCAGCCCACTACATGCTTTCCGTGCTCTTCCAGCCGACGGCACATGTCAAGGACTTCCGGTTCTCCTCCGGTCTTCAGCTTTGCAGCACATACATTGCATCCGATTATAAAGACATCGTCTTCATCCTTTAATATTTCAAGGATCTCTTCAAAGGGTTTTGCTGAAGTTATGATCATAGTTACCTCGAATATCGGTAGTCCAGGTCACTCCTGTTTGCGATACATTCACGTAACATCCCGGCAATCAGGGGAAGATTGCGGGCCTGCCCTTCCAGTTTCCCGGCCAGGCGTTCGAGCTGCAGCAGGGTCCCCATCACAAGGACATCGGTCATCTCCGTTTCATGGGAAACCGCATCGCGGGTGAGGGCAGCGTCGCCTCCCCGCGCAAGTATCTCCTGTTTTATTATCAGGGCCTCGGTTGTGGTGAGCCTCCTGATCCTTAGCACCAGGTGGACGCTTTTGTCCTTCATCACCTGCGAGCCCACTCCGGTAGCTCCCAGCTTTCGCATTACCAGGGAAGCATCCTGAGGGGTCTTAATTTCAAGCACTGAAACTTCATAGCGGGCTTCCTTTACCAGGCTGGTCCGGCTCCTCAAAGCCCCTGCAACCTTCACGGCCTCCGCAGTCTCGGGCACATCGTGCGTACGGATGATGTGGGCTCCCTTATAAACCGCAATGGCTGCAGCGGCCAGGCTTCCGGAAAGCCTCTCAGCCGCAGGTTTTCCCAGCACATCTCCGATGAAGGATTTTCTAGAGAGGGCAGCTAGCAGGGGTTTTTCGAAAATTTTCAGGCGGTCGAAATCGTCAAGGGTTTCAAAGTCGTAGAGAGGAAGTTTTTCTTCAGTCCACCTGCCTATGGCAGGGTCAAGGATCAGGCCGTCAGGGTCAACTCCCCCGGCTTCCGCAGCCCGTATAATAGAATCAAGAGCTGAGATAATCGCGTCCATCCCGAGGGGGTCTCCAGGGAACTTTTCCGAAGCCATCACCACAGCAGGGCAGCCGTGGTCTGCCACAACCCCTATCATGTCCGGGTCGGCGCTAAAGCCTGAAACATCGTTGACGAGCTCAGCCCCCCGCCCGAGGGTTTCTTCTGCAATTTCCGAAAACATCGTGTCCACGGAGATCACTGCGTCCACATTCCCATCCAGGACCTTCAGGACAGGCAAAAGCCGTTCCAGTTCTTCAACCTTGCTGATAGGCTCCGAAAACCTCCAGGTAGAACGGGCTCCGACGTCCAGGAAAGTAGCTCCGTCCTCCACCATTTTCCGGGCAATTTCGAGCACGGAGTCAGGGGTAGCCACCGAACCTTTGTAAAAGGACTCGGGACTCAGGTTAATTACGCCCATCACATGCGCAGGGGATCGATCTCCAACTTTCAGACCGCAGACAGTAGTATCAACAACCATTTTTGACAACCAGATTCAATAAATTTCAATTGTAATACTCAAAAACCTGCCTCCCGGGAAAAACACTGTGTTTCCTGCGCCCGACAAAGCCTGAACAGAGGAGAAAAACTCAGCAGGGTTTTCAGGGCGGTAGTCCGGACTCCTGACAGATTAGAAGTTCCGGAAAGAACATTCAGATACAATGTGAGGGGATATGGGAATTTCAGGGAAAGCTGGGAATGGCAGGTCTAAATTCTTACTCATTATGTTAATATCAGCATGTTATTATTGGAATATTAATATCAGTATTTGTTGTCAGGGGCTTTTATCAAAAGCGAATTATAAATTGCAATTTTAACTATAAATTTAATTATAATTTTAATAACATTTTGTGAATATTTATTATCGTGGTTATGCGGAATTATGTTAAAGTAGGTTTCAATAATACATAAAAATATTGATGTTTTCGATTCATTTAACACAATTGGGAAAGCAAACCCCCGAACTTCCGCCCCCACTATCCCGGAGAAGCAAAGAAAAAGGAAAAATGGAAAAATGAAGAAAAAATGGGAAACGAAAAAAGATGAAAGCAAAGAAAAAATGGGAAAAATAAAATGTGGAAAATCCCCCGTGCCCGGGGGAAAAATACATCAAAAAAATGGCTTTTAGAGGCTCTTTTCCGCACACATGAGAACGTGTCTCATGAGTATGGCAATGGTCATGGGACCCACACCGCCAGGTACGGGAGTAATAAGTGAAGCTTTCTTGATTACGTTTTCAAAATCCACGTCCCCGTATACGCCGTCTTCTTCCTTGGTGATGCCCACATCGAAGATCACGGCACCTTCTTTTACCATATCGGCTTTGATCAGGTGCTTGACCCCGACTGCAACGACAAGGATATCGGCTTCCTGAGTGTATTTTTTCAGGTCGTCGGTGTAGACGTGGCAGACAGAGACCGTGGCGTTCCGGTTAAGGAACATGGCAGCCATGGGCTTTCCGACCACATTGCTGTGCCCTACCACGACCGCATTTTTTCCCTGCACCGGGACATCGTATTCTTTCAGAGCCCTTATGATCCCATAGGGAGTGCAGGGCACCAGTCCCTCGTCCCCTATCAGGAGTTTGCCCATGTTATAAGGGTGGAAACCGTCTGCGTCCTTGGCAGGGTCTATGGCATCCATTGCACTCTGGGGAGAGAGCTGGGGAGGGAGCGGGAGCTGAAGCAGGATTGCATGCACGTCTTTGTTGGAGTTCAGGTCCTTTACCAGGGCAAGGAGTTCCTCCTGGCTGGCACCCGCGGGGAGCAGGTAGTCTTCAGCCCTGATCCCTACTCTGTCACAAGCTTTGTGCTTGAGGCGGACATACATTTTGGAGGCAGGGTCGTCTCCTACGAGAATGGTTGCAAGCCCCGGGGTAATCCCCCGGCCGCTTTCCAGGTCCTCGACCCCTGTCCTTACTTCTTCTTCAATAAGCTGTGCAAGAGCTTTTCCGTCTATGATTCTTGATTCATAGCCTTCGACTGACATGGAATGAAACACCCAAAAACTCTTCGATTAGCGGTAGACCGGGAACTGTGTGCAGAGTTCCTTGACCTTGCCGCTTATTTCCGACAGGAGCTGTTCGTTTTCAGCATTCTTGATTGCAGTTTCGATATAGTCGGCAATTAATTCCATTTCCTTTTCCTTCATACCCCTTGTGGTACAGGCAGGGGTCCCGAGCCTGACTCCGCTGGTGACAAAGGGACTGCGGGTTTCGAAGGGAACGGTATTCTTGTTGGCAATGATCCCGGCTTTGCTGAGAGCAGCTTCAGCATCCTTGCCGGTGATGTCCAGGTTGTTCAAGTTGGCGAGCATGAGGTGGTTGTCGGTTCCCCCGGAAACGATGTCAAAGCCATTTTCCATCAGGCAGGAGCAGAGGGTTTTAGCATTCTTTACGGTCTGGAACTGGTCCTGTTTGAACTTCTCGCTCATAGCTTCCTTGAAAGCTACTGCCTTGGCAGCGATAATGTGCATAAGAGGCCCGCCCTGGAGACCCGGGAAGACTGCCTTGTTGACCGCTGTTGCGAGTCCCTCGTCCCTGGAAATGATCATGCCACCACGGGGTCCCCGGAGAGTCTTGTGGGTTGTGGTGGTCACGAAGTCAGCATAGGGCACCGGGCTCTGGTGCGCACCTGCAACTACAAGCCCTGCAATGTGGGCGATGTCCGCAAGGAGGTAAGCCCCGACTTCATCGGCAATTTCCCTGAACTGCTTGAAATCGATCTCTCGCGGGTAAGCTGAAGCCCCGCAGACGATCATGTTTGGCTTCTGTTCCTTT
Organism: Methanobacteriota archaeon; assembly: GCA_016841625.1. Taxonomy (GTDB): domain Archaea; phylum Halobacteriota; class Methanosarcinia; order Methanosarcinales; family Methanosarcinaceae; genus MTP4. Next base: position 98,573 of record JAENYU010000006.1, read on the forward strand.
GCCATTTTAAGGAGTTCGGCGTAGTCCAGCATCTCGGTTTCTTTGTTCACACCATAGGGCACGATGTTGTAGAGCTTCCCGGAAAAGCTCACTGGACTGCCGTGAGAGAGATGACCGCCGTGGGAAAGGTCCATGGACATGATGGTGTCCCCCGGCTGCAGCACCGAAAAGTACACTGCCATATTTGACCCTGAGCCTGAATGAGGCTGTACGTTAACGTATTTTGCCCCGAAAATTTCCTTTGCCCTGGCGATTGCGAGGTTTTCTGCAACGTCCACGAAGTCACAGCCCCCGTAGTAGCGCTTGCCCGAATACCCTTCGGCATACTTATTGGTCATAATTGAGCCCTGGGCCTCCATGACGGCCCTGCTCGCATAATTTTCGGATGCGATCAGGTTAAGCTTGAATTCCTGACGCTCGGCTTCCTTTTCAAGAGCCGCTGCAATTTCCGGATCGATTTCTTCTATATAAGACATGACTGTCACCTGGTAATTCATGCATTTAAAATTTCTCAAAAGCACGATTCTAAATCAAGATTTTTTTACTGGCTGTTAAGCGGTTAACTTGAGATTACGAATTCTTTGATTGAGTGCTAAATTGGGTGCTTACAACAATTGAAGTTGCAACACATGAAGCTGAAGGTATTGATATAGGATTGCTTGACGGTAAATTGCTATAAAGAAATTCCCTGAAAAAATCTCTGAACACTTTTTTCTCGTGAAATTTTGAAATCTGGAATTTTGAAATCTGGAATTTTGAACAGGCGGTAAGTTCCTGAACTACCTATAATTTTGAAATACATATAAGATTATGGTATCAAGGAGGACATTGGGGGAGAAATATATCCTGTTTCCAGCACATTTCTAATCAGGCATAATCTCGATCTGATGTCTTCCGGTTTCAGATTCTGAACTAAAGCCCGGGAATTTTTGGATCCGATTGATTGTCGCTGTTTATGGGATTCCCGGATATTGGTTTCAGGCCACCGGCTTAATCCAGGGGTCTTACTTTTCTGCCCTCAACTTTAAGTTTGCCCTCCACAAAGAGCCTGACAGCTTCGGGATAGATAATATGTTCCTGTTCGAGGATCCGGGCAGTAAGGGTTTCTTCTGTGTCGTCGGGAAGGACCGGCACGCAGCTCTGGAGAATAATCGGCCCCGAATCAAGCCCTTCGTCCACATAGTGAACCGTGCAGCCCGCAACACTGACCCCGTACTCGAAAGCCTGCCTCTGGGCATGCAGCCCCTTGAACGCAGGAAGGAGGGAAGGATGTATGTTTAAAATCCGGTCTCTGTACGTTTCAATGATTTCACTGCCAAGGATCCGGAAGTAGCCCGCCAGCAGGAGCAGGTCCACATCATACTTATTCAGGAGTTTCAGGATCTCCACATCGTATCCGGGTCTGTCGTACCCGCCCGGGTCGAGAAAAACAGCGTTAATTCCGTGTTTCCTGGCACGTTCCAGTGCATAGGCATCGGCTTTATTGGAAATGACCAGATTAACCACTGCATCTTTTATGTAGTCCCTTTCAATGCTATCTATGATCGCCTGGAGGTTCGAGCCTCGCCCGGAGACCAGCACTGCAATCTTTACCGTCATTGATGCCCCTTAATTGAAACAGTAATATATTAGGGTTTTGGAAACAGGGGAAAATCAAGAGAAAGAATCCGAAAGAAAAAAGAAGAAAAGTTAAGAGGAAAGAGGAATTCTGAAGAGAAGAAAGAGAAGGGAAGGGAAGAAGAAAAACATGAAGAAAAGAAGGAAAATATGAAAGGAAGAAAAACATGAAAAAAAGAACGAAAACATGAAGAAAAGACTCAGCTCTCTTCCTTGCGTTCTTCTATGAAGGTCATAAGCTCGTCCGAATCACTGATTTTCCCGAGCTCTTTTTTCTCGATCAGCACGGTGTTTTCCACGGACTTGATTTTGGCATGTCCGTTGATGATGAAAACCGACTCGGTCTTCGTGACGCTTGAAATGCTGCTCATGAGATGAGCTCTCTTGATTACCGTGGTGTTATACTCACTGACCCCGGTAAGGATGGTGGAAGACGCGTCCTTTGAAATAGCCTTGAAAGGAGCCTGTGCTGTCGTAAGTATGTCGTACCCGAGCAGGGAAATCATATTGAGAACCGAGTCCTCAGGACGAGGGGAATGGGGCTGTGAGTGTTGATTGGGAACTTCCATTTCGTGCCGGGGCTCTTTTCGGGACTTCCTGCTCTCCAGGGGTTTCAGGATATCGATAGGGCGAGCTAGCTCAATCTCGAAGATGTCTTCCAGCTGGAGCACCACGTCAATGGAAGCGTCCATGCCTTCCTCTTCGTACTTGCTGATGGTCCTCCTTGAGACACCCACCATGGAAGCAAGGGTCCCGAGGGACATTGAAATATCCGTACGGGCTTTTTTCAGGATGTACCCGTCTATGGAGACGTAAAGCCCTCCTGGCGCTGCAGAAACCAGGGGAGGAATGTTTTCGAGAAAATAATCGAAGAGCGTCTGGACACTCAGGGAGAGGACGTCGTAACGCATATATACAACGCTGTCCTCAAGCATCTGGTCCCTGGTCTTGGCTCCCACGACTATAGCCGACCCTCCCAGATAGTCTGCCAGGTACTTCATTTCCCGGGCTGTTTCCTCGTTCAAGCCGTCAATGTTAAACAAAACCTTGCAAAGTAAGAGAGTATTATCCTTCCTTGCAGCAATGTCAAAACTCCGAGGCCGGATATTGCAGCGCTCGGAAACTACAAAACCCGCACGAGACAATACATCAATAATTTGATGTATGAGAACTTCTTTTGTCATTGCAATAGATGACTCTGTTTGAACATCTATATATATATTTCTATATTGAGAATAATGATTATACAGTAAAATCGTGAAGATGAGAGCCGAAACCTCCCACCGAGGAAAAATCCGGAACAATGAAAATTCAGGAAAAACAATTATCGGAATTCAGAAAAAATGATTTATCAGAATTATGGGAAGAATAATTATCGGAGTTCGGGAAAATGATTATCGGAGTTCGGGAAAATGATTATCGGAATTGACGACACGGACTCAAACGAAGGAATGTGCACCACGTACCTGGGAGCCCTGCTGCTCGAAGAACTACAGGCCTTCGGGGAAGTAGAAAAACCTCCGCTCCTTGTCCGCCTGAACCCCACCATCCCCCACAAGACCCGGGGAAACGCAGCCATCGCACTCAGGCTGGAGACAGGTTGCCCTGAAAAAGTTATGGGCCACGTCATCTCCAGAATCGAAGAATTTGCCAGGCTTGATTGTGAAAAAACAAATCCGGGAGCTGTTTTCATCCAGGATAGCGAAGGCAAACGCCTGAAACCCATCCTCATGGCCTTTCTGGAAAAGGCAGTGAAAGACGTGATCACAATCGAAGAGGCAAAAAACCTCATCTCGGAACTAGGGGTTCCCTCAAAAAGCTTCAAGAACGGAAGAGGGCTCATCGGCGCCCTTGCAGCCTGCGGGGCCATGTTGAACCGGGAAGAATGGGACCACACCTATGAACACCTGGTTTACAGGCAACGGGAAAAATGGGGGACCCCACGCTCCGTGAAAAAAGAAAGCCTGGAAGAAGCCGACAGGCAGACATACCCCGGGACCTGGGACACGCTGGACCACGCAAACGGGCTTGTGGTATGCGTGCCGCACTCTCCGGACCCGGTACTCTTTGGGATCCGGGGAAAAAGCCCCGAAACCATCACAAAAGCCGCCTCTCTTGTCAGGGCTGAGCCAGCCGAGCGCTTTGCAGTATACAGGACAAACCAGGGCACTGACATGCACATCCTGCCTGCGGAGAGCATCGCGGAAATCCGGGACATGCACTCTTACAGGGTGGAGGGCACGGTATCTACAGTCCCGAAAACAATTCACGGAGGACACGTTATCTTTCCTCTCCGGGACAAAGCAGGAGCCGAACTTGACTGCGCTGCCTTCGAACCGACCAAGAACTTCCGGGCGCTTATAAGAGAACTGCTTCCCGGAGACAGGGTCGTACTTTTCGGGAGCGTGAACTCCCGGACCCTGAACATCGAAAAAATCGAAATTAAAGAACTTGCCCCCCTCTACACGGAAGAAAACCCGAAATGCCCCACCTGCGGGAAACATATGAAGTCCGCAGGGCAGGGACAGGGGTTCCGCTGCAAGAAATGCAGGATACAGGCCCCTTCAAAAGTCAGGTGCGAAATCGAAAGGGACCTTGAAGCAGGTCTTTACGAAGTCCCGCCCTGTGCCAGGAGGCACCTGGCAAAACCCCTTGTAAGGGAAAAACGCTCTGACTGCAGAATATTTCCTTCACGTTAAAGAAAAGTTGCTACCGGGGAAGAAATCTTCCCTGTTCACTATACCCAGAGTAATGTTCACGGAAATATTCAAGGAGATATTCAAGGAATATTCAGGAAAAATATTCAAGGAAGTTCCGGGACAGGAGGGACTTTTCTCTTATGTTCGTTGCTCTCGATACGCCTGAGGACTGACTCCAGCTGCTCTTCCGAGATGGAAAGGACCTCTTCAATTCTTTCAGGACTCTGCTTTTCTTCCAGCATCACGAGGACCCTGTCCACGATCCCGTAGGCCATCCCGAGTTCGGCCTCGTCCGTCTGTCCTGCCCAGAGTCCGGCTGAGGGCTTTTTGCTTATGATGGGCTCGGGAACCCCTAACTTGCGGGAAAGCTCCCAGACTTCGGTTTTGTACAGTATCCCTATGGGTTCGATATCGACGCCACCGTCCCCGTACTTCGTATAGTAGCCGAGGAAGATTTCGGTTTTATTCCCGGTCCCCATGACCATGAGGTTCATCCGGTTTGCATGGAAATAAAGCAGAGACATCCTTATCCTTGCCTTCAGGTTGCCCCTGGAAAGCCTTTCCGCGGATTCACTGTCCGGGACAGCATCCGTAAACGCCGAGACAATGCCCGATATGTCAATTGTCCTGTACTCGATCCCGAGCCAATCCGCAAGGGATTTTGCATCTTCACTGTCCGATTCAGGGGTCAGCCCGGCTTCGGGCATGTGGATTCCCAGCACCTTATCCGTCCCGAGGGCCTTTACCGTAAGGGTTGCGGTAAGGGCGGAGTCTATGCCTCCACTAATGCCTACAACTGCCCCGGAAACTCCGGCTTTGTCTACTTTGCCCCGGATAAAATTAACAATAATATTCTGCGCTTTTTCAAGGTCCATGCTTTCAATTTCCTGAATTTGCGTTATGGTGAATTATAAGGGGATATATAATGAATTCCTGATCTTGATTCCGGTGATTCAAACTCTTGATTCCGGTGATTCAAACTCTTGATTCCAGTGATTCTAGCTCTTGATTCCAGTGATTCTAGCTCTTGATTCCGGTGATTCTAGCTCTTGATTCCGGTGATTTGAACTCCTTTATTCCAGTAAACGCTATACTCCTCAACCTGTAAATATATTAACCCTGCCGGAGAAAACAGGGAAGAGAGCAAACTTATTTAATAAATAGAGGATATAGGAAAAAAATATAACCTGTGCCTTATAAAAAACGTGGGGCAAAGGTCAGGAGAAAAAGAAAGTAAATTGATACCGGGAAACAACCTGATGTTGGCATTAACCTGTATTGGAAATAACCTGTATTGGAAATAACCTGTGTCGTGAAGCAACCTGTGTCATGAAGCAACCTGATGTTGGCAGGCAGCGCCCGGGGAAATGGGGTGTAAATGACTGCGTAGATTCGGGTAGAACCGGGGCTACATCTGAAAAAGGGAAGGTTTCTGAAAGCAGTGTCTGATCGTTACGGGCATCTTTGAAATAAAAGGAGAATCTAATATAGGAAACAAACAGAACCAGAACCGCGCAATCCGGAAAAATCGGGGAAAAAATCGGGTTCTCATTCTCATCACACTGTTAAACAAAAAATTACAATCAAAAAATAACTATTTTTGGGATGATCCATGGAAGAAATACAGTTAAAGGTTGAAAAGGCATATCCTATCGATCTCGGCAGGGGAATTATCCGGCTTGACCCAACAGCACTTTTGAAACTTCAGCTCTCTCCCGGTGATATCGTGGAGATCAGGGGGAAGAAAATGACCACCGCGAAAGTCTGGAGAGCGGATCGACAGGACTGGGAGCAGGGAATCGTCCGCATTGACAATTTTATCCGGCAAAACGCGGGAGTCGGAATCGGGGAACGGGTCAACATCAAAAAGGTAGAAGCCCCGGAAGCAAACAAGGTTATCCTGGCGCTTCCGGAAAGCATGACCCAGGCGGGGGGACCGGAACTGCAGTTCGGGGAGCACGCAAACGAGATCATAAAGCGGCATATCCTGAAAAGGCCGGTTTTCAAGGGAGACATCATTCCTATCATCAACTCAATGACCCATCCTATGACCGAGTCCCTGACTACAAACCAGGTAATCCCACTCGTAGCAGTTGAAACGGATCCTGCAAACATCATCGTCCTGATCACTGAATCCACCAAAATCGAACTCCGGAAAAAACCCGTGCAGGGCTACGAAACGGTCGCCAGGGGAGTCACCTACGAAGACATAGGAGGGCTCGGGGAAGAGATAATGCGTGTCCGGGAAATGATCGAGCTTCCCATGAAGCACCCGGAACTCTTCATCCACCTGAACATCGAGCCTCCGAAAGGAGTTATCCTCTACGGCCCCCCGGGGACCGGAAAGACCCTTATTGCAAAAGCCGTGGCAAACGAATCGGGTGCCAGCTTCCACTACATCGCAGGCCCGGAAATCGTCGGGAAGTTCTACGGGGAAAGCGAGGAGAGGCTCCGGAAGATTTTCGAAGAGGCGGCCCAGGAAGCCCCATCGGTCATATTCATTGATGAAATTGATTCCATTGCCCCGAAAAGGGAAAACGTGACAGGAGAAGTTGAGCGGAGGGTCGTTGCCCAGCTCCTGACCCTCATGGACGGGATGGAAGAGAGAGGACAGGTAGTCGTGATCGGGGCCACGAACCGCGTGGACGCCATTGACCCGGCACTCCGCAGGCCAGGGCGCTTTGACAGGGAAATCCATATCGGAGTCCCGGACGTCAACGACAGGTACGAGATCCTGCAGATCCACGCCCGGGGGATGCCCATTGAAAGTGACGAAGAGCCCGGGGAAGCAGGAATTGAAACCGAAGCCGAAGCAGCCAGTGAAGTTGGAAAAACAGAAGTAGAGGCAGGGGTTGAAGAGGTCTCCGTAGAAGCCCTGAAGAAGGAAAAACAGATAAATGAATACCTGACGTATCTGGCAGAGCGGACCCAGGGTTTTGTGGGCGCGGACCTGCTTGCACTTGTCCAGGAAGCTGCCATGCGCTGCCTGAGGGAAAACCTGCCGGACCTGGACCTGGAAAAGGAAGCCATACCTCCCGAGAGACTGGAAAAAATAGTGGTAACCAGGAAGAACTTCGAAGAAGCCCTGATGGAAACCGAACCTTCAGCCCTGAGGGAGATCTTTGTGGAGATGCCCACCGTAACCTGGGACGATGTGGGAGGTCTCGACGAAGTCAGACAGGCCATCATAGAATCCGTGGAATGGCCTATTAAAAACCCGCAAAAATTCCTTAACATGGGCATAAAAGCTCCCAAGGGAATCCTGCTCTACGGTCCCCCGGGAACCGGAAAAACCCTGATCGCCCAGGCCGTTTCCAAGGAATGCAACGCCAACTTTATCAGCGTCAAAGGCCCGGAAATGTTCTCAAAGTGGCTAGGGGAATCGGAAAAAGCAATAAGAGAGACCTTCAAAAAAGCCAGGCAGGTTTCCCCCTGCGTGATCTTCTTTGATGAGATCGATTCTATCGCTTCCATGCCGAGTATGGAATCCACGGACAGCAGGACTTCGGACAGGGTCCTTAACCAGGTTCTCACCGAGATGGACGGGCTTGAAGCCCTGAAAGACGTGGTTGTAATCGCCGCAACCAACCGTCCGAACCTGCTGGACCCGGCAATCCTGAGGCCAGGGCGCTTTGACAGGCTAGTTTATGTGGGTTCACCCAACAAGAAAGGCAGGCTCAAGATCTTCAGGATTCATACCAAAAGAATACCCCTTGCAGCAAACGTGAACCTCGAGACCCTTGCCGACGAGACCGAAGGGCATGTGGGCGCTGACATAGAATCGGTGTGTAGAGAAGCGGTAATGCTGGCACTTCGCGAGAATTTTGATACTCAAGAGATCGAGATGAGACACTTCAGGGAAGCTCTAAAGAAGGTAAAGCCCACAATAACGGAAAACATCACCCAGTATTACGAAAAGATTGAAGAACATTTTAAGGGCGGAACGAAGCCTGCCGAACCAAGCGCTTATATAGGATATAGGTAAGAATTTAAGGGAGTAGGCACTAAAAGGTAAAAAGTTCTTAAAAAATATATAATGTTATAAAACAAAATTTAATAAGTAAGAATCCAGCATTACCTATTAACCTATATCCCGCATTACATTGAGGACGGAGACACGATAAAAATGTCTAAAGTATTTGCAAGGAACCTTATCTCCAACACCCAGGTGATGGCAACGGACGGAACAGAGATCGGTACGCTGACCAACATGGTACTGGAGATAAAAGGCGGACACCTTATCGACCTGATGGTCGAACCGAATATCAACCTTGATGCCACCAAATACAAAAAAGAGGGCAACTACATCCTCCTGCCTTTCGATTCCGTGAGTGCCATCAAAGACTATATCATCATTGACAAGATGAAAGCCCGGACAGGGAACTGAAAAAAGAAAAGGAAAAATCAGAACCAAAAAGCATCCCGCAGGCCAGAAAGGAAAGAGCAAGCGGGAGCTCTTATTCTTCAATTTTTGCAGAGGCTGCAAGGGTCGCACCGCCTGCTTCGGCAAGCCCGATGGATCCGATTCAGTCTACTCTACAGCTACCCTTCCCCCGAATATTCGGAGAAGGGTAATCCCTTTTATTTTGAAACCCGTTCTTTAGCTTGAATTTGTTCACTGTAGCTTTTAATTGTACAGAGTTTTTAGTTACGGATTTTCGGTAAATTGCGGACTTTCCAAAGCATCTAACCACTTATATCCAGCCCTTCAATTCAAGGAATTCGAAGGCTTCCACCGCCCCGGCCCCGAATGTAGCTTCAGTTACGTAATCGGCAACCGTTTTAATCTCCGCATCCCCGTTTGCAACGGCGATCCCGAAACCTGCGGCTTCAAGCAATTCAACGTCGTTTGCGGAATCTCCGACTGCAACAAACTCTTCAGGTTTAAGGCCCATCATCCCGGCAAGTTTTACGAGCCCCGTACCCTTGTTGATTATCCTGCTCTTGATGTGGACTGCGTATTTGGTGTCTATGAGCTCCACATCAAAGGGCTGTTCCTTGAGGAGCACTCTGGCCCTCTCCAGGTCAAAATCCCGGCGAAGGGCAATTTCGGCTTTCCGGTAGAAAGGATCCAGTTTTGTAAGTTCGAAGTGTTCGGAAAGGAAGTCAAAAGCTTTTTCGCACTCTTCAATGGTTTCCTCAAAAGTGCCGTTCACATCATAACGGACAGTAACAGCACCCCCATTTTCAGCGATCACTGCCCCGGTCAGGCCTATCAGCTTCGAAGCTGTCCTGGCATAACAGAGGATGTTGCCGGTGGCAAGGACCACAGGGACATTTAGGGAACGGATCTTCTCCACGGCCTTCAGGTGAAGTTCCCTCTTTTCACAGGTGATCGTCCCGTCGATATCAACAACAATAGCTTTGAATTTCATTGAAAAGAGATTGGCAGGGGATACTAAAACATTTCCCCGCCTGAAATTTTTGTGCTTGTGAATTCCTTAATGAAGTTTACGCTTCAATTTTTATGTTTCAATTCTCACGCTTCAATTTTCACACATCGGTTCTCAAGCTCCACCCTGCCGGTCGCCCGCATCACGGGTCAATCAGCCCTGGGGTAGTGACCCCGACCACGGCTTCCCCCTCAGGCAAGTTCGGAGAGTCCACAAGGCGGATGATCCTCTTCTCACCCTTGGACTTCCTGAGGTAGAGCCTGAAAGTAGCCGTGTGCCCCACGATGTGCCCCCCGACAGGCCTGGTAGGATCCCCGAAGAAAGCGTCGGGTTTTGACATGACCTGGTTGGTTACGATAACACAGGCATTGAACAGGTCTCCGAAACGGAGCAGGGCGTGCATGTGCTTGTTGAGTTTCTGCTGCCTATCCGCAAGGGTGCCCCGGCCCACATACTCGGCTCTGAAGTGGGCCATGAGAGAGTCAACGATGAGCAGGCGTACTGGTTTATCAGAGTCCTTGAGCTCGTTTGCAAGGTCATTTGCGGAGTCCACAAGCAGCATCTGGTGATTGGAATTGTATGCTCTGGCAACGTGAATGTTCTGCAGGAATTCTTCAGGGTTCAGTTCCATGCCGTATTTATCGGAAAGCCCCTGTACCATCTGGGCAATCCTCTCAGGCCGGAAGGTGTTTTCAGTATCTATGATAATGACCGAACCGTCCAGTCCCCCGTATTCTCTTGACATCTGGACGTTTACTGCAAGCTGGTGGGCTACCTGGGTCTTTCCTGAACCGAACTCTCCGTACAGTTCAGTAATGGACTGGGTCTCGATGCCCCCACCCATCATTTCATTAAATTCCGTACAGCCGGTGGTAAGCTTCCCCACAAGTTTCCGCCGCTCAAGGACAGTGTCCCCGGTCTCGAAACCCCCGATATCCGCAGCCTGCCTTGCAGCATTGATGATCTTTGCAGCCGTTGATTCCCCGATTTCGGCTGTATTGGCAAGTTCGGAAGGAGAGGCTACTGCCACTGCTTCGATTGTGTTAAATCCGGCTTCCTTGAGTTTTTCTGCAGTTGCAGGGCCAACTCCGGGCAACTCTTCCAGTAAGATTTCGCTCATTTATGAATAACTCCTTTACGATGCACATGTTTGTGTAAGGTGCATAATGGTTGCTTCCCAATTGTTTTGCAAGTATATAAAGCTGGAGGGGGCGGGATGAAAGTATTCGGGGCTGGAGTATTCAGTGTCCTCTGACCTTTATTCTGACCTTTATTCTGACCTTTATTCTGACCTTTATTCTGACCTTTATTCTGACCTTTA
>JAENYU010000006.1:109612-129331 GCA_016841625.1 Methanobacteriota archaeon
ACCTTTATTCTGACCTTTATTCTGACCTTTATTCTGACCTTTATTCTGACCTTTAAAAAGTCAGCTTCAGGGAGAAAAAAAGACAAGAAATTAAAGAAAGAGAAAATAGAAGTGGGAAAATAATGATAATGAAAAAAGAAGCAAGTAATCAATTCCCGAAACGACCATAAAAGAGGAAAAATGAAGAAAAAAATAGGAGACAGCTCTAAAAACTGTAAAAAAAACCAAAAGCTTCATTTTATTTGATATAATATCACCCATCATGCCAAAGGTCGCCGTAGGTGGTACGTTTCAATACATGCACAAGGGACATACCAAACTTCTAGAAAAGGCTTTTGAAGTAGCCGGGGATGGAAAGGTATACGTAGGGCTCACCTCGGACGAGATGCTAAGCAAAACCCACAGTATAGAAAAATACGAGAGCAGGGAGTCCCTGCTGCAGGAGTACATCGAGAACCTTCAGATTCCCAAAGAAAAATACGAAATCCAGAAACTGAACGACCCCTATGGCCCCACCATCAAAGAAGACTTTGACTTTATCATCGTCTCCCCGGAAACCTATCCCGTAGCCCTTGAGATCAACCACCTGCGGGAGGAGCGGGGCCTGAAACCTCTGAAAATAGAATATGTGGAATACGTAATGGCAGAAGACGAAATCCCGATCTCCACCACAAGGATCGCAAAAGGAGAAATAGACAGGCACGGCAGGTTGAACAAAAACCCCTGATATTCCAAAAATTACTTTTCATGGATATTTCGTTTCCCTCGGGATTCTTCTGCCAGGCGGATTTCCGGCAGGAGTTTCCAACAGGATATTCTGACCAGATTTTCCGACATACCTTCAATATCCCCTCAACGAATTTATTTTTTAAACAGTTCCGGTTTTCAATAAATATAAATCAAGACAGGATTATAGAATCATAACATGCCAAGAGAATTCAGCAGAAAGGACATCGAAATATTCAACAAGCTGGCCCCGGAAGCCAGGGGAGACACCATATCAAGGGGAGCAGGCCACAATTTTCCCTACATCCTTCGCCCTGTTTCACATAAGTTTGCCGAGTCTGCAGAAGACTTCAGAGAGCGGCTGGAAAGACTGAACCCTGAAGAGCTGGACTATCTGGTAGGGCTGGCCCTGGAAAACAAGGAAGACGTCAGGTCCCTGGACGAAGACCTGGACGAGCTTCTGGAAGTTGTTAGCGAAAAAGTGTCCCCTGAAAGGGCGAAGGAATTAAAAAATTTCCTGGGGCTTGTCTGAGCCTCCGGAGCCGGCTGAGCCCCATGGACGGTCTGACCTTCCGGGCTGAGCCAGTCATGTAGGGAAAGAAAAAGCTGAAAGAAGAAGAAGAAGAAGAAGAAGAAGAAGAAGAAGAAGAAGAAAACCAGCGAAAACTAAAGAAAACTCTTTTGAAAAAACATGTCACCTGAAAAACTACTTTTCGGAACCGCGGGGATCCCCAGAAGCTCGAGTGGAAGAAGCAGCGTCGCAGGTATCGGGCGAGTCCGGGAACTTGGCCTGGACTGCATGGAACTTGAGTTCGTGCAGGGAGTACGCATGCGGGAGAATGGGGCAAAAAAAGTCTTAGAAGCCTCGGAAAAAGAAGGTGTAGCCCTCAGCGTCCATGCACCTTACTACATCAACCTCAACTCTCCGGAAGAGGAAAAATTGAAGGCAAGCATGGAAAGGATCTACCAGTCCGCCCGGATAGGCAGCCTCTGCGGGGTAAGGTCTGTGGTTTTACATGCAGCTTTCTACCAGAAGAGCAGCAAAGAAAGCACCTATTCGAAAGTTGCAAAAGCGCTCCGGGAACTTACCGAACAGCTGAGAAACGAAGGGATTCCGGCAGTCCTCCGCCCCGAGACCATGGGCAAACGCAGCCAGTTCGGAACCCTTGAGGAGGTGCTCGCCTTGAGTGCGGAAATCGAAGGAGTCATGCCCTGCCTGGACTTTTCCCACCTGCACGCAAGGGGAGGAAAGGAAAATACCTACCCCGAATTTAAGGCTATCCTGGCCAGGGTCGAAGAGGAACTTGGAAAAGAAGGGCTCTCAAACATGCACATGCACGTCTCAGGGATCGATTACGGCAAAAACGGGGAAAAGAAACACCTTGTCCTGAAGGAATCCGATTTCAACTACACGGAGCTCCTGAAAGCCCTGAAAGAATTCAGGGTCAAAGGGCTTGTAATCTGCGAAAGCCCGAACCTTGAGGATGATGCGCTTCTCCTTAAGAAGAGCTACGAATCAATGTGAATAATGGAAAAATTAGCGGAGGGAATTTTGGGTTTAAACCCGGAAAACTTCAGCAGATTCCTCTAACACTTCCAGCCAGGGAAGTTCTTCTTCCGCACCGAATATGCCGACGTTCAACTCGATTCCGCTTAATTCCACGTACTCACGGATCCGCTTGAAGGCGTGCTCGACCATGCCTCCACCTGTAAGGATGAGGCAGCGTTTTCCACAGAGGGAGGTCAGGATGGACCTGTCAACGACCCCGGAAGTGACGTCCAGGAAGATGCCGTCCTCTTCGGCGAGGGTTTTGCTCTTTTTGCCCATGGCCCCCACGAAGGTGATGTCCCCTTCCTTGACAATGTTCAGGACCTCAGGGTAAGAATAATTGTCCGTATCATATAGCAGGATGCCACCGGCCTTGATGCTGCGGTGTTTCAGCTCAACGATGGCTTTACCGCCCGGATGGACGTGCAGGACTCTTGCGTTAATGGCCTCGTAGGGAGAGTTGGGAGAATATTCCCCATAAAGGATTCCCAGGTTAAGGGTTTCGGCTTCTTTGACCCCGTGAGGCACGTCCACCCACATCAACTCGGGAGGCCGCAGCGCATTTACGAGTTCGGGCAGGGTCTTAGGGGAAAGGTAGCCTTTTGCAAGGCCCCTCCTCTCAAGTTCATGGTAGACTTCCAGGGAGGAAGGAGGGCGTAACCCCGCAAGTTTCAGGAGTTCTGTCTGCCTGAAAAGTTCCTCGGGTACCCCTTCCCCGACAAGTTCACTGTCCGACATGAGGTAAACATAATCCGACCAGCGGTATGCAAGGTCGACGTCATGGGTTGAAATAATGATCGTGCTCCCGTAATGGTTGAACTCGTTGAGGAGATCCATGATTTCGTCCGCTCCCACGGGGTCCAGGTTGGAGAGAGGCTCGTCAAGGATGATCACTTCAGGTTCCATTGCCATCACCCCTGCAATCGCAACCCGCTTCTTCTGCCCTCCGCTCAGGTGGTGGGGAGGCCTGCCCTTGATATTGGAAAGCCCGACCTGTTCCAGCGCCCTGTTCACACAGGCCTCTAGCTTTTCCTTCGGGTAATCAAGGTTTGCAGGGCCGAAGGCCACGTCCTGGTAGACGGTAGGAGCAAAGAGCTGGTCATCGGAGTTCTGGAACACGATTCCCACGGATTTCCTGATTTCCCTGAGGGACTTCGAAGCGTATTTGAAAGGTGCGCCGTGGAAAAGGACTTCGCCTTTCTCGGGTTTCATGGTCCCGTTCAGGAGCATGAAAAGCGTAGATTTCCCGGACCCGTTCTGCCCGACGAATGCGATCTTTTTCCCTTTCTCAATCTTTATATTAATGTCCCTGAGAGCCACGGTTCCGTCAGGGTAGGAGTATGTAAGCCCTCTTGTCTCGAGAATAGTCATGTTTTTCACCTCAGATGATGGACACGCCTCTTGTAAGATAGAGCAGTGTGAGAGTGGATAAGAAATATGCGGACGTGAGCAGCAGTTCAGGCGGTTTGACCGGCCTTCTGGTTTCAAACATTGTCATTTTCCCGTCATAGCACCGCGAGTTCATGGATACGAAGAGTTTTTCACCCTGGTCCCAGGACCGGATGAAAAGTGTGCTCCCGAGCATCCCGAAAGAGCGGAAAGACTTTTTGAAATCCCCGTACCCGAGCCTTACGGTCTGGGCAAACTTTATTCGGACTGCCATGTCCAGAAAAACAAAAATGTAGCGGTAAATAAGCATGGAAAGCTCGACCACGGACTCCGGCAAGTGGGACTTTTTGAGGACCGAAAACAGTTCGATCATGGGGGTTGTCAGGGAGAGAAAGTAAAGGCAGCACATCCCGCTAACAGACCTTGCAAGCACCAGCAGGGCGAGCTCCAGGCCATCTGCCCTTACAGCAAGGGTATAGCCCGCAAGCCTGAATGAATAAAGTTCAGCCCCGGTACCTGAGAAAAAAGCGATGATCAAAACCCCCACCGCTGCAAAGCCCAGGGGGGCCAGCAGGAGTTTGAAATAGAACCAGGGAGGAGTTTTCGCAAGGAGAACCGTTGCAAAACTCATGCAAAGCGCTATGAAAAAAGGGGGGATCGGGGACGTAGCCGAAACTCCCGCGAGCAGACCGAAGGCTACGATTGTCAGCTTAAGCCAGTTATTCCGGTACCTGAGGGGACTCATCAAGGCGTAATCATCAAGTAGATTTGTCATTTGGGAACCCGTGATGGATGAATTCGAACTGAGGAGTAAAAATAAAAGTCAAAAGATAAAAACTTTCCTTCTCCGAATGGAAAGGAAAGTTCGGATAGAGAATACTTATGAAGACGGGGTTTCACCCTCTGGCTGGTTTTTGCTCCCGTAACCGAGCTCGTTTTCATAGTTTTTTTTCGCCCTGTAATATCCCAAGAAGTAGCCTATGACCCCTGCACCAATGGCTGCCTGGAGCCCGAAGAGGAGGCTTTCGATCTCACCGCTTGGAGGTTCCCAGAGAGGTTCTGCTATGGGCTCGTAGGTCCCGCCAGTGATTTCATTGATCACGCCTTCGGCTTCCCCGTCAGCCCCACCGTATTCGGCATCGGTGGTTGAGGACATGTAGAGGAACTGTATCGCGAAGATGAGGACGATGGCAAGTACTATAAGTTCGAGTTTCCGGCTCATGCGGTAATCCCCCTGAGTTTGCGGACAACCGATTCTTCGACTACTTTTAGCTCCACGAGAATGTCGCTCTTAAGGTTGATCACATACTTGAAGAGCAGGGCGCTAACGGCACCTTCCATGATTGCAAGGGGTATCTGAGTAACCGCAAATATTGTCCCAAACTTTGCAAATGAGGCAAGGAACGTTGTTAAAGTAAGGACTCCCCCTTCAGGGAAAGCCAGGGCAAGTTCCACAGAGGTCACCACATAAGTTGCCCAATCTCCAAAAGCCGTGGCAAGGAAGACTACAACGAAGAAGTTAAGCCTGGCTTTCATCCCTGCCTTATAGACCAGGTATGCCACCACAGGGCCTACGATGCCCATGGAAAAGACGTTAGCACCAAGAGTCGTCAGCCCACCGTGGGCAAGGAAAAGGGCCTGATAGAGAAGCACGATTGTCCCGAGAACTGCAGAAATTGCAGGTCCGAAGATGATTGCTGCGACTCCCGTCCCTGTAGGATGAGAACAGCTACCCACAACTGAAGGCAGTTTGAGGGAGGAGAGAACGAAGACAAATGCACCTGCGACAGCCAGAAGAGGCAATATTTCGCGTTTTTCGTTTACCAGTTTGTTCATTTTATAGATCCCGAATGCGATCACGGGGATTGAGATTGCAAACCAGATCTGCCACCAGGGAGCAGGTAAAAAACCTTCCATTACGTGCATTAGACCACCAATTCTTGACAAGTGATTTTGAGTAGGGATTTTGAGTAGGGAATTTAAACAGTGAATTTGAAAAGTGAATATCGTGGTATATTATCCGGAACAATCAGCATACAATCCCGGAATCAAGTAAATATTATTGATGTTAAAACAAGTTAAATTGCGTATGACAATATATAAAGATGACGGTCTTGAAAAAGCGAGTGCATGCGAGGCATTAAATTAAATCCAGATAGATAAATATTTGGAAAAGGATGGTCTCGCAGGAAAAAACAAGCAAATTTGATTCAAGAGAAGAATAAAATCCGGGGAATATTATGCACAGAAAGCATAAAACAGGGAAAAAAATACGAAATGGACGTAAACATGAAGAAAAGAAAAAAAATGGAGGTTAAAAAATGGAGGTTATAACCGCAGATTAGCCGCGTTTTTCGAACCCGAAAAGAGGGCAAAGGTGGCAGAGCGGCTCGAAGAAAAAAATCAATTTAATTTGTTTTTACAATTAAATATTGAGCATGAACACATATAAAGATTTCGATTAATATCGCATCCAGGCCATCCTTTGAAAGAACTTAATGCGAAAGGAAAAAATTAATGGGTCATGAATAAAATTCACTTGATTTCAGAAATGAGAAAGAGAATTCAAAAATGAGAAGAAAGGATTCGTTACACAGTTACCGACCTGAAAGTCAGCCGAGAAGATAAGCTGATAATAACGAGGAGCCATTGTTAAGAAACACGACAAAATAAGCAAGAGCTGCGTACCGTGCTAACTTACCTGCAAATACCAGGACAGAAAATACCAAAAAAGGAAGGTTCATCAGCCCCGCAGCCATGGTGATCACGTCCCCTATCCCCGGAACCCATGATAAGAGGAGGGTGTATACCCCGTATTTCTTAAAGAGGCGTTCACTCTTAGCAAGTTTCTCTTCCGAAGGAGAAAAGTACTTATCGATAGCACCACGGCCTTTCAGCCCGATATAATATGTGGTGCATGCCCCGAGAAAATTCCCAATTGTCGCCACCATAACGACAAAGAAAGGATTGAAACCCTGGTAGACAAGCGCAACTAACAGTGCCTCTGCCCCGAAAGGAAGAACCGTAGAAGCCAGAAAGCTCAAGACAAAAAGGTTCAGGTAAGCGTATTCAGTGATGAAATTATACAAAATCTCAAACATAGTATCGGTCCGTATCCGGGGTTTGCCACTCATTGCATTTTGCAGGTTCTTACATTCTACCTTATATTCTATTTATATTCGTTCATAGCTGATTACTTATTCCTTTGTACCGGATCCTTATTCATTCATAGCTGGTAATTTCGCGACATAGCCGGAAGACGATAAAAACAGAGCACAGAAAAGAAGTAAATCAACTGAAAAAAAGCAAAAACAAGAAAAAAAGTAAGGAAGAAAGAGGAAGAAGAAGGGAGAAGGGATTTACAACCCCTTCTAATCCATCACTTCCTTAATCCATCACTTCCTTAATCCATCACTTCCTTAATCCATCACTTTCTTTCCTTTTCCCTCCTGAACACCACGAACGCCGTAAGCAGAATTCCCAGGGTCATTGCAACGCTCAGGAAAGGAGCTTTTTCCGTGACCTCGTAACTTCCGCTAAGGTCCTCGATTTCAACTGCATACGTTCCGGGCATTTCCTCCGTGCGGGAGAATTCGAGCGTCGTGCTTTCCCCAGGCCCCAAACTCACTGTTTCGGAACCAGCTTCGCGCACGGCATCTTCTACATCTTCATTGTAAGCCACCCATTCCACGACCTTTTCTTCTGCGGCGCTTCCGGTGTTTTCAACCTGTACGGTGATCGTAACGGCAGCCCCGGCTTCAACGGAAGGAGGTTCAATGGTCAGGTCCGAGAAGACAAATTCAGCCCCGTGTTCCATCACCTCGATGACAGCTTCCCCGTCTTCATATCCTGCTTTCGAGGCACTTATTTTATAGGTCCCGGGCACGGTCACCCAGTAGGAAACGATACCTGAGTCATCCGTCCTTTCCTCAATTTGTTCTCCTCCGAAGAAGACATCGGCCCCGGAAACAGACCTGTCGTTAAGGGAATCCGTGACTTTTATGCTTATGGTGTCCCCTTCCCGGATGAGTTCGGGAGAGACTTCGATTTCCAGTTTCCTGGAACCTTCTGCAAGGACATCGACGTCCTTACTTCCGGAGACGTACCCACCCTTTTCCGCAGAAACCGTAAAGCTGCCTTCGGTGTCAGGCGTGTATGTGAGACTTCCTTCATCTCCCGTGCGCCCTATGCTCTCTGCCTCAAAGAACAGCTCAACATCCCCGACTGCAACCCCTCTTGCCGTAACAAGAATCTCGACCTCTTCTCCGACCACCAGGGTATCGGGCATGTCAATATCCAGCTGCCCTCCATCGCCTTTAACCACCTCAACAAAGGGATAGAAGCGAAGGTCTGACGAATCTGCAACCCTGAATTTGACGTTTTCCATAATGTCAATGGTATCGCCCTTTGAAAGTGAGATTGAGTCCTTGTTTTTCATATTGATCCCGGAAGAGGAAACAGAGCTTATTTCCATCTCCCCGAAGGAATCCCCTTCCTCAAGCTCAAGGTAATCGTCCGAGATCTGGAAAATTCCTTCCACAAATATGGCATCAACTTCCTGCCCCCTGAACACAGTACTTATATGGACCGCGATCAAGGGTACGTCTTCAGCACCTCCAAGTTCGGTTTCGTAAACATAGTCCCCATTAGAACTTACTATGCCGGTATCTATCAGGTCCCCGTCTTTGTAAAGTTCGAAAAGCACGCTGTTCCCGTTGACATCGATCTCCGCTGCCTTGAGGGAATAGCCATTTTCAAGGATCAGGGAAGAACCTGTGAAAAGCGACTTTTTATCGTCCTCATCGATCAGGACCTTTGAAAGGATGTTGTCCGAAAGCACACTTACGCTGTCCGAGCTTCCAAAAGCATCTTCCGGATAGCCTGCAAAGTACTTCTCGGCAAGGAAACCGATGACTTCGTAGCTTCCCCAGCCTCCCCTCTCGAATTCCACGAGATCCGGGTTTGTGGAGTAGACAAGCATCTCGTCGTCAATTGTCCTGCCGCCAAGTTCTTTGATGACAAGGCTTTCAGTGATGATGTTTTCATCGATGTTGTAGTAGAAGCCTTCAAAGTTGAAAGGCGTCCAGACTGTTGTATTGAAACTTTCGTCGTAGACCGTACCCCTCAACTCATAGACTCCCGGCTCGGAGATCTCGACAAAGGGAGCAAAGCGGAATTCATCGGCATCAGCCACAACAAAACCGAGCCTGCCCATAATCTCGACAGTTTCCCCTTTGCTAAGGGAGATGGAATCTTTGTTTTCCATTCTGATGCCCGAACTGGAAATGGAACTTACCTCGAGTTCCCCGAACTCATCTCCACCCTCAATTGTAATGTATTCGTCCGATATCTGGAATAGCCCTTCAACGAAGATGGCGGTGGTCTCCCTGCCGCTGAAAATCTCGGAAAAATGAACCGCAATCAGGGGGACATCCTCCGAATCCCCGAGTTCCGTTTCATAAACGAAATCATCGTTTGAGGCAAGGAAAGCGTCTTCGATAACGTCTCCGTCCTTTTCAAGCTGGACCCAGACCTTGTCCCCACTGATGTCGACTTCAACAATGTTCAGGGAATAGCCTTCGGAAAGCAAAAGAGAAGAACCCGCATAAAAGGAACGCTTCTCATCGCTATCAAGCAAAACCTTCGAAAGCTGCCCGTCCGAAATCACGCTGATGTCGTCTTTCACAAAGTCGGAGTCTTCAGTATATCCCGCAAAGTAGCGCTCTGCCATGAACCCGATGACCTGGTATGAACCCCAGTCACCATATTCGAATTCCGTTTCTATGGGCTTTGTGAAATACTGCAGATTTTCATCATCAATGACCCGGCTGCCGTCCTCAAGCTGGACGGTCAGGTTTTCCGACCCTTCCCCGGTATCCAGGTCATAATAAAAGCCCGAATATGTCTGCGGCGTCCAGGTGTATGTCAGGTTCTGGTTTGCATTTTCGTCCCACACGCGGTCTCCGGAATCTGAAGCCGCCGCTGCAGTTCCGAGAAGGAACCCAATCATTAAAAATACAGATAAAACTTTAAAATAATTTTTAATCTCCAATTTAAGCCTCCTTTATGTTTTTCCCCTCAATAATTGTGTAAGAATTTTCCTGAATCAGAAGTACTTCTGTTAATATGTAAATATCTTACAATTGTTTTTCCCTGTATATTCATTTTCTGCACCTTCAAACATTGAATTAATTTAAAATATGTATGTGCCTGAAAACCCCTTCTTGAAAAAACAGCATCATGACGAAAACTCTAGAGGAAAAGGGGGAAGGGATAAAAATGAATTAAAAAAGGAAAAAGGAGCAGGAACAGAAAAGGGATCAAAAAAGGAAAGAAAAGGAGTCGTGGGGGGCAGTCATTGAAAACCGGTTGCAGAAGAACTTTCTATAAAGATGCCTAAACAAGCTGAATGTGTCTGATTTCTCAATAATGATCAATGACTCACGGACATGACCAACACCCGGATGCCGAAAAAAAGTCCCTGAAAAGAGCCCCGCCTTAAAACTCTTACCGGAAATACCGGGAAATCCACAAATTATAAGTTACAAAACACAATTTCTGAACTATACAAAATGGAAAACGCATAAAAAACGAATAAAAAAAATGGAAAAAAGAATATGGAGCCAACCCCGGCATGGAACCACAAAGTAGCATCCCCGAAAATTTGAAACATGCAGTTCTTGAAAGAATAAAGCCTTCACAAGCCGAAAGAGAAAGGCTTTTGGTCGTCCAGAAAGAACTGGTCGCAAAAGTAAATGAGGCTGCGGAACAGCTGGGCGTACCTGACGTTTTTGCAAAAGTCGTGGGGTCAGCCGCCCGGGGGACCTGGCTTTCGGGGACACATGACATTGATATCTTCATCAGCTTCCCGGAGGAGACTGCCAGGAAAGGGCTTGAAACCCGGGGCATGGCAATCGCAAGGGAAATTGCAAAAGGTGCGGAACACGCCGAAGACCGCCACGCTGAGCACCCTTACCTGAACATAAGATTCAAAGGCTTTGATGTCGACCTGGTCCCCTGTTTCAGGGTCGCTTCGGCCTCCCGGATCAAATCAGCAGTGGACAGGACACCTTTTCACAACGAGTTTGTCAAGGCCCGCATAGAAGGGCTGGAAGACGACGTCCTCCTCATGAAGCAGTTCATGCGCGGAGACGGGGTTTACGGCTCGGAACTGAGGACAGGGGGCTTTTCAGGCTACCTGACCGAACTCCTGGTCATCCGCTACGGCTCCTTTGAAAATGCCGTCCGAGCAGCCTGCTTCTGGAAACCGGGAGAAAAAATCGACATTATGAAACATGCCGAAATAGAGCACGAAGAACCCCTGATAATGGTCGACCCGACGGACCCGAAGCGAAACGTGGCAGCGGCGCTCTCCCTGGACAAATTCTGCATGTTTATCGACCACTGCAGGGAGTTTCTCAAAAACCCGGACCTGAACTTCTTTTTCCCCGAACCCCTCTCTCCGGTAGGAGACGAAGAAATCCTTGAAAAAATGGAAATGCGGGGAAGCGGCCAGCTTGCCGTTGTCTTCAAAACCCCGGACGTCGTGGAAGACGTGCTCTACCCGCAGCTGTACAAGACAGAACAGGCCGCGGCATCCCTCCTGGAGGAACAGGGATTTTCCGTTATCAAGACCGGAGTCTGGGCCGGAGGACAGGAAACCGTCGTCATGCTCGAACTGATCTCAAACACGCTCCCCCACGTCAAAAAACACATCGGACCCCCGGTCTGGGTCCCGGGGCATGCCGAGCAGTTCAAAGCAAAGTACGAAAACTCAGAAGATGTCTTTGCGGGCTATATCGAAAACGGGAAATACGTCTTTGAAATCCGCCGCAAGTACCCCCTGGCAGCCGAACTCCTCAAAGAACAGCTAAGGTACCACTCCCTTGGAAAACACATCCAGAAAAGCATAAATGAGGGGGTTGAAGTCCTGGAAAATGCAGAGGTCCGGAGCTTAAAAGCCCCGGGGTTCAGGGTGTTTTTAAGGAAGTGGCTTTGAAAACCCATCTCTCAAGAAATCGTTCCCGCAAGAAATCATACTCAACGGAGTATTTCAAAAAAGCGGAACAAAACCCTCAACCCTTTTCTGGTAGAAAAGATACTGCTGGGCGTAGCCGCAGTAATGTCCGAAATACTCCCGGCCCCAGTCTCCCATCCGGCTCAAATTCTTGCAGTTTTCAAAGTACTCGTCGTCAATGTGGTAGTGCTGGATGATCTGCCGGATGTGGGTGTCCACGGGGAAGGCTTCCATTTTTTCAAAGGCAAAGAGCAGGACGCAGTCCGAAACCTTTTCCCCGATGCCCCTGACCCTCATCAAGCTCTCCCGGGCATATTTGTATTCAAGCCTGTGGAGGGCGTCAAAATCCAGTTCCCCGGAAAGCACCTCCTCGGCAGCGGTTTTTATCCTTTCGGTCCTAAACCCTAGCTTGCACTTATCAAGCAGGGAAAGGTCGGCATTTGCAAGAGCTTCCGGGTCAGGGAAGCTGTAGTACCCGTCCTCAAGCTCCTCCCCGAAAAACATGCTCAGGAGGCCGACCCTTTTCTGGATAGTTGGGATGCTCGAAGCCGTGGCCAGCATGTAAGAAACCAGGCATTCCCAGGGGTCCTGCCGGATCAGGCGAAGTCCGCAGTACCTGTTGATCGCCCTGTCGATGAGCAGGTCTTTGTTAACGCTTCTGTAGATCGAACGGAGGTCGTCGTCCAGGCGGAAATAATTCGAGAAAAACTCGGGTGAAAACTTCGAATCTATGAGAACTTCCCCGCTGTCTTCTTCCTGGGAGACGCGGACAACCTGGTCCCCTACAACCCCCGCCCACCAGTTCCCGTCCCGGTTCCAGCGGAAGACCTGTCCGCAGTCCAGGGTGTAGTTCAGGTCGAAAAGATCGGGCTTAAGCCTGTACATCCAGCTCGAGCCTCCTTAAAAAAGTCCCTGCCGTAAGCGTATCTCCCAGGCCCACGGTGGTCACGGGGGATTTCGAAAGCAGTGTGGGAAGCATGCACAACATGTATCCTCCCCTGAAGGCGAAAGCCCCGTTTCCAGAAGCTTCCCCTCCGAAGGCTTCAAGGAAGCGGTCCAGCTCCTTCCTTCCGGATTTGCTTTCCTGAAGTCCCCGGACTCCTTTTTCCACAAAGTCCCGTCCGTCCAGCCTGCCCAAAGCTGCATATGTACCTGCACATTTGACCCCGAACTCCAGAGCCTTGAGTTCGTTTTCAATCTCCGGGGAAAAAAATGGTCCTTTGATTAGCTCTGGGCCTTCCGGGGTCCCGCAATAAGACCCGGTTTCGTCCCACCTGACCGCAGCCAGTACGAACTCCCTCGTATGGACAACAAGTTTTCGAAGCCCGTGAAGGGAAGCCAGGCAGGAAGCAGCTTTTCCCACAGCTTCCGCATTCATCCGGAAGACCCCTTCAACCGGGACTCCGTGCAGTTCATGAAAGCTTGCAAGTTCGTCCTCGTTCATTCCCAGGCTGTCAACTATTCCGGCAAACTTCGAAAAAACAGTGAAGGCAAGCTTTCTGTTTGCAAAATGTCCGAACTCCAGATGGACCCTGAGCCTTTCATTCCGGGCTTTCCAGGCCAGGACCCGGGAAAGGACCTTTTCAATAATTTCCTGGTAGCTGCTCCCGTCAGGATACTCTCCGAGCAGGAGATGGAAACCCGAAATCAAAGCTCCGTCCATCTCCCCGGCATGCTCCAGGACATAGGCATCGAAATCAGGATTGATGAAAAGCCTGAAGTTGAGCTGGTCGCAGGTCGCTATGAAGCGGTTTTCCCTGGGAACGGTAAACGGCTTCCCGTAAATGGAAAAGATCTCACCTTCCGAAAAATCGAAGACGAAGTGGATAGGGTCCTGCTGGGGGGTAGAGGCATCAACTTTACTCCTGTCAACTTTACTCTTGACTTCAGCCTCCTCCGGACCCTTCGCTGAAGAGTTTCTAGGGAAATACACACTTTTTCTGGAAAACAAAGAGAGCTGAGTCTTTGAAGGAACAGCAACATTCGGGACAACCAGCGAAGTCCCGAGTTCGGAGAGGGTGTTGGCCATGATCCCGGCGTTACCCCCCATCCGAACCAGGGACTTTTCGAAATAACGTTCTTTCAGGAAGTCGAAAACCAGAGGGTTGGACACCAGCCATTCGGCTCCACACCCGTTTTTCATGCAGTAGGCAAGCCCTGCCGCAAAATCGGATTTTGAATCAATCCTGCCGGGCGGCGAATCTATTTTTTTAAGGATCACGGAGCTTTCGAAAGACTCCAGCAGTTCGGAAAGCTCGGCCCCGCCCATCCTGTACACCGAATCGATGTTTACGTTGTAGCCGCAAAGTATCTTCATCTACATGCCCTCATTAATCGGTTTTTTAGCCAGGGGGATTTACTTATCGGCCCATTTCTGCTTCATTTTAGCGAGCATAGCCACAAAAGCTCCTGCGGAAATCGCGTCCCCTATTCCCACAGTGGCCTTCGGCTTGCTGACAACTTTTGAAGGGACGATCACAGCGTCATGAGAGGGGCCGTAGATGTAACCGTACTCGAACTCATCCGGGGAGCAGAGTTTCCTGCCGACGCAGTAGAGCTTGAAATTTTCCAGGTCTTCGAGCCCTTTTTCCGAAACAGGGACTTCCAGCCCGACTTCGGCTTCATCCAGACTCTCTATTTTCCCCTCAAGGGCCTGGGTCGCTGCAAGGGAGGAGGCAAAGAGCAGGGAGTCCCTGTGCTCTTTCAGGGTAAGGGGGTGGCCTTTTGCAAGGGTGCAGATGTAAAAGCCAAGGCAGTGCACGTGTACGCGCTCAAGGGAGAGGTCATGGAGCAACTGGATAGCTCCCTGATAAAGCGCCATGATCCCGTTTTCCCCTTTCCGGATTACCGCGTAGGCGAGTTCTTCGTGGCCCAGCACGTTCAGGGCATTTGCCACCTCCACGGTGTCCAGGCCCAGGGAATGGACGTGTCCGGCAACGATTTCTTCCAGTATGGCTTTCCTTATCACCCGGTTCTGGATGGACGTGAGCTCCACATGGATGCGCAGTTCGGGGTTAAGGGACTTCAGTTTCTCAATTGCCCTGACGGAGTTTGCAACATAGTCCTTATACGTTGTCCCGTCCTCGTATTCTTCCTTGATCATCTGGTAGCCGGAGAGCATAGCCCCGTCAACAGGGCCCAGGGAGTCAAGCTGTTCGTAAACCTCCTTATCCATGTCCAGGCGGAGCCATTTCGGGCGCGAGGAGACGATCAGGCGGTTATCCCTGGGGACTTTGAAAGTGTTTCCCCCAAAGTTTACTTCCAGGTCTTTCGAATACTCGAGGATCCAGTTGACCTTGGAATCGATTCCCGGTTTATAAGCCTCAAGAGGGTGTTTCAGGAGGACTTTTCCCCCCTCCACCTTCGGGTGAAGGAGACTTTCCGAGGGGGCAAAGTAGCCAGCCTGTTCCTCCGAGAGCCAGGGCACGTAAGCGACAACTTTTTTCAGGTCCAGGTGAGCTAGAAGGTTCGCAATTATCCCGGCCTGCCCTCCCATGCGGGCATAGTCAAAACCCAGGTTTCCCTTTAACCATTCATGGGTTTCCGCAGTATATGTCGGGACCTCGGCGGCTTTCCCTTCCTGCATTGAAATCATCAGGCGGGCAAGGAAATCGAGAGCTTCGTTGATCTCCCTCGGGTATGCGGAAATCCTCTCCTGGATTTCGGCATCTTCAAAAAGCCCGAGCAGCTTTGCAAGGTCTTCTTCTTTCAAATGTTTGATGGCATCAATATTGCTGTTGTAGGCAACAAAGATCCCGTCCAGGTAAGGAAGAGCTTCCTTTACGCTGTAAAATGCATCTCTGTGGCGCTGTTCCCATTCTTCTAGGTCCACTTACGTAAAACCCCCCTGGAGAGTTAAATAAGACAATCAGAAAATAAAAGAGCCGCTTCACCCATCAAAGGCAATAAAAAAGGCTCTTTATTCTATTAATCCCTTTATTAAGATTATTTTCTTTCAGCTTAATTTATTTCAGGTTAATTTATTTTCATTTTATATAACATTGCCCGAACCCGGGGAACCGACTCATTTTTGCGGCTCATCCAGGACGTCAGGTGGTGTATTCGGCATTGATCCTGACATAGTCGTACGTAAGGTCACATCCCCATGCCGTTGCCGATTCCTCGCCCAGTCCCAGGTCAAGGGTAAT
Organism: Methanobacteriota archaeon; assembly: GCA_016841625.1. Lineage (GTDB taxonomy): Archaea > Halobacteriota > Methanosarcinia > Methanosarcinales > Methanosarcinaceae > MTP4. The sequence goes on from JAENYU010000006.1 coordinate 125,442, forward strand.
GACGATTTCCTCACCTGCCATTATCTTTTTCAGGAGCTCCGGGGAAGCGGACCCGGAAATTTCCCCTACTTTCACAAGCTCGACTTCCCCTGCCCCGCTTGCGAAGGAAAGGGAAAGCTTGTCCTGCTCGAGTTCGGCTCCCGAATACCCGGCTGCAGCCAGGACCCTGCCCCAGTTCGGGTCATTCCCGAAAATAGCGGACTTGACCAGGGGAGACCGGACTATGGCTTTTGCAGCCAGGGAGGCGTCTTCATACTCTTTCGCACCCGTTACCCTGGCTTCGATCAGTTTTGTGGCACCTTCTCCGTCTTTTGCCATCTGTTTTGCAAGTTCCGTGAGCACGTACTGGACTCCTTCCTCAAACTCGTCCAGGCATTCCAGGCAGGGCTTGATCCCTGACTTGCATGTGGCGGTAAACAGCACCATGTCATTCGTACTGGTGTCCCCGTCTACCACGACCATGTTGAAACTTTTGTCCACGGCTTTTCGAAGTGCCGCGTCCAGCACGTCGGCGGGCACTCTCGCATCAGTGTAGGCAAAACAGAGCATGGTTCCCATGTTAGGTTCGATCATCCCGGAACCTTTCGCAATCGCCCCTATCCTGATCCCGCAGTCAAGTTCCACGGCTGCTTCCTTGGAAACCGTATCAGTGGTCATGATTGCCTTTGCAGCCGCCTGGCTGCAGCCGGGAGAACTGCCCATTGCTTCAAGCACTTCGGAAAGCTGCTTTTCGATCAGCCCGAGGTCTAACCTCCTGCCGATCACCCCTGTGGACGCAACGGCAACCAGTTCAGGGTCAATGTCAAGTTTTCCGGCAAGCATCGATGCCATTTCCATTGCGTCAAGGTAGCCGTCGTCCCCTGTAAAAGCATTTGCACTCCCGCTGTTCACGATCACAGCAGAAAGATGGTTCTCGGTTTCGATGCGTTCCCGGGTCAGAAGCACCGGAGCCGCAACGACCCTGTTCCTGGTAAAGACACCTGCGGCCGGCCCTTCCGCAAGAATGACCGCAAGCCCCATCTTTCCTTCCTTGATCCCGTTCGCGGACACGCCCTGGACCGCACAGATACCATCATCTAGTTTCTTCATGGAAAGCCCCCTGTCCAATCTCCCTTCAGTTTAATAATTTCCATTTTAGACATCCATCAGGATGTTAGATCCATCAGGACATTATGATAGATCATTCAGATTTTTGCAACTCCCTGGATGATGTCACCCCGGGTGACAATGCCCACAACGCGTCCTTCTTCCACCACAGGGAGTCTGTTGATCCTGTGCCGGATCATAATTTCGGAAGCTTCTTCCACCGACGCTTCGGGAGATATAGTATAAACGTCCTTTTTCATCATCTCCCCGATCTGCCTTGTGCCAACGTCCGAGAGCATTTTCTTGGTATCCTCCCAGCTAAGGAGTTCCCTGATCGGGACTTCAATCACCTCAAAGGGACTCGGGAGCCAGAGCCCACCGTGTTCGGGGAGGATCAGGAGTTTGAGCAGGTCGGCTTCACTCACGATTCCCACAAGCTTTCCGTCCTCAAGGATCGGAGCCCCGCTGATATTGTTTTCTTTCAAAATTTTTGCGGTGTCGCGGACACTGTCTTCAGGTTTACAGAAGACCACATCAGGATTCATGATATCTTTTACCTTCATCTGACTACCCCTGAAATAGATTCCATTCTTTGATTTTATACGTAACCAGTTATATGTTCTCGCCTGCCCTGCAAGCTACAGACCTTTTCAATTTAACTCTTCAGTAAATAACTTTCAGCACATAACTTTTAGTTCAGACTTTTCAGTACATACCTTCAGTGCAAACCCTCAGTACATACCTTCAGTTCAGACATTCAATATAATACTGTTAGCACAAATACAGGACAGTGCCTGAATAAATACTGCTTTTAGTTTACGGTGCCGCCGCAGGCATCCAGAGCCCACGGGTTTCTCCAAGCCCGAACATCAGGTTCATGTTCTGGATCGCCTGCCCTGATGCACCTTTTACGAGATTGTCGATTGCCGAGAGCACTACAATGCGGTTGTTTTCCGCGTCCACCTCAAAACCGATATCACAGAAGTTCGAACCCCGGACTGCAGTAAGGGAAGGAACTCCTCCTGGGAGCCTCACAAAGGGCTTATCCCTGTAAAACTCCTCATAAAGCGCCTGTACATCTCCTGTCGAAAGGGGCTCTTTCGTAAAGATATGGCCGGTTGTGAAGATGCCCCTGATGGAAGGGATAACGTGAGGGGTGAAACTGATGTTCCGGAGCTTTCCGTCGAGCCGGTTAAGTTCCTGGATAATTTCTACCCTGTGCCTGTGTGCAGTGAGCTTGTAAGGGATTATGTTTTCCGCAAGGTTGGGATAATGGGAAGTTCCCGAAGGGCTTATGCCGGCCCCTGAAATCCCTGTTTTGGAGTCGAAAATTGCCATGTCGATAAGCCCTGCTGCCGCAAGTGGGGCTGCCGAGAGGGTCGCGCCCGTGGGAAAACACCCCGGGTTTGCAACCAGTTCTTCTTTTGCAGCTTCGGGGTGAAGTTCCACAAGCCCGTAGACTGCAGTTCTGGGGTCGGCATGGGTCATGCCGTAAACTTTCTCGAATAACGAAGTCTCAAGCCTGTAATCAGCACTCAGGTCTATCACTTTCGTGCTGCCGTCGAGCAGTTCAGGGACATAGTTCATTGCAGTCCCGTGGGGCACCGCCACAAACACAACATCGCAGCGTTCCCTGACTTCTTCAAGGTCCGGGTTTTCGTACCTGAGGTCCAGAAAACCTTCCAGGTGCCTGTGGGTACCTGTTACGGGCTTTCCTGCAAGACTCCGGGAAGTGGCAAGCTCCGGTTCAACGTCAGGATGATTAACCAGTAAGCGTAAGAGTTCTCCTCCTGTATATCCGGAAGCTCCTATAATTCCTGCCTTGATCATGGTCTTCACTCACCTGTGTAATATATGCACCACATTATTAAACTTGTTATTGGGAAAGACAGCTGAGAGAAGACAGCTGAGAGAGTAAAGACAGCCCTTTTCGGGAAACAAACTCTCTGATAACTTAAAAATAGATTGAACCGGATACTTAAAAAAATAAAGTTACACTGCAACATACAGGATAAGTGCCTGAAGAAAAACCAAAACACTCAAAAAAAATAGAATAATGAAATTGTATTAGGGCAAAATTATGACATGTACAGGCACATCGAGTCTCTGGTAGCTGATAAGAGTGCCGAAATTGCGGCTAAGGATGTTTTTAGAAAATTAAACTTGTTATAATTTTCAAATGTTATTAAAATCAGCAAACTATTTCACAGACCATTCCCTTTCTTCCTCAGGAAATCCCCCGAAAAAATAGTCCTGAAAAGTAGCGGAGGAAAAAATTGACCAAAAAAAAGACAATTTACCTTGCAGGCCCCCTTTTCACCCATGCGGAACTGGAATTCAACCGGAAATTAAGGGATATGCTTCATGAGAAAGGCTTTGCCGTCTTTTTACCCCAGGAAGATGCAGAGGATGCAAAAAAAGAGCGTGAACACCAGAACCAGGAATATATTTTCCAGCTCTGTGTAGAAGGAGTGGATAGTTCGGACCTTGTGGTTGCAGTCCTCGACGGTGTGGACGTGGACTCCGGAACGGCATGGGAAATCGGCTACGCTTACGCAAAAGGCAAACCAGTCATCGGGCTCCGGACCGATTTCAGGGAGCTTTCGGACGGTATAGTCAACCTGATGATCGAAGTTTCTGCGGCTTCCCTTGTAAGGAATGAGGAAGCACTTCTTAAAACTCTTAACAATTTCCGGTGACCCCGGAACTTTTTTTCCTTAAACCTGCCTCAGGCATGTTCTCAGGCATGTTCTCAAGCATGTTCTCAAGCATGTTCTCAAGCACGTTCTCAAACATGTTCTCAA
>JAENYU010000006.1:129341-142640 GCA_016841625.1 Methanobacteriota archaeon
TTCTCAAGCATGTTCTCAAGCATGTTCTCAAGCACGTTCTCAAACATGTTCTCAAACATGTTCTCAAGCATGTTCTCAAGCATGTTCTCAAGCATGTTCTCAAGCATGTTCTCAAGCATGTTCTCAAGCACGTTCTCAAACATGTTCTCAAGCATGTTCTCAAGCATACTCCCAGTCTCGCCCTAGCTTCAGCCCCGCTTTAACTTATCCGGCATATCCTCAGTCGTCCCCAGTCGTCCCCATGCCAGTTTCCGGAAGATCAGGCGACTCATTAACTCTGTGAACTTAGTCATAAAAATGACTTTCATTTCCCCCCATATTGTTTAAATTTTCCTTTTATTACACATTTAAATTATCCCTCAATGATTACAAATATAATTTAACATTCAAGTTCAATAGACATTTTATATCACGATTAATAATTTAAAAAATGTTTATATGGTATGCCCGACATAGTAGATAGTGGAGGTTAAAAGAATGACCTTTTCGAATGGATATACGTTCATGAAAGTGAAAACTTCTCACGGACCCGAAGTGTACGTATCCCAGTTTGGAGAACTGGTAAAAGTAGTACCCATCGATTCCTGCAAGGAGTTATCCGAAAACTGCATGAAGTTGTCCGAGGGCTATGCCAATGACTTGATCCAGAAGATTGAGTCCATAAAATAAAAGATAAAAAAATTTCCGACCTTTTTCTTTTTGGTTCGGATCTTTTTCTCATTAAAACCTTTTTTGAAAATTGAAGTATTCCAGGACATTTAAGCGGTTTTCTATCTCAGACTAATCCATCCCGGAAAAAAAGCAGCTTCCTGACAGTCGATATCCTTTTGTAAGAACCCGCCGACATAGAATTATAGGAATGGAATTTTAAATATCGGTTAATAAAAGAGATCTGGATAAAAATCAGGAACGGGTTGAATTGATCAGACCTTGCGAAGAAGGCGACTTTGAGGAACTCATAAGAATCTGGTACGATGCCTCAGTGCTTGCCCATGCTTTTGTCCCTGCAAAATTCTGGGCGGAACAGAAGGAAGCGATGAGAAACACGTACTTTCCTGCTGTCGAGAACTGGGTTTTTGAGGGCGAAGGGGAAGTTCAGGGTTTCATTTCCCTGATAGGCGGGAGAGTGTGCGCCCTCTTTGTCAAACCCGGGATGCAGGGAAAAGGGATAGGTACAGCCCTTATCAAACATGCTAAAGCCCTGAAAGGAAACCTCTCCCTGAAGGTTTACCGGGAAAACAAAAATGCCCTTCACTTTTACGAAAAATGCGGGTTTTTGCCCATTGCCAAAGAAACTGACAAATATACCGGCTGCAAACAGCTTTTGATGGAACTGGAAAAGGAGAGGCAGCCAGGGGAAACATACCCCTTTTCCGGGACAGAAGAACTTACGGGTTTTTGACCCACCTTCTGACCCACCTTCTGACCCACCTTCTGACCCACCTTCTGACTCCTCACAGTGACCCTAAGTGCACAGGGTCTGATTGGAATTTAAGGTCTACTGGGGTCTTAAATGAAATCCTTCATTCTTTACCCCTTTCGTTTTATCTCATCGCTAACCAAATTGCCATCTTCGAGAGTGATTACCCTGTCAACATAATCAGTATGCCACAGTTCATGTGTTACCATTACAATTGTTTGGCCATATTTTTCATTCAGTTCTTTGAACACATCCAGTACCTGTTTTGAGTTGTTAGTGTCCAGGTTTGCACACGGCTCGTCGGCAAACAGTATGTCAGGTTTTTTTGCTATGGCTCTTGCGATTGCCACTCTTTGCTTTTCTCCACCGGATAATTCATCAGGAATCCTGTTATGTTTTTCTTTTAGACCAACCTTATCTAAGGCTTCAAGAGCAGTCTCACGAGATGCTTTTCTTGATTTTCCTTCCATCATGGAAAGAATATAAACATTTTCTGCAGCACTCATTTCATTGATGAGTGCATAGTCCTGAAAGACATAACCGACTTGCGTTAGCCTGTAATAACTTCTTTCTGCTTCAGGCAAGCTGGAAACCTCCAATCCCCGAATGGTATATTCCCCTTCCGTTGCGTCGTCCAATAATGCCAATATCCTTAACAGAGTTGTTTTTCCGCTTCCGGATGCACCCATTATCGCTACAAATTCCCCTTTCTTTATTTCGAACGAAACACCCTTGAGAGCCTTGACAGCAGTTCCCCCTGTCCCATAATACCTTTTCAGGTCCTTTACCAGGATCATTTTTTATCGACTCCATATAGCTTTGAGTATACTCTCTTTTGATACACTCCAGGCAGGGAGTATCCCGGCTATCACCGATAGTGTAAGCATGGTAACTATGCTTTCGATAAGCAGCACAGGATCGATCTGGGGACTTATTTCCATGGTTTCGTAGAATATTACCGGATTTGCCTGGAAGTAAAGCATAAGTGCAAAGTATAATACCAATCCTGCAAATATTCCTAAGGAAACATAGAACATGCTAAGGAACGCATAGGATAATACTATTGATCTTGGAGTAATGCCTACTGCTTTTAAAATACCGATCTCTTTTTTTCTATTAAGTACATTGATATAGATAATAATGAGGACCAGGGCTGCACCCACGATCAAACTCACAAACTTTGACATGGTATCTATAGCACCCAGGCTTTGCATTGCTTGCCTTATGAGAGACTCTGATTTATCAGCCCATGTGAAGACTTGCTCATTCACCCCGGCTTCTCTGATCTTATCCTGTATTTGTTCTTCACTCCCTTGCTGGTCAATCCTTACAACTACACTGGTAGCTTTACCCCCTTCTAAACCATACACTTCCTCGATTTCTTTATAATGAACTAATGCATTAAGATCAACAAGTTCAAATGTGCCTTCCATGATGCCTTTGACCTTATAGGTCCTTTTTACGCCATTGCTGTATGTTACATCAACAAGCGATCCTGCTCTGACTTCACCCAGGTTATCATATATTTCTCCAAAAACTGGACTTGTGCCTGCGATTGCAGCACCAATGATGATCTCATCCCGGGAAAGTTCCCCTAAGAAATCCCCTTCAGTGATAATATACGGGTATCGCGAAATTTCATACTCTTCTGTCGGAAGCAAACCCGTCACGGTTACTCCCACAACTTTCTGCTTATGCTCAATAGATGCTCCCACGTCCAGTCGTTTTGTTGCAGCCCTCACACCTTCGACTGCTCTGACTTTCTGCAAGACGTTATCAGCATTGTTAATGTAGGTGTTGTCGCCTGATGGTTCAATGACAATATCCCCGTAGGGGTAGTCTTGCATCATACCAGTAAATAGAACGATCATTCCCCCTATCATTGATGGAAGGAATACCAGGTTCATAAAAATGAGTGAGAGAACAAAAACTATGAACATTAGTGTTTTTTTGTTTCCTCTTTTTACACTGCAGTATGCAATGAGACTTCCCACTCTGATATCGTCGATCATGCTGGAGACCTCTAATTATTTTTTGTTGTTAGCAGAGTTACCGCTGCCTTCCATTAACTGCTTAATTATCTCATCTTTTGACTTTTTTGTTCTATAATTATTGTAAATTAGTCCTCCGATAACTACCAGGATAAGCAATACAATTGCAACTGTTCCTGCTCCCCCACTACTTTCCAGGACTATAAGATTAATTTTCGTTTCAATTTGTTCTTCCCCAAAATCATCACTATATGTTATGGTTACAGGGATTTCGTATTCTCCGGCTTGATCAGCTATAAAAGTAATTACTGCAGGTCCGTCTTCATTCGGATCAAGAGTTCCTATAAAGGATTCTTTTAGTCCTTTGAATGGATGGTCAGCATAGACTCTTATTGAATTTATTGTCCTGTCCCCGGAGTTTTCAATTCTCATAGTCAATTCTACAGTATCATCCATGTAAGGAAGAACAGGATCAACCTTTACAGACGCGAGATTCAAACTTCCTTTTTTGTCAAGCACGGTTATTTTAATGTCATATTCATCTTTTTGCTTGCCAAAATCATCTTCATACTCTATAATAACAGGGATTTCAAATTCTCCAGTCTTATTTGCCTTAAACTTGAATAATGCAGTTTGACTTTCATTTAAGCCAAGAGTTCCGATTGTAGAAGTTTTAATTCCTTTAAACTCATGATCCAAACTAACTGATACGGATTTTGCTATTGCTTCCCCATAGTTTTCTATTCCTAACCTTAAGTCGACCGTATCTCCCTCATAGATATATTCGGGACTGGTTTCGACAGAAGATACTCTTGGTTCTGCATCTTCGCCTATCACCCGGATTTCAACTTCATAATATTTTGTGGTTTCAACGGGGGTATTTGCATATGTTAATTTCATTTTTATAAGATGAGGACCAGGTTCAGCATCAGGAGTTGTTCTCATGTGATATATCAGGTACCTTTCACTTGTACTATAAGATAATTTAGAAATTTTTGTAACCAGGTCTTCTGTAACTATGATATCCGGGGGGATGCTGATTATTTCAAAGGTAACATCTTCAGGAGTTTTAGTACCGCAGCTCTCAAGATTAATTCCCAGGGTGAATTCTTTATCGATACCTATTGAACTGGGACTTATTTCCTGTAACTCTGCGTTTACGCAGGCATAACTGGAAATTTCTGCTTCAGCAGTAGAGATTCCTGTTAAGATAATTGCAAAAAAGAATAAGAGCAAACATGTTTGTCTTGTATTCCGATTCATTTTTCATTCACCTCGTTTTGAATTTTTTCTGTAAATTCAACAAGATTTTTAAAAATTAAATCTAATGAAATCATTTGCTGATAGTAATCTTCGATTAGTTTGAGCATTTCTTCAGAGTCTTCTGCCCTGTTCTTTTTGCATCTTTCAATTATTGCAGGAAGATCTTTAAGCGCAGGACTGACCATGAATTCATTTTTGGATTTTATTGCATCAATAGTCATTGTCAGCATATCTCTTTGAACTGAAAAGTATAATTTTTTTGAACCAGCTTTCTTTGTTTTTTCTACAAGATTTATTCCACTAAGCAGTTTCATTGCCGCACTAACTGCTGAAAAACTATACCCGGTCATTGTAGAAAGCTCTTCTAAAGTTAGTGGATCTGGTTCAGAATGAAGTATTGCAAGCAATCTAGAGGAAAGTTCATCAAGTCCGTAGGATTTCATTCCTTGATACACAAGATTCTCAAATTCTTTTTTTGCTGTTTTCATTTCAATGCCCTATTTACACAATTTAAAGTAATTACTATATATTACAGAAATAGTAAATACCTGTTTCGATTATGAAGGCTTTTCCCAAAAAGTCAATTTCATTTTTCGCGAGTCAAATCTCAAAAAATCCGTGTGATACCCGAAAAACACCCCTATACCCAGCAAATAGCCATTTTCGGGCTATTTTATCCTATATTCCCGCCCACTCATAACGATGTAGGCAGGCTCACCCCCAGATCCTGATACAGCTGTTTTTGTTTTTCCAGCATCTCACCCACTCGAAGCGATTTGCCTGGCTGTTCGAAACATTCAATGACATCGAGTTTGTCCAATAGGCCTGGCAACGTGTAGTCCTTAAGAAGACCTTTCACCTGCATCTGTTTTTTAATGTATGACAGGTATATCAGTGCCACAAACTGGACAAACAGCTTCCCTTCAAGACTCTGCTCCGATGAGACCAGAGCACGGCGCATGTTCAGGCGTTCCTTGAGGTTGCCGAAGGCCTTTTCTACAACATCTTTGTTTCGGTAGAGTTCAAGAGCAGTAACTGCATCCATTGTCTCATTGGTGATCAGAGCAAAGAAACCATAATAGCGCTTTGCCTCACTGACGTTCTCTTCCCTGACCGTTACTTTTGTTCCCCGTTTGGGCGTTGTCTTGATGGTGAAATACTTCTGGTAGAGCTTCTCATGTTCGGGGACACGTTTGCCAGATTCCAGTTCCTGTTTCAGTGCAAACAATCGACGGTCAAAGGCTTTCTCATCCTCTGCTACTTTGTCGATGTTGTAGTAATAGTGAATGTAAAGGCGACGTGATTCCTGGACAGTTTCTCCCCTGTACGGATGCTCCTGCGTATAATTCCAGGTAGTTCGAACCGTTCGGCAATAGAGCTCATAATCCTCGTTGAAATGCTCAAAGCTTCTAAACGTATCGTAGATGGCGTCCAACTCTTTTCGGACAAAGGCCAGAGACATCCTGACAGACAAAAGGAACTTCACATGATCCCTGTAGAGGCAGTTGATGTTGTATTCGCTAAAAAATCCGCGGTCCATGACCAGCTTTACCTTTGAATAACCAGGGATATCCAGTTCTTCGAGCAGATGATGGACTTTTTTGGCATCAGGGATATTACCTGCGAGTTTTCTGTAGTAGAAAGGAAGGTTTGACTCTTGCCCGAATACCAGGGCCACATTCAACTGAGGCAGCCTGTCATTCTCTTTGTTGAAGCCAAACTGTACCTGTCGGAGGGTTTCTGAGTAACTGGAAAGGGTGGTTGTATCATAGGCCCAGAACTCTTTTTCCACTCTTCTTTTTCCCTGAAGGGTGAAAAACCGTTGTTTAACCTCTTCGGTGATGCTGGCGAACAGCTCGCTGCTACGTTGTGAGGTGATGTTTTCCCCATAGGGATGCTTATGGAGGGTTCCCCACTTCTCAAAGCGATATAGTGGGGTGCTGTCTTCAAGGATCAGGTAGTAGGCGAGGGACAGGATTTGCCTGTACGTGTCAGGGAAACACTGTTTCAGGTCATGAGTGAGCCCCAATTGCTCGCCAATCGCATCCAGCAGGTAGGTAGCCCCGTAAAAGGATCGATGGGCCTTCTCAGCTGCCATAGGTCCAGGCTTGGCAGGTACCTTTGCTTCTTGTTTCTTTCGGTTTCTTCCATCAGTAGGGACAATTTCTCCAGTTTCTTTATCCACCCGCCCAATTAAGGTGCGCCTGGCACGTGATTGTTTCTTTTCTTTGTCCCAGTATGATACGGAGTGATAGGCATAGGTGATGCCTGATCGTTTATCTGTTTGATAGACAATTGCCGCCATGCAGGTTTCCTCATCGTTATGTGTAATATAACACATAACGATGATAAACTTAACGCTCCGATAAACGAGAACCAAATGAGGACCTTTTGAAATTTCAAAGAATTAGCGCTCCGATAAACGAAAACCTTTTGAAATTTTAAGGGAGATCAATCAAGTATTACCGGGATCGTTAGGGGGCGACGGGAATCTAGCTTACAAGATATCTATTAGTACAATAAAAAGAATAAATATTGGGGGAAAAGGGCAGTGGTAAATCAGTTCAATGTGTCCGGACGAAACGGTTTCACTGATATTATCGGTTTTCAGGAAGAAATCGGAAAAATTCATGCGGCAATTGCGGATTTTGAACTTGGTAAAAGGCTTAATATAGCCATCATAGCCGAACCTTTCGGAGGGAAGACAACCCTGCTTGATGAAATCGAAAGGAAAAATCCCGGCAGGGTTACAAAAATTGGGTTTTCAGCAACCGCCCGAAATGGAGAGGAAATTGCTCTGCCCAAAAATTCAAAGCGGATTTTGCTCCTTGATAATTGCCACTTTTTCTATATGCGGAAAATTGGAGGGTTTGAGACCCTGTACAAATTTTTAGAAATGGTTGCCGTTTCTCCGGAAAAGCTATTCATAACCACCTGGAACCTGCATTCCTGGAACTACCTGAACCAGGGATTAGGACTTGGCAAGTATTTCCCTGTACAGGTCAATGTTCCAGGGCTTGCCCGGGAAGAACTCAAGGCCCTTATCCTGGAGGGGTACGAGGAGGGTGAAATCCAGTTTGTCGGGGATATTGAATCCAAAAAAAAGCGTTTTGTGTATATTATGAAATATCCGCTCTCATTAAAACCTGTGAGAAAAGAAATAAATGTTCCGTATTTAAAAATAAATATACCTTACCTCCAGAAACGGTTTCATAAGGAAGAGAAGCAGACCAGCGTGGAAGATCTGATATTTGACAAAATCTACCTGGCTTCTAAAGGAAACCCGGGTGTTGCTTTGAGGGCCTGGGAAATGGGGATTGAATACCCCCAAATCCGGCCTGAGAAAACAGGCAATTTTTCTTTTGATATTGAACTTGACTATGATGAAGCTTTTGTCCTGAGTCTCATCCTTTCTTATCAGCGCCTCAAGAAAGCCGAGATCGCCGAAATAATCGGTTCTCTCCAACGGGCGGATGAAATTTTGTTTAGGCTTTTAAACCAGGAACTTATTCTTATGGACAGGGACCTTTACTGCAAGCTCAGGCCCGAAGCCCTCCACAGCGTTGTCTCTTTTTTGAAAAATTTGCGGGTGGTATGGTAAATGGTAGGAACAACAACAGGCACAGAGGAACTATCGAATCTCTTTCAACCAATAGACACCGGCATCCTTTTTACAGTTTTACTGATAATTCTTTTCTCTTACTTCCTTTCACGGCTTCTCACCATCCTGCTAGCAAAGCTTTCAGAAATAGTGGGGAAGCACAGGATCAAGGTAAAGATCCTCATCCCCATTGTGAAACTTGGCATCTATGGGATCGCAGTTTATTATATTCTGATAAAAGTTCTTCAGTTTTCCGGGCAGCAATTCCTGGTCTTTGGAGGACTTTTCGGAGCTGCTCTTGGCTTTGGGCTTAAAGACCTCTTTTCAGATTATGTGGGCGGAATTATGATTATTTTAGAAACCCCTTACCAGGTAGGGGACAAAATCAAGATGGGAGAATATTATGGTGAGGTCAATGACATTGGACTCAGGGCAACAAAACTGATTACGCCTGATGACAGCTTTGTTTCAGTTCCCAATGGTTTGATATTCGGACAGAGTGTAGCCAGTGCAAATAAAGGGACTTCAGAAATGATGGTGGTGATAGACCTTTACATAGCAGGAGAATCGGATGCTGGCCATGCAATGAAAATTTTGCGTGAGGCGGTTGTGAGTTCGAAATATGTTTATATTTCCAAAGACCGTCCGGTTGTCCTTCTGCACAAAGCCTTTCCTTTCTACACAAGACTGCGAGCCAAAGCCTACGTTAATGACCTGAGAGATGAATTCAAATTCGAATCCGATGTAAGTACAAGAGCCTGGGTTGAATTTCGGAAAAGCAATATTCAGGCCCCGCAGCTAAAGCTCCTGGAATATTCCCCAGAAATAAAAGACCCCTAATAATGTCACCCGCTTTCGGCAGGTTAATGAATAATTAAATATCTCCAGCACAATATATCTCTTTTGTGACATCCGCATCCCCATAAAACAGCAACATGAGATCGAATACTATAATAATACCTGAAAAAAGAAACTAAAAAAGAACATGATATTCTTCGAATGGCAGGCAAAAAAAAGATGAAAGTACTTTTCAAATTTCAAGGGATATAAAAGCAAGTATTACCGGGTTCGTTAGGGGTCAACGGGAATCTAGGAGGCAAAGCGGCCCGATTAGAAAATTTTAAATAGGAGGAATACTAACTAGGAGTTAGTAACTGAAGGACAATAACTATCAAACAGTAACATAAGGACAGTAACTGTATGATAGTATCCATCAGTTAACTTATACGAGCGACCTACAAGACAGATCGAAGGCGGGACGCACCGTCTTCAAAAAAGAAGTCCGCCTCTGCAAGGGGTGGATAAAAAGTTCCAAACTCCCATGCCATTGTGCCTGCGAAAGCGGAAAAAAGATCCGGGTCGAGTGATTAACGACTGCCAAAACCATAGGTACTGCCAGGAAAGCTGCTGCCTTAAATACCACAGAACGATGAGAACAATAAACCCAGCAAGACCAGAAAAAACAGTACCGATAAAACCACCAAAACCACTAAGACCACATCTGCCGAAAGGACCCGCAGGTTATCAAGCCTGCGGGCCAGGCTTCCAGACAATTGACCCTTCATACTCAAATCCGGCACTAACTTCGAGTCCGATCCACTGAATTCAATCCACCACCAAAAGCAATCCACCACTGAATTCAATCCACCACTAAAAGCAATCCACCACTGAATTCAATCCACCACTAAAAGCAACTCAAACCTCAAATCGTAAAGAAAAGATAACTCCATCGAAAAACTCCTGTGCTAAAAAACGAATTTTCCTCCTACCAATTTCCTCCACCTATTTTCTCTATTTTTTATTTTTTTCTGTGTCCACTATTTTTCATCACTGTTTCCCATTACAATTTACCATCAATTCTATCCATTACAATTTTCCATCCCGGCTGCGCAACTATCCGAAAACTATCCTGTACAGCTGCCCCTGTCCAACATCAGGTAAAAAATAGGGTAGATTTCAGCTTCTTCCAGGCTCTTCGACCTTTTTCATCACCACGAAACCTGCCAGGAGCATGAGGAAGGCACAGACGTAAAACGGGGTAACGAAGGTCATGTACCCGGCAAGGAAACCCCCGAAAATGGGGCCGATAGCCATCCCTGCAGCCTGGGCTGTGGTGATGATGCTGAGTTTCGAACTGGTGAAGGAACCGTTGGAAAGGTCGGCTGCTAGAGCCATAGCCGGGGTGTCAATGGAAGCTACGAGAACGCCCTGAAGAGCCCGGGCGAGAATGAGCTGGTTTACGCTCGTGACATAACCCATGACCACAACCAGGGGAATGCTCAGGAAAAGCCCGCTTACGATCAGTTTCTTCCGGCCGATCCTGTCGGAAAGACTCCCTAGCGGGGTCTGGAAAAGGAGCCTTGCAAAGATATAGGCTGAAACGGCAACCCCGAGGGAAAACTCGGAGGCTTCCAGCCGGACCTCATATTCAGGGAGGAGAGCAACTATCATCATGATCCCCACCATCATCATGAGCATGGCTCCTGCCAGGGAATAAATGGAGACAAGCCCGTTTCCGTTGCTTTCTTCGGGAACAGGCTCAACCGGACATCTGGTCTCTTTCACAAAAAGATTTACCAGCACAAAGCTCACGATGCCGAGGAAGGCGCAGAAATGAAAGCCAGCTTCAAACCCGTAATAACCGGCAATTGCCCCCCCGACTATTGGCCCGAGTCCGAACCCGACTCCCCGGATAGTAGTATAGATCCCGACAGCTCTTCCCCGGTTCTCGGGAGAAGAGATGTGGGTGACCATTGCAACGACTGCGGGGATGGTTGCCCCTACGGTTATGCCCTGGAGCAGGCGGATGAAGAGCAGCTGCTCATAGCCGGTCACATGGGAATAGAGGAAGGAAAAAAACGTATACCCGACCAGCCCGAAGAGAATAAAAGGCCTCCTGCGGTCAATTTTATCAGAGAAACGACCTATAAGGGGCTGGGTGATGGCACTGAAAAGCCCGAAAACCGCAGTCACAAGCCCGGCTTTTGCGACCAGGGGAAGCCCTGTAAAAAACGATGACCCAAGGTCAGCTATATACAGGGGGATAAGGGCAACCAGCATTCCCGAACCCAGGTCCTCACAGAACCTGGAAAAGGACAGGACGTAGAGTTCCGGATTTATGTCTTCAAAAGAATTCCGGTACATTTTTCGCTGCAGGAAACAGGTTTTCATGCTTATTCTCGGGTTTATTTAAGAAAGTAATCTTTTACCTATAATTTCGTGGGGTAACAAATATTATATTTTAAAGCTAGTTTAGATAGTCATCGATTTTGTTCTACTTACGTTGATGACAATAAAAATTTGCAAAAATGGTAAGTGGGAATTAACCTTAAATGTCAAAATTCTTTGTGGATGCAGGAAATATGCTGGCTGAACTGCTCACTTCCAAATACTAAAGAATCCAATCTCAAGCCATAACAGAGACCTCTGTGGGAGGTAAGAGGTTCGAATTCTACCGCTCGTACAGTTATAGGGGGATATAGGTAACAGCAAAAAACGGAACTCTTGTAATTTAGATTGCAAGTGTGGAACTAAAAGTAAACTCTTTTAATTAGTTGTTTTTTTAGTCAAAAGAATACAATTTTTTGTTTACTTTTTAAGAGTGGCTTTCCGTATTAAAATTGGCACAAAATAAGCATTCATAAACTGATGTTACTTTTATTTTATTAGATTGTAAACGTCGTTTAATATATATATATACATATATATATATATATTTAAAAAAGATAATTTTTATATTCAATTCGTATTAATTACTATATGAGGTGGTATTTGTAAAAATTAATTGAGAACCAATTAAAGGGAAACAATTGTTGATTAATTTTGCAAAAAAAATCTGAATTAGTTACAACAGATCATAGTCAAAAATATACTACAACAATTCACAAAATTTATTGGGTTATTATATATTGTGTGGGGGAATTACCATGGTAATTGAGAAACAAATCTTATTGAAGGCTTTTTTAACTATAGTGTTATTATTATTAGTAGGTACCCAGATAGGGGTGGCACAACAAGATTCATCACTTGAAGATGTTCAAGAGGTCCAAAAATATAATCGTGCCATTCATATCATGGTTATGCTTCTGGCGGGATTCGGTTTTCTGATGGTTTTTGTAAGAACGTATGGACTTTCAACAATCACTGCAACTTACTTGCTAGTAAGTGCTGCTATCCCATTATATTGTTTTATAAAGAGTATGCCACTATTTGGTGGAACGGGTCAGATTGATATTGATACGTTAATTCTTTCTGAATTTGCAGCAGCCAGCTTATTGATATGTGCAGGCGCTGTTCTTGGTAGGTTAAAAATGTGGGAATATGTAGCTCTCAGTATTTTTTTCATACCAGCTTATATGCTAAATGAATGGTTAGTTTTTGAAAAGTTGGTTAGTGGTTTTCTAGATACCGGCGGTTCAATAGTAATTCATGCATTTGGTGCTTTCTTTGGTCTTGGTGTACTACTTACAATGACTACTAAAAAGGAATTTGAGACGCCTATCGAAACGGATTATACAAGTGACAGATTCTCAATGCTTGGTAGCATGATGCTATGGATCTTTTGGCCCAGTTTTTGTGCAGCATTAGTTGAGCCATCGCAAGTTCCAATGACAGCAATAAATGTTGTACTCGCTTTGGCAGGTGCTACTCTAGCAACTTATTTCACAACAGTAAGCATTAGGGGAAAAGTTGCTATTGGTGATTTTGCAAATGCTGCTTTAGCAGGAGGAGTTGCAATAGGTTCAACATGTGCTATTGCAAGTCCACAAGTTTCTTTTATTATAGGTGTACTATCAGGAATATTGTCCGTAATAGGTTTTGCGATAATTCAGGAAAGATTCCAAAAATTGATCAAAGGAATTGATACATGCGGAGTAATGTACCTTCATGGATTGCCTGGTGTCCTTGGTGGTATTGCTGTTGTATTTATAACGAGGGGCACTCTAGCATCCCAGTTTAGTGGCATTGCAACCTAACTTTGACAGATTTCGATAACTAATACAGTTCAAAGTTGCAAAAAACGC
>JAENYU010000048.1 GCA_016841625.1 Methanobacteriota archaeon
CTATTTTTATTTAACTATCAAAATTAATAAGAAAATAGTGGGAACTGTCAAAGTTGGGTTGTAATTCTCATAAGTGCCTATATCTAACTTCAATCCTCTCCAAGTAGCTACTGCAGCTATTACGCTGTCCAAAGCGTCTCCTCCTTTGTCTTCAACTGAAGATTTCCATACCTTTGGATCAATTTCAGTTACAAGTCCATCTTCTTTCAACCTTGTTAGAATGGTTTCCCGGAGTTTTTTGGATTTATTATCTTTACCTTTGTAACCAGTAAAATATAGGTTTAAATCTTTGAGTGTAGAAGCAGGACAGATTTCAAGCACCCATGGCTTTGAATTTTCTCGATCTTCCATGGGTAAAATATTGGCTAATTCATCCTTTACCAGGGGATGAAGAACGTTATTTATTCCATAATATGTTTGCTTAAAAAGGCGAAGATTATATGCACAAAATGGAGAGCCAGTTTCTACATCTGTAGCTCTTCTCAATTCTTTTTTCCCGGTTTCTTTTATGGCTTTCTCTTTGCATTTTTGATGGAAATCATCAGGATCATTGTAATGTTCAGAAAATTTTTTTATGAAGGTTATCCAGTTAGCTTCATTTACAACAATTTTTGGTAATCCAAAAGGAAAATCAAGACCAAATACCGCATCTTTCTTTTCTGCAATTAAATCGTTCAGTTTTTCAAAACACTGGTCTCTATCGACTTTGCGGCCACCATCCAATGATTTTAAATTCTGGCAATCTTCGATCTTGATACCTTCTTTTGTAACAACAGATTCACAGATCCATATCTTTTTGTATGCATCTTTTGCCCCGCTAAAATCAACTCCGTAAATTTGGGATTTTGTAGCCAACTTCTAAAACTCCTGCTATTAATGATTCCGTAAATTTATTTTTTAGAAGGTATGGATTCTGTTGAAATTTCCAAGTATCCTTCACCAAGAATGTGATCCATTTCATTTTTCCCCAAGCAACCTTTAAGCTTTTCAGCCAATTTTCCAGGGATGTCTGAAAACTTAATTCTTCCTTTTCCCATTATTTTTCCTAAATCTTCCAGCAGATCAGAGTAAGAGATGTCCTGCAGAGGAATTGTAACTACGTGTTGTGCACCTGTACCCGCTAGCTGAACTCCAGTGGTTATAACAAGTTCCTCGCGTATTTTCGGCTTTTCAGAACTCGCTTGTGATGGTATCGCTCCAATGATAAGTGCAACAGTTTCATATTGTTTAGTTATGTTCCTTTCATGCCGGATTTCTTCAATTTTATCAAAGATAAATTTATTTTCAGGGGAGTTTTGAATTTTTGATTTCAAAATGAAAATGAGATTTTCTATTTTTTGCATCATTTCTTCTTCGGTGCCCATCTCCCATTTCTGAACTTCTCGACTGACAGCACATGCAATTTCTTCCGTATCAGTACCTTGAGATTCCCGGCACGCGGTCTTTGCTTTCTCCTGGATTTCTTCGAGGAGGGATTTTAGTTTTCTGTCAAGTATTCGTGAGCCTATTCTCATTACTTTTGTAGCAGAGGGTGCTGTTTTTTCGGTATTCTGCATTAATTCTGAGGCTTGCTCACAGTATTTTCTGTAAAAATCAAGTTCTCCTTTCTTGGCTGCTAAGTCCATATTTTCAAGATTCTGGACTTCTTTTAATGCATTAGCGAGATTTTCAACCGTTTCGAAGAGTAGTTTTTTATTCTCTGATCTACCTATCTCGCTTTTAGCCTCTGAAAGGTATTTCTCAACTTCATCTTTTACCTCTCGCTTTTTAGCAGAAATTATCGTATAAAATGAGCGGTAGAGTGGTAAACAAAACCTGGAGGGATTCCAATAAATTGATTCATTAGCTCCTTTTTCAAAAAATGTAATGGCATTTTCCAGTTCTTCTATGTATGCTTCTTCACTCTCGGATTGTGAAGCCTTATATATAGAAATTCTACCCAGAGAGTGATACGCAGTACCCTGTACATTACTGTCTTCATCCGAAGTTAGTCTATGTAAATCTTCCCACGCCTGCTTTTTATCTGGAACTTCCGAAAAGGCATATCCTAATAACATTGTTGCTTTTCTCTGCACAAAAAAATTTTTTATTGAGGTCAGTTTGATTAAGTCTTTCCATGCTTCCTGTTTATCTGGAACTTGTGAAAAAGCAGATCCTAGTGCTACTATGACCTTCTCTTGAATCCATCCTTCATCATAACTAGTAAATTCATCGCTGATCAGTTTGATTAAGTCTTTCCAAGCTCTTTTTTTTTCAGGAACGTATTGGAAAACATATCCTAATGACTCTATTGCTTTCTCTTGTACTTTTTTTTCTTCATCTGAAGTCAGTCTGATTAAGTCTTCCCACGCTTCTTGTTTATCTGGAGCTTGTGAGAAAGTAGAAATTGATGCTTCTGCTATCTTCTCCCGCACTAGTCGATTTTCATTTTTGGTAAGTACGTGTAAATCTTCCAATGGTTTCTGTTTATCTGGGATTTGTAAAAAAGCAACTTCTAATACCTCCGCTACTCTCCATCGCATCCAGTTGTTTCCATTACTGATCAGTTTGATTACATCTTCCCAAACTTTCATTTTATCTGGTGTCAGAAGAATAGAAGATTCAAGAGCATATGCTGCTCCTTCTCTCACCTCGCTATCTTTATCACTTGTCAGTTTGATCAAATCTTCCCATGCTTTCTGCTTATCGGGAACATGTGAAAATGCAGACCCAAGTTTCTTTGCTGCTCCCCATCGAACTCCTGCATCGTTATCGCCATTTAGTTTAATTAAGTCTTCCCATGCTTTCTGTTTATCCGGGACTTGCGAAAAAGAATATCCAATGGCCTCCGCTACCCCCCACCTAATCATCTCGTCTTCATCTGAAATCAGTTTATGTAAATCTTCCCATGCCTTTTGTTTGTCTGGGACTTGTGAAAACGCATATCCAAGTTTTTTTGTTGCTTCCCTTCGTACCCATCTGTTTTCATCTTTGGTGAGCTTGATTATAATTTCCCAAGCTTTTTGTTTGTCCGGGACTTGTGAAAACGCATATCCAATAAAATATGTTGATTTCAATCGAACTTGACTATCTTTATCAGTAGTGAGTTCGATTAGTTCTTCCCATGCTTCCTGCTTATTCTGACTAAATTTTAAAAAATTAGTTAATTGATCAATATAATTTTCACTTTCCTCTAGATTAATGCTTTTATGTTTCCTATGAATTTTTTCCTGATTTACCAATCCCTACACCAGTAAACTATAACACTTCAAAATTAATAAATCATTCTTTTTCCATAATTTTCTTTAAAACCACTTTTCATTTTAGAGACATTTCGTTTATGCATATATTCCATTTTTTAAAAAATCATTAAGGAAAGGTGCCCAGGCTATCTAAAATAAACACATTAACTAACGGTTATAGAATTCACCTTAAAAAACGTACATGAAACTCTGCGAGTAACAGGCACAAACAAATGAAAGTACTTTTCAACTTACCTTTTTTTAATTATTAAATCCATCATTACCTTGGGCAGGAAGGTTGTATTCATTTTGGTTCTTTACCCATCCAGATTTGTAATTTGGAATTGCTTAAGTTATAATATCTTTATTTTTGGATCAAAATTTAGAAATTCCAAAGCTGAATGTGTATTGACGCCGTCAAAAAACTAACCAGTGAATTGCCATCGAAGGCTCAAATGTGACCTTGATCACGGATGCCAAATTGCCTTCGAGGCAATCACACTGCCCATACAATATATGGGGGAAAGAATGAAACAGTTCATCCTTTCAGAAAAAGTCATTCCACTAGCCCCAGCTCCCAATACCTTTCACAGATCTACTCCCTCGCAGTACAGCCTGAACCCGCACTCCTTACAACCTGGATTCCCGCCCACTCATAACGAGGTAGGCGGGTTCACCCCCAGATCATGGTACAGTTGTTTTTGTTTTTCCAGCATCTCGCCTACTCGAAACGATTTGCCTGGCTGGTCGAAACATTCAATGACATCGAGTTTGTCCAATAGGACTGGCAACGTGTAGTCCTTAAGAAGACCATTCACCTGTATCTGTTTTTTAATGTAGGACAGGTATATCAGTGCTATAAATTGGACAAACATCTTCCCTTCATATTCTTTCCCAGTATGATACGGATTGATAGGCATAGGTGATGCCTGATCGTTTATCTGTTTGATAGACAATTGTCGCCACGCAAGTTTCCTCATCGTTATGTACAATATAACACAAAACGAGGATAATATTAACGCTCCGATGAACAATAACCTTTTAAAATATTAAGGAATCAACGCTCTGATAAACGATAATCTTTTCAAATTTCAAGGGATATACAATCAAGTATTCTGGGCTCGTTATGAATCAACGGGAATCTAGGTTACAACTCTCAGGATTCCCGGTCTTTTCAAATCCGTGCTCATAATCATGAGCAATCTTCCTTGCAGTTTCGACCATGGAAGCAATTGCTCCACTGTCGAGGGGGCTTACCCTGCCTTCAATACTTTTGTACTCTCCATCCTCCTGCAGCTCGAAAACCCTGGGCTTTTCCCGGGCAAGCATGTCAAGGGTAAGCCTTCTGACCCTGTATTCCGGGTGCATGTGCTCAAAGCCTTTTGCGTAAAGCAGGAGCTGCCTTGAACGGTCTTCGGGGCTTACGTCATACTTTCCGGTTTTGTAATCGATAATTTCAACCTCTTTTGTGGAGGGGTCAAGCAAATCGATCCGGTCGATTTTTCCTTTGAAAACAAAGCCGTCTATAGGGACTGAAAACCACTGTTCAACCACCAGGGAATCCGGAATCCGGTTCTGGTTCCGGAGCCAGAACACTTCGAAGAGAGGGTAAGTAAGGTCCAGGTCCACGTCTTTCCATTCAGGGTCCTTGATCAGGTTCTCTGCAATCGAGTACATGGCATCTTTTTCCGAAACCTTAGCCTCGACCGCAAGTTCAAGCACTTTGTGGACGAAACTCCCCCGGGTCATGGCTCCGGTGGAATCCTCTGAAGCCCGGGTCGGCATGCGCAGGATTTCCTGGAGTTCGTACTGTCTGGGGCAGTTTTCATAGGCTTTCAGGGCTGAGAAGCTGAAACTGAAAGCTTCAGGGTTGAACTTCAGTCCATTACTTCCGGTTTCCAGTTTTGAAAGGATCGCTTCCGCTTTCTTTGAGGGGTCTATCAGGTCCCATTTTTCCTGCAGTTCTTCCAGGTAATTCCCGCAGCCGCCGTCCCGAATAACCTCGACGCTTTTTTTTATATGTAGTGTTACGCCATGCCACATAATTATTCATCATACCCCTCCACAATACACCATGCTGTTTTGTGATCCATCATACTACATAATAATACGCCACGCTACATAATAATACATTATAATACACAATGATACCCCTTATTGTATACTTGAAAATAAAAATACATGTGATTTTTGTGATGAACAATCACCCATAAAATATATTTTTAAAATCATTTATCATTAATGAGCGTTAGAAATGCCCCTAATTACCAATGAGTTGGCACATATTATCATTGTTAATAAAAAGAATAACGTTAAATGATACTGATATTCAGATTTAAATTTCAATGAACGTTTGTGATTATTGATAGACTACAAACTTTTCCAACAATTCTTTAAGAATAATAATAAATAATGTATAAAAAGTTGGTTCGTGGAGAAGTGCCATGGATATCACCAAATAAAGAGCTTTTAACTGCCATAGTATCTGATCATGCCAACCTGCAGGAATCCCGGAGAGATGAAATTAGGAACCATGAAGAAACACAAGAACAAAAAGAAAAATGATGCATTAGTGATGTATGAGAGCCTATTTTTTAGAACACTCCAAAAATGTTGGCCTTCAAGATCCACTTTTAATATATCACTGGATAAATATTTTTAATAGTCTTAAGACATTCTATATCTTTAATTAAATACAATTAGTATTAAAAAAATTGATGACTTAGGAGCAAAAAAATGAAAAAACAAGTGCGAGGGGTGGGATTTGAACCCACGAAATCCTTCGATACCAGATCTTAAGTCTGGCGCCTTTGGCCAAGCTGGGCGACCCTCGCAGATTGAAAGGTAAATTTTTATTAATAGTGATCTTATATTTCTTTGCAAATTTTCTTAGTTTTGGGTTACTTTTTACTAATATTTAGTCCAACATGTTGTTTCTTAAGTCTGGCGCCTTTGGCCAAGCTGGGCGACCCTCGCAGATTGAAATGCAAATTTTTATAAATAGTGATCTTATATTTCTTTGCTAATTTTCTTAGTTTTGGGTCACTTCTTACTATTATTTAGTCTGACACCCGAAGAAAAGCGTCTGTTTTTTGTGCCGCAGAATATCGCATGCGGACATGCTTTAAATAAAGTTAAATTATTTAAAGTTTATTCTTTGTTTCATGGAAATTACATTTCTTGGCACAGGAGTTGCGATCCCTCAGAAGGGTCGGGTTCAGTCCGGGGTGCTTGTGGGGCTTGAGGAAAAGCCCCTACTGCTTGATTGTGGGAGCGGGGTGTTGAACAGGGTATTTGAAGCGGGGGTCCGACATACGGATATTGATACCGTTTTGCTCTCCCACCTTCACCTGGACCATGTAGCAGACCTGCTCTGCCTCCTGAAGGCAAACTGGCTCATGGACAAAACCGACATGCGGATCTACGGGCCCGAAGGGACAGAGGAGTGGTTTTCAAAGCTGCTCGGGCTCTACGAGTACATGCTCGAGAAGGTGGAGGTCGAGGTCATTGAGCTGTCGCCGGGAGAGGAATTTACACCCGAGGGCTTCGACTGTGAAGTCTCCTGTGCCGCATCCGTACACAGCGTTCCAACCCTGGCCTACCGGTTGATGTCAGGAGAAGGAGAAATAGTCTACTCAGGGGACACGGAGCCCTGCAGGGACGTACTGGACCTGGCAGTCGAAGCCGACCTTCTCATCCATGAATGCTCTTTTCCCACGGGCACGGAGGTCACGAACCATACAACCCCTTCCACGCTCTCCGATCTGCTGGAAGAGTACAGGGACGAGATCGGAAGCATCTGCCTGACGCACTTCTACCCTGAAATGCAGGGACACGAAAAAGAAACCATATACCGGTTGAAAAGGTATTTCGAAGGGGAAATAATCCTGGCAGAAGACTTAATGAAACTTGAACTGTAAAATTTATCTGAAAAGTGTGCTTAAAATGTTTACCCACAATGTTTACTCAAAAAGTGTACTCAAAATGTTTACTCAAGAAGTTTAACCCGGTTTAACGGAAATATTCAATGAAAATCTTCAAATGCCGGGGCCGGTGGAATTGAAGAAAAGAACCCATAATACATTAAAGAAAAACTGAATTATGGAGAAATATTCCACCTGGCCTGAGAAATACTTCCCTTGATCCCGTAAACCGTTTTCAATCCGGGCGCTGAAAAATTGCCCCTGCCAGCTTGCCTGGCGGAGCCTCCCAAAAGGAAAGAAAAAAGGGATCCAATAAAATTTTATTGAGACTGTATTTGTTTCTGTTCTGTTTGTGATGACCAGTTCCTGTTGTACGGGCCAGCTTTAAGCAGCATAATACTTATTTTCCGGGCCGCGTTTTCATTTTCCTCAGGTAAAGTGCCCCGATTACCCCTGCAAATGAAATTGCTGCCTGAAAGCCGGGCACAGCTTCGGAAGCAGGCTCTTCAGCAAGCTCTTCTGCCGCTGCCGCTGCCCTTGCGCCCTCAGTAACATTTTCCAGTAATGTCCCTGCGGTCTCGAGGTGTGAGCTTGCTTGCTCCATATTATGAATCCCAAGGCTCCCGTCGTTCTCGACATAGGCTATATGGAAAAGGGCTTTGTTGTAAGCTTTTCCAAGTTCCGGGTAGGCTTCAGTACCGTTTGCGGTTTCAAGGGCTTTCCCGGCGTTTTCCTCAAGCTGCCTGAGAGCTTTGAGTTCATCGGAGATGTTTTCCTGCCTTTCGCCCACCAGGGAAGCCAGGTTCTCCTCATGGCAGGCGGAACACCCGTTTTCAGTCTCAGGGTCCGACAGGAGAACCGGGTCAAAGTTAAAGGTATGGCCGGGGCTGGCAGGTCTGTTAGTACCTGCACCTGCCGGTTTTTGCGCCATGTGGCAGTCCGTGCAGGTCAGTTCCACCGGATGGACCCCTGTTGCAAAATCCGAGCTGCTGTACATCTCCCAGCTGGGGTAGAAGTATTCCGTGGGGGCTCCGTCAGCTTCCGTCTCCCTCCCGTTGTGGCAGTTGGCGCAGAGCTGTACTCCATCTTCCACCCGGAGGGCTGTTGTATGCGGGTTGTGGCAGGCTGTGCAGGTAATTCTCCACTCCGTCACGGCTGCCGGTTCAGGCAGGGCAGCTTCGTTCAGGTCATAGATTTCCGGGGCAGCAAGGTTCGGGACTGCTCCATCGGTGCTCTTGCAGGACACGCAGGACTTCCCACTGTCAGGGACAGAGGGCTCGGCAATATCGGTGGGCTCGGAATGGCTCAGCGTGGCCTGCATATCGAAACTGGGGCTGGAGTATTCATCCCATTCCTTTATGATTGCCCCGTGGGATGCGCCCCCGTGGCAGTTCTCACAGAGGCCTGCCGAGAGGTCGACTTCCGACTGCACTGCCTCAGGGTTCAGGATATGGGCCGCATACCCCTCTTCCGGCTGTCCGTGGCAGACCTCGCAGGCCGAAGGTTTGACGTCAACATTTGCGTACTATCTGTCCCACTTCTGCTGAAGCCCGGATGTACTGTGGCAGTCCTCGCAGGACTCTATGTCAGGCACCTGTTTTCCCAGCTTATTTATCAAATCGCTATGATCCGTTTCTTCCCACATCCGGTATTCAGCCGAATGGCAGTCCCTGCATTCTTCAGGGCTCCAGGCAGCTCCGGATGCCGCAAAAAGAACGGCAAGCAAAGCTGCAACTATCACCTGTTTCTCCACCAAGATCACTCCCCTGTCTTTTTCGAGTATTTCGTTTATTATTTGGATATACCCTGATTTAAAGCATAACTCATGGAAGAAATTAAGGCAAAAGTAAGGCAGGCAGAAGGCAAAAGGAAGGAAGAAAAACTATCTATTAAATAGCAGAAAATAGAATCATCTTTTGTTCCGGAAAAGTTCCGGAATAAAATATTGCTTGTGAGATATTTCAGTTAAGATCTTTCCATTAATGCATGTCTGCCAGTACATTTCCTTTAATGCATTTCATAAATACTTCTGATATCCGGATTTTACCGGGAGTGACCTTTCATGGCAAGAATACTTTCCGACAAAGACATCGACCTGCTAAAAAAACTTGCACCCGAATGCGAAGACCTGCTCTGTTCAGGCTCAGGCGTACCCTACCGTTCGATCCTTCCTCCCCTGGCAAACCACTATTCTGAGGACGCTATCGATTTCCATCGAAGGGTCAACGGGATTTCCCCGGAAGACCTGGAATACCTCATTTCCCTTATCTTGAGCGGGGAAGAGAGCCTGGGCTGTGTGCCCCCTGACTACATAATTATCTTCCTGCGGATCGTAGGAGAGAAACTTGGAGAAGAAAACGCAGCTACGGTCAGGCAGAAGTACGAGGAAAACCGGGAGTGCCGCACAGAACTAAAATTTTAAATATTTTTATTGTGTATAGATGTCCCCCAACTCTTCTGGAAAAACCCTGTCCTTATGTGGCAGGCCCCTCACAAAAGTCCCGGGACAAATTTTTTTAAATTCTACAAACCGGATAAGCTCTTTCCGAATACCGGGTTTTTTGCCTTTATGCAGAGGATCTGAGATAAAAAGTATTATGTATATAATTTATTTTCAAACGAAAACTCCCTCATTTCCCGCTTTTATCTGAAACTGTCCGTATCCGAGACATGCGAAGAAAAAGCCCGGGGATTCTTTTCCGGATTTCTACAAAAAGGAAATAGAGTATCCAGATTTTATGCCTGTCCCGGGAAAACAAAAGCCCTTCAAAAAATCCCGGCCCTGAAACGGCAATAAGCTCCAAAAATCCTGAAAGGATTTAATCTTTTTGACATTTCCAGCTGGGTGCATCGGCAGGTTTCAGGGTGCCTTTTTTGAACTGCTTGACTGCGGTTGTGACCGAACCGCTGACCCCTGTCACCACCATGACTTCTTTTTCAGAGAGGATCCTGAAAGCATCGGGACCAATTTTTCCCGTTAGCAGTACATTAATACCCCTCTTTGCTATGGCCTGGGCTGCCTGTATCCCCAAACCCAGTGCTGAAACGCCCCGGTTTTCAATCGTCTCGAATTCCATTGTTTCAGGATCGACAATGATAAAATACGGAGCCCTTCCGAAATGCGAGTCTATGGGGGAGTCCAGACTCCCGTTTATAGCTGTTACACATATTTTCACTGATTTCCCCTCAATATTGGCAGGATGCGTTAGATTACTCGAAGCTTATCGCTGGGGTTTCATCCCTCAGTTATTTTTTTAAAGCAGTTTGTCCTTCGCAACTCCTGAATAACCGTTGATGGCCCTGATATAAGAAAGTTCTGTTGTTCATACAGCTTCTTCATGCAAATGAATATGGGTGAAAATGAATATGCTGTAAATGAATAAAGGCTCTTCGTTGTCTTGTGTGGGAAACCATCACAAAAACCAACACGGGCTTGAAGTGAAAATCACCTAATCCATAGAGAATGACGAAGAGCCTGAATCGTCAGAAAAGTAGATAATTCACCATTATTTCAGTCGAATACCCCGTTGCTTGCAGCGGGGTGCGCCAGCGCAACTTTGATTGTCACTTTTTTTTGCATCCTTCACTAGTATTCCTGCTGCTCTCCTTTTTTTTAGGGCAACAGTAATCATTCTCAATAAACCTCTTTCCTCTTCCATCGCCGCCTATTCGGAAAATTAGAGTGGAACCACAATTCGGACAGCTTGCGGGACGACACTTGTTAGACTTTGATTCCCACACATGATCGCATTCTTTGCAGAGAAAATCGACCTTGCATTCACCACTATTAACGTATTCTCCTCCAGAGATCTCGATCGCTTTTCCGTTGACAAGAGCATCAGCCACCTTCTGTCGTGCCTTTTGGAGGTCGTTCCAGAAAGTTTTCCGGGATACTCCCATTCTATCAGCAGCCTCGCTCTGCTCCATCTGGAGAAAGTCGCAAAGACGAATAGCCTCAAGCTCTTCTATGGATAGGTTGGCGATTTCCAGACAGCAAAGAGGGATTTCTCTGGGCTTGTAATAGGTGGCCTTTGGAAAGCAAGATACCCTGCGCTTAACTCTATTGACCATCGAATTACACTTATGCGACACGTAATAAGTATCTATCGATCTATATCTTTTGCTTAAAGCGTTCACAGTATTGACCTTAACATCGTCATTAAGGATTAGAGTAAACACAAAATACCATAATAACGCCAAAAGTATGTACTCAGGTGGAATGCCATCAAATCAGGAATCCCAAAGTTTGAGACGATTAAAGTTACCAAAAAATCTCCGCATATAGTGGCCATAAGTGTTTTGCTGGGAACAGATTTCAGAAATAGTTTTTCTCTCTCACTACGAGTATCGTGAACATGCCTCTGAATATCAGCATATCAAAGACAAAAGTATGCAATCCTGTGTAGCCATTGAGTCCAGGGTGGCCTATCCCAACATATAATAGTCCGAAAGATTCCATTACTATCAGCTTTCCAGCAGTACTGCGACTCTTGCAAGATATGAATATCCAACGATTCAGGTTCCCTGGCTGCCTGACATTGTCCACCGCTATAGTATAGTAACGAAGTCGATCAAAAATAGGTACAGGACGATCTCAAAAGCACCTATAACATATTGTCCGGTAATCAGGAATGCAAGTCTGCTTCCTGCATCTTTTTTATGCATCCTTCATTAGTGTTCCTGCTGCTTTCCCTTTTTTTGGACAACAGTACTCATTCTCAATAAACCTCTTTCCTCTTCCATCACCGCCCGGTCGGAAAATTAGACCGGAACCACAATTCAGACAGCTTGCGGGACGACACTGGTTGCACTTTGATTCCCACACATGATCGCATTCTTTGCAGAGAAAATCGACCCTGCATTTACCACTATTAACGTATTCTCCTCCAGAGATCTCGATCGCTTTTCCGTTGACAAGAGCATCAGCCACCTTCTGTCGTGCCTTTTGGAGGTCGTTCCAGAAAGTTTTCCGGGATACCCCCTTCTGTCAGCAGCCTCATTCTGCTCTACATGGAGAAAGTCGCAAAGACGAATGCCTCAAACTCTTCCAGGGACACGTAATAATTACGAGGACACTTCGCGGAATTTCACTGAGTTTGTAATAAGTAACTTTTGGGATTCTTGATACTCCGCTTAACTCAATCGACAGTCAAAATACTCAATAGAGATGTAGTATAAATAATTAATGCTAAAGCAATTTAACTATTGATAAAATTAATAAGCCCTGAATCCATTTTTAGGATTCTGTATTTTAAGTACGAAACCAATAGCAATAAGCTCATAGCTGTATAAAATGCGATTATAACTATGACGTTTACTTAGTAGTTTTGTACCATGTGTCCGTTAGTCCTGTGGCTATTTTCTGCCTTTTACACCTGATTTAACGTAAAAGTTCTGCTAATCACTGATACTTTCGTTTTGCCTCTTATTCAAATAGTTTCATGTTCATTTCATATGAAAAATGGGTGTATGATGCCGTTTTCCCTGCTTCATCACGAGTCAACAACTCGTAAGAGTTTAGATGGATTTTATACAATGGAGTTTCTTTTATTTTTATATTTAAACCGAGCAAAAGTGAAAATTATTTATACTACGTCGCTTATGTGTAATTAAGGAGTCTCTCCGAAAAGTGCTTTGACCTACTGTAACCTCTACAATCGCGGATCACAACTGAACGGATTCCGGGTAATAAACACTAATTGCCTAATTGTAATTTTACAACATGCATAGAACTTTTCGGATAGTCTCCAGGATCTCTTTTATTATTCTGAGATCGCAAAATTTACTATTATAGGACTTACCCACTTGAGGTCTAAAACAAAAGCAGTGAACTCCCAACTCTCCAAAATTCAAGTTTTAACTGCTTAATTTACTGTACTTGATTTTGTAGTGTAAGTGTGTAAATTCTATAAAAAGTTAAAAACGATCTACTAAAAATGTCATTTAAATAGCTGGAAATTTCAAGAATCGTCTGATAAAGTGACTTTAAGCGTATTTATGAGGTAAAGCTAAAATGAGCAAATTAACTACCGGGAGTTTTTCTATAAGATCTTGAATCCATTCAGATCACTATCAACAATATTGTAGGGGCAGCAAAGGAGGCTGCTGAAGAAAAAGCAAAGGAGCTCGTTAAAGTAGGTCCCACACTTTTCCCAGGACTCGAGTCTTACAGGGATGACTGGAACTTCAAACTGCTTGATCATTACGAGCCTCTCGTTACCCCCCAGTGTGCCCAGTGCTGCTCCTGTACCTACGGCCCCTGTGATCCCTCAGGGAACAAGATTCACTGGGTTTGCAATAAGTAACTTTTGGGATTCTTGATACTCCGCTTAACTCAATCGACTGTCAAAATACACAAAAGAGATATAGTATAAATAACTAATGCTAAAACAATTTAACTACTGATAAAATTAATAAGCCCTGAATCCATTTTTAGGATTCGGTATTTTAAGTACGAAACCAATAGCAATAAACTCATAACTGTATGAAATGCGATTAGAAAGATGACGTTTACTTAGTAGTTTTGTACCATGTGTCCGTTTGTCCTGTGGCTATTTTCTGCCTTTTACACCTGATTTAACGTAAAAGTTCTGCTAATCACTGATACTTTCGTTTTGCCTCTTATTCAAATAGTTTCATGTTCATTTCATATGAAAAATGGGTGTATGATGCCGTTTTCCCTGCTTCATCACGAGTCAACAACTCGTAAGAGTTTAGATGGATTTTATACAATGGAGTTTCTTTTATTTTTATATTTAAACCGAGCAAAAGTGAAAATTATTTATACTACGTCGCTTATGTGTAATTAAGGAGTCTCTCCGAAAAGTGCTTTGACCTACTGTAACCTCTACAATCGCGGATCACAACTGAACGGATTCCGGGTAATAAACACTAATTGCCTAATTGTAATTTTACAACATGCATAGAACTTTTCGGATAGTCTCCAGGATCTCTTTTATTATTCTGAGATCGCAAAATTTACTATTATAGGACTTACCCACTTGAGGTCTAAAACAAAAGCAGTGAACTCCCAACTCTCCAAAATTCAAGTTTTAACTGCTTAATTTACTGTACTTGATTTTGTAGTGTAAGTGTGTAAATTCTATAAAAAGTTAAAAACGATCTACTAAAAATGTCATTTAAATAGCTGGAACTTTCAAGAATCGTCTGATAAGTGCCTTTAAGCGTATTTAGGAGGTAAAGCTAAAATGAGCAAATTAACTAGCGGGAGTTTTTCTATAGAAGATCTTGAATCCGTTCAGATCACTATAAATAATATTGTAGGGGCAGCGAAGGGGGCTGCTGAAGAAAAAGCAAAAGAGTTAGGCCCGATGGGTCCCACTTCTCTGGCAAGCATAGCATCATACAGAAGCTGGAACATGCTTCTTCTTGATCGCTATGAGCCTGTTTTGACCCCTATGTGTGACCAGTGCTGCTACTGTACCTATGGACCCTGTGACCTTTCCGGAAACAAAAGAGGAGCCTGCGGAATTGACATGGCTGGCCAGACAGGAAGGGAATTCTTCCTCCGTGTAATTACAGGTACTGCATGCCATGCTGCCCACGGACGCCACCTGCTTGACCATGTGATAGAGGTCTTTGGAGAAGATCTCCCACTTAACCTTGGAGAATCGAACGTTCTGACCCCCAACGTTACAATCTGTACAGGATACAGCCCAAAGACCCTCGGAGAATGCAGAGCCCCAATGGAATATGTTGAAGAACAGCTCACCCAGCTCCTTGCAACTATCCACGCCGGTCAGGAAAGCGCAGAAATCGACTACGACTCAAAGTCCCTATTCAGTGGTAGCCTGGACCACGTCGGTATGGAAATTTCTGATATTGCCCAGATCTCGGCATACGATTTCCCGAAAGCTGATCCGGAAGCCCCCCTCATTGAAATCGGAATGGGAACCCTTGACCCGTCCAAGCCACTCATCGTTGCAATAGGACACAACGTGGCCGGTGTAACCTACATCATGGACTACATGGAAGACAATAACCTCACCGACAAGATGGAAATTGCAGGGCTTTGTTGTACCGCATTCGACATGAGCAGATACAAGGAAGCCGACAGGAGACTCCCATACGCCAAGATCGTAGGGTCCCTGGCTAAGGAACTGAAGGTTATCCGTTCCGGAATGCCTGATGTCATTGTTGTGGACGAACAGTGCGTCCGCGGTGATGTCCTATCAGAATCCCAGAAACTCAAGATCCCTGTGATCGCTTCCAACGAAAAGATCATGATGGGCCTGCCGGACCGCACCGATGCCGATGTGGATTCAACAGTTGAGGAACTAAAGTCAGGAGCAATTCCTGGTTGTGTAATGCTGGACTATGAAAAGCTCGGAGAACTTGTCCCGAAGCTTGCCGAAGTAATGGCTCCAATCCGCGATGCAGAAGGCATCACAGCAATTCCAACTGACGAGGAATTCAAGGTATACGTAGACAAGTGCGTCCAGTGCGGAGAATGCCTGCTGGCATGTCCAGAAGAGCAGGACATCCCAGAAGCCATGGAATATGCAGCAAAGGGAAGCTACGAGTACCTCGAAGCCATCCACGATGTCTGTATCGGGTGCCGCCGCTGCGAACAGGTCTGTAAGAAGGAAATCCCAATCCTGAACGTAATTGAAAAGGCTGCACAAAAAGCCATCAGCGAAGAGAAAGGATGGGTAAGAGCTGGCAGAGGACAGGTAAGTGACGCCGAGATCAGGGCAGAAGGCCTGAACCTCGTTATGGGAACTACCCCCGGTATCATCGCAATCATCGGATGTCCGAACTACCCGGCAGGTACCAAAGATGTCTACCTCATCGCCGAAGAGTTCCTGAAGAGAAACTACTGCCTGGCCGTGACCGGATGTTCCGCAATGGACATTGGTATGTTCAAGGACGAAGATGGCAAGACCCTTTACGAAAGGTATCCGGGTACATTCTCAGGCGGCGGACTGCTTAACAATGGTTCCTGTGTGTCCAACGCACACATCACTGGAGCCGCAGAGAAAGTTGCCGGAATCTTTGCCCAGAGGAACCTGGCAGGGAACCTGGCAGAAATTGCAGACTACACTCTCAACCGTGTGGGTGCATGCGGACTTGCCTGGGGTGCATACTCTCAGAAAGCTGCTTCAATAGGTACCGGATGTAATGTCTATGGTATCCCGGCAGTGCTCGGCCCACACAGTTCCAAGTACAGGAGAGCCCTGATTGCCAAGACCTATGATGAGTCCAAGTGGAAAGCCTATGACGCCAGAGATGGCTCAGAGATGAACATCCCACCTGCACCGGAATTCCTGTTGACAACTGCAGAAACCTGGCAGGAAGCAATTCCGATGATGGCAAAAGCCTGCATCCGCCCGTCCGACAACAACATGGGCAGGTCCATAAAGCTGACCCACTGGATGGAGCTTTCCCTGAAGTACCTCGGTGTAGAACCGGATGACTGGTGGAAATTCGTCAGAAACGAAGCCGACCTCCCACTTGCCAAGCGTGCAGAACTCCTCAAGAGGCTCGAGGCAGAGCATGGCTGGGAAATCGACTGGAAGAGGAAGAAGATTGTCTCAGGTCCGAAGATTAAGTTCGATGTCTCCGCACAGCCCACCAACCTCAAGAGACTCTGCAAGGAGGCCTGAAAATGGTAGACACTACTAAGAACACCAAACTGTTCACCACCTACGGTGTAAAGACCTCAAAAGCGATCTCCACCGAAATCGCCGCCAAGATGATTTCAAAGGCAAAGAGACCTCTGTTAGTAATCGGAGCCACAGGTCTCACCCCCGAAGTCCTGGACCGTGCAGTGAAGATCGCAAAGGCAGCCAACCTGCCCATAGCCGCAACCGGAAGCTCTATGCCCGGCTTTGTTGACAAGGATGTTGATGCAAAGTACATCAACCTTCACCAGCTAGGATTTTATGTAACAGATGAGGCATGGCCCGGACTTGACGGCAAGGGGACCTATGACACACTAATTCTCCTTGGCCACATAAAATACTACATCAACCAGGTACTGTCCGGAACAAAGAACTTCAGCAACGTAAAAGCAATCGCAATTGACAGAAACTACATCCAGAACGCAACAATGTCCTTCGGAAACCTTAGCAAGGAAGACCACATTGCCGCACTGGACGAAGTAATCGCAAACTTGTAAATTTGAATTAGG
>JAENYU010000007.1:0-77473 GCA_016841625.1 Methanobacteriota archaeon
GAAGCAGGAAGCCCCTTCCTCGCTTTCATCAGAAAGCAGGTGGGGGTAGTTCACTGCAACCTCATAAAATCTGATCTCCAAAAAATCTGATCCCAATAAAGGTGCAAACGATGTGCGGAATTGCCGGTGCGGCAGGAACCCCGGACAGTGGCTCCGGAGTGAAAAAGATGCTTGAAACCCTCGGGCATAGGGGACCTGATGCCTGCGGAATCCATACTGCAGGAAACGTCAGCATCGGGAACACCCTGCTGAAAATTACGGGGGACATGCCCCAGCCCCTGGTAGGAAGAGGGGCTTTCGTGCTTAACGGGGAGGCTTTTAATTTCCGGGAACTGGCATCCGAAGAGGGAATCCTGACCGATTCCGATACCGAACTGCTTTTTTCACTAATAGAAACCCGGGTAGGGGAGGGAAAAACTCCCATTGATGCCGTTTATTCTGTCCTTTCCCGCGTAAACGGGGACTTTGCCCTGGCATATGCCTGTGGAAACGAACTCGTACTTGCCCGGGATCCTGTCGGGGTAAAGCCCCTTTTTTACTGCGTCAGGAATGGCACGGGAAGACCTGAAATTGCCTTTGCGTCCGAAAAAAAGGCACTCCATGCCCTGGCTTTCGGGACCGAAGCCAGATTCAAACCTTTTCCCCCGGGGCTTATCCTGAGTATCGATTCCGAAAACGGGAGAACCGCTGAGAGATCCCTAAAAATCCGGCCTCCCGTGAGGCGGATTTCCGAAGAAACGGAAGCTGTTTCCAGTCTCAGGGGAGCCCTTGAAAAAGCTGTGGGATTTCGCCTTACCCCTCATTCGGGAATTGCATTTTCCGGCGGCATTGACAGTGCCCTTGTGGCTGCCCTGGCCCGGGAAATAAAACCGGATCTTCCACTCTATGCGGTGGGGCTCCCGGGTTCCCATGATATCGGGCAGGCAGAGTACGCGGCAGAAGCCCTGGGGCTGGAGGACTCCCTTATCACCCATCTCCTGTCGCCTGAGGAAATCGAAGCCGCGGTCCCGCAGGTAATTTACGCAACCGAATCCACGGACCCCATGAAAATTTCCATCGGGCTCCCCCTCTACATAGTATCGAAAATTGCCCGGGAAACCGGGGTCAAGGTGCTCCTCACAGGGCAGGGGGCTGACGAGCTTTTTGCCGGATACAGGCGGCACGAAGCATTCCTTGAAGAAGGCGCGGATGTGCTTGACCGGGAGATCCGGTCCGACCTTGAAAACATTTCCACGATCAACCTTGAAAGGGACGACATGGTTTCCATGGCAAACGCCGTGGAACTGCGGGTCCCATTCCTGGACAGGGAAGTGATAAAAGTGGGGCTTGCAATCCGCCCGGAACTGAAGGTCCTCAAAACGGAAGGTGGATACAGCAGGAAACACGTCCTGAGAAAAGCTGCGGAAGGGCTGCTCCCTCCGGAACTTCTCCGGAAGGAAAAGAAAGCTATGCAGTACGGGACCGGGGTACAGAAAGTCCTGGATAAGCTTGCCCGGGATGCCGGATTTTCGAAAAAGGAAGGGAAGCACATAGAAAAATACCTGGGCACGGTTGCCAGGGAAAAGGGTTTCAAACTTTAACCGCTTTTGAGTTTAATTGTGATTTAACCGGGTTCTAAACTGCAGAAAGAATGGGAGTTTAAGCCCTAGGACCGGAATACCGAAACAATTTTAATTTTTCAAGGCGTCAGGGAAAAGGCGGAAGCAAATCAATAACTATAAGCAGTTTAATAGTTATATTCCTGCATAGAAAGTTATCACATTCAATTTATAATCAACATTTCAGGGGGAATTCCTTATAAAAATAGCAATTACCGGAAAAGGCGGCGTTGGAAAGACAACTCTTTCAGGTACCCTGGCGAGAATGCTTGCAAGAGAAGGGTACGAGGTACTGGCAATCGATGCGGACCCGGACATGAACCTGGCTTCTTCACTCGGGGTTGAGAACCCCCCGAAGCCCCTGACAGAGTACAAGGACCTGATCCAGGAACGGGCCGGGACGGAAGGAGGAGCTTTTATCTATAACCCGAAGGTCGACGACATCGCCGGCAAATACGGGGTCATCGGGCCCGACGGGGTCAGGATGCTCGTCATGGGCACTGTGGATAGGGGAGGCAGCGGGTGCATGTGCCCGGCTTCGGCATTCCTCAGGGCACTCCTTCGCCACCTGATGCTGAAAGAAAAAAGCGCCGTGATCCTGGACATGGAAGCCGGAATCGAGCACCTGGGAAGGGGCACCACCCGGGGCATGGACCTTATGATCGTGGTTGTGGAACCCGGGGCGAGGTCCCTGGAAACCGCAGAGCGGATCAAGAAGCTCTCCTCGGAAATCGGAGTCAATAACCTCGCAGCCGTCGTAAACAAAGGTGGGTCCGGGAAAGTTATTGAAAAGCTCGAAGAGCTCGGCATCCCGGTCCTCGGGGAAATTCCCTTCGACACCCAGCTTATGCATGCGGACCTGGAAAAACAGGCTCCCATTGACGTAGGGGGGGAAGCCGTGGAAGCCATCGGCAAGATCAAGGAAAAGCTGATGGTAATCGTTGAAGAAATCCAGGCCGAAAAAAAGAAAGAGAATGAAAAAAAAGAGAATGAAAAGAAAGTGGATAAGTGAGCTAAAAAGGCCGGAATATTCCGGTCCTGCTTTTTTTTACCTTGCTTTAAGCTGAATTTGGCTGAAGCCAACCCTGATCGAAGCCAACCCGGAATGAAGTCGAACCTGGTCGAAAATGGTCCGGGCTCGATTCAGCTGAAATTCAGTCAGGATTCAGTTAAAATACTTATCAGGAGAATCCTCCATTTTTCCTTCGCTGTAAATAGCTCCCAGGAGTTTCATCTTTTTTTCCCTTATAAAGGCATCGGTCGGATCGATTTCGAGAGCTTTATCGAAACATTCTATCGCATCTTTTAACTTTCCCATTGATTCGAAAGAAATGCCCTTCTGATGCCAGGCAAAAACGTTCTTGTGGTTGATTTTAAGAACCTCGTCATAGCACTCGACTGCCTTCTCAAACTTCCCTAAATTATTGAAGGCAAACCCCTTAAGGCACCAGATTCCCACATTTCCAGGATCGATTTCAAGCGCCCTATTGTAGCAGGTCAGGGATTCTTCTGATTTCCCCATCCTGTCCAGAGAAAAACCTTTCTGGAGCAGGGCATCGGTACAGGCAGGATCCAATTCCAGGGCTTCATCGTAGAGCCTGAGCTTTTCCTCGTAATCATCAACTTCTCCCGCCATTTTTATAAGCTGATGGGGACTCATTACCGTGGATCCGATCTCGGATTCTCTATCCGAGACAGCTTTCTTCGTCTTATTTATTCGGTTTTGTTCAATCCGGTCATGTTCATCCATTGAATTATCTTCTGTCATTGTGCAACCCTCATGTTCCCCGAATTGGGTTCTATCGGGACTCCCGTATAATTCATTATTCATTTTTCATGAATGTTTTTAGAACATGGATAGAGGCTTTAGTCCCTGTTTCTGAGGTTTATATTTTTCCCTATTCTACTATTATTGAATTATATGGGTCATGTCTTATAATATTATAGTTCGGAAACCGGAATACCGGGCTAGAGATCCGTAAGAGCGTGAATTAAAACCAACCTGCAGGTGC
Source organism: Methanobacteriota archaeon (assembly GCA_016841625.1). Lineage (GTDB taxonomy): Archaea > Halobacteriota > Methanosarcinia > Methanosarcinales > Methanosarcinaceae > MTP4. The sequence goes on from JAENYU010000007.1 coordinate 3,611, forward strand.
AGCAATCTCGGGAGTAACGAGCTGTAGCGGGGCAATCCGCATGGGTAACAAGCTATAGAGCGCGGAGCAACACGCATGTGCAACGACCGTGGTGCAACAGGCCGCAGGTCTGAAATTCCCGGGTGAGGGAAAACTCAAGCATAAAGCCCCGGACTCGAAACTCTGTCAGAAATTTTTACAAAAATTCATTCTTGAGCTTTTCTTTTTTCCCGGCTGATTTCGGAAAGAACCTTGAGCTTTGCTTCCTGGGCAGGAAGAAAACCCGGCTTGATTTCCAGGGCTTTATTGTAACTTTGAAGGGCTTCCTTATACCTGTGCATTTCGGAAAGGACCAGCCCCCTGTTGTACCAGAGCCCGGGTTCTGCCGGTACGGCCTCAAGAGCAAGGTCGTATATATCCAGAGCTTCCTCAAAACGCCCGAGCCCGGAAAGAAGGGTACCTTTGCACGCAAGGGCTTCCAGGTAGTTTGGCCTGACTTCCAGAGCTGAAGTGTAGGCTTCCAGAGCGTCTTCTTTTCGGCCAAGGGCCAAAAGGACCGAGCCTTTCCCGGCCCAGCCTTCGGCATAGTTCGGGTTTTGCCGGAGGGCACTGTCATAGGTTTCCAGGGCATCTCCCAGCCTCCCAAGCCTGGCCAGGACGACTCCTTTGTTGTCCCGGGCAACATCGAAGGCAGGTTCAAGTTCTATTGTCCGGGTGTAAGCCTCCAGTGCTTCCTCAAGCCTCCCTAGCTCGGAGAGGATGACACCCCTGTTGTACCAGACTTTATAGTCATCAGGGGCGATTTCCAGCACCTTTCCCGTAAGCTGCAGGGCAGCCTCAGGCCTTCCCGCCTTATACAGCAGCACGGCTTTCTGGAAGAGGGCGGTGGCATTTTCCGGATCCTTTTCAAGAATTTCGGAACAGGTTTTCAATTCTTCATATGCCGGAAGGGAAGCATAAAGGTCCCTGACAGCCAGGAAGAGGGGCAGCAGTTCATATTTCCCGCCGCCAACTGAGAGGACCTTTGCAGCAGGATCATATGCAAAACCCACAGGACCGGCTTTTTCAGAGTCCCCTTTTCCGGCTTTCAGCACTTCCTTGATCCCTGCTTCCAGCCCTGGTTTGGTTTTCAGGTTTAAGGGAGAGTCTCCTGACAGGGAAAGCACGGAGCGGAGCTCTTTTCGGTATTTCCTGTTGTTTACGTTCCAGAGAACCTTTGAAATGCTCATAAATTCCTGGAGAAATTTCTGCAGGCAGCTTAGGCCGGATGCAGGGTCTTTTGAATGGTCAAGCGTACTAAAAGCCGAGAGAGCCGATCTGCTGTGCTCCTTGAGTTCGGTCAGGTACCCTTCTGTTCTGGGAGTGGAAGCCTCCATCATAATCCCTTTTCGAGTTCCGATCTGCTTATTTAACCGTTGTCCGTGAAGGCGCCACAGTACGACCTGTCCCCGTCGGAGGGAAGGATTTTCCCTTTTACCGCAACTATGAGATTTACGGGGGACCCTTTTGCTACCGCCTCCCCGGGCATAGGGGCCTGCCGGATTACATCCCCATTGATAACCCCTACAGGTAAGATGCCACGTTTTTCGGTGACCTCTCCGACCGAAAGCCCGGCTGCTACCAGGATTTCCCGGGCTTTTTCAAGCGGCTTTCTGAGGACCGTTGGTACTTCCAAGTTTTTCTCAGGGTCTGCAGGAGCGGGACTGCTCGCAGTTGTGGAAGTTCCCGGGCTCGGGGCTTCCCCGCTTTCCCCCAGTAGCTCTTCCAGCAGCTCGACTGCCCCGCTGATCCGGAGGAGGGTCTCGTTCAGGTTTTTCTTTCTGTTTTCGAGATAAACCAGTTTCTGCTCGATGTCGGTCAGGATCTTCTGCCCGGACTCGTATTCTGCCCTGAGCTCTTTCAAACGCTGTTCAAGCTGTGTTTTCATGATTTTATGAACCCCTCTTTCTTCGGTTTATTATTCTGGATGAGTAGCAATTTCAAATTTTTCTTCAGTGCATTATTCTGAAGAAATAGCCATTTTAAACTTTACTTTTATCCAATGGTTCGGCTTTTTATTCAATCCTTTTGATTTTATCCGCTCTATATTCTGTTATTCGCTATGAACAATATTATCCAATCCATTTCAAGTTTTATATTTTTTCCCCGGAGTTTGGGAACTTCCCTCTGGCCCAAACCCGGGTCCGTGAAAAGCAAAAAAGCAAAAAAATCCTTGCATCCGGTCTATATTTATCCGATCCGGGCACAGTTCTATATGTAATTCAAGTTCGATAATATAATAGGTCGATATGTAATTCAGGTCCGATATGTAATAGTTTGATATGCAATTCAATTTCGTGAAGGGGTACTCATATGGAGCCAGCAAGTCCTGAGCAGATAAAAGAGATAAACGGGTATGGAAGAGAGATCAACGAACTATTGAAGCTTGAAACTTCCCCTGTCGCTGTGGGGCTCGTCCCGATAGGCGGGAAAATCCCTGAGGGGATCAAAAGGATCGAGAGGGGGATGAAGCACTGCCAGATGGTGGACCGGGTGCGAAGCTCCGGAGAAGAGTTCTACGCCCTCCTGGATGACCAGACCTGCAAAGGAGGCGCGGCAGCCCTGGGCCTCGGGCACATGCCCCCCAAACTTGCCAGCGGGGATTTTTACTACGAAAAATTGAAAAATTTCAAGACCCTGGAAGCCGCCCAGAAGACGATCGAGAAAATCTCGATGCTCGAAGCGGAGTCCATGGCAGGGACCATTTACGCGCCCCTGGAAAGCGCAAGTTTCATGCCGGACGTGGTGGTGATCATCTGCTCTCCGAAGCAGGTGATGCTCCTGACCCAGGCAATCCTCTACAACGAAGGAGGCAGGGTGGAAGCCGAATTCGCAGGCAAACAAAGCCTCTGCTCCGATGCCGTTGCCGAGCCCTACCTGAGCGGCAAAATGGGGATCACTGTCGGTTGCAGCGGGAGCCGGAAGCACACCAATATTGCGGACTCGGAACTGACCGTGGGCATCCCTGCCAAACTGTTAAAAGACCTGGTCGAAGGCCTGAGAGTGATTGTCGGAAAAGAGCCGGTTCCGGCATAATGTGTCCGCAGGAAACCTGCAATGCAAAATCCCACACTCATAAATCACACTCTCATGAATCCTGCATTCTGAAATACAGGGTTCTAAAAATCCGGGCTGTTAACTTCACTAAACCGTAAACTCCAAAAGACCGTTCACCTCACAGGAAATACAGGATTACTGGCAGTAAAATAACGCCCATCGCGTGCGACTTCCTGATTTTCATGAAAGAAGGGAGCATCCCGATCGGGGTCGAGATCAGGAAGAGGAAGAAACCGAACAGGCCCGTAAAAAGGAAAACCATAACGGCAAGCCCGAGCAGGACCCCTGCACAGAGTTTCGAATAATCAAGTTTCCGGAGCAGGCGGTGGGCGTTGTTTCCGATGTAAACCGTGGAAAAGTAGGAAAACAGGGATGCCAGGAGGACTGCGGAAAAACAGAGGAGTACGGTTGGGATGTCAAAAACTCCTACACCCAGGATTTCATTGATTGCTGCCATTGCCCCGCTCCGGGTCTTTCCTATGACCAGGAAGGCGACCAGCCCGAAAATAGCATTCGAGGTGTTTACCCCGGAGACAGAGACGATAAATTCTTTTGAACTTTCAAGGAGCTCCGGGTCGGCTTCGGGGTCCCAGAACAGAGATGTCCCGCTTTTTCCGGTACCCCCGTCTTTTTGAATTCCCTTCAGGCCCATATCCTTCAAGTCCAGACCTCTCCGATCCAAACTTTTCTGATCCGGACTTTTCTGATCCAGACCCTTCAGGTCCAGATCTTTCCGGTCAAAATCATCCTTTACGAAAAGCCGGGCAAGGAGGGCAGCAATGGAGGAAGAGATCCCGGGCAGCCAGGCGACCAGGGAACCTGCGGCACTGCCCGTCAAAATTCCCCTAATGATCCTCTTTCGGGAAAGGTTCAGCCCTGAAGTGGACTCCTCGGGAATTTCCGAACCCGTAAACAGGCTTATGACCAGCTGGGAAGCTCCGAAAAGCCCGCTAAGGAGGGGCAGGAGCACGGTTGCGGTTCCAAAATTGATGACCGGAACCAGGAGGGCTTCCCGGGCAAAGGAAAAAAGCCCCAGGAAACCTGTGATCAAAAAAAGAAATAGGGCAGAGATTTTGTACCTGTATTTCGCAAGGGGACCACTCCCGGGCATTTGCTCCCCTTTCTCCCCGACGAGCATTATGAACACAACTGAGAGCAGAACCCAGGCCATATACTCTTCAAGGAAAGGGTATGCGGCTTTGAAAAATAAAGAAAGGGGCAGCACAAAGAGGAGGGATGCTGCAACTGAACCCGCACTCCCGAGGGCTGAGAGCCGGACTGCCTCTGCCCCGGCACCTTCGAGGAGCAGCCTGTGCCCCGGGAGGACTGCCAGGGCTGTGTCCCCGTCCGGGGCTCCCAGAAAGACGGAGGGGACGATGTCGTGAAAGGTATGGGAGATGGCATTCGAAAGGACGACGATTACGATGTAAAAGGGAGGAATGCCCTGTTCTGCCAGGAAGGGAGCAAAGGCTGCAAGGGCAAGGGCGAAGTTATTAGTGTGAATCCCCGGGAGAAGTCCTGAAAAGATCCCGAGCAGGTAGCCCCCTAAAACAGCAATAAAAAGCAAGGATAAAGAAATTTCCGGCATTTAGCTTATACTCCCGATTTAGCCTGTACCCCTTCAAAGCCTGCCTGCTGGTCCCCCATGTATTATGATAGTTGCGGCAACCATTCCCTGGCGATCCCGTTTTCGCGGTATCAGCTCATCCTGCATCCCACGACCCCGATATTAATTCCCGGGCTGCCGTAACCCCACCTTATCCGGAAGAGCCGAGACCCTGCCAAAAAGCAGTTTGCCTGAATATGTAGCAAACAGATTCAAGTTTTTTTCTATATATAGTTATTCATGACCTTCAAAAGTGATGCTTGTGTAAAATATGTCCAGATATATGACTAAAAAATGCAGTTCGGATAACTGAAAAAGATATGCTTCAGAATGATTCTGCCAGGTCAAGTGAATTTGAGCAAAGCCAGAAATCCGAAGGTTTTCGGGAAATTGTTCTGGGTAAAAGGTTTTCCATGTGTTCCGGACTGTTTTCCAGACACGGTGCCTTTCTACCTCACAAATATAACTAATTATATATGTAACTGGAAACAATTTAATTTTCCTTATCAGATCAGTGACTTGTAAATTTTGAATGCGCTTTATCACATCAAGGAAAAAGAAAAATCAATTCCACTTATCTTTTATACCTTATAGATAAAATATTAAATGCAGTTTTAAATGCTATTATTGAAGGGGTTCATGAGAGCATTTAGCTGAAAACAGCAGAATAAGAGCAGAACAAGGGAATATTGAGGTTCGCCATTCCTCAAACCCTTACCTCCATAGGCGATTAAGTCCCTGATGAGGGGCTGGCAAGGTGTGCCATTCCTTGCCCTCCGAGACCAGATGGACTAAATGCGGAAACCATGGAAAATAAGGTACGCCATTACCTTACTCTCCGATCCGAAAATCGTCTAAACCCGTGGTAGAAGTGAGAACAACCCTCTCTCAGACTTTTTTAAATCTCACTTCTACTCCCATTCTATTCTACTCTCTACAGTCTTTACTCTACTCTGTCGCTCTTCAACCAGCCGAAATCCGAAAAATGCCTCATGTCTACCGGAATTATTCTGAACGTAAAATGACCCTTCACCTGTTCACAGAATTAAATACTACCCAATACTATCCAAAAATTGAATAATGGGCAAAATATGAAATAGTGGTCAAAAACAGACCTCGTCCCTAAAAACACACAACGGAACATAATAAGCCATATATAGAAGCGGTCCTTTTCCTAATAAAATATCGACCATAAAGAAAAATCTCAGTACCGGAAAACCCCTCAGAACGGATTCTTCAATACGGATTTCTTAATACGTTTTCCCGTTTTTCACATCCATATCAGGGGAACGGAAGAAAAAAGGATTTCCCATGCCTATCAAATGCAAGAAATGCAACAGTGAAGCAATCATTTTTCAGAAATATTCCGGGATGCACCTCTGCAAGAAGCATTTTGTGGAGGACGTTGAGCGGAAAATAAAGCTGACCATCCGGAAAAATTACAGCATCCGGAAAAACGACATGATAGCCGTGGCCCTGAGCGGCGGAAAGGACAGTTCTGTTGCCCTCTATATGATGCACAGGATCCTCGGGGAGAGGCCCGACATCGAGCTTGTGGCAATTTCCGTAGACGAGGGGATCCACGGGTACCGCCCGCAGTCCCTGGAGGTTGCAAAGAAGCTGACCGAAAGGCTCGGGGTGCGCCACATAATTAAGTCCTTCAAAGATGAGCACGGGACCACCATGGACGAGATCGCTGCCATGGACCGGGAAAAAGGAGCCTGTTCCTACTGCGGGGTGCTCCGGAAAAACATCCTGAACAGGATTGCACTCGATATCGGGGCAACTAAGCTTGTAACCGGGCACAACCTGGACGACGAAGCCCAGACCATCCTCCTGAACCACTTCAGGGGAGACATGGAGCGCATGGTTCGGCTTTCTCCCCCCGCTGCCGTGGAAGGGCTGGTGCTCCGGGCAAAGCCCCTCAGGAACATCCCTGAAAAGGAAGTAGCCCTCTACGCCCTGGTAAACGACCTGCCCGTGGACTTCAGCGAATGCCCCTATGCAGGAGAAGCCATGCGCGGGGAAATCCGGGAACTTCTGAACGCTTTCGAGGCAAAACACCCCGGGACCAGGCACTCCCTGCTCCGGGGCTTTGACAAGCTGGTCGGAGCCCTTGCAAAAGAACTCCCCCCTGCAAAGATCGAAAAATGCCGGATCTGCGGAGAGACCTGTACTGAAGACCTCTGCCAGACCTGCAAACTGCTTGGCAGGGCTTGAAAGGGCTTAAAACAGTACGTGAAAAATAGGAATCAAATTTTGGGATTCGGCCTTGAAGCCTTCTCCCTGAATTCCCTCACCCTGAATTCCCTCACCCGAAATTCCCTCACCCGAAATTCCCTCACCCGAAATTCCCTCACCCGAAATTCCCTCACCCGGGATTCTCTTCTCTTTGTTTTCGGGTTTTCTCTTCTCTAATATTCTGTTTTTCTCATCTCATCCCTCAATTATCTGATTTCGATTTCACAACCGAAGCTGTTCTGAATCCCTATCAGACGCTGCTTAGAATCCCCTGTTGTTGTCCATGAATTCATGGGGGTCGCAGAGCAGTTCTTTGTGGTCGTAAAGGTCCCTGCAAGTTTTGGTGAGGTAAAGGCGCGTCCACCAGACAGCCGTAAGCGGAGCGATGACTATGAGCGAGAAGAGGGTTGTCAGAATGATAACGAAACCGCTGTCAGAACCTATGAGCTCCTGGGCATAACTGCCCACAAAGGAGAGGGAAAGGGAAAGCACCCAGAGGATGATGATGTCAAGCTTGTTGCCCATGAAGACCCGAAGAGCCCTGCTGATGGCTTCAAGGGGGTCGAGTTCGTCTACCACCAGCGCATACCCTACCAGGGAGAGGCTGATATTGATTATGAGGACATAGAGCACCCAGACCATGATGCCCATGGAAAGCAGCCCTGCCCCCCGGAGCGAAGCCTCCGGGTTATCCAGGAGGAGGCTCAGGTCTCCCACAGCCAGGGCTCCGGGAACAACAAACACGATTCCCGCAAGGACAAGGAGGCCCATCAGCACCGAGACCAGGAAGAGCCTGAAAGCATTTTTCTTCCCCGCAATGACCATGTCCGAAAGCACGGTATCCCCGGTTTCTGCAGCCCTCTTTGCCATCCCGATTGCCCCTGCCGTAAAGAATGCCTGCACGAAAGTGACCAGCAGGTAAAAGGTGATACCCAGCAACAGCACCATGCCTATGTTTTCAAGAACTGCAGCCCCCATAATACTGAAAAGTTCTTCAGGAGGGAGAAGGGTAGGGTCAAGCCCGCTCTCAAGCTCCGGGCCAAGGAGCAGGACACCTATAAGGGCAAAGAAAAAGAAAGAAATTATTCCTCCGACGATCGAATTCAGGATAAAAGGGATACTGATGTTAAGATTTCTAACCCACGTTTTGAATCCCTTATTGATTATTGTTCCTATGTCTTCAGGCATGTAACAGGACCTTCTGATAACAAGAGGTGACTTTGGATAGTAACTTTGAATAGTAACTTTGAATAGTAAGTTGCAAGATAACTCGAAAGTTCCGAAGCCTCAACAAAATCCGGAGAGAGAATAACATGGACAATTGTCGGGCAAAAGTAGCATCCTGCAGCAGGGGGAAACTGCACCTGACCGGATGCAGAATTTTAAATGGACTACAGAAACACTGGCACTATTTTCTCATAATATGCGGAAGGTAAATATATAATATGCTATTTCCTGCAACTTTTGTTATAATTTATACAATTTAATTCTGTCTAATGAAATGTACATCCTTTAAAAATTCTGTTCTTAATAATTATAATGATTTTTTTTTACTATCCTTTTTAAAAAATAAGTATTATTTTCAAGACATACAGAATATAAAAAATAGTTATGTATTTATGTATCTATTGTTTCTATTTTACAAACTGTATCTGCGGGTGGAGTAAAAACAGTTATCCTGGATTGAATTAACGGGTCCGAGACATAAGAACGAGTTATTCTCTAATGTAAAAGTATTCTCCTTCTGCACTAAAAAAATAGGAAGTGATGTTATATATAAGGTTCAAAAAATAGCTATCCTACTTATAACATTAATTATGATTGTTTTGCCTGCATCTGCTGCAACAAAAATGTACACAATAGATGCGGATTTTAATGAAGGGGAATTAAACGGCGTCAATTATGACGTTTCGGACCAGTTACAGCTGGATGAAAATCCTACAACATACCCCTCGATGTGGATAGCAAATGCAGGAGAAGATACTTTATCGAAATTTGATACAACAACAGGTGAGGAACTCGCACGTTATCGTACGTGGTACCAGGGAAACACACACGACGCCTGGAGCGGGCCTGCTCCTTCAAGGACTGCAGTAGATGCTGATGGTAACGTGTATGTTGCTAACCGTCATTTCGACGGTAAACCGGCATCAGTTATGAAGGTGCTGGTAGACGACTGGATTGACAGGAACGGAAACGGGGTACTCGATACATCGGTCGACTCAAATGGAGACGGAAAAATTGGCTCTACCGAGATCCTTCCAATGACGGATACCAATCATAACGGGGTTGTCAATCCCGACGAAATAGTGGATGAAAGGATTGCCTGGATCGTGCAGGTCGGAAACCCCGACGGTTTGGGAAGGTCCCTTGCGATAGACCCGGACGGAAATATCTGGTTAGGACTGTATAACTCTAGATGCTATTATAAGCTTGACCCGACGGACGGTTCGGTTCTTGCCGGGCCTATCGACGTAAGCCCGAATACTCCATACGGGGCTCTCGTTGACAAAGACGGGATCCTCTGGGGAGCTTCCCTGAGTACTAACTTGCTCAAGCTCGATACAAAAACAAATACGACGTTAGACGTTTATTCCGGGCCTGACAGTACTTACGGGATCGCAATCGGGAACGATAAAGTTTACATGGCTTCACAGTCAGGCAATACATATGTGGAGTTTGACCCGGTAAGTGAAACTTTCAGCAGACCCGCATCCACGAGGTTCTCAGCACTGGGAATAGCAGTCGATTCAGCCGGAAACATTGTAGCCGGAAGTTCGAGTGGGTACTGTGCCAAGTTCAAGCCGGACGGGACTTTGATATGGAATGTCGGAGCCAACCCTTACAATGAAATCAGAGGCATAGTCATCGATTCTGATGATAACGTCTGGGCAGTCCACCGTGCCGTAAACAAGATCTCCAAATACCAGGGATCAGATGGGGCTCACCTCGGGACCTACGATACGGGGCGCTATCCGTACACCTACTCTGATGCAACCGGGCTTGGACTCAGGGCTTCAATGACTCCGACCGGAACCTGGAAGGCAGTCTATGATAGCGGGAGCGATGACACGTCATGGGGAACTGTTTCCTGGAGTGAAAATGTACCCACAGGAGCAGGCATAGAGATAAAAGTAAGGACCTCAAACACGGAAGAAGTACTGGCTACCCAGACTTACCAGGCAGTTGTAAACGGCGCAGATCTTTTGGCTTCAGGACGTTATATACAGGTGATGGCAACGTTAACCGCGAGCCCGGCAGACCAATCCCCCATTCTGCATGACCTCAGTGTAACGGAAAAAGAGCCACCAGTCACATTGGAAGCAGACGCCGGCGGTCCGTATACAATCGTGGTAGGGAATAACCTGAACCTTGATGGTTCCAACAGTATTGGAAATATTGTTTTGTATGAGTGGGACCTGGATCAGGACGGGACATACGACTACAACAGCAGTACTTCGACCTACCTGACATCCTTCTTCAATACCTCGGGCGATTATTCGGTGACGCTGCGTGTAACAGATGATGCAGGGAATACTGACACAGATATCGCTACTGTAGAAGTGAAAGTGAAAGTGAAAGTGGATGTCCCCGAATTCTCGACCGTAGCAGTCCCCATGGTCGCCATCCTGGGATTAGCCTTTGTTTTCATGCGCAGGAAGGACTGACGAAGAAAAGGGAATAAAACCGATAAAAAATTGTTTTCTACATAACTTGTTTCAGGTACTCCTCAGGAGTAACCTGAGATTCTTTTTTTCAACTCGTAAGATTTGAATTTGATTTCCGGATCTTTGCAGAGCGTTTAGAGTCGATTTTCAAATCTTAATTTTTATTTTTTGCCTGTTTTGGGCCACCAGCGTGAACTTACCCAAAAACCGTAATCCATATCCAACCGGTTAAACCCCCCAAAACAGAGGGAAAACTCAATAAACACCCGGTAAATAACTTGAGCAGAATTCAGGTAAATTATTTCAAACGGATAAGCGTTTCAACAAAGAGAAGCATCCGAGAAACCGCGAGCGTGAAGAAATGAAGAAACTCGAAACCTATGAAATAACCCAGTGCCCCGGAAAGAAAGCAGCAGCCAGAAAACCCACCAACCAGGACCCCGGGATCCGGGAAGAAATCGTCGTCCTCGGGCACTGCCTCCTGAACCCTCCCGCCAGGATCAAAGGCGCAAGACCTAAACCCCCCCTCGACGTTACAGGCATGAACGTAATCCAGCTCCCCTGCCCCGAAGCCATGTACCTGGGCATGAACCGGCGTGAAATTACCAAAGACCAGCTCGACTTCCCCGCCTACAGGCGCTTCTGCCGGAAAATCTTCACCCCCTACGCCGACCTCATCGAAGACTTCGCAGCCGGCGGCGCAAAAATCAGGATCCTCGGCGTCCCGAAAAGCCCCTCCTGCGGCGTGAAAATAACCAGCGTCGGCGGAGAGCCCGGAAAAGCCAAAGAGTTTCATCACACGCATGTGGAAGGGTCGGGGGTCTTCATCGAGGAGATTAAGGAGGAGCTTGGTAAAAGGGGAGTCGTTTTTGAGATAGAAGACGCCCGCATGGGAAGAAATTGAGTGGAAATTAAGAGAAAGCCCGGGTAAAAGAACGATCTATTTTTACTTCAGCCAGAACAACCGGATTTCGATTGGGTCTAAGAACCCCGGGCACTTACCGGTCAGCTTGCTGACCGGCTTTTCCATGAATAATCATAGAAAAAGAAGTAGAAATTTGAATATTTCAGTTTCACAGTTAATCGGACTTGTTTTCCATAGACAGACACTTGAACATACCGAGTGCTTAAGATCTCCCCTTTTTCCATTTAAAATACAGTTTGACTATCTCACTTAAGTTCACTCCTACACCACAAAAGGAAGGATCTATGGTAACAACATTGTTTATTTTTTCAAACAACGTCTCTTCGGAATCGGATTCGTTCGCAATCTCTTGCAATTTTTGAAGTGTCTCAAAAATTTCCATTCCATATTTTTTATTTATTTCCGTATTTCGCAGTATTTCCTTAACCAGTTTCATCATACTGCTGTCATTGATAACCGTTCCGAGAAGCTCACTTACATTATACTCTTTATCAGAACCGTCAGGCATGTACTCTTCAGTTCCTTTAAGCTCCAGCTTGACCAGATGCTTATAGCTCACAGTTACTTCCGGATCATCAGGCAACGGGATTTTTTCGACAGCTTTTAATTTTTCAAAACTGTTGTTAATTTCCCGGAAGTTTTGAAGGATAACCGCAAAATAATCCCTTTTTTGAGCTCCATTTACGTAAATACTGATTCTTCTGGCGTCATTATCAGATTTGATCACAGCGGTAGCACTGAAAGCCTTAGCCTCAAGGACCACCCCCGTCCGCCAGCGCAGATCGCCTTTTATATCCATGTTCATCTTCACGATAAAACGGGGCATTACGGAAGGAGGCAGGAAATCATAATCAATGATAAACTTCAGGGCACTCCCATCATCAAATTCAAAATCAGGCTGCTGAATTTCCAGAAGAGCAGGAAGGAGCACAGTGCTGCTATCAAGTTCATAGGAGAGTTCAAATTTTTTCATCAAACTAAGGATAAAACCGTACTGATCGGGAGGATAATAGAATTTTTCCCCATTATTTTCCTTCAAAATCTCCGCGAACATGTCAAGTTTCAGGACTCCACCGGAACTTGCAACTTCCTTTGAGTTAACCATTCTATACACTGCATTGGTTACCCATTCAGGGTCCAGAACATGTGTATTCAGGAGAGGTATATCCTTAAAGTGCAGTATCACCCCCAGGTCGTGAAGAAAACCAACAAGCGTATTTTGTTCGGATTCGCCCTTTATCCCTTCTTCATCACACATCAGTTTATAGTCATTATACTGGATGAAATTACAGTGTTCACACGCATCCCCATCCTCAACATCAGGATTGCAATTCGGACACATTTCTTCAAGCCTGCTTTTGACATTGAACCAGCTTTTAGCCCACATGACCTCCAGATGCCGGACCTTTGTCAGTTCCTCTTCCAGATTTTTAGAAAACTCTCCTATTCCCTCTTCCGATTTGCAGGACAAACGGTAAAAACCCCTGATAGAAGGATACTTTTCCAGCAGAAACTTTCGGTTCAGGTCAAACCCGGGGTTTTCATCAACCTTATTGATCACAACCAGAACCTGGGAATCCCCACCAAAAGTTCCAATGAGTTTAAGCCAGTACTCGGGCTTTTCGTCCTTCCTCCCGTCCAGCACCAGAATATAAAGGCTCCTTTTGGACAAAAAAAACTGGTGTGTAGCGTGCATGATCTCCTGCCCACCAAAGTCCCAGAAATTAGCTTTGATTTCCCGCTCCCCATTTTTAACGGATAATTTCCGGATGTTAATACCCTGCGTTTGAGGCTCATTTCCATCAACCTCTTCCCCGAAAATCCGCTTTCTCAGCGAAGTTTTGCCTGAACCACCTTCACCAACCAACAAAACTTTAACTTCATTCAACGGTTCTTTCTCACCTTCTAGTGACTTGAAATAATTGACAACTGCCTCCCTGCCCTGTTTCACAATCTCCACAGGAGGATTTTCGAGAGGGTTTCCTTCTAAAAATATTGAATTCGATTTCCACCTATTTTCCAAATTTATATCCAGACCCAATTCCAAAATTTCCAGAGGCAAAGAAGAAAGTTGATTAGAAGATAGATCAAGTTGTGTAAGATTTTCCAATTTGGAAATTTCTGGTGGGAGGGAAGAAAGTTGATTGGAAGAGAGGTCAAGTTGTACAAGGTATTTCAACTCAGAGATTTCTGGAGGCAAGGAAAATAAGTGATTGTTGGATAGATCAAGTTGTGTAAGATTTTTCATCTCAGAAATTTCCGGTGGCAGGGAAGAAAGTTGATTGTAAGATAAGTCAAGTTGCATAAGATTTTTCAACTTAGAAATTTCCGGTAGCAGGGATGAAAGTCTATTGTTAGATAAGTTAAGCTGCGTAAGGTTTATCAACTCGGAAATTTCCGATGTTAAGGATGAGAGTTGATTGTAAGATAAGTTAAGTTGAGTAAGATTTTTCAACTCGGAAATTTCCGATGGCAGGGATGAGAGTTGATTAGAAGAGATTTCAAATTGTTCAAGATTTTTCAACTCGGAAATTCCTATAGGTAGTGAAGAAAGTAGATTGGAAGATATGTCAAGTTGCAAAATGTTTTTTAACTCCGATATTTTAGAAGGCAGCGAAGTCAATTTATTATCAGAGATATCAAGTTCAGTCAGATTTTTCAACTCAGAAATTTCAGAAGGCAAAGAAATGAGATTTTTGGAAGATAGGTCTAGTAAGGTTACTTTACTCCTTTGAGCCTTTATAATCAGATCTTTAATCTCATTTGATTCCATGTATAATCCCTGCCTCACTGTCCTCACGAGTTTGCCATATAACCACTGAAAAATTCAATATAGCATCTTAGAGTCTATCCGAAAAGTCCTGCTGCTCTGAACGTTATCCATGCGCATGCGAAATGAAGCAGAGCAAAGTAATTCTCAAGCTTCTTTTCCCATCGAATAAGCAGTCTTCTGAATCTATTCAGCCAAGAATGCGTCCTTTCTACAACCCACCTTCTTGCCTTATGACCTGGTATCTTTTTTTCTATGTTTTCTTCTCCACGTCTCGGGATATGGGCAGTATATCCACATTCTTCAACCAATTTTCTGATATCAGGATAATCATATCCCTTATCCATGCATATATTCTGAATTACTTTATGTGAAGGTCTTTCAATAATTATGTCATCAAGAGTCTCTTTTACAAGCATTTTATCGTGCCGATTTGCTCCATCCACGGCAACATAAAGTGGTATGCCTTTCCCCTCAGTTAACATACTCCTTTTTGTTCCTTTTTTGCCACGGTCAGTAGGGTTAGCTCCTGTTCCATCTCCACCCAATGGCGCTTTTGTCATAGCTCCATCAATTGCTTGCCACTCCCACTCTAATCCTTTTTTATTATCATACTCCATCAGACCAGCTTGCCACATAGTCTCAAATAAGCCTGCTCTTTGCCATTCCTGAAATCTGTCATGTACAGTGCTTGGAGCTCCATAACATCTTGGCAAGGCTTTCCATTGACAGCCAGTACGAAGGAGATAATAAATACCATTCATTATTTTCCGATCATTCTCTCGCGGTCTTCCAGGCTTCTTTTTTGGCTTTGGGAGTGGTAGTAAAGATTTGACTATATTCCAGAATTCGTCTGAGATCTCGTAGTCATGTCCCGTTTTTCGTTTTGTCACTACTACAAATTACCATACATAGTAGTCCTTTTACTTTTCGGATAGGCTCTTAGCCATTATCAAGAGATAGCTTCTACATAAAAAGAATAATTAAATCTGAAAAATAGAGGGTGTTGCTGACTAAATAAGTTTCTATTTTAGGAAATAAGACGGGAAAAGCCGCGCGAAGCGCGGGACAAGAACGACAGAATACACCATTCCGGTTGTTCCGGCACTCAAAAAAACCCAATCAACAACGGTTAACCTGAATCTCTCACAGACCCACTTTCTCGCCCACTGATGACCCGATTATCCTCTCAACATCCTCAACCGTATTGATATTCTCAAAAGTAAGCAATTCAGGATCAATTCCCCTGATCTCCGAAACCTCGACCTGCACCACATCCCCCATCGCATAAATCGGCGCAAGCACAAAGCGGTCCCCCTTCTCGAAAGCCTTCTCGATCTCAGGCACCATCTTTCTGGAATAAACTGCGTGGAGGGTTTCAAACCTGCCGTTTTCCTGCTTCGGGAGGGCAGCGTCATGTTCCCTAGCTTTTTCGAAGAGGAAATCCACAACCCCGCTGTTTACGAAAGGCATGTCGCAGGCGCAGACGAAGGCGTATTCAGAGCTTGCTTCGAGCAGCCCGGCGCGGATGCCTTCAAGGGGACCGAAGTCTTCCCTGGTGTCGAAGCAGAAGCGGATATCGCGGTCCGGGAATTTTTCGATGACGGGTTTAAGCTGGGCTTCCTGGGTGCTGTCCCTGATTGAGATGATGACCTCGTCCACGGCTTGAAAAAGAGAATTGAGCAGGCGTTCGAGGATGGTTTTTCCTTCGAATTCGAGCAGGGCTTTTTCGACCATGCCGAGGCGGCGGCCTTTGCCTCCTGCAAGGACGATTGCACTTCGAGATGCCCTGCGACCTGTTTTTTCAATCATTTAATACCCAGCCCGGTTTTTTCTGCTCTTCTTCCCTTATTTCTGCTCTTTATTTCGTCTCTTCAGATCCACTCTTTTTTTACAGCCTTTAGTGCTCCCGGTCGTGGACCCAGAACTCTTCTTTTTCCGTGAACTCTTTTTTCCAGACCGGGACTTCGGCTTTTACCCTTTCGATGGCTTCGCTGAGGGCGGGGAAGAGTTCGGTCCTGTGGGCGGCTGCGATTACGATGTAGACGATGTCTTCCCCGGCTTCGATGACGCCGGTCTTGTGGTGGATGAGGACTTCGAGGATGCCTTCTTTTTGCTTGATTTCCTCGCGGATTCTGTCCAGGGCTTTTGAGGCTTCGGGTTCGTATTTCTCGAATTCGAGCCTGTCGGTTTTCGTGTCTCCGGTCATCTTGCGGACGATGCCGGTGAAGGTGCCTATTGCCCCTGCTTTTCTTATTTGTGGTTCCTGCCGGACTCGCTTTATGAGGTCTTCAAGGGTGTAGCGGTCGGGCTGGGCGAGGATTAGCCCGAAGATGGAAGCTGAAAGGGTCTCGTGCAGTTCAGGGTTTTCCGAAAGTCTCATAAGAACGTTGGAGAGGCCCTCGAGGTCTCCGAGGACGATTTTCGGAAGCTTGCTGTCCTTGAAACCTTCAACCACCGCAAAGTCGAGCCCGCGGTCGCAGAGGGCGTCGAGAGCCTGCTCCAGGTCAGGATCTCTCGAAAAGCTGACCATCTCGGTGTCGGTAAGCCCGATTACTGTGTCTGCACCCGCATCAAAGTGCCTGCCGGTGTCCGTGTCCTCGGGGTTGTAGCGAAATTCCCCCATATGTTTTACCGTACCCACTGACCCGAATCCGGAAAGCTTCTTTACCAGGGCGGAGACAAGCTCGGTTTTGCCTGATTTCTTGTAGCCTACTACGGAAATGACCTTCATCAAAGAGCGTTATGGATTTCCCAATATAAGTAAGAGCCGGACGGTGAGGTAGAAACAAGTTCGGAAAGCCAGGAAAAGGTTAAAGGGAAGAGGAATAAGCAAGGAAAATATCCTTGTGAGATGAGGATAACAGGAGAAAAGGAAAACCATGTCTCAACAACTATGGACAAGTTTGCCAATTTTTAGAAATTTTCAAATATCAAGAAGTTGATAGTACATATTCACATTAAAACAGATTTTCACTTTAACACAGATTCTCACATCAACACAGATTTTGGTAATCAATATTGCTTGTCCATCCGGAGAGCCGGATCAGTTGAAAAATAGGGGGAAAATATGATGGGAGTGCCATTATGGAGATAGCTAAAGTCAGGATTCACGACCTTCCCGAGGAGGAGAGGCCCAGGGAGCGGCTGGTCCGAAGCGGGCCCGAGTCCCTTTCCAATGCCGAACTGCTGGCGATCATCCTCAGGACAGGGTCGCGGGAAGAGAACGTTGTCAGCATGTCCAGCCGGATTTTGTCGGAGTACAGTATCAAGCAGCTCAGCCTGGCAAACGTCAAGAGGCTCACGCAGATCCACGGCATAGGGGAGGCAAAAGCCACACAGATCGCTGCAGTCTTCGAACTTGCCCGGCGCCTTGAAACTTTTATCGAGGAGCCAAAAAGGAAGGTCTGCTCCCCGAAGGACGTCTATACCCTTATGTACCCGAAAATGCGCGAACAGAAGAAGGAGAGGTTCATAACCCTGTACCTGGATACGAAGAACCAGATCCTGAAGGAAGAGACCGTGTCCATAGGCAGCCTGAACGCAAGCATCGTGCACCCACGGGAGGTTTTCAAGTCTGCCCTGCTGGAGTCTTCGGCTTCCGTCATCATGATCCACAATCACCCGTCCGGGGATCCGAGTCCGAGCAGGGAGGATATACTGGTTACGGAAAAGCTGGTCGAAGGGGGAAAGCTCCTGGGAATCGATGTCCTCGACCACATTATCATAGGGGACGGCAAATACGTGAGCTTGAAGGACGAGGGTTTTGTCCGGTAAAGGGCAAGTATTAAAGAAGCGGATTTACCAGGAAGGATTCCCCTCCTTTTCTTTTCGACTCTGATCTATTTTGGACTGGTCAATTTTGGACTGGTCGATTTTGGCTCTGATCTTTCTAACTAATCCCCGGTTTTGTAGGTTATTTTTTTCAGGTTATTTTTTTCAGGTTATTTTTTTCAGGTTCTGTTCTTGACAGGCTGTGCTTTCAGCACCCACATATTCACTTTTGTTCAGATTAATGGAGATAGGTTAAAGAGGAAAGAGGCAAACATCGTGTAACGGTGTGAACTCCGGTATTTGCTCATCTTAAATTTAGCGTGAAAATGGGCGTTGAGGTTCAAGAAACACGACTCATCACCACTAAGCGCTCTGAAAAGGAGCGAATCATACACATTTAAATACTTATGGGTAATTGCTTTCTTTAACTTGCTAAATCTACGATAACTATATATATCTATAAGAAATGGGCATTTCGGATTAAATCAGGATTTCACTTCATGACTTCATTTTTCACCATTTCATCCCTGCGGCAAAAAGGAGGTTTTCGACATTACTAAACACATAAATGCTTGCGCAATGGACAACAGGCAGACCGGGGAGATCACCCTGAACGACCCGTATACCGTGCCTTACAGAGGTATATATGCGGTCTGCGATGCAAAGAACGAATATGCGGAGATTATTGAACATTCCAACTGCTACAGCGGAGCTTCCTGGTCTCTTTACCACTATGCAAAAGCTCCCCTTATCCTGAAAGCCCGGTCAAACGGGAACATGATTCGCTACTACGTGAAAACCGGAACCTCAAATCTCGAACTCAAGCCCTCAGTTGCCGCCGCAGGCATCGAATCCGTGGTCGTGGAAGGGGATGAGGTGCAGATTACGTACGCAGGGCTCGGAGGCGGAGGGGTCGGAGCGACCCGCTGCCGGGCGTTTGCAGACGGGGTTTTACGCTATAAGCTGACCGAATCCGGAGGAGAACGCTGCGCAAAAGGCACTGTCGTTGTTCCTCGCCGGGACCGCGTCCTGATCGGCATCGATGACACGGATTCCAAGGACACAGGGGCCACCTGGACCCTGACCCACAACATAGCAAGCGAACTGGACTGCCCGGATGCGGTCTACCTTTCCCATGCCCTTGTCCAGCTCTTCCCGGTCCCTGAAAAGACCCAGAACTGCATGTCCACGGTACTGGAGTTCGGGTGCACGGATGAAAAAGCAAAGGAACGGCTGGTCAAAGCCTTCAAAAAGGCCCTTGAAAAATACAGCGCTTCCAGCGAAACCGGGATGGTCGTCCTCACGGACTTTTACGCCCACGAGCTCTACGAATACAGCAACCGCTGCCGGACAGAACGGGTCTCGAAAGAATATGCCCTTAGCTGTGCCGAAGAAAACGGTGTTGAAGTCATCCTGGACGGAAACGGCGTAATCGGAGCCATGGGTTCCCTGCCCTGGTTCGGAAGGCCCCAGGAATCAATAGTCCCGGGCACCGAAATCAAACCGCTTATCGATTAAAATTATAAAAGCACCGGAGATTGGTGCGAATTTCATCAAAATCCCGGAAACATTCTGAAACATCCGGAAGTACCCGGAAACATCCTGAAATATCCTGAACAGAGATGGGAGACGTGAGCAAAGACACCGGAAAACCCGAATTAACCGGGTTTGAAGCCCTTTACCTTGCAGCCCTTGACAGCGACGTGGAACTCATAACAGGTGTTCCCGGCTATCCTACTACCTCCCTAATGGAACTTTTTTTGGAAAAGGAACATTTTGATGCGAGATGGCTTACGAACGAGAAGGTTGCCCTGGAAATAGCCCTCGGAGCCTCTTCTTCGGGCCGAAGGTCCCTTGTGATTGTGAAACATGTGGGTATGAACCTCCTTTCTGACCCCCTGATCACTTCGGTCACCCACACGATCGGGGCTGGGCTTGTGATAATTGCAGGGGACGACCCCGGCGTGAAAGGCTCCCAGAACGAACAGGACTCCCGCTGGTACGGCAAAATAGCCGAGGTCGTAGTGTTTGACCCGCATGACCCGATGACCGCTTACCGGGTTCTCAGGGAAGCATACGAGCTATCGGAAAAAACAAAGACCCCGGTCATCGTCCGGGTTACTGCAGGGCTCGATAAAATTGCAGGCGGGGTTACGCGCCTCCCGCCTTCCGCAAAACCCCACCCCGAATTCGACCGCTCGGTCTGGAACATACGGATGCGGGAAAAGCACCAGCGCTTCCACAGGGAAGTGTACCCCCTGCTGGAAGAAGAAGCCGAAAATACGGAACTTAACCGGCTGAGTACTATCAAAGGACCGGGTGCGGGGGCTGGTGGAGCTTCTGACGGGCAGCGGATAGGGAGCAGTATAGGAAGCAGGGTCGGGATTCTCTCCTCAGGTTTTGCATCCTCCCTCGTGGAAAAGGTCCTGGAAAAATCGAATAAAGGCGGTACATTTTCGCAGAGCACGGTTTCACATTTATCCCTGAACCTCGTAAACCCGCTCCCACTCCGGAAAATCGGAGCTTTTCTGGAAGACAACGACAGGATACTCGTGGTCGAGGAATCCGAGCCCGTTATTGAAGACCAGCTCCGTATCGCAGGAAAGGTATACGGGAAAAACACCGGGCACATTCCTTACGGGCAGGTCCTCGCGGAAGATATCGAGTTTGCCCTTGAGCATATCGGAGAGGAAAAGCCTTCGAAATCCGGGGATTGCGGCCTTTCAGATGCCCGGAATCAGAGCAGAACTTCAATCTGTGATGACTGCCCCTACCTACCCCTCTACCGTCTCCTCCGTTCCCTCAATGTAAGGGTTGCGGGAGACATGGGCTGTTCCATCCGGAGCGCACCCGAACCCCTTGCGGCAGTGGACGTCAGTTTTGCCCTGGGTTCCGCAATCTCGGTTGCCTGCGGTTTCGAGAAAAAAGGAATAGCTGTAATCGGGGACTTTGCCCTGGCGCATTCCGGCATCCTGGGGCTGTTCACCGCCGTGAACTCCGGATATGAAGTGCTCGTGCTCGTACTCCAGAACGAGGTCGCAGCCATGACAGGAGGGCAGAAAGTCCCGGACCTCACGAAAGTCGTTGAAGCTGTCGTGCCGGATGTTTCGCATATCGATCTTGATGACCTTGATGACCTTGATAACCTTGATGACCTTGATGACCTTGATGACCCTGACGGGAAAGCCAGGGAAAATGAAAGCGGAAATGAAAGTGGAAATGAAAACGAAATTTCGGAGTCGGAACTTTCGAATTTGATCTCCGATAAACTTGCCCTTCCCGGAGTTTCCGTCATTTTTGTCAAAGGAAAATGCACAAAGTATTGATTCCCGGGACTTTTTCCAGATCCTACCTTTTCCAAGCTTTCATAACCCAATCTATCCTTTTTTAGCCTTTTTTTCTCGACCGGATTCTACATTTAACTTCCATACCAACTTTAATTTATTTTTTCCAGAGTTATTCCTCCCAAATCGTCTTTTTTTTCCCAATTCCCGTTTCTTCCATGCCTTTCACGCAGGAAGAAAGAAGCATTCCCTTTGTTCTCAAAGTAAAAGGAAAAAAGTTTCCGAAAACATAACTTCGAACCATTTTGAAGCTTAATAAAAATATAAATCCCTTGTAAAAAATAGTATAACTGGAACCTTTCTGAAAAATAATTGAACCGGGATACTCATTGACAGTCAAAAAATATTGAGACAAATAATGTTTATATTTGTAGCGGGAAACAATAATATGGGACATTTAAACCCAGAATGGGACAAAAAGGGGAGATAATCTATTGGATAAGAAATTTCAGATTTTACTGGTAGTTGTAGCTCTGTTGCTATTTGTAGGAGCATTTGCATATTTCACCCGGAACCCTCTGTTGTGGGGAACAGGAGCTGTAGCGGTGCTTTTTATGTTCTTACTTTTCAGGATAGACCCTCTCAGCCCTGCGGAAAAATGATAGGAAGAGCAGGGAAGGCACTTTAACTCCAAAACATTTAATGTAAAATACTCCCCATTTAATTTTTATTAGTGGCTCTCCATAGTTATTCCATAGTTGTTTCCCGGAGTTATTCCGGATTTATTCCATAGTTATTTTTCAGATTCAAGCCCGGGTTCCGGACGAAAGTTGAGATCTTATTCGGGATGAAGCCTATGAAACGGAAGATCAGGATTACTGCAGTATGCTTGATGCTCCTCGTATCCACTTTTTTTGCCGGTTGTGTTGATCAGGAACCGGCTGAGGAAGGAGAAGAAGGAACAGGTGGAGAGGTTAATGGGGTAGACGGGGCAGGTTCCGGGGAAGCAAAGCCCGCCGGGGAAGAGGGGACCACCGTGCCTGGACTTGAGGGGGAAAGTGCGGGGTTTTTAAGATACTACAGCCCCGAAAAAGCTGAATTCAAAGCGGAGGTTCCTGCCTACTCCCTGCCCCTCAGCGAGTCGGGGATTGCAAATTACGGGGATTTTTCGGGAAAGATCCCCCTTGGGGCTTTGGACCTTGAGAAACTGAGAGAAAATGGTTTCGTTGTGATCGAAAACCCCTACAACCCCGGGGAAGAGGACATAACAGGGATGTACTCCATCCTGGAAGAAGAGGAAGTCCCGATCTTTATCACAACCGACTCCCTTCTGCACCTCTACCACATCCAGTTTGACGAGACCCTGCGCCAGATCGAGGAAAGGGAATTTTACGCTGCGATCTGGGAAATCGATAAAGCCCTGCTGGACGCCTCCGTTGAGGAGTACAACAGCGCGTCAGGGGAAGTTAAGGAAGCCGCAAGAAGAAACGCAGCCTATTTTTCCGTTGCTTTGAGCCTGCTCCAGCCAGAGCCCGACCAGGTACAGGATACGGAAGACCCCTACGGTATGGAGGACGAGTCTCTCTTTCCGGCAGGTTCGGAAGAAAGCTATCAGTTTGAGGTGCCCTCGTTTGTAAAAGAAGAGGTCGAAGCCGAACTTGCCCTGATCGAAGCCCACGCAGGTTTTTCGCCTTCCCCTCTTTTCATGTACACGGAAGACTACTCCCAGTACGTGCCCCGTGGTCATTATACCCGCTCCGCGATGCTGGAAAATTACTTCAAAGCCTTCATGTGGCACGGCAGGATTAGCATGCTCCTGAAAGGAAAGCTGATCCAGGCCGAAGACCCCGAAAAGGAAGCCAGGATCCAGACCATGCAGGCGAGCCTGATTTCTTCGGAGCTTGAATCTGACCCGGAACTCTTTGGAAAATGGGACCGGATCTACCTGGTTACGGCGTTTTACGTGGGCTTTTCCGATGACCTCGGGCCCTACGAATACCTTGAAGCCCTTGATACCGTGTTTGCCGGGGATTTCGAGCCCGAAAAGCTGGACGAAGCCAGTGTTGCGGAACTAAAAGCAAAACTTGCCGAATTCCAGGGTCCGGAGATCTACGGCGGCACCGGAGCCTGCGTGCTTGAGCCTCCCTTTTCCCCGGAACAGGTCGACGAGTGCCTTAACGATACCAGGGGCTTTCGCTTCATGGGGCAGCGCTTTATCCCGGACTCTTACATGTTCTCGAAGCTTGTGGGAGCCTATACCGGGGAATACCTGGGAGACGCAGAGCCGGCACCTTTCACCCTGGTTATCTCGGGAGCAGGCCGGCCTATCCGGGGTTTTCCCCGGGGGCTTGACGTGATGGCTCTCCTGGGTTCAAAAAGGGCTGTTTACTGGCTGGACGAACTGGACGATTCGAATTACGAAAACTACAGCGCCAGGTATGAGGAGCTGGACGCCGAATTTTCTGCCTTCAACGAGAGCGACTGGAACCGGAACCTCTACTGGGCCTGGCTCTACTCCCTCCAACCCCTGCTTGAGAAGCACGGGGAAGGCTACCCCAGCTTCATGCAGACCGAGAGCTGGCAGGACAGGGAACTAAACACGGCCCTGGCTTCCTGGACCGAGCTCAGGCACGACACCATCCTCTACGCCAAGCAGAGCTACACCATGGTAGAGTCCGCAGCCCCGATGCCTCCGGAAGAAAAGCCAGTGGTGGGATATGTTGAGCCTGTCCCCGAGTTCTATGCCCGGCTCCTTACCCTCACCCGGATGACGAACCAGGGCCTGGACGAAATGGAAGTGCTGGATTCCGCCTCGAAACGCAGGCTCACAAACCTTGAGGACGTCCTGGCAAGGCTGCTGGAAATATCGGAAAAGGAACTTGAAAACCGGGAACTCACGGAAGAAGACTACGAGTTCATAAAGACCTTCGGAGCCCAGGTCGAGGGCGTTATATCGGACGTTGATGAAAAAGCCCGGAAGACCACCATTGCGGCTGACGTCCACACCGACGGGAACACCGGCATGGTGCTCGAAGAAGGAGTCGGGTACGTGGACATGATGGTGGTCGCATACAAACTCCCTGACGGCCGAATCCTTGTTGGCGCGGGTCCCGTAATGAGCCACTACGAGTTCAAACAGCCCATGGACGACCGCCTGACCGATGAAAAATGGAGAGAAATGCTGGAGGCAAACCCGCCGGAAAAACCGGAGTGGACCTCCACTTACATTTCTTAATTTAAATAAATTTTAGTTTTTAATTTCAAAAACGATGTGAAATGAAGTAAAAAATTAAGAGAATCGGGAGAAGGAAAATTAGGAAAAAGGAACTGGGAAAAAAGAGAATCAAGAAAAAAATCGAGAGGTTTCAGACCGAAATCTTCTCCTCTTCCTTAATTGCGCGGGCTTTTTCCTGTTTTACTTCTTTGATCATCTTTTCCAGGTAATCTCTCGGGATGCTTTTTCGCTTTTCTTCGGTGCAGACCTTGACCTTATCGATAAGGGCACAGAGCTCGTCCCGCTCGAGGCAGAAGCCAATGCTGTTGATGATGCCTTTCAGGGCTTTCATCCCGGTGTGCTTTCCGACGATCAGGTTGCGTTTTCCGCCTACCATTTCGGGGAGGAAGAGTTCGTAAGTCCTGGGTTCTTCCAGGATTGCGGCAACGTGGATTCCGGACTCGTGGGTAAAGGCGTTTTGCCCTACCACGGACTTGTTTATGGCGGGAGTGATCCTGGAGTATTCAGCAACCATCCTGGAAAGTTCTGTCAGTTTGGTCGTGTCATAGCGGTCGATGCCGTACTGCACCCTGAGGGCTACCATCACTTCTTCAAGGGAGGCGTTTCCCGCCCGTTCCCCGATCCCATTGACGGTTGTGTGGAGCTGTTTTGCCCCGGCTTCGGCAGCTGCGAGGGTGTTTGCGGTTGCCATGCCAAGGTCGTCGTGACAGTGGATGCAGATCGGGGTTTTGACCGCCTTGAATATCTCGCTTACCAGGTAGCTGGTGCTGGAAGGGTTCAGGATGCCTATGGTGTCGGCAAGGCTTACGTAAGCCACCTTGTAGTCCCTTTCAACTTCCTGGAATGCCTGTTTGAGCCGGTCCACCGGAGTCCTGGTAGCATCTTCTGCTGCAAAACGAACGCTTAAACCGTGATCTGTTGCGTATTCGATAGTTTCCCTGGCACAGCCGAGCATCTCCTCAAAGCTTCTGTGGTATTTGTGCTGGAGATGCAGGTCGGACATGGCAATAAAAATACTTACAATGTCAACGTCACATTCCAGAGCAGCGTCAACATCCCCTTTTACGGACCTGGAGAGGCAGCAGATTCTTGAATCGTACCCCTGCTTTGCAATTTCCCTGACTATTTCCTTTTCGTTGGTTGAAACTACGGGAAAACCTGCTTCTATAACCTCGATTCCCATAGAATCAAGCTCACTGGCAATTGCCAGTTTCTGCTCCCGGTCAAATACGACTCCCGGGGTCTGCTCTCCATCGCGGAGAGTCACATCACAGATTTCGATATCAAGGGGGCGGTAATCGATGAAGTCCATCAGCGTGTTTCTGGAGTACTGCTCGCTCTCTGACATGGTACTGATTCCTGTGCTTGTTTTTGCTGCTTGTGAGGACATTTATGATTATTTATAATGATAGATGTCAATTTGCCCCTGCAATAGCCCTAATGCTAGAGTGAAAACCTTTCAGGGCTGGAAAATTCTTTTAAAGGCAAAAAATGTGATATTTTAGTAAGATTAAGGATAGCTTAACCTGCATGTATATAAACGTTATCCAGAGGGGAAAACGATTTCCGGTAACCGTATAAACGTACGTTCAGAACTGAAAAAGAAGAAAAAAAGACCTCTTTTTCAGGCTGTTAACAGTATAAACGCAGGTTCTGAAGTAAAAAGAAGAAAAAAGACCTTTTATCAGGAAAGTTTCCGCTGTACCTTTTCATAAAAGCAGGTATCCGAGATCTTTACGAAACGTGCCGGAAACTTTGACTTTTTCAATTTCACCACATCCTCCGGCCGGATCCTGTAGGACTTCTGCCCGTCAATTGCGACAACAGCTTCTTTGGAGGTCGTGAGCTTCACGGTAAATTCACTGTCCGAAGGGATGACCCAGGGCCGGGAAGACAGCTTGAAAGGAGCCACGGGCACCACAACGATAGCATTGACCCTGGGGTTCACGATCGGGCCGCCTGCGCTCATGGCATAGGCAGTGGAGCCGGTAGGGGTTGCAAAAACAACGCCGTCAGCCCGTATTTCTTCCAGGGGGCAGTCATCCACGCTTACTTCGAACTGGATGATCTTTGCGGGTTTTGCGGACATGATTGCGACTTCGTTGGTAGCAGTATCGATAATCTCCCCATTCAGGTAAACGTCAACCCGCATTCTTTCGATATAGGAAAAACCGTAAAGTACTTCTTCTATGGCTTCAATCGCGCCCTCGGGTTCCACATCTACGAGAAAGCCGAGAGTGCCCATATTGATTCCCAGGATGGGCAGGGGGTCTTTCATCTTGGCAATGTTCCGAAGGACAGTCCCGTCTCCTCCGACGCTTATGAGCAGTTCCACTCCTTCGTCCTTCATTCTTTCAACCGGGACCCCTGGAATGCCCAGGACGTCCGCAGTGGCAGTGGAGACAAGTATTTCAACTTTCGAGCTGAAACAGTCCAGGATTTCCCTGACCATTTCCACCACGTCAAGCCTGTCACAGCGGGATGCGACCCCTATTTTTTTGATAGACAAATTATCCCCTTTAAAGCAGTTTTAAAAGTTTCCCTTGCACATGTCCGTTGGAAGCGACCATTTCCACCCTGTTCATAACATTATCCGGAAGCTTTAAAGGATTTCCGTGCCCGTCCGTAACAAGTCCCCCTGCTTCCGTTATAATGAGCTGTCCTGCAGCCACATCGGTCAGGCGAAGAGCCTGCCGGACGTCTACAAAGGCATCCAGCCTGCCTGATGCCACGTAGCAGAGTTCGAGCGCCACGCTGCCCAGAAGCCTCACCCTCTGGACGTTTTTGTGGAGATTGAGGGCTTTTTCCGTGTTCTGCCGGTATCCGTAAACACTGATGCAGGATTTTTTCAGGTCGGTGTTCCGGGAAACACGGACAGGTTTTCCGTTCAGGTATGCCCCTTTCCCGGCTTCGGCGCAGTATTCCTCATCAATTACCAGGTTCCTTACATAACCGAAGCTGATATCCGAAAGGTCCGGGGTCGCTACAGCTATCGAAACATTGTAGAAGGGAATCCCGGCAGAGGCGTTGTAGGTCCCGTCCAGGGGGTCCAGGACAAGGGCAAACTCGGGGGACTTCCCTATAAGGAGCTCCCCCAGTTCCTCGCTGATTATCCTCATGGACCGCCCGTCGGCTTTCAGCACCTCCACGATAGCGTCCTCGGCTGCAATGTCGATCCCCTTGGTAGGGGTCCCGTCAGCGCCCATGCAAATATACTTGCCTGCAGCCTCGGTCCCTGCAAGGTCACAGGTGGCGTCCGAGGCGGCTTTAAAAGATTCTCGACAAAGTTTCAAAAAATGAAAATCGGGGGTCATATCTGGGTCGGATCTCCCGGTCTTTGAGTATGATGCTTCCAATAATGATGCTTCAATAATGATGCTTCAATAATGATGCTTCTAATGAAAACCCGAAGCCCCTTTCAGGGGCTCAGAGTCCGATTGCCTTATTTGTTTTCTCGATGGACTTTGCACCGCTGCTTTCCAGTTCCATCATGGCGCGGATAGCATCCACGTTTTCGGGAACCACGTCGGATTCCTGGTGGATTGCCTGGAAGAAGTAGAGTTCCCCGTCGTCAATGGTTATGGATTCGTCCCAGATGCAGTTTTCCCACATATCGTTCCTGGGGCGTTTCAGGTCCCTTGCAACTTCAATGATCTCGGCGGTGGAAGTAATGCCCTGTCCCACGAAACGGATCCTGGACTGGGTGCCCAGCACTTCTTTGACGTCCTCAGCACTGCATTCCTTTTCAAGTTTCATGTTTATGGTGTGCAGGTGCATGAGAGTTGTCGGGATCTTCATGGCCATTGTGCTTATGTTGATATTCGGAAGCACGCTTTTTACGTCAGGCCCGTGGTGGGAAGGCAGCTTGATGGGGTTCGGGACAATTGCGTTGATCGGCCCCTTCTTCGCGTCATTGGGGTCGGCGGCTCTCCGCACCAGGGTGACCCTGGCTTTCTTTACCCCGAATTCCTGGTCTATCGGGTAGATGACCCTGCAAAGCCCCGTAGTGTTGCAGGAAACCACCCTTACAAAGTCAAGCCCGAGAGCCCCTTCGTAGTTGGAGACCGCATTAAAGGAAAAACCGGTAAGCTCGTGCTCTTCTCCCCCCTGCCAGATGGCTTTGACGCCTGCCTTTTCGTATACTGCCTTGTTGCTTTCCCCCACTCCCCCCGGGGTGCAGTCCACGACCAGGTCGGCTTTCTCAATCATATCATCAAGGGTCCCTGCTGCCGGAATCCCGGCCTTTTCGAAGGACTCTACCCTGTCGGCAAGGGTGTAGATATCATAGCCGAGCTGGGCGCCAACCGCAGCCTCATAGTTCGGCCTGGTCTTGGAAATCCCGATGATTTCCATGTCGTCCTGTGCCCGGACGGCGTCAGCTACTCTCTTCCCAATGGTTCCGTATCCGTTAACTGCAATTTTTACTTTTGACATTTATCATCCTGTCCTGTTTAATCCTATCCTACCCCATTCAGGATATGAACATAAATTATGAATTGTCAAATTTTTTAGCTGGTATAAGATTCCGGGCAGCTTCTTAAAAAACTTCGTGATGATGTATGGTGAACTGTCCGGTCCCTGACCTCAGGTTAATGATTAAACGCTTTTAAAGTGTTTTGATTTAATCCCCTTTTTTGATTTTCAGATCAGGTAGTGGAAAATAGATTTGATTGGTTATATATGCTTTTCTTGAGGTATCCGTTATCGAAGGAATTTGTGGGTTTGAATGCCACACTAGCATAATTTTTTGGGGTAATAGCTAAAGCGAATTTTTTGAACGCGGTTTTGTGAGGTCGTTGAACAACAGTTTTCATCGTTGGGATATATAGAAAAAAGCGGGTGTTTTTTGATTCTTTCTTCTGAAATGCACGTCAAAAACGGAGATATTGTTCCCCCTGGGCTCGATCCGGCCCTCACTTTCCGAACTGACCCTGCCTGTTATGACCCTTTCCAAAAAGGAGCTTCGATTTTTGTTTCCTTTTCTCTTCTTCTCTCCCTCCATACCCTCATCCACAGAACCGAACCCGGATTTGAATCGAAAAAACAGTTTAACCATTACGTTAATGCTTTAGATCGAAAGCAAGAATTTTGAGAAAGAGGCTTAAGCTGAGTTCAGTTTCATAATATTTCAGAAACGTATCATAAATTTATTTTCAAAATCCACACCCTTTATAAGACTTGAATATTATCTTAAAGACACAAGAATAGCTTGCAGGTCCTGTTTATGAACTCCTATTTCAAGCTGAAAGAATCCGAAACCCTTGAACTGAAAAAATCCACCGCACAATTAAAACCGGCCGTAATCTCCATAGTTGCCATGCTCAACAAACACCAGGAAGGAAAATTGTATTTCGGGGTCAAGGATGACGGAACTATTGTAGGGCAGGAAATTGGGAATGATACTTTGAGGACCATTTCTCAGGCAATCTCCGCTCATATTGAACCCAGGATCTATCCGGCAATAAAGCAGGTAAACCTTCAAGGAAAAACCTGCATAGAACTTGAGTTCCGGGGAAATGAGGTGCCTTATTTTGCACACGGAAGGGCTTATATCCGAACTTCCGATGAAGATAAGCCCCTGAGTGTAAAGGAACTCGAAAACCTTATACTCAGAAAAAATAAAGATCAGTTGAAGTGGGACAGGTCCATTTGCAAGGAAGCAGGTTTAGAAGATCTTGATGAAGAAAAAGTGCGTTTTTTCTTGAAGGAGGCGGGAAGGGAATTCAGTGGCCTGGAAAATTCCCTGAAAAAGTTAAAGCTTATTGATGCCGGAAAGTTGACAAATGCGGCAGTAATTCTCTTCGGAAAGAAGCCAGAGGATTTTTTCCCGAATGCAAGACTCAGGTGCGCTGTTTTTGCTACAAACGACACTTCATATATCATTGACATGCAGGACTACACAGGTGACCTGTTCAACCTGATCGCTGAGGCTGAAAAGTACATCCTCAAGAACATCCACATTGGAATGCGGCTGGAAGGCCTGAAAAGAATCGATGTCCCGGAAATCGCGAAGGAAGCAATAAGAGAAGCCATCATAAACGCCTTTTGCCACAGGGACTACTACGAATACGATTCCGTAAATGTAGCCATCTTCAAAAACCGTTTGGAAATCAGAAACAAAGGACTTCTTTACGGCGGACTCACAATCGAACAGATCAAAACCGAAATGGTCTCCGAGCGAAGGAACGAACTGATAGCTGAGATCTTCCATGAAATCCACTGGATTGAAAAATGGGGCAGGGGAATAAGCCTGATTCTTTCAATGGAACCAGAGGCTGATTTTAAAGAGGTCGGGACTCAGTTTATTGTCACTTTTAAGAGAAAGTACTTTGAGGAAAGTGAAGAAAGTGAAGAAAAGGTAGAAGAGAGGAAGGTAGAAGGGTGGTCTGAAAGGTGGTCTGAAAGGTGGTCTGAAAGGTGGTCTGAAAGGTGGTCTGAACTCAATGAAAACCAACGTAAGATCCTGATTTTACTACAAACAAATCCATCAATTTCAAAAATAGAACTTGCCGATAAACTTGGAATAAATCCATCTGCAGTTCAAAAGAATCTGAACACATTAAAGAAAAAACGTTTCCTCAAAAGAGTCGGACCTGCCAGAGGTGGACACTGGGAATTAATTGACGAATGAGTAGTGGGAGCTGCCTGTGGGACCGTTTGAATATAACTTTATTATTATATTTCACCGGCGGGCTGCTCTCTAACTTCCCCGAGTACCGCCCCCCCAAAACCCGAACTCTATCCCCTGACTCTCTGGACTGCCTGAAGTAGAAATCGATTGAAAGGCAGCTCGGAGTGGAACCGGGAAATTTTAAGTTGTGCCTGGTTTTGTATGGGGAAGTTTCGTTCGCGGAAGGGGCTATGGGTGGATAGTTCTTTGAGGAATGTGAGGAAAAGGTCGGTGAAAAGGAGGTAGAAGGGGAGGTAGAAGGGGAGGTAGAAGGGGAGGTAGAAAAACTGACTGAAACTCAAAAATTAATGCTTAAGCTTGTGAAAGAAAATCCATATGTATCTATAAAATAAATGTCACGAATTGCACGGAGCAGTACAAGCTTTGTTCAAAAGAATCTGAACACATTAAAGAAAAAACGTTTCCTCAAAAGAGTCGGACCTGCCAGAGGTGGACACTGGGAATTAATTGACGAATGAGTAGTGGGAGCTGCCTGTGGGACCGTTTGAATATAACTTTATTATTATATTTCACCGGCGGGCTGCTCTCTAACTTCCCCGAGTACCGCCCCCCCAAAACCCGAACTCTATCCCCTGGCTCTCCGGACTGCCTGAAGTAGAAATCGATTGAAAGGCAGCTCGGAGTGTAACCGGGAAGTTTTAAGTTGTGCCTGTTTTGAGTTCGGAAAAGGTTCTTTCGCGGAAGGGGCCGTGGGTGGAGAGTTCTTTGAGGAATTCGGGGGAGGGGAAGAGTGAGGAGAATCCTGCCTGATACATAACTTTATTATTATATTTCTCCGGCGGACTGCTCCCTAACTTCCCCGCCTACCGTCCCCCGAAAACCCGAACTCTATCCCCTGGCTCTCCAGACTGCATGGAGTAGAAATCGATTGAAAGGCAGCTCGGAGTGGAACCGGGAAATTTTAAGTTGTGCCTGGTTTTGCGTTTGGGGAAGGTTCATTCGCGGGAGGGGCCGTGGGTCGAGGGGTGGCTGAATTATTGTAACCTGCAAGAATCATAACTGTATTATTATATTTCGCCGGCGGCTGCTCCCTAACTTCCCCGAGTACCGACCCCCCAAAACTCGAACCCCAGAAAACCCAAACCTCAAGCCTCACTCCCGCACCTCAATAGCTATCCCGAACCTGTCTTCATCAAAAATAACGAAATTGCGCGGGCTCACCCCGCTGTAAGCAAGGGGTATGTTCGCGCCACCGCTTCAAATTCCATAAAAGGAGACATTAAACATAATATGGTTTAGTTCGAGCAGAACTTAACAAACAAAAAGCGGAATTGAGAATTAGCATTATCATCAACGGTTCCCGGGGAAGTATCCATCCCCGCAGCAAGCTACGGGGTATTCGACTGAAATAATTTCCCTCTCGGGAACATACCACTCAGGGTTATCATGGAGCCTTTGACCCTCCACACATCGAAAGCCTGCCCGGAAGTAAGCCTTGAAAATCGTCCTGTGCTTCAACCTGGGAATGGCTGCGGAAAATTAGTCACAGTCAAAGTCCCAATATCCCGGTCCCTTCCACATACAAAGCTTTAGGGTCAGACTGCCTCTCCTCCCTCATTCAAAACTCCCAAAAGTTGACTGAACCTTCCCCTTCATCGGGTTTTTCCCCTGCTTGAATTCTTCGATCTTTTCCGGGTTGTTTGCCAGATATGCCAGTATGTCCCCATGGCATGGGTCAGGCCAGCACCAGCAGACGAGAACTTTGCCTGACAATTCCCCGGGGATTGCTCTTAGAAGGTCCGGCTTCTTTCTCAGGTAGTCCCGGTGCTTTTGCATTACTTCTTCCCTGGTCCCGTCCTTGCCTATTGCAAAGGGGCTTCCCCATTTCGTGGTACGGTCGATTGTTATGGCGTTTTCTTCCCCATAGATCGCCCTGCAGCGCTCAAGTTCCTTTGTCTGGTTTTTCCTTTTGCTTCGGACGAGGGTTTCTTTGACTTCAGCCATATTATCTACAGGTAAAGTTTACGTTTTATTAAAACATAAACTGTAGTTTTGATACTCACATTTATTCAATCGTCTCAAAAATAACCTATTTTTGAAAGCGTGGTCGAAATGTGAATCAAGACTGATTGTTGCGAAAAATAAGGCAGGGAAGGGCGGCAGAACGAGAAAGTGATCAGCGAAAAAGGAGGAGCCGGGAGGGAGGGTAGGAGGAGCCGCCCGGAAAATATATAAAAAAAGTTATCTTAGTCAGGTTGAGCGAGGAAGTGGGCGGAACGAAACAGCCCCCCCAGAAATCAAGCTCCCAAAAATCACTAAGCAGGCTCCAGAAAGTCAATTTTCTATTTCATCGAGTATTTCTTCAATTAATGGTTTTACAATGGGAATGTTTTTAGTTATCGTTCTCCAGATGACTTCGAGGTCAACCACGAAATAACCATGAATTACCTTATCTCGAGTTCCTGCCATTTTTCTCCACGGGACTTCGGGATATTCTTCTTTTAAAGAATCCGGCAGATTTTTTGTTGCTTCCCCTATAATTTCAAGAGCTCGGATCACTGCATACGCGGTTTTATCGTCTTTCGAGAATTCATCGAAATCAAGTCCTCTCGTGAATTTCTCAATTTTCTCGATTGACTCAAGGATGTCTTTTAAAAAATCTACAAGATCCCTTTCCTCAGTATTCACAGAGCTTCGACCTCGTTCAGAATTCGCTTTCCTATATTGGGTTTAAGCGCACTTTTCATCACCAGATCCACCTTTACTCCAAGAAGTTCACTCAGGTAGTCCTCAAGTTCGATATATTCAAAAAGCCCGGGTTTTTCATCGAATTCTACAAGGACATCAAGGTCACTATCCTTTGTTTGACTCCCGCGGACATATGATCCGAAAACCCCGAGATAGCTTACACTGTATTTCTCCTTTATTTCCGGGAAGTAACGCTTCAGTATTTTTATGAAATAGTCAGCGTCTCTGAGTTGTTGAGCAGGCATTATTCTTTTACCTTCTACCACTTTGATCCTACAGATATCTCATATTAATTCCGTATTCATAAAGAATAATTTTACTATATCATATCAGGCTTCATGATTATATGATTTTTCTGTGGTTCAGCATTCTTGTTGAAACTGATACAATAACTAAAATGTGATGTATATGCATTCGATTTATAGAGGAAAAAGTTCGGCCAGTTACATAAATTGCTGGTTCTTCTTTTCCATTTTATTCAAAGAAAATTAAATCCACTTGACTGATAAGAAGCCGCTCCCCCAGAAATCAAGCTCCCAAAATCACTAAACAGGCTCCAGAGAGTCAAAACTGATTGGTACGAAAAAGAAGGCAGGGACGGGCGGCGGAATGACAACGCTTCAGGACCACTCCAACCTCTCCCCACTCATTCAAAACTTCCAAAAGTAGACTGGACCTTCCCCTTCATCGGGTTTTTCCCCTGCTTGAATTCTTCGATCCTGTCCGGGTTGTTAGCCAGATATGCCAGTATGTCCCCATGGCATGGATCAGGCCAGCACCAGCAGACGAGAACTTTGCCTGACAATTCCCCGGGGATTGCTCTTAGAAGGTCCGGCTTCTTTCTCAGGTAGTCCCGGTGCTTTTGCATTACTTCTTCCCTGGTCCCGTCCTTGCCTATTGCAAAGGGGCTTCCCCATTTCGTGGTACGGTCGATTGTTATGGCGTTTTCTTCCCCATAGATCGCCCTGCAGCGCTCAAGTTCCTTTGTCTGGTTTTTCCTTTTGCTTCGGACGAGGGTTTCTTTGACTTCAGCCATATTATCTACAGGTAAAGTTTACGTTTTCTATAAATTATAAACTTTATTTTTGCAGCTTTAAATGGGATAGGGTTTCAATCGTATGGGCTGGAAAAAAGTTTGTGCTTTATGCAAAAGGTAAACTAAAATACGGGTTGCAAGGCTTGAAACCCCGGTTCCAAAGTTTCAAGCGCATAAATTTGCAAGCGGGGGATTTTTTATGAGATTTGGATCTCCCATCCCCTGGCAGTTAAATTATTTGCATATGCTATTCCTGTATTTGATGGGGCGGCATTTCCGCTTAGATCCAGATACCCGCCCTTCGTATTATAAGAATCCAGTGTTTGGAGTACCCCATCTACTGCTGTTTGGTCCAGTGAATTACGGCTGGCGTTTAAATGAATTAAACCAGGGTCATTGGAAATATCAAGACTTGTAAGGTCATTATTATAAATTTGCACAACAGCTCTTCTACCAGCAGGGAAACACCCGGAAAGAACAGCAGCACTATAATGATTATCGTATGCTCGAACTTTTTTCAAACTTGTTGACTTCAGGTGTAGAGTCCCGCCTTGATTCCCGTTCCAAACGAAGAAATCTTCCAGAACCGGGAACTGACCGGATGGTACTGTGCCGGTCATATGTACGTTAGCTCCAACACATACATGCCAGATATGAGCCCCTGTAGTGCCCCAATTTATTGTATATGTTGAACTTCTCTGGGATGCTCCACGGAGATCAGCCAGAGAAGGAGCCTCTGATAGGTCAAGATAAGAAATGTTGCATCTTTCGAGGCAAAGCCTGGTCAGAGATGGAACGTTACGGAGCTCGATGCTAGTCAATGATGTACAATAAAAACACTCAATCGTATGCAGTGCCGTGAAGTCACTGAAATCCAGCTCAGCTATTGGATTATAACTCGAAGCCCATACCTGGAGGTACGGTGCAACATTTTCCAAA
This sequence comes from Methanobacteriota archaeon, assembly GCA_016841625.1. Taxonomy (GTDB): domain Archaea; phylum Halobacteriota; class Methanosarcinia; order Methanosarcinales; family Methanosarcinaceae; genus MTP4. The sequence goes on from JAENYU010000007.1 coordinate 39,543, forward strand.
CCGGTAACAGCTATTACATTCTGTTGTTCTAAATTTTCTATTGTGCTGGGACCTGGAGTTACCCCCCCATCCGAACCATCATAACCTATATTGATCTTAGTTACTGCACTCCAGGGTGTTACTACCAGAGTGTTTGTTCTTGTCCCCTTTGAACCAAAATTTACAGTCGGAGCCGGAGAATCAGATCTTGAGCCGTCCCCAAATACCCATTGAATTTCAGGGTTACCCGTAACTGTGATGATTGGTGAAAATGATGACCCTGTAGTAACAAACGTAATACTTGCTTCGGGTGTTGGAGCTATCACCTGTGAATCTGGACTGGAGCTTAAATTGTTCTTATCCGAACCTGAACTCGTACACCCCATAGTCGAAGCAACTAAAATAATAATGGCTAATAATCCTGCAAATTTAATCCTGGAAATTCTATTGGGAAATCGCATGACAGATCTCCTGATATTATTTACTTTGAGATTGTTTTTTTCTGAAAATTTACATTGTTTTTGAATAGAGGGAGCTTAGGAAATACTTTACTTTTAATTAATAGCGGATAAGCTGATCCAAAAAATCAAACCGCGGTAACTACCTTTACAAGGCGGAAAGCAATTCATGGAAGGCTAAATGTGCAGTTCGCAAGCAACAATTTCAAGGTATTTGCAAATGATCTGCCAAATAAATATGTTTTAATAATCAATTGATTTTAAATTATATAGACATAACTGCATCAAGTTGGAAACGATATTGAATTTCTTGTCCCGGTGCTTTTGCATTACTTCTTCCCTGCTCCCGTCCTTGCCTATTGCAAAAGGGCTGCCCCAGTTGGTTGTACGGTCGATTATTATGGCATTTTCTTCCCTGTAGATCGCCCTGCATCTATCAAATGAGAAGCTAGAAGAAGGTAGAGAGCAAAAAATTAACAGTAGCCTGAAAAACCGGTAAGAGTGCAAAAAAAGAAATAAATGCAATCTGCAAATACTGCTTTTTCATATCTCTTTATTATTCTCTTTTGTGAGGGCCGCCAGGCAAGCTGGCGGAGGCATTTTTCAACAATAGAATTGAAAAACGGTTTTCGGTTTCAAGTAATATTTCTATAACCAGGCAAGCAGTCCTCGAGCTTTAAAAAAAAGGAAAATATAATTTTTGGGACTTTGGGAACAACATCAACCAATTAATGAGGGGGCAACTAAACTTTAGGTTCTGTGGATTATAAATGAAATCGAGGTTTCAATTGCATTGTCTGGAAAGAGGTTTCAATTGCATGGTCTGGAAAAAGGTTTATGTTTTAGGGAAAAGGTACACCTAAAATGCAGGCTACAATGCTTGAACGAACCAGAGAAAATCAGCGGCATAACCGACAATAATCTCGTTTGTAACATCTCTCCCGAATGATTCTATGGGGTGCTTGACTTTATGCCCGTAAAAAAAACAGGAAATGAGAATTCCGGCTCCGGAATTCAGCTCTAAAACTTCGTTTTTTCAAGGAATCCGGTTTTACTAGCCGAGAATAAGCGCTTCGCCTCTTGAAAAGTTAATCTCCTTGATCGAACCCGTAACCGTCTTTTTCTCCCCGAGAATGCCGGTCAGTTCTATAGAGTCCCCTTCAACCACAATTTTTGCAACGGACTCCATAATCCTTTCTTGCTTCTCTCCGCAAAGCATGATGACGTTTATTTCGCACATTTTCGATTTCTCCCTTTACACCTGTTTCATTTGCAGTTTTTGCAGTTTTTGCAGTTTTAATAGTATGTCTGCATTTTCAGTCGTACATTATAGTAACTGTATAGTACTTAAAACCCTGAAAATAAAAAGCTGCCGATAAAATACGGCAGGCCCCAGGCTGGCGGTTTGCTGCCGGATACCGGGCCGCTCAGGGGCAGTTCATCAGTTTTGCAACGGCAAGGCCCTCTTCCAGGTCCAGGGATTCCGCAACACATTCGCATTTCGTAAGGAGGAGGTAGGCAATGGGCCCGAAGTTGTGTTCGGAGAGGGTTTCGTAGTTTGCCATGCCCTTGCTGATGATCAGGGTTGCGTTTTTCATGGCTTCAAGCAGCTCATCCGGGATTTCTTCCATGAGCACGCCTATGGCGTTGGAGCCGGTGGTCAGGACCCTGTCGACCTTTTTATCGATCTCGTACTCCCGGACATCTTCCATAGTCACGTCGGTTAGAATCGGGCCTCCCCGCACCACCAGGGTAATTTTTCCACCAAGCTTTTTGATGATGTCAAAAACGAACATGTCAAAGAGGATCTCTCCGCAGTTGTCGGCAATATAGACGACATCCTCCACGAGCCCGAGCATCTTCCGGGTCTCGTCCACATCAAGCCCTTGCTCGAAATATTTCTGGAAGGTGGCTTCAAACTTGTCCTCTCTGGCATCAAAGCCCATGATCCCGAAGTCAAAATAGTTCGCAATAACGGAGGCTAGCACGGCTCGCTTGAAAAGTTCCGCGTTATCGGGGTTTCCTTCGTAAATTTTCTCCCCTGCGAAGGGCAGGACTTTTTCCGCAGCCTGGTTGATCAGTTTCTTGGTAACTGCGTAAGGGTCGTTGTCTCCCAGGACTTCGTAGCATTTCCTGTGGACTTTGGTTGCGACTGAAGCTGAAACGGCTTCGGGGTCGTAGTGCCTGTTCATAACCTTGAGGCATTCCTGGACGGCTTTGTTTATCAGGTCTTCATCGTCGGTGGACAGCTTAGACTGGAAGTGCACTCTGGAAAGCAGACAGTAGGTACAGCGCGGGCTCATCTTCATGGGAACATTTCCTGTTTTTTGGATAAAAAGTTAGATTTTTCCGGGATGTTCATGTATATTTGTGATAAATGTAATATGAATTTACGCAACCTAAAGAAAGTTCAGTGGTCATCGGTTAAGGAATGTAAGCTACTTAATTGACCAGGTTTTAACACTATTTATACACCCCATAAACGAGGTTGAATTCGAAAAAGAATACACAGCATCACTATTAAGCCTTCAAAAGACCGTTAAACTTGTTATTCTAAGGCCTGAAACATCACGATTCCTGCCTTAACCGATGAGCAATGAAAGAAAGTTGAACCTATGAATTTTGAGTTTATAGGTCAGTTGCATGGAACATTTACTATATATCTATCTCTTTATATATATAGACGTTCTTAGACAATTTGACGGAAGTTGAAGGAAGTTATTTAATGGTTGTTTCGGGAAGTGGACGGCTTTCATCTTCCTTCTGCCAGCCTAAGGCTGTCGAGGAAGAGGACTTTCCGCCTGAGAGTTAAAAAAGGTGTAAAAGCAAATTCTTTATATCCGGCATTCAAATTAATTTACAATGAAACAAGGAATCCCAAAACACCGTTTTTTTTCAGCGGCAATCTTTTTTGTAGCTGCCTCCGTTTTTTTCGCAACATTTCCCTGCCCGGCTTCCGCCCTTACTGAAGTGGAAGTAAGCCCGGTGCATACTCCTAATGGCGCCGTGCTCCTTATCGCGGACGGCATGAGTGCTCCTTTCGTATATCCCGAACTGACCCCCCATGCCCTGGACGGTACGGTTATCGAAAGAGCCCGGCTTGATACGATTCCCGAAATCAGTGACGACAGCGCCAGGGTCCTGGAACTCCGCGTCCCCCAGACCTTCACGGAAGGGGGGCATTCGGTCCTGGTTACGGGGAACACGAAAGCAGACAGTGAGCTGGTGAGCTTCAGGGATGCCACCATTTTCGATGTTTTGCATGAGCAGGGCTACCTCTGCATCGGGGTGATGGAAAAAGGGGATTCCTGGTCAATCTGCGCCGAACACGACGCCATCCTCAGGGACAAAAATAACTCAATAAAGAAGATGACACCCGTGCTCGAAAGCTACGAACACGCCTCCGGAAGCGCCGGAAGCGCCGAACACGCCGGAAACGTAAAAGTCCCTCCGGGGCTGCCTGAACTTATGGAAGAAAAGGCAGCCAGGGCTCCCGGCTATGTGAGCTCGAAAGAGACAGGGGAAAGGTACAGCGGGTACAACAGGTGGGGTATCGAGACCGCCTGCGCAATCGTGGAGTACATGGCTGAGGAACACCCCGGACAGAAATACCTGCTCACGGTCAACGTGGGAGCCCTGGACATGAGCGGGCACTACCGCGGCAACTATGCGTACCTGGACTGCATTGAAAGCCTGGACGCCGACCTTATGCCCCTCTACGAACTCTGCACAGGGAACGATCTCGCGTTTATCCTGACCGCCGACCACGGGATGGCTTTTCCCACAGACGATTCCAGGGGAGGACACCAGGGCGAAAAATACACCGTATCCGATGAGGCCCAGCTGGTCCCCCTGATAGTCCGGGCTCGGGATGTGGAAAGCGGAGTTATAAGAGGAGAATTCGGGCAGGAAGATGTAGCCTCGACCCTGCTGGGAGTCCTGAACGTCCCCGGAAAGCCCCGCTTTGCCGACGGAGAGCAGATTGTGCTGAAAAGCTACGTGAACCTGAAGGTAAAACTGCCCGGTAAAGGCTCTGCCCAACTCCTGAAAGCCGGGAAACCTCTTGCTTTCCCGAAGAATGATGACGAGTTTCTTTTCCTGGGCCTTGAGCCCGACTGCACTTATACGGTAAGGGCTAGCTTCGAAGGCGAAAACGGTCCGGAAGAAAAAGAAGAAGAGCTGTTTCTGGAGACCGACTCTGTGGTCGAATTCAGGTACCTGGAGCTGAAACCCGGAGCAGAAGATGGTTCCGGAATAGAGAGTGCCACCGCTAGCGAAACCCGTATGGGGAGGAGTTCCGGCACGGGAAACAATGGAATTTTTGGAGTGAGTTTCGGGCACCTTATAGGCTATTTCCTGATAGGGATGATAAATCTGACAGGGCTGGCAATTATTGCAAAAATTCTGAAAAAACCCTGAAGGACCCTGAATAAAAACTGAAAGTGGCCAGGCCAGGGCTGAATGGGCTGGAGAGGCTTGAATGGGCTTGAATGGGCTTGAATGGGCTTGAGGGGCTTGAAGGGGCTTGAAGGGCTTTAATGGGCTGGAGAGGCTTGAAGGACTTTAATGGACCTGAAAAAGCCTGAAAAAGCCTGAAATGAGTTTTGAAAAGCCCCTGTGGGCCTGGATGATTTTAAAAAACTTTTTAAATAATGCCTTAAAATAATTTGAATGAAATCGGCTCTTCAGCAAGCTACACTAATAATAATAAATTAATAGGTACAATTTTAATATATATAGCAACATATTTAATGTTTGTATATTGAGCTAACTTTAAGCCGCGAATCCCCGGGAGCAGCCAGAACCCTAAATTTTCCCGGATTCAGCATAAGAAGGTACAGAAAGTGGAGAGGAGATTTTCCGAGGTATTCCCTGCAGCGGAAGTGGTCCGGAATACGAGCCAGGATGAACGTTTCGAACAGGCAATACGGGTAACGGGTGCAGGACTGTTCGTGAACCTGGGGCTGACTATTTTTAAGCTGTTTGCGGGAGTTCTGGGAAACAGCGCGGCGATGATTGCTGACGCCGTTCATTCCCTTTCCGATTTCCTGACTGACCTTGTGGTGATCCTGGGCTTCAAGATTGCCCGGAAACCCGTGGACAGGACCCATAACTACGGGCACGGGAAGGTCGAGACCCTCTGTGCAAGCCTGGTTGGGCTCATGCTCTTCGTAGTCGCAGGGGAAACGTTTCTCTACGGGCTCCGGAAAAGCCTGCTTGTCATAAACGGGGAGACTCTCCAGCAGCCGGCCCTGATCGCCCTTTATGCAGCTATTCTTTCCATCCTCTCGAAAGAGCTGATGTACCATTACACGATCCGCCATGCGAAAAAAATCAACAGCATGGCCCTGACCGCTAACGCCTGGCACCACCGCTCGGACGCCTTCTCCTCGGTCTGCACCATGATAGGAATCGGAGCCGCTATTTTCCTGGGGGGCAGGTGGGTGATCCTCGATCCTTTGATGGCTGTTTTCCTGAGTCTCTTCATTTTCAAGGTTGCCCTGAAGATTTCCTGCAGCAGTGTAAACGAACTTATCGAAGCCTCTCTTGACGAAAATACAAACGGGGAAGTCCGGGAAATCATCCTGAACACCGAAGGGGTCCGGACCCTTTTGAACATGAAGACCCGGAAGATCGGGAGCAACATCGCCGTGGACGTCCACATAAAGGTGGACAGCGCCCTGAACATTGGCGAAGCGGACAGGATCGCCCGCCACGTCGAACATTCCCTGAAAAAAGCCTTTGGTCCCTACACCTACGTCCTTGTAAAAGCCGAACCCGACATCCCCGAGCCTCCCGCTCACCCCGGAAAAACCGGCGGGTGCCTGAGAAAAGAAGCGGAAACAGGGCCCGAAGAGTGGGGGTCCGAAGAAAGAAAACCTGAAGAAACCCGGTGACGAAGATCCCCGGATGGGAATCGGCGAAAACTGAATTTTCAGCAAACGACGGAATTCAGCAAACGACGGAATTCAGCAAATGATGCAATTCAGAAAAAAAAATCAAGGCTGAAGCGAAGAATCGTCCAGGTTGCCTGTAGGTTCCATGGAAGTATAATAAACACTTTTCACGCGGGCGAATGTGGGCCCCTTCCACAGTTCTTTTATCAGGAGCTCAATTGATACATGGTGCCCCTCGGCAATCACGAAAACCCTCCCGTCCTTGAGGTTAATGGGGTTGCACTTTATCCCCAGATGCCTGGCAGCATTTTCCGCAAACCTGCGAAACCCGACATGCTGCACCCTCCCGGAAACATAAATCTCTGCACGTATAATTTTTTCAGGGTTCACATCAGACTATTTTGATCGGAAACTTATAAAAATCTTTTCCCCTGATGTTGCTGCTCTCAAAAACCGCATTCGGGGGCAAAACTTTATCTCCGCAGGCGGGAAAATCAGGTTCAAATAATGCATTGCGTTTTTGTTAAATAATCGATAAAATTGGGGATAAATAAATAATAAAATGGGGATAATTAAGCAACATAATTGGGGGATACTGATGCCATTAATACCTGAAAATGCCCCTCCGGCTTTTCACCTTTTAGCCAAGCCTACGGGAGCGGTTTGCAACCTGGATTGCAAATACTGTTTCTTCCTGTCCAAGGAAAAACTCTACCCTGGCAGCCGTTTTCGCATGACTGACGAGCTGCTGGAGACCTATATAAAGCAGCTGCTGGAGTCCCACCGGACCCCTGAAGTGACAATCGCCTGGCAGGGGGGGGAGCCGACCCTGATGGGCCTGGACTTCTTCCGCAGGGCGGCCGAATATGCGGAACGGTACCGGAAACCCGGAGTAAAGGTGGCATATACCATTCAGACGAACGGGACCCTTCTTGATAAAGAATGGTGCGAGTTCTTCAGGGAGCACGATTTCCTGGTCGGAATCAGCATTGACGGGCCGGAGGAAGTGCATGATGCCTACCGCACGGACAAACAGGGAAAGGGGACTTTCGGACGGGTCATGCGGGGGCTCCGGCTCCTGCAGGAGCACGGCGTGGAGTATAACGTCCTCTGTACGGTGAATGCTGCAAACGAAAGCAAGCCCCTGGATGTTTACCGTTTCTTCAGGGACGAGGCAGGCGCCCGGTTCATCCAGTTCATCCCTATCGTTGAAAGGGACAATGAAACAGGTTTTCAAGAAGGGGGGAAGGTTACCGACAGGTCGGTAGGCCCGGAGCGATGGGGAAGCTTCCTTTCCGCTGTTTTCGACGAGTGGGTCAGGCGGGACGTCGGGACCGTCTTCGTGCAGCACTTCGATGCGGCTCTTGCGGCCTGGGCAGGGTATCCCCCGGGACTCTGCGTCTTTTCGCCGACCTGCGGAACAGCCCTGGCCCTGGAACACAACGGGGACCTCTACTCCTGCGACCACTTCGTCGAGCCGGACCATTACCTGGGAAATATCACTGAAACTTCCCTCATCGAACTCGTTGCCTCCGAAAAGCAGCTGAAATTCGGAAGAGACAAAGAGTCCACACTCCCTCAATACTGCCGTAAATGCCCGGTCCTTTTCGTCTGCCACGGAGGCTGCCCGAAGAATCGCTTCGTTGAGACCCCGGACGGTGAGACGGGACTGAATTACCTCTGCGAAAGCTACAGGGCATTCTTTACCCACATTGACCGCCCCATGCGGATGATGGCAGACCTGCTCCGGCAGGGCCGATATGCCGATGAGGTGATGCAGGTGCTTGCCGCCGGGGAGGAGACCTCCGGAAAGAGAACGGTAAAAGCGGGCAGGAACGACCCCTGTCCCTGCGGGAGCGGCCTGAAGTACAAGAAATGCTGCGGGAAAATAAATGTATAATGCGAAAACAAGCAGATACGGCAATAACCCGACAGCCCGGTTCACAGTTAGCTTTTTCTTGAAGAAATATATGAATAGAGGCAAAATTATAAATCCATTTGAATATAACTTAGGTATATTTATGTTCGGATGGGGGGAATATGTCTGAACAATTTTAGGGGGTCTTTACTATCGACATCCGGGATCATGTTCCCGATCGGACTCCTTTCCCGGATTCCTTACGAAGCTCACCTGGCACAGGAAGGAGCCACTGGCGCAGGCAGGACTCACTGTCAGCCTGATGATTGTGCTTGATAACACAGTATTCTCCACCATTCCCATTTACGGAGGGGTTTTTGAGATATTAAAAGCCCCGGGACTGCGATTAAGCAAAGGGAGTGATTTTTAATGGGACGAGTCATGGGCGGCTTCAGGGGCCGTGGAGCAGAAAGTACACAGCGCTACAAAATGCACGAAAAACTAATTTCCATCGGAGATGATTACTGGATCGAAAACGAAGCAGGAGAGAAGTCATTCTATGTGGACGGCAAAGCTCTCCGCATACGCGAAACCCTGATCATCAAGGACGTGCAGGGAAACGAACTGTACAAACTCAAGGAGAAGATGATCAGGGTCAGGGATACGATGAACATCCAGAACGCGGGGGGCGGAACGGCTGCAACGGTCAAAAAAGCCCTGATAACGCCCCTTCGCGACCGCTGGAAAGTGGATTTAGCTGACGGGTCTGAAATGAAAGTCCAGGGCAATATCCTGGACCACGAGTACAAAATTGAGGGAGGGAGAAGAAAAGTTGCAGAAGTCTCAAAAAAGTGGTTCCGGATACGGGATACCTACGGGGTGGAGATTTCTCCCGGGCAGGATGCCGCCCTGATCCTGGCGATTACGGTTGCAGTCGACCAGATGGCGCACGGCTGAAGTGGGAGTTTTGAAAGGACGGGGGGAGAATGAGGGACAGAATGGGAGGAAAGAATGGTTGAAGCTGCCTCTTTTTCGAGTTTTCTTGAGACGATTGGGGTCCTTGCCGCGCTGATTTTCGTGCTTACAAGCATGCTGGGAATGGGTTTTTCCCTGACAGTACCGCAAATAGTCGCCCCGCTGCGCAACAAGAAGCTGGTTATCCTCTCGCTGGCGGCTAATTTCATACTCGTCCCGCTGCTAACTCTCGGGATACTGCTGATCTTCCCGCTCTCAGAAGGGCTTTCCATTGGCCTCTTTCTTCTCGGCACTTCCGCAGGAGCTCCGTTCCTGCCCAAGCTTGCACAGGTGGCGAAAGGGGACACTGCGTTTTCAGTGGGGCTGATGGTGCTCCTGATGGTGGTGACGATTCTTTACGTACCCATAGTCCTGCCCCTGATACTCACCGGGGTTACCATCAACCCCTGGGACATAGCGAGGTCCCTTATCCTGCTGATGCTCCTTCCTCTTGCGATTGCCCTGTTTATCCGGGCCAGGTACGAGGAAGTGGCAAACGGGCTCCTGCCCTTGATGAACCAGGCTACCAGCCTTTCCATCCTTGTCCTTTTCGTGGCTTTCTTTGTGGTCTACTTTTCTGACCTGGTAGGCGTCATCGGCAGCACCGCCATTATCGCGGCAGTAGTCTTTCTGCTTATTTCGTTTGCCATCGGCTACTTTCTCGGAGGGTCTTCCGGGCCTATCAAGAGAGTGCTAGCCCTCGGGACCGCCCAGCGTAACCTCTCGGCAGCCCTGGCAATTGCCGCGCTTAACTTCCCCGACCCGGACGTGATGGTAATGATCATGGTGGTGGCACTGGCAGGCCTTGTGGTGCTGATGGTTCTCGGGGGGGAAATGGGAAAAGTGAAGGAATTGCCCGCACGCCCAGGGTTTAATGCTCCCGAAAATCCCCAGGGAAACTCCCGGTAGAGAAAGCAGTAAAGAGAAAATAGGGAAAAAGGAAAGTGGTAAAAGAAAATCAGGAAGAAGATGAAAAATTTCAAAATTATATATGTTAATTTATATATATTCTGGAATTTCTACATATAATGTGTCAATTCAGTAACCTGATACCTTAATTAAAAAAGAGGGGAGATGGGGTTTTTACCCTCTTTCTTTAGTTAAACTGCAGCTGAAAAGCCAGGATGTAAAGTTACTGATATTTAATTTTTCTTAACTGAAATGCATGGAAATTAGAGATCAAGAAAGGGAAGTGATCAAATTGGCTCTTCGTCATTCTCTATGGATTAGGTGATTTTCACTTCAAGCCCGTGTTGGTTTTCGTGATGGCTTCACACACAAAACAACGAAGAGCCTAAAAATTTGAAAAACGAGAGTTGGGAGTAAAAGAAAAATTTGGGGTAAGAAAGATTGGGGGATATAAATATGAATGGAAATAATAGTTCAACGCCAGCCAAAGTTCTAATTTACAGCACTGCTGCAGTTCTCCTTACACTAGGTATGGAAGCAATTTCAAGTATACTTATACCGATTTTTTTCGCTATTTTTTCCTTTCTAATCTTTTCCCCTCTGGTTCACTTGCTCATTAAGAAAGGGGTTTCGGGAAAAGTTAGCGTTCTTCTGGTAATCCTTTTTTTCTTTATTGTTTTTGCTGGAACCGCGATTCTGTTCGTAAGCTCTTTAGTCCAGCTCAGTGACCAGATTCCGGACTATGAAAATCAGTTTGATAGCACTCTGAACAGTATTTCAGCATATTTACCTACAGTTGGAGTTTCCCTGGAATCGCTCCTGCGCAATGTTGCAACATTTGCTTTCAGCGTGTCAGGAGACATTATTTCAGGAGCCTTAAATGCCGGATCAACAATTGTGCTCATTTTTGTCACGACAACATTTTTACTTCTGGATTCTGCAAGTGCGCCAAAAAAGGTGCAAAAAGAAGTTGAAGGTGAACCGGTCAAGCTTTCGAAGTTTACCCAATTAGGCAGCAGCGTCGTAAATTACATGGTCCTGAGGACTGAGACCAACCTGCTTGGGGGGATCGGAACTGCCATACTGCTCCTTATTGGAGGCATAGATTTTGCTATTCTCTGGGGACTCCTGACATTCATATTCGGTTATATCCCTTATCTGGGCTTTTATCTTGCCGCTGTTCCACCTATGCTCCTTGCCCTGTTCAAGTATGGACCTATAGGGGCAGTGGCTGTCATCGTCGGTATCAGTATAATCAATATGCTCGTAGAAAATGTCCTTTTCCCGTCGCTTGCAGGAAAAGGCCTTAAATTATCTCCGACGATAGTATTTCTTTCTTTGTTTTACTGGTCCTTCATACTGGGAGCTGCAGGTGCGCTGATTGCCGTCCCCCTCACAATGGTTGTAAAGATGATTCTGGAAAGTTCCGATGAGACACGCGTGATGGCTAAAATGATGGAATCAAGTGGGGATAGAGATCAGGAAGAAGAAAACGAAGGGGAAAATGAATCCTGAGGTCCCGAGACCCTGCATCGTATTCATGGGTTCATTTCCGGACCCATGACCCGGAAACTAGCGACCGCCTGATTGGATATTTTATTGGAGGATCTGGTTTTCAGTGTATATATCCCCTCTAAAAACCTATTTTTTGTTCAAAAGAAGACATAACTTTCAAAGCAAAAACAACATGCTTCGAAGGCAAACATATGTATGGAGACATACATATATATATATTATAAAATTATTTTTATAATGGAATTGATATAACGAGTCCAGTCTGGATTCTATGTCCAGACCTCTAAACTAACGGGGGAAAAATATCATGGGAAAAGAAGACACGGAGACTTCAGCAGTTTATAATATTGTGGCTCTCTGCTTTGACGGGGAGAAAAAGGCAAATGAAATCCTTAAGGAAGCTAAGTCCGAAGGCATGCTGGACAACTATGAAATTGTCGCCCAGGCAGTAGTCGAACATGATGAAAAAGGCAAGGTACACGTCCACGAGCCGGGAAGGGGAGTTCTCGGTGCAGCAATCTGAGCGGTTGGTGGCGGAATTCTGGCTCTCATAGGAGGTCCCGTCTGTGTGCTGTCCTGGGTCGTAGGCGGAGCTGTGGTCGGCGGGGTTGCCGGGAAATACCTCGGGCGCCCAATCAAGAAAGGCAACCTGGAAGAACTCGGGGACACCCTGAAGCCCGACAGCTCGGCTCTCCTGCTATTGCTTGAAGACAAATATAGTGAGGACGTCATCAACAGCATGAGCAGTTACAATGCCAGTGTGGTGACGCTGACTGTTGGGGATGAGCTTTCAGGGGAGATTGCGGCCTTTGCGGCAGGGGAAGTTGAAGAGGCTCCACCAGCACAGTAAACAGCCGTTACTTGAGACATAACTGTCCTTGAAGGCACGGAATCCATATTCAAGCTGGAAAAGAGTATGAACTGAAGGTGACTTTCGGAGCTGACCTGCTCTTTGATTACGGGGGTAAAAAGCAGCAGTTCCACAAGCTCACCCTTCGGAAGCAACGGCACACGTCTCCTGAAATCGCAATTTGCATCGACAAGCTGGGGGAATGCCGCTACACGGTCAACTTACCATTCTACAAGCCCTGAAAAAGAACCCTGACGGCTACTGGTCCTGTACATCCGGAAAGATTCGCCGACAGGGACAGGGAGAACAAGAGCCGTAGATAAGGAAGCACTGCAGCTACCCTCGAAAAATACCTGATAATTAACTCGGAAGGAGAGTAATCGAAACAAGACAGTAGAAAGGAGATTGAAAAGATGCAAGGAAGAACAGCAATGGAAATGGAAAAACCACCCAAAATGAAGACGAGCACCGACATCCCTCCGGGGATCGCGGTACCGGACGAACTGGACACCCGGCTCGGCAAGCTGACCTTCGTTGACGGGGCGCCCTCGGACGACACCGTGGAGAAGGTCTATGACAACCTCGACTTTACACGGGCGCTCGACGCGTACATGAACGGCTACCAGCTAGTGTCATTGTGGGCGATACACAAGGGGCTTCTCGATGCGGGCGCCAAGGACAATGAGGGGGTTCTCCTGTTCTCAGGCCTGATGGATTCGCAATCCCTGTTCCTCACCGCCAACGCTGACACCGTTTACTACATCTTTACCATCAATGTCAAGGAGGGACCGATGGTCATCGAGACCCCACCGGACGCGCTGGGTCTTTTCGACGATTTCTGGTTCCAGCACGTCATCGACTTCGGCAGGCCGGGTCCGGATCGCGGTCAGGGGGGCAAGTTCTTAATTCTCCCGCCGGGCTACGACGGCCCGCTCCCAGACAGTGGTTACCACGTGGGGCAAAGCAGTACGTACCATGTGATAGGCTTAGGTCGCAGTTTCATGGTGGATAACAACCCCAGGCCCACGGTCGAGACGATCAGGAAGTCACTCAAGATCTACCCGTACATTCCGGGAGGCTATGGAACCAGTATCGCAACACTGCTCGAAGGCAAAATCAAGCCAGGGAAAGCTGCACCCATCACCCCGATCAAGTTCGTCGAGGGAACGGGGCTGGCCGTCAACACACTGCCCCCGAGCGACCACAGCTACTACGAAATGCTAAATGAGCTCGTACAGGATGAACCTGGAGGCACGCTTTCCCCTGAGATCATGGGCTCGTTCGCCGCCATCGGCATCGTTAAAGGCAAGCCTTTCAATCCAGATGCGCGGATGAAGAAAATCCTGACCGATGCCGCAGCGGTGGCATGCGCCACAGGACGAGCACTCAACTTCCGTCTCCGGGAGAAAGACGGTTGGGCCTTCTATCCGGGGTCAGCCTGGTACAACATGCTGTTCGAGGGCGGCTCCGGCTTCGAAACACCGCCCCCGGCCGTGACCGGGGAAGGGATTAAACCGTATCCTCCGACCGGTTACCGGACCCTCGACTCCCGCTTCGGGTTCTTCTCCTTTGCCACCGGGATCACCCCCGCGATGTGCATGCGCCTGACCAACATTGGCTCGCAGTACCTCATCTGCGCCGTCGACAGCGATAAGAACTATTTCGATGGCGGGAAAAACTACAGGTGCACGCTGCCTCCGAGCATCCCGGAGAACAATTTCTGGTCGTTCACGGTATACGACAACCAGACACGCTCCATGCTCCGGACGCCGCAGCGCTGGCCAAGGGCAGGCAGCCAGTCGTATCCCTCACCGGCCGCCGTCCACAACGCCGACGGTTCGGTGGACATCTACTTTGGCCCGGAGGCCCCGGAAGGCAAGGAGAGCAACTGGATCCAGACCGTGCCCGGCAAGGGCTGGTTCACGATCCTGCGCCTCTACAGCCCACTGCAAGCGTTCTTCGACAAGAGCTGGAAAGTCGGGGAGATCGAACCTGTGGATTGAAAGGGGCGCTGCTAGTGAAAGTTAAGTGAGTGACCGGCGCGGGCAGTGTGAGAGCAGGTATGAGAGCAGAGAGCAAAGGCAAAACCTTCCTGACACACCTTTCTCAAGATGAGCCTGCCGGCACGTAAGAAAGTGAAACTACTGACGCAAAGCACGGGTCAGCATGGACCGATTTGCAAAAAGCAGGAACAGGGGAAAAGAACATGCATATCAACCTTGAAGCCTTCAATGCCCGGGCGGGTTTCCGCGGGATTATTGTCGTCTCCCTGGCGCTCTTGATGGTATCGGCATTTGGCCAGCCCGGCACGGTCCTTGCGATCAGTGCAATTTTTGTTTCACTGGCTGATAATCCCGGCCCTTATACGGCAAGGTTCAAGCGGATAGGAGAATTCACGCTGCTCGGAGCCAGCGTCACACTGCTTGCCTGGGTGTTCGGAGGGGGCATGTGGGCGGTGGTGATCTCAACTTTACTCATCACTTTTACCTGCGGGATGGCGCTCAGCTACGGCTCGATGATAGCGATACCTGCGGTATTACTGAACCTGTGGTATGTCACTGCGATTCCCATGGTTGATCCGATTGAACTCTGGCAGGCCGTGTTCGGGTTTATCGGAGGGGGGCTCCTGGTCGCAATAGTAGCCACCCTGAATACGGTAATTTACTCTCTCTGGCAAAAGGGGGAGGAAGAAGAGGGAAAGGCCGAACCGGACCTTGAGGCATCAAGCGAAGAAGCAGTAGAAGAAGCTACGGAAGAAGCAGAAGAGGAAATGTCCGGGACAGCAGCAGAGGAAGCAAACGAAAAAGCCGGGGAAACAGTCAGGACAGAAACCGGTACAGAAACCGAAGGAACAGAAGAGGAAAAAACAGGCGGTGCCAGAAAAGCCGACCTGCGGGCAAACCTTAGATGGACATCCCCGGTATTCCAGTTTTCAACGGTCAAGTCCCTCGCTGGCGGGCTTTCGACCCTTGCGGGATGGCTGATCGTTAGCGGCCACCCTTTCTGGGCTGCATATGCCCCCCTTGCGATCATAAAGCCTGACGTGCACCAGACGACGGTTAGCGGCGTGGAGCGGATAGCCGGAACTGTCATTGGCGGCCTTTTAGGGGTCCTGCTGGTCACAAGCATCGAAAACCCGGCAGTGCTGCAGCTACTCTTCATTGCATCCGTTTTCTTTATGCTCGCCACCCTCAAGGTCAGCTATACGATATTTATCTCGTTCGTGACCCTGATGCTCGTGATATCCGGGGGAGTGGGAGGAGAAAGTTTCAGCGACACCGGAAAGGAACGGATCATTGCCACAGTTCTCGGGGTTTTAATAACCTTTGTTGTGATCATCATCCTGTCCCGCATGGTGCATAGAAAAGATAATCAGGAGCCGGTATTAGAGAACGTCTGAAAGATACAGAGAATTTCTAAAAGAAACAGAGAAGCTCGTGATCAGATGGTAGAAGAACTGATTGTTTTCCTTACTTCGTTTGCATCGGTGCTCTTCCTGTTCAGCCTTGTTTCCCGGCGGACCAGGAGTACGGTTATCACCGCCCCGATGGTCTTTCTCAGTGCGGGTTTGCTCTTCGGGCCTGCAGGTCTGGATCTCATAAGCGTCGAGTTTGAATCAAGCCCTGTCCTGCTGATCGCTGAGGTGGCACTGGTTTTCACCCTGTTTTCCGATGCTTCCCGCATCAACCTCCGTGCCCTGAAAGGAAGCGGTATTCTCCCTGCACGCATGCTGGGGCTCGGGCTTCCCCTGACCATCGTTGCCGGGACAGTTGCCGCTCTGGCTCTCTTTTCCGACATGACGTTTCTTGAAGCCGGCATTCTCGCCTGCCTCCTTGCCCCTACCGATGCGGCACTGGGAGACGCGATTGTTTCAAGTGAGAAAGTGCCCCTGCGGATCCGCCAGGCGCTCAACGTGGAAGCGGGCTTGAATGACGGGGCTGTGATTCCGGTCCTGACAGCCCTGGTAACCCTCAGCATCGGGGAAGCCCAGGCGCATGCGCCGGGAAACTGGCTTATCTCCGCCGTGGTCCAGATAGGAGTTGCAGTGCTGGTAGGTGCATTTGTGGGGCTTGCCGGCGGGTGGCTGGTGTCCCGGGCGGAGAGCCGGAAGTGGATAGGAGACACCTATAAATGGATTGCCCTGATGGCAATTGCCTTCATCGCCTGGATCGTCACGGACATCCTGGGAGCGTCCGGCTTTATTGCCGCATTTGTCGCAGGATTTTCAGCAGGGGCAGTGTACCGGAATGTCGTCGAGTCGCTCGTGGATTTCACCGAAGCCGAAGGGGAAATCCTGGGACACCTGGTCTTTTTCCTGCTTGGCATCCTCTCCTATCTCCTTATCCGGAATTTCAATCCAATCCTGCTTCTGTACGCGGTGTTGAGCCTGACCATCGTCCGCATGCTGCCGGTGGCAATCTCCCTTATCGGGACCCACCTGGAAGGGAGAACGGTCCTTTTCATGGGCTGGTTCGGGCCCCGCGGTCTTGCCTCCATCGTGCTGCTGCTCACCGTAATAGAGGATATGGGAAACACGCCGGGAATGAAAACCCTCGCCCTTGCTGTCATCACCACGGTCATCCTGAGCGTGTTTGCCCACGGGATTTCGGCAAACCCCGGAATTGCCCGCTACGCCAAACACGCCAAAAACCTCCAGGAAGAAGCCCCTGAAAATAAGCCGGTGGTGGAGCTTCCCAGCCGGGGGGATGCGGGCTTCCGGGGAAACAGCCAGCGGACCGGACAGAACCGGGCAGGGAACAGTGAACAGAAACAGGACGATCACATCAACCCCCCGGAGACGTATGGTGACACCTGAAGATTATGTGTAGGGAGAGGGATGAATCCGGGAGTCATATCTGAAAGAATTGGTTCGTAAAAGGAATTGGTTCGTAAAAGGAATAGATGTGCAGGAGGAATTGGCATGCAGGAAGAGTTGTTTGGAATTGATATGTACTGGATTGCGATGGCTATTGGAACTTCCCTTATCGTATCCACGCTGATCACCCTGGGCCTGAACCTGTCGGTTTCCGAACTCAGGGATGCACGAAAGCTTCCCGTGGTGAGGGCTCTTTTGTTGAACCTCATCATCATTCCCGCAGTCGCCGTGATTATCGTCCGGGGACTGAAGCTCGAACCGGAGGTCGCTCTCGGAATTCTTCTGATAGGGGTAGCCCCGATCATGCCGCTTTTCACCCTGTTTACATCCTTTGCCAGGTCCCGTGTGCCGGGAGACCACGGCTCCATCCTCTATGCATCGCTCCTGATGGTCGTATCCATTCCCATGACCCTCGTACTCCTGCGGGTCAGCCGGCTTGTCCCGTCTATCCCGGACCTAAATCTAGTCCCCGTCCTCCTCTTTCTTGTGGGGTTCCAGACGGTCACCATCTTGATCGGTTTCGTCATCCGTGAAAAATTCACACACAGGGCAGCCATTGCCCGAAAAATCGCGATGGGATGCGCAATTGCAACCCTGCTGACCTTCATCGTCCTGTCCCAGATCGTCTCGCGAAAACCGTTGGCCGACCTCTACGGATCAGGCGCCCTTATCGCTTCGGCCCTGCTTGTCGTGACCTCGCTCATTCTCGGCTGGCTCCTGGGTGGCCCGGACCCGAACGTGAGAAAAAAATCTTGCCATGGGCACGAGCCTGCGCAATGTCGGACTCTCCCTCTTCTTTGCATGGACCTTCTTCCCGCTTACACGCGCAGCAGAGACGGTGTCGGTATACGGCACATTCATGCTGTTGTTCAACATCCTGGTAGCATACATCTGGAGAAGGCAAGCCGGAAAGGATGAAGATTCGAAAACCCCGGCGTCAGGGAAATTTGGGGAAGAAGGTTGAGAGGGGAGTTAAAAGAGGGATTGGAAGAGGGGTTGAAAAGAGGGATTGGAAGAGGGGTTGAAAAGAGGGGTTGAAAGGAGGGGCTGGAAGAGGAGTTGAAAAGGAGTTGAATAAGAGTTCACTTCCCGGCTCAGGAATGAATTTCCTTAACCCTTCCGACCTGCCCGTCTTCTAACTGGACCTTTATTCCATGCGGATGAGATGAGGATTTGGTTAGAATTCTCTTTACGGTGCCCTGGGTTATTTTTCCTGTTCTCTGGTCCTGCTTTAAAACGATTCCCACTTTTAGGCCGGGTTTGATGTTTGATCTGCTGGTGCCACTGTTCATGGTGGAAGGTGAGTTTGGGATTATATAAGGATATACATTGGAAGAAAATTGAATTTATGAATCATAATTGAATTTTAAAATATGGCATAGTTCCGGAACTCCCGTGTGAACATGAAGACCAGCCCTTCGGGCTGGCACTAAATTCGGACTTTGCATGCGCTCAGGTCTGGAACAGCAGGGTTGATGTTCGGGATTCACCTCTGTGAACGCTGGTTTTGCTCCTCGTTTTCCCATCAAAGTATTATATTATAATTAATATATATTATCAATCAAATACAAAACTGGGGTCGGGTTTCTACAAAGCCGAAAAAAGAATAGATTTAATATCTGTGTTTGCGGTTTTGATGGTCGCGTTTTCAGGCTGTGTGGACGATAATACCCCTGTAATCCATTTAGGATAAGGACGGAATGAAATCCTCTTCTGGAATAGTCAAATGGACAGGTCTGATTTGGTGAAGAATGGTGAAATCCTTTAAGGGTTTGATCCCGACACTTCTTCTTACATACGATATATCTTAACAAACGTGGGGGGAACAATAAAATGACGAGATTTGCAGCGGTATCACTGGCTGTTCTCATGCTTCTTACTGTATTTGCATCCGTAGCAAGTGCACAGGATGTACTTGAGGTCCGCAGTTCAGTGTTCAACGGCACTGATATCGACGATATTATTGATACATATGGCAACGGTACCATCCTTCCAATCGATGGTTCTAAATTTCCAATATTCTACTATGACATTGACGACAACATATCAACCGAGCTTGTTCTAATTGCTGATGTTCCGGGCACTGAAAACAACGTCATTGGAGAGGGAGGCCTCATTTACATAACCATGATTATGCCGGTTGGATACGAATACGAAAACCCGGCTGCTGGCTGGGACAACTACAGCATGATCGGTTTCGGCGCACAGATAGCCGTCCCACTCAAACCTGACAGAGCTGATAAACTTTCCAGGCTCGTCCTTGACAGTGATGATAAGTACACCCTCAGAACCGGGGAAACTCTTGAGCTCGGGCAGGGATACACTCTAGAGGCAAAGCAGGTTGATGTTAACGGGGAGAAAGTCTGGCTCCAGTTCAACAGGGACGGAGAATATGTAGACGATGAAATTATCTCAGTCGCTACGGGAGGCAACAATACCAGCAAAACCTGGGACGTCGAACTCGATGATATCGAGGGCGAAGATGATGTTGTTGTCCTCAGAGTCCACGTCAACCAGGTCTTCCAGGGTGCGGTCGACAGCATTGCCCAGATTGAAGGTATCTGGCTCATTGACTACGCAAATTCAAGGACCATCGAGTCTGATGACGAATTCGGCGAATTAAATGATGTTGCCATCCTGGGACCCGCCCTCAGGCTCACCAACGAGGACACCATAACCCTTACCAGGGACGGCACAGACCAGATTCTTGAAAACGTGTCCTTCAGGACAGCTGACACCGGTTCCGATGTGCTCAGGTTCCATCTCATTAAGGAAATCAAAGATCCAGGCATCCATGTGATAGGGGGAGCAGCCTCCTTCAGTGCAGATAACTTCACCTGGAATGCATCCAGCTTCGCAGGCTTCTTCTACGACCTCGATGACAATATCGAAACAGAATCCCTCAGTGTCTCCAACATTATTGACGGAAACGTGATTGATGAAGGAGGCCTCGTCTACGAGACAAGCATTGAGAATGTCGATTACGAGTACTTCAACGTAGATGCAGGCTGGGACCAGTACCCTGTTATCGGTTTCTTTGCAGAAGAATACGTCCCGCTCAAGGAAGACAGCGCTGACAAACTCTCAAAGCTTGTCCTGGACAGTGATGACAAGTACACCATCAAGACCGGTGAAATTATCGAGCTTGGCGAAGGCTATTCTATCGAAGCAAAGCAGGTCGACGTTGACGGTGAGAAAGTCTGGCTCGAATTCACCCGGGACGGTGAATTTGTAGATGACGAAATCATCTCGGTCACCACTGGCTCCAACACTACCAGTAGCACCTGGGACGTCGAACTCGATGATATCGAGGACGAAGACGATGTTCTTGTCCTCAAGGTCCACGTCAACCAGGTCTTCCAGGGCGCAGTCGACAGCATTGCCCAGATCGAAGGTATCTGGCTCATTGACTATGCAAACGCAATGACCATCGAGTCTGATGACGAATTCGGTAAGCTCGACGATGTTTCAATCCAGGGAGATACCCTTAGCATCAGCAATGAAAATACCTTCACCCTGACCATGGGCTCTGAAGAAGAAATCGCTGAAGGCATGTTCTTCATGATCGGTGACACCCCTGTCGAGGAACTCAGGTACTTCCCATTCGTTGTGAGGATTCTCGGGGAAGTAAACGAAACCACAGGGCTTCCTGAAGGGAATGAAACCGAAACAGGAGAGAACGAAACCCAGGCTGGCGAGAACGTAACTGAAACTCCAGGCGAGAACGTAACTGAAGAACCAGCTGAAGAACCAGCTGAAGAAGAAACTGAAGAAGAAACTGCAGGCAACAACACCACTGGGGGAGAAGAAGGAGAAGGAACTCCTGGATTTGGAATTGTCCTTTGCCTTGTCGGACTCCTTGCAGTCGTCTACCTCATCAGGAGGAAGAGCTAAATTCTTTGAGTGAAGGGTTTTCCTTACCCCTTCTCTCTTTTAAATTATTCCTATTTCCGGCATTTTTGATCTTATGTTTGTTTTTATATGTGCTCAATTTTATATAAACCGTGCTTTATATATAGCATTGCTAATGCTGCTAAACTGTTTTTCGAGTGCAGAGTTCCGGAAAAGGGGGAAAGGAGAAAATAGCCGCCGGAAATGAAAAGATATTCCGTAGCTTATCCGGATAATCCCCGGACCGTCGTTGAAGAACGGGAAAACGGAGAGAGAGTAAACGGAGAACAGGCAGCAGCAGAAGAAGAAAGAGAAGAAAAAGAAGAGAGAGAAGAGAAGAGAAAAGAAAAGAAAAATTTCAATGGGGGAATAAATAAATGACCGAAGTAATGTATGGACCAATGCAGCTCTTAGTTATCGTATTCGATAATCCGGAATTCCACGGCCAGATCCGCCGTGAGCTTGAATCTGTCATGGAGAAAAAGATAATCCGGCTCATTGACCTGGTGTTCGTGTGGAAGGACGCGAAAGGAGATGTCACTGCTATGGAAGCCACACAGCTCGACGAAGCGGAGAGGATGCGTTTCGGCGCCGTCGTAGGTGGAATCATGGGGTTTGGAGCTGGCGGTGAAGCTGGAGCACGTGTAGGTATGGAAGCAGGAGCCCTTGCAGCTGCCCAGGAAAACTATGGGATCACCGATGAAGATATCCTGGAGATAACCGATGCAATCCCGGAAAATAGCGCTGCTGCCCTCCTCCTCATCGAGCACCTCTGGGCAAAGAGCCTTAAACAGGCAATCGGCAATGCAGGAGGAGTACTGGTCTCCCAGGGTATGATTACACCCGAGCTGCTCGCCCTGGTAGGAGTAGAACTGGCAGAAGCAGTTGAAGCCGCGGATAAGAAGGAGCGGGAGCCTGAAGCAGCAATAGCGTGATGAAGCGGATAGGGGGAGGCAATCAACAGTAAATCCAACTTCAGTAAAGAGATTGCTCACCCTCTTTTCATTTCTTACCAGTTGATGATGCTGGCAGTCACAAAAGTAACTGAGAGAGCGGCACCTTGATCCCGAACTTCGCGCCATAAAAAATATTACAATTTTTATAATGCTTAAACCATAAATGATAAGCACTATAAAAGCCCTGCACCCGAACTGGGCTACCTTGATCCCTGTATTAATTAATACCTGCAAACTTTTTTGATCTCTTTTCATATCAGGGTTCTTACCGGCTTCGAGCCGCCGGCTATAATAGTCATCGGAATGTCTAAAAAAATTATAATGGCCAAAAAAAGGTATCTGTATGACTAA
Organism: Methanobacteriota archaeon; assembly: GCA_016841625.1. Taxonomy (GTDB): domain Archaea; phylum Halobacteriota; class Methanosarcinia; order Methanosarcinales; family Methanosarcinaceae; genus MTP4. Next base: position 62,097 of record JAENYU010000007.1, read on the forward strand.
AAAAGTTAGTTGAATGACTTTTTAGACACTGAGATTCTCTGAAAGGAAAGAACTGGCACTTTAAATGGTTCGGAATATTCCCTTTAGCAACCCAATAAAATAAATAAATATGCATAAAATAATATACATAAAAATAACATTATATAAATCGAGATATTGAACTGCGAGCCCGGGGGCGGTCTCGCAGGTTCCTCGAAAATGGGATGGGGTAACGATCTCAAAATTTATAGGGTACAAACCCTGCATGCCGTTTCTCTGCGTAATCAGACGGAAAACGGGGGAGTTCTTAGCCCCCTGGTCCGAACCGGTTCAGAGGATACATATCGTATGGGGCAAGCCAGACTTTTTATTCCTGATTCCGGAAAACGTGAGCTTCGGTCAGATATCAGGCTCGGGAGGACTGTGTGCCGGGGGTATAAAGTACTCCATGAATGGCTCCAGGTTCTGAAGGACTCATGGTTTGAGCAAAGCATTCTGCTGCGGCATAATGCCTGCTAAGACGCCATAAGATGAGGGAGCCGTGAAGAAAACATAGTTGCCCTGCCTTTGTCCAGATCAGCGAAAAACAGCGAATGTGGCAGTTTCGCCCCAATTGAAGAACTGGCGTAAAAAAAGCAGCAAAAAAATCTCTGGAAAAAAAAAGTTTCAGATAAAATAGGAGGTCTGAATATAGCAACTCTATCTGTTCTAAAATTTGACACCCCTGGCGGTGCACAACATACACTCGAAGTGATCGAGGACTTGAGCAAGAGACAACTGATCACCCTGCAGGACGCAGCCATCGTCTCCTGGCCTATGGGTAAAAAGAAGCCAAAAACAGAACAATTAAGCAGCATGACCGGGGTAGGCGCACTGAGCGGCGCATTCTGGGGCATGCTGTTCGGCATGATATTCCTGATTCCGATTTTTGGCATGGTCGTCGGAGCCGCGATGGGGGCGCTGTCAGGTTCCTTTGCCGACGTGGGTATCAGTGATGATTTCATCAAGTCAGTCCGCAGCAAAGTGACTGAAGGCACCTCAGCCCTCTTTCTACTAACCAGCGATGCCGTGCAGGATAAGGTCGTCGATGCCCTGAAGGACATCAATTTCGAAATTATTGCTTCCAACCTGTCCGAGGCAGAAGAAGACAAGATGCGGGAGATGTTTGCCGAAGAAGAGGCAGAAGTGGCTCCGGCAGCTTAAATCCTTACCTGAAAACCGTTTCTCCGGGAATACCTGCATTCTCGGAAGTTGGTCCTAAGGCAAAAAAGAACCGATTCTTGTATAAATTAAATGACGGGGAAAGGAGCAAAAAGTCAGTTCCTTTCCCCATTTTTATTTTCATGTTTTTTCCAGAAAATTCCAGCAATTAATCGGAGGATAAATGTCATTAAAAGAATACAAACCCGGAACCACCTTCCCCGGAGTTAGCGGGCGCACGGCGGACCAGTCAGAACCCGCCTGGCCGGAACCCCTGCGGGCCAAAGAAGGGGCTCCAAATGTGTTATTTATCGTGCTGGACGACACCGGCTTTGGACAACTCGGCTGCTACGGGAGCCCCATCAAAACGCCCAACCTGAACAGCCTGGCAGAGGGAGGGCTTGTTTACAGCAATATGCACACTACAGCGCTATGTTCACCCACCCGCACCTGTATCCTGACCGGGCGGAACCACCATTCTAACAACATGGCCTGTATCACCGAGGGCTCAACCGGCTATCCCGGCTACAACGGCTACATACCTTTTGAGAACGGTTTTTTGTCGGAGATGCTCCAGCAGCACGGCTACAACACCTATGCCGTGGGAAAATGGCACCTGACACCTGCAGACCAGATCTCGGCAGCCGGACCCTATGACCGCTGGCCTCTGGGCCGGGGTTTCGAGCGCTTCTACGGTTTTTTAGGAGGCGAAACGCACCAGTATTATCCTGAACTGGTCTACGACAACCACCCCGCCCCCCCTCCCAGAACTCCGGAAGAAGGCTACACCCTGAATGAGGACCTGGCGGACAAAGCCATCCAGTTCATTGCCGACGCCAAACAGGTCGCACCCAACAAGCCCTTTTTCATGTACTTCTGCACCGGAGCCATGCATGCCCCTCACCACGTCCCCAAAGAATGGGCGGACAAATACAAAGGCAAGTTCGACGATGGCTGGGAGGCTTACCGGGAAAAGACCTTCGCCCGGCAGAAAGAACTGGGCATAGTCCCGAAAGATGCCGAACTATCCCGACATGACCCGGATGTCAGGCCCTGGGAAGAATGCTCGCCTGAGGAGAAAAAGCTCTACGCCCGCATGATGGAGGTCTTTGCCGGCTTCCTGGAACATACCGATTACCACATTGGCAGGCTGCTGCAGTTCCTGAAAGACGTTGGCGAGTTTGAAAACACGTTGATCATGGTGATTTCCGACAACGGCGCCAGTTCCGAAGGCGGCCCCACGGGCTCGGTCAACGAGAACCTCTTCTTCAATAATGTGCCCGAATCGCTGGAGGAGAACCTCGCAGCCCTGGATAAGCTGGGGGGCCCGGAGACTTTCAACCACTATGCCTGGGGCTGGACCTGGGCGGGAGATACCCCCTTCCGACGCTGGAAGCGAGAGACATACCGAGGCGGTATCAGCGACCCCTTCATCGTCCACTGGCCAGGGGGAATAAAGCCCAGGGACGAGGTCCGCACTCAGTACGCCCACGCTATCGACATGCTGCCCACGGTTCTGGACTGCCTGGGAATTGAGCCTCCGACGGTTATCAAGGGTGTGACCCAGGCGCCCATAGAAGGCGTCAGTTTTGCACACACCTTTGGTGATGCCGATGCACCTGGAAAGCGTCATACCCAGTACTTCGAAATGATGGGGCACCGTTCCATTTACCATGACGGCTGGCGTGCGGTATGTCCGTGGCCCGGTCCCTCGTTTGCCGAAGCAGGAAAGTCCTTCGGCGAACCGATCCCGGGAGAAAAGCTGGCTGAGCTGGACGCCAGGGGCTGGGAGCTTTACCATATGGAGAAGGACTGGACCGAGAGCCATGATGTAGCTGAAGAGAACCGGGCGAAGTTGATCGAGATGATTGCCGCCTGGTATGTAGAAGCCGGAAAATACAACGTGCTGCCTATCGACGCCCGCGGAGTGCTGCGCCTTGCTGATGAAAGGCCGCAGATTGCCGCCGACCGGACACGCTACACTTACTATCCCGGAACTCAGGGGGTGCCCTCAAATGCAGCAGTCAGGGTCCTCAACCGCCCGCACAGCATCACCGCCGATGTCGAGGTCCCAGCCGGAGGGGGTGAAGGGGTCCTGCTGGCCCATGGGGGCATCGACTCCGGCTATTCGTTCTATATGAAAGGCGGAAAGCTGCACTGGGTACACAACTACGTAGCCAGGACCCTCTATCATGTCGAGTCCGTGGAAAACGTTCCCGAGGGACGGCATAAACTCCGTTTCGAGTTCGAAGTTACCGGCAATCCGGACCTGGCAAGGGGCAGGGGCGCACCCGGCAGGGCTCAGCTCTATATAGACGGGAAATTGGTCGGCCAGGCTGAGGTCCCTGTGACGACTCCGCTTGCACTCGGGCTGACCAGCGGGGTCACCTGCGGCTCAGCTCCCGGGGCTCCTGTCACCCCCGACTACCAGCCTCCCTTTGAGTTTACCGGGAAGATCTACAGCGTGACCGTGGATGTGAGCGGAAAGCTGATCGAGGACAAGGAAGCCGAGACCCGCATGGTCATGGCGAGGCAGTAAACAGATGACACAGCCTGGCAGGTTGGAATCCCCGAGACGCCTGATACCTGCCAGGCCACAGCTGCAAAAATTTGCAGGATGCACGGCAAGGCGAGATTGCCTGATAACAAAACAATGGAGAAAATTTACAAACAGAAAAGAGTGATACAATGCCGTTAAAAGAATACAAACCAGGAACCACGTTCCCTGGAGTGATTGGCCGGACGGTGTCCGAATCCTCTCCTGCCTGGCCAGAACCTGCACGGGCCAAAGCTGATTTACCAAACGTCATTTTCTTTTTGCTGGACGACGTGGGCTACGGCCAGATGTCGGCCTTTGGGGGGCTGGTTAACACACCCAACATTGAAAGGCTGGCCAAAAACGGCCTGCGTTACACCAATATGCACACCACGGCGCTTTGCTCTCCCACGCGTTCGTGCATCATGACCGGCCGGAACCACCACTCCAACGGTGTGGCCGCTATTATGGAGACAGCCACCGGTTTCCCCGGTTACGACGGGCGTATGCCCTTTGAAAACGGCATGCTGTCGGAGATGCTGCTGGAACACGGCTACAATACCTTCTACACCGGCAAGTGGCACCTCTCACCTTCCGAGGAAAGCACCCCTGCAGGCCCCTTCCACCGCTGGCCACTGGGCCGTGGCTTTGAACGTTTTTACGGTTTCCTGGGCGGCGAGACCAACCAGTGGTTCCCTGATTTAATTTACGATAACCACTCGGTGCCCCAGCTCAGGTCCCCGGAGGAAGGCTACCACCTGGATGAAGACCTGGTCGACCACGCCATCCAGTTTATTCTGGATGCCCAAGTTAACGCTCCGGACAAGCCTTTCTTTCTCTGCCATGCCCCCGGCTGTGCCCACGCACCCCATCAGGTGGGCAAGGAATGGAGCGATAGGTATAAAGGTAAATTTGATATGGGCTGGGATAAATACCGCGAGGTCGTTTTTGCCCGCCAGAAAGAGCTTGGCATCTTCCCTGCCGACGCCGAACTATCCCCCCACGACCCGGACGTACCCGAATGGGACAGCCTGAGTGATGAACAGAAGATGCTCTATGCCCGCTTTATGGAAGTCTTTGCCGGGTTCCTGGAGCATTGCGACCATCAATTAGGCCGCATCCTGAAGACACTGGACGATATCGGCGAACTGGACAACACCTTAATTATGCTCATTCCCGATAACGGAGCCAGTTCCGAGGGTGGGGTTAATGGCGCTTTCAATGAGATGAGCAGTTTTAATTACCATTTTGAAAAGCTGGAAGAAATCCTGCCGAGGATGGATGAATTAGGCGGCACCAGGTCTTACAACCACTATCCCTGGGGCTGGTCCTGGGCCGGCAATACTCCTTTCCGCCGCTGGAAAAAAGAGGTTTACCGGGGTGGCAGTACCGACAATTTGATCGTCTCCTGGCCAGGGGGCATCAAAGCCAGGGGGGAGAACCGTTTCCAGTATGCCCATGCCATTGATATGATTCCTACTGTTTTGGAGACACTGGGTATCGAGCCGCCAAAGAGTATCCGGGGCGTGGCCCAATCCCCTATCGAGGGGGTCAGTTTCGCCCACACCTTTAATGATGCCGAAGCGCCCGGCAATCACCATACCCAGTACTTTGAGATGTTTGCCTGCCGGGCTGTTGACCACGACGGTTGGCGAGCAGTGTGCGGTTTCCCTGGCCCCAGCTATGCCGAAGGAGCCGAAAAGGGGCACAAATTCGGCGATGAAATCACGCCCGAAATCCTGGACGAACTGGATGCCAGCGGCTGGGAGTTGTACCACATTACCGAAGATCCCGCCGAGTGCCATAACCTGGCCGACCGGTATCCGGCAAAACTAAAGGAAATGATTGCCCGCTGGTATGTGGAAGCCGGCAAATACCAGGTCCTGCCGCTTGACGGCACTGTGATGCAGCGCTTTGCCACCGAGCGACCCCACCTGACCCAATCTCGCAAGCATTACACTTTTTATCCAAACCTGTCGGTGGTGCCGATTGGCAGCACCCCGGCGATTTTCAACCGGCCGCACAGCATCACTGCCGAGGTTGAGATTCCCGCAGGCGGCGCAGAAGGGGTCCTGCTGGCACAGGGCGGAATCGCTGGAGGCTTTGTGTTTTACCTAAAGGACATGAAACTCCACTACATACACAACTACCTGGGGCTGAAAGAGCTGAAAGTTAGCTCCACTGTAGACGTTCCTTCAGGCAAGACCACGCTACGCTACGAGTTTGAACCCACCTCCCCGCCCAATATCCGCGAGGGTAAGGGGGCCGGAGGCCGCGCCCAGCTTTATATTGATGATAAACTGGTAGGCAACACCGAATTCCCCACCACCGTGCCGATTTTGTTCGGCATAGAGGGCTTGAGTTGCGGTTATGACTTTGGCGAGGCGGTATCGCACGAGTACCACGCACCCTTCCCCTTCACCGGCAAGATTCACCAGGTCACAGTAGACCTGTCCGGGGAGTTAATTGTGGACGACGAAGCCGAAGTGCAGATACTGATGGCCCGGCAATAATCTGCTTAACCATCGACGAAGCCGATATCTGCACGGTTCTGGAGAGGCAGTAAAGAATGGACAAAGACTGGCAGCGGGGACTGCCAGTTCTTTCGCAGGGGGGAAAATCATCACAGACAAACAACTTCGAAGCGACTTTGCCCGGAGCGCACCTTACTGGCTGCGCCGCGCAGGTGTGGTTAGCTGGCTCTTCCTGGGCATCGTGCTAGCCGCAAGCACCGTCCTCAGCGTCATTGCAACCGTGAGCAGTATCATCGTCCCGCTGCTCGTTGCGGTGGTTATCGGCATTGTCTTTCGGCCGCTGGTAGACATACTGGAGAGGCGGCGGGTTCCCCGCAGTATCGGCACGGTGCTGACCATGCTGTTGGTATTTCTGGGCGCCTCTGCCCTGTTCGTTATCCTTGTCAGGGGTTTCATCGACCAGGGAGCCGAGATAGTCCGCCAGCTCGAAGCCGGATGGGCAAGCCTGGAAGCCTGGCTTCTGCAGTTCCAGATCGAGGAAGAGACCCTTGAATCCATCAGAGCCGCAGTTGCAAATGGCCTGCCTGCACTGGGCCAGGGCATTATCGGAATCCTCAGCAGCACTTTTTCGAGTGCTGCAGCGCTTCTGGTAGGGGTATATTTCAGTGTGTTCATCCTCTTTTTTATCCTGCGGGACGGGCCTGAAATGGAGGTCTGGCTGGCCCGGCAGTTAAAGTTAAAACCCGAGACCAGTACGGCTATCGTTGCTGACATCAGCCGTTCCATACGTCTTTATTTCCGGGCCACTGCACTCACTGCATCGATTACGGCGATCGTTGTGGCCGTGCCCCTGATCATCCTCAAAGTGCCCCTGGTTGGCTCGATTCTCATCCTGTACTTTTTTACTTCATTCATCCCCTACATAGGCGCCTTCATTGGCGGCGCTTTTGCCGTGATTATCGCCTTTGGTTCCGGAGGGGCAGAAACGGCACTGATTGTCGCGGTGGCAGTGCTCATATCCAATGGAGCGTTCCAGAATGCCATAAATTCGTGGGCTCTGGGAGCAACTCTCAAGGTTCACCCGCTGGTCGTGTTCCTGGTCACAATCGCAGCCGGCGTGGTAGGGGGAGCCCTGGCCATGATACTTGCCGTGCCGCTGACTGCAGTCGTGATACAGACGGTGCGCCGCTTACGCGAGGAAGGAGTTTTTGCGGAGGAGTGAAAAGCGGGATGCTTGAGACAAAAGGAGAATTTCAAATGACAGAAAATACAGGCAGATCTTACGAAATCCGAATCGTGGCCAGAAGCATAGTCATAATCATGATCATGATCGTGGCCAGAAGCATGGTCAGAGTAATGGAGCTCAAATACGAACCGGGGAATCCCGGCGCAGGGAGGAACTGTTAAATGGCACAAAACTTCCGGCCTCCCCGCATCCATGTGCTTGCTAAGCCGACCGGAGCGGCCTGCAACCTTGCCTGTTCCTATTGCTTCTTCCTGCCTAAAGAGGCACTTTATCCCGGAAGCAGCTTCCGCATGTCAGACGAAGTACTTGAAAACTACATCCGGCAGCTCATCGAAGCCCACCGCAGCCCGCAGGTGACCGTTGCCTGGCAGGGAGGGGAACCCACTCTGATGGGAATCGACTTTTACCGGCACGCAATCGAACTGCAGGAAAAGTACCGCAAACCGGGCATGACGTTCGAAAATACGATGCAGACCAACGGCACACTCCTGGACGACGACTGGTGCCGCTTCTTCAGGGATAACGACTTTCTCATCGGGATCAGCATCGACGGCCCGCGCGAACTGCACGATGCCTGCCGGGGGGATAAGGGAGGGCACGGGTCCTTCGATCGGGTCATTCGGGGGCTTCGCCTGCTGCAAAAACACGGTGTGGAATACAACGTCCTGAGCACAGTCAACCGCAGCAACGCCGATTATCCGCTGGAAGTCTACCGCTTTCTCCGGGACGAAGCAAGGACAGACTGGATCCAGTTTATCCCTATTGTGGAGCGCATCAATGAGGACGGGGGTACCCTCTACCAGGAGGGAAACACGGTCTCGGACCTTTCGGTAAAGCCCGAACAGTTTGGAAGTTTCCTGACTCGCATTTTCGACGAGTGGGTGCGAAACGACGTGGGCAGGGTCTTCGTGCAGACCTTTGAGGCCTCGGCTCGCAAATGGCTGGCCATGCCTTCGGGTATGTGCGTTTTTGAAGATACCTGCGGACAAGGTCTTGCCCTGGAGCACAACGGCGACCTCTACTCCTGCGACCACTTCGTGGAGCCTGACTACAGGCTGGGCAACATCCTGGAAAAGGAAATCACCGAGCTTGTCTTTTCGGACAGGCAGCAAAAGTTCGGGCGGGACAAACGAGACGCTCTGCCTCAGGTATGCCGTGAATGCGACACGCTTTTTGCCTGCCGCGGGGGATGTCCCAAAAACCGCTTCCTGATAACCCCGGACGGAGAAACGGGCCTGAACTACCTCTGCGAAGGCTGGAAATCCTTCTTCCGGCACATAAACCACCCAATGAAGATCCTGGCCGGGTTGATGAGCAGGGGCTACCCTGCAACGGAGGTGATGCGGGTCCTGGCTATGGAAGAGGCTTTTGCCAGAGCAGGAAGAAACGACCCCTGCCCCTGCGGAAGCGGGCTCAAGTTCAAACGCTGTCACGGCCGCCAGAAAAACGGACCGGAAAGGAAGGACCGGAAGCAGATAAAACACAGGACTCAGCCGTAGTCAGGACCTTCTGCACTTTCCTGAAAGGAATGAGAGAGGATGGGATGGCAGGTCAGCAGGGATGTGAAATCAACAAAATAATCAACTCAAAAAAATCAACTCAAAAAAATCAACTCAAAAAAATCAACTCAAAATAATCAACTCAAAATAATCAACTCAAAATAATCAACTCAAAAATCAACTCAACAAAATCAACTCAACAAAATCAACTTAACAAAATCAACTCAACAAAATCAACTCAAAAATCAACAAAAAATCAATCCGAAGAGGGAAAACAATGGGAGAAAAGAAACCGAACATTCTGGTCATCTGGGGAGATGATATAGGAATTAGCAATCTCAGCTGCTACAGCGACGGCCTGATGGGCTACAGAACGCCTAACATCGACCGCATTGCAAATGAGGGCATAAGGTTCACGGACTCTTATGGGGAACAGAGCTGCACGGCCGGGCGTGCTTCGTTTATCACCGGGCAGAGCGCTTTCCGTACGGGGCTGAGCAAAGTGGGTATGCCAGGGGCAAAGATAGGGATCCAGTCCGAGGACCCTACAATCGCCGAAATGCTGAAACCGCAGGGTTACGCCACTGGCCAGTTTGGAAAGAACCATCTTGGGGACAGGGATGGCCACCTGCCCACCAACCACGGTTTTGACGAATTCTACGGCAACCTCTACCACCTGAACGCGGAAGAGGAACCTGAAAACCCCGACTATCCGTCTGAGGAGGACTTCCCCAATTTCCGGAAGAACTATGCTCCCAGAGGGGTAATCCACAGTTATGCCGACGGGCGCATGGACGACACCGGCCCGCTGACCAGAAAACGCATGGAAACCGTAGATATGGAGTTTCTGGAGGCAGCCATAGATTTTATCAAACGCCAGCATGAGGCAGGAAAGCCGTTCTTTGTCTGGTTCAATACCACCTGGATGCACTTCAGGGTCCATATTCCGGAACGGATACGGGGACAGTCGGGCCGCTGGCAGTCGGAATACCACGACGGCATGATCGAACACGACCGGCAGGTGGGATTGCTTCTGAATTTGCTGGACGAACTTGGCATTTCAGAGGATACCATCGTTGCCTACAGCACGGACAACGGCCCACATATGAACACCTGGCCCGACGCAGCCATGACCCCCTTCAGAAACGAAAAAAATTCCTGCTGGGAAGGGGCTTTCCGTGTTCCTGAGGCAGTACGCTGGCCTGGCAAGATTCCGGCAGGTGTGGTTTCTAACGAGATTGTGAGCCACCTTGACTGGCTGCCTACCTTCCTGGCCGCAGCCGGAGAACCGGACATTAAGGAAAAGCTCAAAAAAGGCTACAAAAAAGGGGACAAAACTTTCAAAGTACATCTTGACGGCTATAACCTGCTTCCCTACCTGACCGGCAAGGAGGAAAAGTCCCCACGCATCGAGTTCTTTTACTTCTCCGACGACGGCGACCTGGTAGCTTTGAGGTATGACAACTGGAAACTTGTCTTTATGGAGCAGCGAGCCATCGGCACGCTACAGGTCTGGGCCGAACCTTTCGTCCCCCTGCGTGTCCCGAAGCTGTTCAACCTGCGTACCGACCCTTATGAAAGGGCAGACCAGACCTCAAACACTTACTACGACTGGCTCCTCGACCATGCCTTCCTGCTGGTGCCTGCCCAGGGTGTAGTTGGGGACTTTTTGGTAACGTTCAAAGGGTTTCCTCCGCGCCAAAAAGCAGCCAGCTTTACCGTAGACCAGGCAATGGAGAAGCTTTTGAAGGGAATCGGGAGCACCTGAACGTGGGACGGAAAGAGAACCGGTCAGGAACTTTAAGGCTGACACTTAATGGCTGACAGCGGGGGCAAGAAACAGGCAGTTAGTGCCCGGATTACATCTGGATTGCACCCAGCCCGCTAATCCCGGCAGTAGTTACCCGCCTGGCCTGAGCCCAACGTCTGTATCGAATCAGATTGGGGAAGACAGATATGAACCCATCAAGAAAACCGTGGCCTGCTTCACTGGTAATATTTGCAATCTGGATTATCATCGTACTGGGAGGAGAATTGCTGCAGGTCGGGGGCCAGCCCACGCAGCTCGATGAACTGGCTAAAAACCAGGTTATCTTCGGGGTGCTAACTGCAGCGGTCTTTTTGCTCGGGGTTATTAGCTATTTGAAATGGTGGCCCCAGGTAGGGGGAAAAGGCCCGGATAATTTACGGGATTTGCGCTTGCTGTGGCTTCCGGCCCTTGTGCTTTTCCTTCTGCTTCTGATTGTATTGTTTACAGGTCTTCCTCCAACCACGGTGCTTATGGTCGTAATCATCAATACCCTGCTTGTAGGCATCAGTGAGGAATTGATGTACCGGGGAATATTGTTCCATGGGGCTTCGTCATCATTCGGGATCTGGCGTGCAGTGTGGATTACGGCGATTCTTTTTGGTCTGGTCCATGCGTTAAACGGCTTTATCACCGGAAATTTCGCGGCCGCGGCAGGCCAGGCTTTTTTCGCAGGTATGTTCGGGGTCTGGACGGTGGCTTTGCGGATCCGCCTTGACACAATCGTCCCGGTAATCATTATTCACTGGCTGTGGGATTGCCTGCTCTTTCTCACAGGTTTCCTGGGAGGAGTGCTGGTGTTTCCCTTTGCCCTGGTACTGTTCATTTACGGTCTCTGGTTATTACGGCACTATCGTCACGACAAAGGCGCTTTGCAGGAGGAGGCGGATTTAAGCGGATGAGTCGTAGCTGCGGTTTTAAAATTTCTGAAATTCATTTTTATGATTAAAGGAGGGAATCCGAAATGGATCTTGAGAGTCTTGATTTTTATGTTGTTTTTGACCTGTTTATTTTGCTCCTGATTGGCATGGGCCCGAAAATTGCACTTGTGCCCTTTCTGGACCTGACCGCAGGCATGGAGAAGGAGACGCAAAAGAAAGTGGCGGGACAGATGGTAAAAACGGCCGTTACCGTTGCCCTTATCCTGGTCTTTCTAGGTTCGCTGCTGATGAGGCTCCTGCACTTTACCCCGGGAGCGGTATCTATCGCCGGAGGCATCATCCTGATGCTGCTGGCCCTTCACATGTTGATCGGGGCCGGAGGATCGGAGGAACACAAAGACAAAGCGGCTAGCCGTGATCCGATGCAGATGGCCCTCTACCCGCTGGCAGTGCCCTACCTGCTGAACCCGGCGGGAATTGCCGTACTGGTCACCGTTTCCGACCAGCTCGACTCAGTGCTCATGTTTGCTCTTGTAGCAGGGCTTGTCCTCCTTATGGGTGCTATCGACCTGGCCGTTTTCAAAAACCTGGACAAACTGGCAAAGCAACTGGACCCTTCCCGTTTGATGGTGACGGAGGCGGTGTTTGGTGTCCTGCTTGCCGCACTTGCCGTGCAACTGGTACTGGACGGCCTGGAAAAGTCAGGCATCATTTCCGGGCTTCCAGGACATTAAAAGTACTTTATTTCAACACCGGGGGAAATAAACAGATATGTATAAAATAATATGCATAAAAGTAAATTTATATTTACGAGCAAGTAAATGAATACCTGAACTGACCGGAACATACACAAGCAGACAGTTATCAGCAGACAGTAATCAGCACTCAAAATCAAAGAAAGGGGGGTTCTCATGAACTTAATTAATCGATTCTCAGCAGAGCTTATAGGTACTTTCTGGCTGGTCCTCGGGGGCTGCGGCAGCGCAGTTCTGGCGGCCGGCTTCCCGGAGCTGGGCATCGGCTTTGCCGGTGTCGCCCTGGCTTTCGGACTTACCGTCCTGACAATGGCTTTTGCGATCGGGCACATCTCGGGCTGCCACCTCAACCCGGCTGTCACGGTCGGCCTGTTTATAGGCGGCCGCTTTCCTGCAAAGGACATTGTCCCGTACATCATTGCACAGCTGGCAGGAGCCATCTTCGCCGCTTTCGTGCTATCGATTATCGCAAGCGGCCAGCCAGGTTTCGATCTGGTTGAAAGCGGTTTTGCAGCAAACGGTTATGGGGAACACTCACCCGGAGGGTACGCGTTGTCCGCAGCACTGGTCTGCGAGCTCGTGATGACTTTCATGTTCCTCTTCATCATTCTTGGCTCGACCGACGTCCGCGCTCCGCCCGGTTTTGCGCCGATTGCCATAGGGCTTGGGCTGACCCTGATCCACCTGATTAGCATTCCGGTGACGAACACCTCAGTTAACCCGGCCCGCAGTACATCGCAGGCACTATTCGTCGGCGGCTGGGCAATTCAGCAGCTGTGGCTGTTCTGGCTGGCACCGATAGTCGGAGCAATTCTGGCTGGCATCGCATATCGCGCGGTCGGCGGTGGCGAAGAATCAGATTCTGTAGACAGTCCCGGCTCGGAATGAGGGTTGTAGAAAGTAGACTTATTGCAATCCTCCGCCGGGATATGAGAGAACAGTAATTTAGCGTTCTCCGGGGAGGAGGCAGACATAAGGGAATCTCCGCCCCGGCACAGCTCTGTTAGTAGAAGCTTCTGCTTAAGCAGTAGCCTTTGATCAGCTGGAGCCTCACTTAGAATTAACTTTGAATCAGCGGTAACTCTTCAGCAGGTTTTCCAGGAAGGTCCAGACCTTTTCGATGGAAGGGATATAGATTTTCTCATCCGGAGAGTGGGGATACTTGATGGTTGGCCCGATGGAAATCATCTCCATGCCTCTTTCAGTGTCCCTTCCGTCATCATCCTCTTCGCAGCTATCCCCGGGCTTCCCTTTTCCGCCCCTTAATCCGCATTTAGAGCCGATAACTCCACATTCGAGCCCGGCGTGCACGACTTCTATGGGGGGTTCTTTCCCGAAAACGGACGTATATGCCGCCTTGCATCTGGAAAGCAGGTCCGATTCAAGGTCAGGTTCCCAGGCTGGATACCTGTTCTCATGCCGGCTCTCCGCTCCTGCCAGCCCTGTCACGGCTTCAATCCTTCCGGTAATTTCGTCCAGCCTGGACATGACCGAACTGCGCTGGCTGGACAGGACTTCCACCGAGTCGTCCCCTGTCCTAACCAGGGCCAGGTTGTTCGAGGTCTCCACAAGGTTAGGGATCTTATCCGACATCCGGTAGACCCCGTGGGGCAGGCCGAGGAGCAGCAAAAGCAGTTTTCGGTCACTGTTCTCCGTGAGCACCCGGTCAAGGGGGACTTCCTTTTCCCTGACTTCGGTCTCGGAAATTTCGTAAATCACGCCCTTTTCAACTTCCTCGATATCCAGGCGGATATCCGGGTCACTCTTAGCATACTCGGCCCGGAAACTTATCCCGAACTTCGAGACCAGTCCCTTTACCCGGCCGAGTTCGCTCCTTTCAAGCGCAAAAAAAGCCTCTGCAAAACTGGGGATCGAATTGTGGGTACTCCCCCCATTCAGGGAAACGAGCCTGAGGCTCCCTGAGCCAGAGCCTGATCCTGCATCGAGTTTGTCCCGAACTCCCGCAAGGACCCGGGCAAGCAGCTGGAGAGCATTTGCCCGCTGCCTGTGGATCTCGACTCCAGAATGTCCACCCTTGAGGCCCTCCACAGAGAGCTTGAAAAACCCGAACCCGTTCGCGTAGTTGAAAGGCTCGTAATCTACAGGCAGAGTAATCCGTGTATTCAGCCCCCCCGCACACCCGACGGTAAAGACCCCTTCGTCCTCGGAGTCCATGTTCAGCAGGACTCTCCCTTCAAAGAACCCCGGCTCAAGCGCCATCACCCCGGTAAGCCCGGTCTCCTCGTCCACCGTAAAGAGCAGTTCAAGCGGCGGGTGCCCGATCTCCCCCGCCTTTCCGGCTTCCGAAACGACCATCGCGATTGCAAGCGCGATCCCGTTGTCCGCCCCGATAGAAGTGCCGTTTCCCTTTAGCCAGTCCCCGTCATACACACACTCAATCGGATCTTTCGAAAAATCGTGGTCCGAGCCCTTGCTCTTCTCGCAGACCATGTCCATGTGCCCCTGCAAAACAAGGGTTGGAGAACTTTCATATCCCGGGGCTGCCGGGACCTTGATCAGCAAATTGTTCACGACATCGGTTTTTACCTCAAAGCCCCGGGACCTGGCCCAGTCCTCAAGCCAGCAGGCAATCTTTTTTTCGTGCTTCGAGCAGCGTGGGATCCTGTTGATTTCTTCGAAGGTCTCAAGGATCTGTCGGGTTTTCGGGTGCATGGGAGATCAGTTCTTAGTTATTTTGTTCAGGTCGGGATCTATGTCTTGCTAGATAATTAAAAATCAGGCATAAATAGCCACCTGAAAATATCGTTTGAAAAAAGATAATCGTTTGAAAAACGCAGTCATTTGAAAAAATTTATCATCTGAAAAACATTCTCATTTGAAAAATATCAAAATAAAAACAGGATTAAAAAGAAAAGGATAGCTTCAAAAAATATGTCACTTATTTCAATAATTTATCTTTAACTCTCATCCTACCTTTAACTCTCATCCATCTTTAACTCTCATCCATCTTTAACTCTCATCCATCTTTAACTCTCATCC
>JAENYU010000007.1:77483-109267 GCA_016841625.1 Methanobacteriota archaeon
ATCCATCTTTAACTCTCATCCATCTTTAACTCTCATCCATCTTTAACTCTCATCCATCTTTAACTCTCATCCTCAGCTTCTTCCAATCCGTAATACTTGCTCAATATTTTGCGCGTATTGTAGGAAACTTTCACGTCCATATCCTTTCCCGGCACGTAATACGCAAAATGGTGTATTTCGCTGCTTGGCGTCGGTTTTCCTTTCGCTCGAATCTTGAAGATCTTGGACGCATGAAACTTAAATAGATAATTCACATAGTATGCCCGAAGCCCGGTCTCTTCCCGAAGCTCCCGGATTGCTGTCTGGATGCTTGTCTCCCCTTTTTTCGGTTTTCCCCCGGGAAGCCGATAGTAACCTCCCGAA
Source organism: Methanobacteriota archaeon (assembly GCA_016841625.1). Classification (GTDB taxonomy): domain Archaea; phylum Halobacteriota; class Methanosarcinia; order Methanosarcinales; family Methanosarcinaceae; genus MTP4. Next base: position 77,847 of record JAENYU010000007.1, read on the forward strand.
CTGCTAACTAACAGGGCTCCTTTGTCAGTTTCAACTATTACAGAGCCTCTCCGGCTGTCATATGCACTGTGAATACGTGTCACCCCTTTAAAAAGATTATATTCCCCTGATTTATTATCTACTGGTAATTGTCTTTCCGCAATTATTTAAAGCATTCGATAGGACAAAGATCAATTTCAACATACATTCATTTCAACATAATCCCTGACTTTCTTACTGTAAATTTCATTTTCTTACCGGAAATTTTCGCAATCTGAATACTGATCTGGATCATTGTTACTATTTCAGATACCATTGATTCTTAAAAGAGGCCTTTTTACAGCATTTTCAGCCGAAAAAGGAGGTATGAAAGCCCCTTCCGAAAAAAAGACGCTTGAAGGCAGCCACAAAGGGTTCAAAGCAAGTATTTTAATATGAAACAATTTTTATAGAAATTGACCCATTTATATTAGTAAGTAAAATGCGATGGGATCAGGTCCGTCTCCGGGGGGAGCCAGGTCAGGAACCGGTCAACGGGGGAATCATACTTCATGGTAGAAACATCGGACTTAGTGATCTTCTGGGCTGTGGTTATGGCCCGCTTCTTAATACCGCTCACCATTCCACGCTACCCTCTCCCGGGTGTGCTGGTCTCCCTGGTCCTGGACATGGTCGACCAGACGATCTTCCAGCTCTTCACGGACCTGCCCCTGGAAGGTTACCAGAGCTATGACAAGGCCCTTGACATTTATTACCTGACAATTACCTACCTTTCGACCCTGCGTAACTGGTCGAACCTCTACGCCTTCAAGCTGGACCGCTTCCTCTTCTACTACCGGCTGATCGGAGTTGCGATCTTCGAACTCGTACACCTGCGCTACCTGCTGCTTATTTTCCCCAACACCTTCGAGTACTTCTTCATCTTCTACGAAGCCGTCCGCCTGAAATGGGACCCGAAGGTGCTGACAAAAAGCAAATTGATCGCAGCAGCAGCCCTTATCTGGATTTTCGTCAAACTACCCCAGGAATACTGGATCCACATAGCCCAGATGGACACCACCGACTGGATAAAAGCCAACCCGGCTAACGCACTCGTCCTGGTTGCCTGGGCTGCTTTCCTGCTCGGCATGGCCTGGTGGCTGCTCCGCGACCTCCCCCCTGCCCGGAAGGGTCTGGAAATCGAAGCTCTCCCGGTCGCAGCCGCCCCGGTTGTAGGCCCCCTGCCAGAGACCGTGAAAAATGAGCGGGAACGCCTCATTACCAGGCAGGTGATAGAGAAGATTGTGCTGATCTCTCTCCTGAGCATCATCTTCGCCCAGGTACTTCCGGACGTGCGGGCAAACAACGTCCAGTTAACCATTGCCGTGGCTTTCATCATCATCGTAAACACGGCCATGAGTCACCGGATGTCCCGGCGTGGGAGGCACTGGAAGTCCATCATGCAGGAATTTATCGTGATGTCGCTGGTAAACGTCGGCCTTATCGTCCTTTTTAACTTCCTCATCCCCATGTACGACGGCTCAATCAACCTCGGGAACACGCTCTTCTTCATCCTGCTCCTGACCCTGATAGTCACCCTCTACGACCGCTACTGGCAGCTTCATTTTAATAACCATAACAACAACCACTCCGGCGGAGAGGGAAAAAACGAGTGAAGAAAAATTTATGAAGAAAAATGCAACACTGTTTTCCAGCACATTTACGACTCATACTTCGGGGACAATCAGAACGTTTATGAAGCACTTGCCTGAAGATTTCAGGTTCAAAACACGATGTTGACATTTCTTTGTCACTCAGCTTATTTTACTTCCACAGCGATTTATAAATATTATCGAGACACAAAATATCTACGTGAAAACATGACTGAAACGGAGCTTCTAAGGAAAATATCCGATGACCTGGATTTCCTCAAGAAAAAAATCCTCGAAATAGAAGAGAGTCTTGAGTTAATCACCAGCGAACTGATTCCGGTAAAAGAAAAGTATCTTGAAAGATTGAATGAAATAAAAAATGAAGGCACTGTTTCAGGAAGCAAGTTTGAAGAGAAATTCGGGGTAAAGCTCTGAGACCTTCATTTGAATTCTTTGCTGCTTTTCTGCTTAAGCACACAAAACCCCCTCACTCCTACAAGTAATTTTATATATATCAAAACCAAATTTACACCAATGGACGCCTTCTGGTCCCGGTCCCAAACCCTGGGTGCAAGACAGAGAGCCTTCTCATGGCGAATAGACACCCGAGGAAACATTTTCATAAAGAGGAAGTTCAGGAATGCCCGCTTCCCCAGGATTGACAAGGTCAGTTGCAACCACCTGATCAAACTCGATGAGTTCATGCAGGACAGGGAATGGAAGGACCTGGCAAACAATGCCGTAAACCTGTACAGGGGAAGGGAAAAAGAGGGGATCGGGAAGTTCCTGTACCGGATGAGGCCCGAGGTCCCTTATGCTCATCTCTCAAGCCAATTAGGGGCTATCTTTTACCAGTCGGAAGTCTGGGAGTGGAACGAGCAGAAAAGGGGGATGAAGTTCCTGCTGCTGGAAGGGGACTGGCAGGAAAAGACGCTTGAGTATTACCGGAGTTCGCTTGGGCAGGGCCCTGACCCGAAGTTCGAAAGCAGTTTATGGGGCAGGTTTTCAAACGGTGGCAAGGCGGAAGAAGAAGCGGAGCAGACGAAACTTTCGGCTTTTTTCAGTTATTGAGTAAAGTGAGCAGGCCTCATGCCTGAAAACTGGTTAAAACAATTGCAAACAATTGATAACGGTTGAGCAATGATTGGCGAGTGGATACTACGCTAGTAACCGGCACCCTGTCCATTTCGTGCCAGGAGCAGACAAAGAATCCCATACTCAAGTTGCTTCAATCTCTAACTCGATGCCTCCAACTCTCCCTGCAACGAAGTTGTATATGAGTCCCATAAGTAAGCCTGCTATTCCTCCCACGACCCCATAAAGGACAATGATGAATACGACTATACCTGCACTTGAAATCGAAGTTGTTTCAGCCGCTATGAGGAAAAAGAAGGGTGAAAAGACAAGAGACAAAATCATGTACATAAGGCCAAGGACTTTTCCCAGGGAAACACTGTTTATAGATTTGATACGTGCCATAAGGACCACCTCACAAATATATTGAATATGAGGCTTCATTTTTATAAAAAATTATCCTGTTTCGGGGTTCTACAGCGGGTATACTTAATGGCACTCATATTTTCGTCATGAAGGCTCGGGAAAAAAGAATTTAAAGGAAGGGGAAGCACTTTCGGCTCAGAGATAGGAAAACCGGGTAGTGTGAATAGTGTCTCAAGACTGTCTCAGGGAAAGGGCGCTTCGCCTCTGGCGAATGTGGTTGGACATGGAATCCGGAACTTGATGGTTGCCCGGGGTAAATAATGTAAAATTAAAAACTAGATATGTTCTTCTAAAAATCAATTAATGAACTGTATACAAACTCAATTTTTGAATCAGGTACGTGTTTTTAACAAATTTGTTCCACAAGCTTTACAATATTTTGATTCGTTCTTATTTTCGCGTCCACAATTGGGACAAAACATTTTAACTTCTATTTTTTCATCAGGCTTTTCCTCTTCACGCACTTCCTCCGAAAGAATTGCTCCGCAGAAGTCACAAAGTGCTGATCTTTTTTTGTTTTCACGCCCGCAGCGAGTACAGAATTTTTTAACTTTAATTTCACCTTCAATTTTTTTTTCTATTCTCTTCCCTTCTTTTTTCTTCCCCTCTCTTTCCAATCTCTCTTTTTCCCCTCTTTCCTTCTTTTCCCCTTCCAATCTTTCTTTTTCTTCCCTTTCCAAATTTTCCTTCTCTTCTCTCTCCTCCCTCTCTCGTTCCAATTTTTCTTCTTCCTCTCTTTCCAGCCTCTCTTTTTCTTCCTTTTCCTTTCTTTCCCCTTCCAATCTCTCTTTTTCTTCCTTTTCCTTTCTTTCCCTTTCCAATCTCTCTTTTTCTTCCTTTTCCAAGCCCCCTTTTTCTTCTCTTTCCTTCTTTTCCCTTTCCAATCTTCTCCTTTCCATCCTTTTTTCCCATTCAACTTGGGATGAAAGAAGATCCATCGCTTCTTTTAACTCGTCCATTATCTCTTTTTCATCTTCAACTATCCCTTCTTCTTTTACAAAATCTTCTATCTTAAGTATAAACCGGCAAAGTTTTGGTTTCATACAGTCCAGTTCCAGGTCGACTATTGAAAGCTCCCCACTTAATTCCCTCAGTTTCTTTTCAAACATACTTCTTGAAATATCTCCCCGATTTAATGCTTCCTCGTTAAGTCTGAGTTGAGATCTTACCTGGTGAAACCTAACGTATGTTTTTTGGAACTCTGCCATGAGTTCTTTGCTATTTTGCTTCAAGGATTCCCATTCAATCCTCTCGAGGCAATCTTCAATATCAGCAAAAGCGCGTCGAAACCTTTCGACATCCTCAAAGCGTTTTGTTATTTCCTCAGACTCTTCAACCGGCAAACAATGACCCCCTCCAAATAATAGATTCGTAAATGATATATAGCTTCCATCTTCCATAATTTGAATATGGGGGAATTTCAAGAGCTGTCCTGCAAATTTGAAAAAGTTGATAGAGCATATGCAAGGTTGATGGAACTCAACATAAAGCTTATAGATACTCCTTTAGAAGATGACCTGAAAATCTTAATGGAAAAATTCAGAGAGATCCAGAGTGTTTCCTCTACTCAGAAGCAACTTCTTGAAATTGATATGAAAGAATATGACGAAGGAAATCTCAGCCTGGCACAGTTTTCAAGGAGACTTTCAATCCGAACCACAGAGGTTTCAAACATAACATTTGACCTCGATATGAAAATAAGCCCAAAACTCCTAAAGCTTTCTAGAAAACTGGCAGAGCCTGTGCTTGAGGCTGCAGAAACCGTACAGCAGAATGATCCTGAAGTTATGGAGGAAGCTGAAGGTCTGAAAGAGAGTATAAATGAGGTGAACAGGGAGCCGGACGTTGTAGAGAGAATAGACAAAACGCTTACCCTGGTTGAGAAAGTTATAGATGTGGGTAAAAAGGTCTATTCTGTTGCCGAGCATGCCCCGAAACTTTTGCCGTTTGTGAGTTTGTTTGTATAATATTCATGAGTACTTTTCAGCTAAACCCCCCACTATAGGAAGCTTATACTTTTTTCCCCTGTATGCCCCGTACATTAAAAAAATCCATAGAAAAAAAGAAAGAAAAGACAGATAAAGTACCCCAAAAGTATAAGGTTCCTCAAGAAGAACATACATGGGTATCAAAGGATGCTGATTTAAAAGTACAAAACTGGCGAAATCTTCCTCGTAAAAGTAAAAGTCATTATCAAGAAGTTGTTCCCACAGGCCTACAGGTATTGACAAAAGAAAAAATGTTACAATCGATTGAATTGCATGAAACCTGACAAATTTGCTTTTTTTCTCAACCAGCAAAAAAATTATCCCGGTTATCCAGGTAAATGAATAGCATAAAAGCCCCTCAATGTTTTCACTTAAACCCAGAGAAGTTTCAGCTTTTTCAGAGGAAATTTCAGATTTTGCTTCAACTTCGCTTATGAGCTTTGCTCCACATTCCCCACAAAAATTGTCATCTGCTCCAACTTCAGCCCCGCATTCAGAACATTTCATTTATCTGGTCCCCCGGTAATTCTAATTCTATAAGGTCACCTCTGAATGTCCAATCATTCTTACTCCGAATATATGCTTTCAAGCACCTTATCCACCAGGTCCCCTATCAATGGCAGACTGAACTTTTTCCCCCTGAAGGCCTGGTATATCAGGAAAAGCCAGAGGAGAATGGGTATACCGCTTAACATAAAGACACCTCCGAAAAAGCTTGAGAAGATGTCGGATGGGGCAGAAATGAAAAGGTAGATAATCAACGCCGGATTGAGGTTAAGTATGAAGTAAGCCAGGAAACCGAGCTCTCCGAAGAAAGCTTGCAGGATACTGAGAATGACGGAAAGGACTACGAATGCATGAACTGATTGCAGCGCATGGAACCTGACGAATTTGTTTTTAGTTTCGAGCACGAAAAAAATCAGGCATGTTAACCAGGTGAGCGAGTAAGATAAAGCAGCCTCGGTGTTTTCGTCCAAACCCAGAGCCGTCTTAGAAACCGTCCTGGAAGTTTGCTGTTCACTGTCCAGTAAAGACCCCCCAATAAAATAGCATAAACTTAGATTTGAATTGTTCAAATTATTATAATTACCTGATTATACAAAAAGGATTACCTAATCTATAAAAATAAGAGTTCGGAGAGTATATTTTCGACTTGGCTTTTTACGCTCTGGTACTCATTTTCCTGTAGTTATCCACCAGTTTTGCAATCGGGAACTCTTTTCCGTGGCCCGGGTAAAAGGTCGCACAGCTTGTTTCGGCAAGCTTTTCCCAGCTTCTTAAAAGCTGTTTTTCATCGTTGGCAAAGGGAGGGAAAGCGGTCCAGAGCGCGGTATTGAGGAGAGTGTCGCCCACTATCGCCTCTTCGTTATTGAGGATCAAGGAAAGCGAACCTGCGGAGTGGCCCGGCGTGGGGATTACCCTGGCCTTTGTTCCGGGGAGGTAGCTTCCCAGGTCGTACTCGCTCTTGATTACTATATCCGGTTTTACGGGTGTGTATTTTGCTTTCGAAGTCAACAGGGTGCTTGCAAACCCCGAAAGAATTTTCGAAAACCATATGGTTCCTTTCGGAAACGGGGTGTAGCCCTTTTCCAGGTTCCCGGCTTCGGCTTCGTGGACCAGGACCTTTGCCCCGCTACGTTCCTTGATTTCAGCCAGGCAGCCGACGTGGTCGGAATGGGTGTGGGTGAGGACGACCAGTTTGATATCGGGGAACTTCAGGTTGTTTTGTTCGAGGGCTTCTTCAAGTTTTTTGATTTTGCCTTTGTAGCCGGCATCCACCAGGACTGCGGAACCTCCGGCTGTGAGGAGGTAGGCGTTGGAATGGCCCATGGGGACGGCAGTCAGGGTATATGATTTTTTAGGAGGCATGGTCATGAATTCCAGAATCGAATTAGGTATAAAATTTTTTATGGAAATATTTACGGGCTTAATTTTTAAGCCATACGTTTTATACTTTTTTATTTTTTGTTGCTGCGGTAAATAAGCGAAAGTCCCATAAATAAATATAGTAGTATATCCAGATTCTGCAAAAAATCCAGACTTTGAATCGGGATTAACAAAAGGAGCAACAAAGGGATTTAAAAAAGGATCAACGTAGGGATTTAGAAAAGGATCAATTACAGGAGTATCAAATGGACAGTATCAGTTTCTTTATTTATTCATTCATGTCAATTTTTGTAGTCGTAAGCCCTCTCAGTGCAGTCGTGACCTTCATCTCCCTGACCAGCAAAATGACCTTCGAGGAAAAGAACGATGTCGCAAATAAAGCCATCGTACTGGGCTGCTTTATCGCCATCTTTTTTGCAATTACCGGAAGCGTGATCCTCGAAGTCTTCAGCATCAATGTGGATTCCCTGAGGGTTGCAGGAGGAATCCTGCTTTTTACGATCGCTTTTGATATGATGCACGCCAAGGTTTCGGCAGAAAGCATTACGGAAGAAGAAATTTCCCAGTCCCACGAAAGGGCAGACATCTGGGTCTTCCCGATTGCCCTCCCGCTCCTGACAGGGCCGGGTACCATCAGTGCGGTGATCGTACTCATGGGAAGCACCGCAGGTTATGCAGAAAAATTGATAATCCTGGTAGCAATCGTGCTGACCTTTGCAGTCACCCTTATGATCTTCCACTTCTCCAGGAGGATTCACAAGCTTATAGGCTACAACGGCATGCTGGTCTTTACCCGGCTCATGGGGCTCTTCCTTGCGGCCCTGGCGGTAGACCTTTTTTCGACCGGGGCGCTAAATATCGTTAGGAGCATCTAACCCCAATTTACTTTTTTACCGGTGATCGATTACTGGAACGACTCCCGAGGAACGACTCCCGAGGAACGATTGCCGGAAAACGATTACTGAGAAACGATTCTCGAAGAACGATAACTGAGGAACGATTACTGGGGAACGATTACCGAGGAACGATTACTCATTATCGTTTCCGTTTCCGTTGTACCGGCGGTTTACGTATTCGACCAGCTTGCTGCCGGTCAGCTGTTCACTGGAAGGACCCATGCGTATGAAAAACTCCTCATCATTTTTGTTTGGTTTCAGGAAAACGGCTTCATTGCTTTTTCTACAGTCGATTTCCAGTATCTTTTTGTCGCCTACCGGGACCAGGGCGTATTCGATCAGGGGGGCGTAGTCCAGGCCTATGTGCTGCTTGATGAGCTGCTTGAAGTGGAGGAGCAACCTGTCCTCGTTCGGGAAACCTTCGTTTTCGATTCCCAAGACTTCCCCGGCGTTGGAGACGCCGACAAGGAGGGTCCCGCCGTCGGTGTTCAGGTGGGCAACGAGGGTCTTGAGGACGGCATGCTGGATATTCCAGTCCGGCTTGCCTGACATAAGGTTCATGCGGAGCGTGGATTTGAACTCCAGCTTCTTGCTCTCGCCCCTGCGGATGAGTTCCAGGACGTAGTCGGAATCGTTGGCAAGCTGGACAGCTTCCTGAATATGGGCGATTTTCTCCTCGATGTGGGCGAGGTTTTTTGGGTAGGTGGAAAGCCTGCACTCGAAAACACTGAGCTGGGCAATCAGTTCGCTTATCAACTCCTTGACCTTCAGGATCTCTTTCTGGGTCTGCAGGTCAGGGAGGTAGAGCCTGCTGTGGGACAGGGAATTGAGGTCTACTTCAGGGGGAAGAGAGGAAAAAGAGCCACCTGCCCCCGAAATCATAACAGCCCCCGCATCTTCCCCGGCTCCCGTACAGGCATCAGCATAAGCATTAGTGCAGGTATCAGTGCAGGTATCAGTGCAGGCATCCGTATAGGCATCCGTATAGGCATCTGCAACTACGTCCTCGGCTGGAAAGACATGCCCTTCCGAAACTTCGTTTCCAGCCAGTTTATCCATTACAGGTTTTTCCGGCTTCCGGATGAAACCCCTGGCTTCCCAGGCTTTCCGGATCTTCCGGCCCAGGGGGTTGTTTAAGAAGTCCACAAGGTAATGAGCACTCGCTTTTTCAGGGTCGAGGACCAGCTGGATGCAAGCCGAAGGCTCCGCCTCCGCAAGGGAGGAAAGGGAAGAAATGGCGTTTGCGTTGTTGGAAAGGGGAAGGTAAAGAGTGTTATCCAGTTCCCTGAACCCACTTTCCAGTGAAGGGTCCGGAAAATTGATGTCGAGCGTAATTTCCGATAAGTCCGTAGCTCGCAGCCCGTACTGGCTGCATAAGGAATCGATTTCTTTTTCTACCATGGGTAATCGTGGGTTATAAAGGGTTTTTCGGGTTTTTATCAATTAGCCGTTTGATAGTGTTCAATGATGCTCAATAAGGGATTAATGAGGTTTTAAAATCCATATAGTTTTTTCTTTTCAAGTTATTTAAGAATATCATTATTAGAATGAAAGCTTAGACCCGAAATTCGAAAAAAACCCGCTAAGTAGGGTTCAAAGGCCAGTCGAGAAAAGAATCCTTTAATAGGTAAAAGACCACGGCAAGTAGCCGTGGAGGCTTCAGGAGATTCTGTTTTTTCGGAGGTTTGTCCCCCCACACTTTAATTGTTTCAACTGCTTCAGGCTCTTCAGGATAAGGCTTTCACCTGCTGAACAGCTGTCGTGGAAAGCGTGGACGATGCGGATGTAGATGCGGATGCGGATGCGGATGTAGATGCGGATGTAGATGCGGATGCGTATACGGACGTTGTACAGCCGCATTTCCTGCAATAATAAAACGTATTTGAACCCAGTACCTGCTTCTTTAGCAAGGTACCGCACCTGCTGCATTCTGTGGGAAACTCAAGCATATTTTATCCCTCCCGTATTTTATTCAAAGATCATTACCGGTTCAAGTCTTGCCGTTTCCACTTCAGGATGTAGCCCCATATGGCCCACAAAGAAAGTTGAAGATGCAACGGCATTTTTTGGAGTTAAAAAGAAATTAATTGAAAAAGTGTTTTTTAGAGGCATGCTCCTTCCCCAGCACACAGGCTGAAGAGTCAGCACGCTTTGCCTTATTCATAAATCATTATAGACCCGAGACTTGCTGTTTCTTTTCTCGTCCAGTACCCGCACACATCGCAGTACTGGATATCTGTTCCGGGATCTTCTTTAAATTCTGAGTGACATTCAGGACAAAACTTCAGACTACCCATTTCTTCCCCTCCTTTTCATACGACTTGCCGGCCATCCCCTCGATGCCTGGCTTTGAGACGTTCTGGAACAAACATATATTCCCACTCAACCCCCTTAAGAACCGTTATTTCGAGTTAAGGAATATTCTCAGATATATATTATAGATGAATTCCCATAAATACTTTTGTAATATTTTTGGTGCATCCTAACTATTTAAGAGCTTTTACGGACTATCTTGCGGATTTTAACGCTTTATAGATGCTTTTTTAATTTAAACATCTAATAAATATTTAGAATGAAATTCTTAACTATCCCACTTTAAAGGTCCCGTTTTACTTTAATTTTTAAAAAAAAACGGTAATTTATTACCGACTTTATATTATTTAATAATTTCTATTACTTTGTTTCTTTTCGTGCACCGTTTAACTGCTAAACTTTAACTGTCCCGATCTGAAAAGTCACGATTTTAATCCGGTCACAGTTCCTTTTCCGCTTCCAGCACTTTCAGGGTGATCTTCATCACGGAATCGGGGTTCAGGGATATGGAATCGATGCCTTCCCGAACCAGGAACTCCGCAAACTCCGGGTAGTCGCTGGGAGCCTGCCCGCAGATCCCGCTGTGCTTTCCGTTGCGTTTTGCGCCCTGCACGGCCATGGACACGATCTTCATGACCCCGGGGTCCCGCTCGTCAAATTCGGCAGCCAGCAGTTCGGAGTCCCGGTCCACCCCCAGGGTAAGCTGGGTGAGGTCGTTTGAGCCTATGGAAAAACCGTCGAAGAGTTCGCTGAACTCATCGATGAGGAGGACGTTGTTGGGAATCTCGCACATGACATAGACCTGAAGCCCATTTTCTCCCCTCACAAGCCCGTTTTTCTCCATCTCGGCTAGCACTTTTCTGCCCTCTTCAAGGGTCCGGCAGAAGGGGATCATGAGGATCAGGTTCGTAAGACCCATCTCGTCCCTTACCTTTTTCATAGCCCTGCACTCCAGGGCAAAGCCTTCCCTGTAGCGCTCGTCAAAGTAGCGGGAAGCCCCCCTAAAACCTATCATGGGGTTGCTCTCCTCCATTTCGAAGTAGTTTCCCCCGAGGAGGTTTGCGTACTCGTTGGTCTTGAAGTCGCTCATGCGGACTACCACGGGTTTCGGGTAGAAAGCCGCTGCAATCGTGGAAACCCCTTCGGCAAGCTTTTCGACAAAATACGAGTCCTTGCTGGCAAAACCCCGGGTCAGCTCTTCGATTTCTTTCAGGACTTTCCTGTCTGCGACCTTTTCAGGGTGGACCAGGGCCATGGGATGGATTTTGATGTAGCTGTTGATGATGAACTCCAGCCGGGCAAGCCCTATTCCGTCGTTCGGGATCATGGAAAAGCTGAAAGCCTCTTCCGGGTTTGCCAGGTTCATCATGATCTCGGTCTTTGGCCGTTCCAGGTCTTTCAAACTGAGGGTATCCAAACGGAAAGGCAGGATGCCGGAATAGACGAGCCCGTCCTCGCCTTCCGCACAACTTACCGTGATTTCCCTGCCCGTGCTGAGGACTTCGGTGGCATTTCCGGTCCCGACAACCGCAGGTATCCCGAGCTCCCGGCTCACGATTGCGGCGTGGCAGGTCCGTCCTCCTTTGTTCGTGACGATTGCAGCCGCCGTTTTCATGACCGGTTCCCAGTCAGGGGTCGTGGTGTCCGCGATCAGGACCTCCCCCGGCTTAAAGGAAGGCAGGTCCGAGACATCCGGGACCACATGCGCCTTTCCGGCAGCGATTTTTGCCCCTACGCTGCTCCCCCTGACAAGCACTTCGGACTTCTCTTCCAGCACGTAGGTCTCAAGCACGTCCCTCCTCCGCTGGGACTGGACGGTTTCGGGCCTTGCCTGCACGATAAAGAGCTCGCCTGTGAGCCCGTCCTTTGCCCACTCGATGTCCATGGGCCGGGCTTCCCCGTACCTGTCCGAGTAGTGGTCCTCGATGGCAATCGCATACTCCGCAAGTTTCAGGACCTCGGCATCGCTGAGGCAAAAGCGCATCCTCTCAGCCTCAGGGACGTCCACGTTCCGGGTCAGGACCTTGGAATCCCCGCGCCCGTAGATCATCTTGATTTCCTTGCTCCCGACCTTCTTCCGGATAATAGGCTTATACCCCTCCCGGAAAGTCGGCTTGAAAACGTAAAACTCATCAGGGTTGACCTGCCCCTGGACAATATTCTCCCCAAGCCCGTAAGCCCCGGTTATAAACACAACATCCGGGAACCCGGTCTCCGTGTCCAGCGTAAAGATCACCCCGCTTGATGCCAGGTCCGACCTGACCATCTTCATGACCCCGATGGAAAGCGCCACCTTGAAGTGGTCGAAGTTATTCGTAACCCGGTAAGAGATAGCCCTGTCCGTAAAAAGCGACGCAAAACAGCGCACACAGGCATCTTTCAGCGCAGGGTAGCCCCGGATGTTCAGGTAAGTCTCCTGCTGCCCCGCAAAAGAAGCCGTGGGAAGGTCCTCAGCCGTTGCCGAACTCCGCACAGCCACGTCCGTCTCCTCCCCGTACTCCTCACAGAGCCGGTCATAAGCCCCCTTGATCTCCGCCCAGATCTCGTCCGGAAGCCCCGCCTCCAGGACCAGGTCCCTTGCAGCCTTTCCCCGCTTCGAAAGCTCAGCCACGTCCGAAGTATCAAGCCCCTCCATAACCTTCTTCAACTTCTCCAGGATTCCCCCTGCCTCCAGCAGCTCCCAGTAAGCCTCAGCCGTAATCGAAAACCCGTTCGGGATCTTAATCCCCTGTCCGGTGAGTTCCCTGTACATTTCCCCAAGCGATGCATTCTTCCCGCCCACAATTGGGACGTCGTCTATCGTGGTTTCGCTGAACCAGCGGATGTAATTGGTATCAGGCATGTTCCCTTCCCCGTGCTTTGTAATTATAATATGGAGTTGATTTTATTTATGGGTTGGTGGGGGGAGAGGGGTTGTGGGAAGAGTGAGGGGGAAAAGATGAAAGGAATAATTTCCTAGCTTATTTGAAAGAACCTAGGGTAAATCAGATTACTCAAAACTTCTACGAAACTACGTATCTCAATTCACATATATTGATGATCCACTTATTCCAGTAGTTCAACATCCCAGTCTTCCCTATCAGCATGACGTTCATATGATCTGTCCAAATTTCGTAGAATTTCTGATGTTCTCGGCCATTGCAGAGTAAGCTTTTCTGCGTAATCATGATATTCTTTGGCAATGTCTCGTTCTTGTTTACCGCCATCAAAAGGCGACCTTATTGTGGCACCTCTCAAATTCCATTTTCCGATCTCAAATTCACTTTCTAGTCTAGGATTTTGTAATTCTTCAATAAGATCCCTTACAGCTTCGTGAGGCCAAATACCATCAGTTCCAAGTGGAGAATTTGATAAAATTTTACCTATATGACGATCGCCAACTTTTAATATCCCTAACTTTTCCAGTTGTTCTCTAGCTTTATACACCCATTCTCTAAGTTTTTCATTGTCAACAGAACAATTTTGTTGTTGACCAGGTATTTCTGAAATTATACTCAATAATAAATAGGCGTTTTCTGCCCTATTTTTTTTAGAGGTATCTGAAATATTTTCACTATTATCTGACTTAAAAATGAGATAAATAACATGTACAAAAAATTCGGGATCATCCAATATTTCTTTTTCTAAATATAGTGGTTTAGCTGAGTTGAAACTGTTATATTTTAAAAATGGTAGATAAATCCACTCAATATAAGCAATTTCTTCTCTCGATAATTGCTCTTGTTCTTGTATATATTCAATAGCTTTAAGGATATTATGATCTCTAGTTTGAGTAGTTGATATTTGTTCAATTTTTGTGACTGATTGTTCATTATCTGGAAAACCAACAATTATTATTTTTTTAAGGACATCAGATAACAAACTACAATCTAAGGACACTTCATGACTTGAACCATAAAAAACACAAGTAGCATCAAGTGCATCCAAAGGTCTTTCATTTATTAGTAACTGCTCTACTACCCAATTGATCATTTCTAGATCGTTATCACTTAAATAGTACCTATTAACTTTCTTCCAATATAATTCTGTAATTTCTTCGTCCATCTTATTTAATATTTTAAAAGTTTCCCTTCCAAAGGGTAAACCTAACATAAAGTTAACTACCCAATCTTTATTCCTATAACTGCACTGATTAGAAACCGAATTTGCCCAACTTTCATCAAGAATGGCACAGCAAAAAACAAAAGATTGTGAAGCAATTATTAAACTTTCTTCATCACTTTCTAACCAATCCAGCAATTCAGATTCAACGTTACTTTTGAATTCAGACTTGGCTATGACAGTACCTACTATCTTTGGAAAATTGCATTCTCTAGTTAATTTCTTTATTCCATCGATTCCTATTGTTTGATATATTTCAAGTAGAACCTCCATCCGAGAACTTTCGACTATTTGATCGTGATCTTGATGGTTTGTCTCTTTTCTGATTATCGGATTGATAAAGTCTGGATAATACTCGTCAAAAAGGTATTTGTTTTTTAGTAGTAAATCAGATGGAACAATGAAATTAAAATCTTCTTCAAGCTTATCAATAGCCTCCTTAGGGATAGCCCATTCTGTATCCTTAAATTCTCTATGTCTAGAAATAATACCCCTAAGTTCGTTTGCAATATCTAGTCGTAATCTGTCACTAAACTCATCACGTTCAACTACTAACATTTTATCGATAAGTTTATGAAAGGGCTTTTTCGGCAATCTAGTTATATTTTTAACTAATTCAGGCCATCTTGAGTTTGGATCTCGGTCCACCAAGTCAATAAGTCTATCGGCCACACAATCAACATATTGATAATATTCTTGGTTGATTACTTCTTTTTTGAGATTTTCCACCCAACTACGATATTTGGGTTTATGGATGAACCTAGAGATATCTCCATGCCCCTCTGGTAAAAGAGAAATCAGAAGTTTCCACGCTACCTCAGGATGATATTTTACCAAGGTTGAATCAATAATTTGTAAACGATTTTCGTGTGTTGCACACGTATTATTTATCCATCCAAAATAGATTTCTTTTAAAGAGTTTAAAGGGCGGTTAGAATGTCTTCCACCGGGATCAATTTCAGAAAGTCTGGCCAAATCTCTTGAGACTCGGGGTAAATAGCCAAGGTTCCAAGATATTGTTTCAAGAGCCCAAAGCATGTTCGCATGAGGACATCCACAAAATACTCCCTCTTCTATGAATAACGGACCAACGGCTGGATCTATTCCCTCCATACTACTTTCCAGTGATTGTAAGAAGCTCTCAGGGGATGCTTCTGCTAAAGGAATTAAATTTCTTCCAAACGAATACCAGCTTCGAGCAGAAATATCCTTTGTTAGCAACTTTCTGACCCAATAAGCTGTTCGATCAGTAAGTCTAAAATCACCCATGTTCTGACATTCATGATCCCCAAACGCTGAAAGCAATGCTAACGTATCAGCAAGCTCGAACTTTAATTCATCAGAGTATTCTGTAACTGCACCTTTAATACTTGCCATCCATCTATCTTCAAGAGGTAAATCAAAAGATGGATCTGATTCACCTAAAACATCAAAAACAATATTTTCTAGACGATCAATGCTTTGACGATTGATTTTATGAGCAATTAGTGACCAGAGGTCATTTTTTGAAATAACCTGCCAAAAACTCCCAACAAGACGTAAGGGTGCATCTTCAAAAGAAGCGAGTTCGTATAATTTATCTTCAAGTTGATCATAAGGAATATCGGCCAATATTGAAACAGCTTCCTTATCTTTTTCTTTCCTCGTATCCCATTTAGTCGCCATCAAGATGGCCACAAGTATTTTTGAATCAAAATGATTAACCCACTCTGGAATCAAATGTTCATGAGGTACAAGGATTTCATGTCTTCGAATTGGTCCTATAAAACCATGGGTGTCAGAATATATTTTTTCTGCCTGGTCTTTACTCAGTCCCATTGATTTCAAGGCACTAATCCTATCATTCCTAGACATTTTCTCTAGGATAATTTCATGAGAAGTCATTTTTGGGTTACTTGAATCCACTGGAATAACAACAGAGTGTCCTTTTTGCTTCGCATACCCGATATTTTCTGGACTGAATCCTTTAGGCACAAGTATCAAGGAATTCTGCGTTTCTAACAAAAAATTCCATGAAATTTGATCTTTAACTATTAGCGCTCTAGGAGCCAAATCGTTATTCTGTGTTATGGTCGCAAGTGTGAAGGCATAAGCCTCATTTTCAGTATTTGCCTTAACATAAATCAGTGATGGGGCACCCATTAATTTTTTCGATAAGCTTTTGGACTGCTCAGAGCATCCATTTAAAACAAGTTCAAAAGTTGCTTTAATGGAAGTACCAGAAATCCATGATTCCCATGCCTGCTCAAGATCCCATATAGCCCCTGTTCTTTTTCCGATAAGACTGGCAAACCACCGATGAACACTTGGACACTGCTGAAGCCAGTTTTCCAGATCGTCTGCATTGATGCCCCGAACATGTTCCCAAATGTTTTCGTTATTCTTGTCTGAACATTTTTTTTCTTTATCTCTCCAAATTCTGGAAGTAGCAAAAACAAAAATGGTCTCAGAAGGATTTATATCTCCTGGATCATCAGTTCGTTTCTGATAATCGCTTTCAAATTTGCTATTTATACTTCCATTAGTTCCAAACTCCCAAACAGAAAAGCCAGTAGGAACGAATTCATTTCCCTGACTAACTTCTAGAGTACCATCCCATCCTCCAGTAGCTACACTATCTCCTGATGGAAAATGCAAATGAACTGGTTTGCAACTTGCAAGAATCAATCTTCTAACCAATTCCGGCAATAATCCTTCAGCTTGACGTTTATTTGTTTCAGTCCATTGTTTGATATCATTAGCAGTTACAAACCAGCCAGTTTCCATAAGAACACCTAACTTTCACTGTCATAAAATATTTTTGGCATGAAATATTCTTCAAAGGGATTCCGAGAGCATTAAGTTTCATGTAATATTGAAATAAGTAACACCAGTCTTTCAATAAAATCCAGAAGTATATATAAGCTTTGTATTCCTTTTGAAGGAAGATATCCCAAGATAAATAATAAAAAAAGGGGTCTTCAAACCCTATGCGGGAGTTTCCACGGCGGTCCTGGTCTTCACCAAAGGCGGGAGCACGGAAAAGGTCTGGTTCTACGACATGGAAGCCGAAGGGTATTCCCTGGACGATAAGCGGACGCCCACAGACAGAAAAGAGGATATTCCGGACATTATCGAGAGCTTCGGGAAGAGGAGAGAAGAGAAGAGAAGAGAAGAGAATCCCGGGGACAGGAAGGAGAAATGTTTCTATGTGCCTGCAGAGGAGATCAAAGTTTCGCTGGCGTACCCCGCTGCAAGCAACTGGGTATTCGACTGGAATAAATTGCGGCAAAAACTGTATTATAATATTTTTTCCTGTAATGCCTGCCTAAGTTACGGGATCTCAGACGAAGGACAGGCCCGGAACCGTGGAAAAATGAACTTAGAAGAGGCGGGCCGAAGGCCTTTCATGAACTCTAACTTTTTTTATTGCGGGCATGTGCTCAAGTGTTTTCTGCCCCGAGTTCCGCTTCGGGAGCACGGTGTCCGTTTCTCTGCGCTCAAGCGGACGGGAATCAGATTTTATGACTTATTCTTTATTTTTTTGCGGTGTCGGCCAGCTTCGTGAACTTTGTCGAAGGTCTTTCAGGAACTCAAACTTTTTTATTCCGGGCTTTGTTCATACGATATAGGAGTAGGTAAGTTGAGAATTTTAGGGCTATTTTCGAGATCTTGGCGATAATCAAGTTCTTGAAGAAATAAAGATGAAAAGGTCAAGAATTTACCTTTATTCAGGAAAATCAGTAATCACAAAAAGCATTCATTAGAGAAATGAAGCTAAGGTGGGTATAAAAGGTGCTATCAAAGCCATATGATCAGAAGCGGAAGATATAAAATTTTTATACGATTCTTTAAATTTATCTGTTTTTCTCGTGTTTTTCATTTCCTCTATTTGTTCTTCAAGTTCCATCTTTTTATTTATATCTGGTATACTTTTTTCAATAATTGCTCTTAAATCGTCGAATATTATTTCATTATTTATTTCTGTAAAACTAATTGAATTATCTTGAGAGTCAATATTTATTTTTGAACGTTCTCCATATATATTATTGATAACAGAAGTTTGAGCTACCATTTGACTAGATTTCATGTCAATTTCTAATCTTTTCACTCTTTCCTTCTCCTTACTCAGTTCATCTCTTTCTCGCTTAAGTGCATTTTTAAGTCTTTCAATTGTCTGTTGATTTTGTTCTTTATCTTTTTTGGAATATGTAGCTTCTTTTATTAAGTCTTGAATTCCGGGGTGTGAAAATATATCATATGCAACTAAGTCCGCTTCTTCTCCATCTTCCAAATATAATACTTTTTCAAGTTCTTCTAGCAAAGGTGATTTTAAGAAAATCTCTTTTATGATTTCAGAGTTTTCTTCTCCAAAGTCGATTTTAATAGATACTAATCTAGAATATTCTTCGATTGTAAGCTTTGAACCCTTAGATCTTGCTGTAAATCTCAAAAGTGCTATTGCGACAGTTTCTTTGTCTTCGACATCAAATTGAATTTTAGAATATGCTAAAAAATAGTTAAGTAAAGCACGTGGTTGAATTACATAACCAAACTCATCATCTTTTCTTATATAAGTTGCATTAACAAAAGATATTAAATTGTCATAGGTAAGGAACCAAGGCCCTAATGTTTTAGGCTTATTTACTGTGGACGGATTCTTTTTTAAATAACCAATTAACCCAATACAATAAGCATCATGTTCATATGCGTTTTCATTTCTTAGATGGAAATGATAATCTACATCTCTTTCGGCCCTTGACTCGAATCTGAACCTGTCTGCTATTGGAAGTATTCCTTTTATATCCCCATAGATATATTCATCAATATTTGCTGACATCTCTGGGTGAATCTGGACGATATTCCATTTGTCTTTTATAATTATTTCCCAAGAATCTAAATATATGGAATATTCACTCCATCTTTTTTTACTATTTATAAAATCTGCAACTATTTGATTATTAGTAATCGATCCTTTTCTTGAATGAAGCCCTTTCATATCGCTTTTAGCGTTCTTTATTGATCTCCAAATTTCTTCTTTTGTTTTTTGTGTGAAATATAAAGGGATATTGTATTTTTTACATTGTTTAACCAAGGCAAAAGAGAGAGGGTTCTTTGGATCAGTGTTACATATTAAAGGAATAATAAAATTAGTATCTAATAACAAAAATTCGATTTCATCACAAAAATCTATCAGAGGAAGTTCTTGTTCTCTTGATACCAAGTCTATATTTATGAGCCCGTAGTAACTTTCAAATATAAAATCAAGAAGTTTTGGAGAATTAGAGCAGAAATATTTAAATAGAACATCAGGATACTTTTTCCCAAAGTTATCGTGGAAGAAAACAGTATCCACTTCTTTACTAATTATATATTCAAAATTTTCTATCGGTACTGTGTCAAGTTGGTTTTCCAAAAGTTCAGATACTGAAAATCTAGTAAGAATTTTCATCAACAAAGATTCAAAGATTCTTTCTGCATTGTTGTGGAGTTCTGGATCATATTCTGAAATGAAATCTTTTAAAAATACTTGAAACTCATTCCAAACAGGCTGAACTATCTGTTCAAAATTTGGAATACTTGGTTTTATCTTAAGTTTATATTTTAATTGACCAAGATGCTCTATAGTTCCATTATTTTCTAATTCGTTCAAAACCGTTATTATGTCTTCAGGAATAAGCTTGCATTTTGTTATTTGTTTTATTTGAATGGTCAATTCTTCGGAGTTGACAATTTCATTTATATTATAGTTATCAAGTGCTGCTAACACAAGTGATCTACGAATATCTTTCCTTCTCTCAAGAAGCTCTCCCTTGGTAATTGCAGACAGTCTAACTAAAAGTTCTGAATCGATTGAATAACTTTGCTCATTAATCGATTTATAGGTTGACATTTTTGGCCCGGTATTTTTTAGAATTCATTTATATATAAATTTCATACATCAATTTGAAAAAGTAGTACTTATTTAATCAACGTAAACTTCGTCATTTTTGAATACATTCTATTTAGTACTGTGAATACTTTCATTTTTTGTGTCTGTTACTCGAAGAGTCTCATGTGCGTTTTTTAGGAACTACCATCAAAGCATCTACTTTCGTCATTCTTATATTAATTAGTATGTAACTGCTTATATAATTTACGGATTAAGCCTGTTTCTAACTCGACAATTTAACGGCACATTACCCAAAAATAAAATATAAGAGAGTAGAAGAACTTATTCTAATATTGGTATTTTTTCATAAGTTGTGCTAATCGGAATCTATTCAGTATCCATAATTTTCTATGAAATCACACCTAAGAACACTACACAAATTATCAGCACACAAAAAAGGAAAAAACACCCACATTCCCCTCTTTTTCTTACTTAGAACCCTGCCTCATAAAAGTCAGCAAACCTTTCAAAATCTCCGTGGGACTTGGAGGGTTTCCCGGTATTTTCATATCGACAGGCAAAATCTTGTCCACGCCTCCCAGCACTGCATACGAATCCTTGAAAATCCCGTCGTTGCAGGCATCGATTCGATTATTCAGGGTAATTTCATGTAGCTGCCCCCGCACAGCCAAAAAATAAAAAATAAGATTGAAAATAATGTTTTCAGTCCGCTTGAGCGTAGCGAAACGGACACCGTGCTCCCGAAGCGGAACTCGGGTGCTGCTGCTTGAATCCTGCCAGCTCGAAGGAATAGTCTCCATGCCGTCCGGGGTTTTCAAGCCCTATGCTGAAGTTTCCACGGCGGTTTTGATCTTCACCAAAGGCGGGAGCACGGAAAAGGTCTGGTTCTACGACATGGAAGCCGATGGGTATTCCCTGGACGATAAGCGGACGCCGACAGACAGGAAAAAGGATATTCCGGACATCATCGAGAGCTTCCGGAAGCGCAGAGAAGAGAATCCCGGGGACAGGAAGGGGAAGTGTTTCTATGTGTCTGCGGAGGAGATAAAGGCGAATAATTACGATCTCTCAATTTCCAGGTACATAGAGATCGAATATGAAGAAGTGGAGTATGAGAAGCCGGAAGTGATTATTCGGAAGATCGAGGAGATCGAAGGACGGATTCTGGGGAATGTTGGGGAGTTGAAGGGGATGTTGGGGAAGGAATTTTGAGAATTCTTATCGCCCTAACTTATTTTATGAACCTAGAAATTTCCTGTTTGCTGTCAGGACTTCAAGTCCTGAACCTTTAAAGTCCCCGTCATGAGTGACGAGGACCATGTTTCTACTTTTACAAATCTCTGTGAAAATCAGGTCATTAAAATCATAACTTCCCGTTTCGAAATTATCAACAATAAGCCTGAGATCCAGATCTGCAATATCGGAGTCGCATCTGAGAGTTATATTGAGAATTCTTTTTACGTTGTAAGCGATTTCTTCAGCTGTTGAAAGGAAATCAGGAGAATTGCGGAAATCCTTGAATCGTGTAAATGTGAACTGCTGCTTGAATTCCATCCGAGCAAAGCTGTTTATAAATTCAGAAATGACCATGCTGTTCGTGTAGATAGGACAGCCAAGGTCATGCATTTTTTTGAGTGCGCTGGAATATATCTCGGATTTCCAGTCCTGATAGGCAACAGGCCCATAGATATAGAGCCAGACGTTTGTGTCAAAGAAAAAAATATTTTCAGGAGAGAAACCATATTTTTTGATATGGTAAGCTCTTTCAGGCATCATTGCCACCTATTACATCCCTAACTGCCTGTCTGTATGGTTCGGTATCTTTGAAATAGCTTTTAGCCCGGTCGACAACCTTTTTCATTATGACTCTGTCTTCTTTTGCAAGGTCCTTCAACGACAGATTCTCCCTGATGAATTCTTCGGAAAATTTTCCATATAACTGTCCAATCGCTGCATTCAGGAAAGCCGAGGTTAGATCGGTTATATCTGAAAAAGAGAGTTCCACTTTTTCATTTGCACGGAAAGCTTGAGCAATTTTCTCATACACCTTTTGCCCATCCCCTGATGCAACACAAAAACCGCTGCCTATGACATCGGTTACACTTATTTTAACGGTATCAGCCATGAATATCTCCCTAAAATGTCTCCATATAATAGCTTTACAACCATTTAATAGTAAACATTAATCACACTACAATTAAAATATATCTTCTGCTTCAATCTCTTCTTCAAGGCAGTAAGAACGAGAATCAGCAGTATTAATCTCAATATTCACCACTGTTCCAGGGAATTTGCTTGAAAATGTGTTGGTTTTTACACTGCCTTCCGAAAGTTCCCAGAATCCAGAATCTGAAGCAATCTGCATTTTTCCCCTGTTTAAAGTTACGAATTCCCGGATTAATTTCAGACCCAACCCTCCGGGAATTGGGCCGGATTTCGTGGTTTTTTCTTCGCCCATAGCCCATTCGATTGCCTGCACGGGACTTAAGTCCAATTTTGTCTTTGAGGTGACATTCCGGTAAAAGCCAATACCTAGATCTGCAATCGAGAAATCAAGCCTTTTCTTGTAGGGGAAATACTGACCGCAGGCGAAAATGTATTCAGTTTCGGAATGAGTAACTGCGTTTTCAAAAATCTCAAAAATACTTTTCCTGAATTCCTTGAGGAGGGCTTCACTCATCTCCGGCAAACCATGCCCTCTAAAATTTCTTTCTACGTATTCACTAAAGCTTCTGTAATCCCCCTGACTGAACTGCTTGTATTCTATCGTAGTCCCGTTCAAATCAAGCATGATAGAGTTATCAAAGCCCAAAAAGAACAAAAAACTGTTTTTTTGCATAATTTTTTTCGTTTCAGGGTTGATCCATTCGAAAGATATCTGATCCTTTTTTTTACTGGAAAAATGCAAAATAGCTCCTAAAACAACACACATATTCGCATCAAACCATTGAGGAAAAATGACAACCAGTTCATCATCAGGACCACATGACTTTATTCGCTCACAAACAGCAATCAAGTCAGAAAATCCTTTAAAATCGCTTTCAATATTTTGCAAACGAATATTCATAAAAAGTTGCCTCTCAGTTATTCTCAAACAGGAATTATGACAATTACTAATTTGTGCTACCATAAAAATATTTCATCTTTATAGTCTTCTTTAACCAAATGTTTAGACATAATTTAAGATCGTTAAGATTGTTTATGGAGAATAATTCAGAGAAAGACAATTGAGTGCACGCAGCTCGTCGAGACTGTAGAAATATAAAAAATATGATTTTTATGATCAAATGCCGCACTATCAGAACGGGACACTGGAATCAAATCGTCGAATTAAAGGCATCAGGGGCAAGGTTTTTTAATCCGCTTTTATCAGGTATCGGCGTACGCACTGGCCGAAGGCCGGCCTTTTCAAGACTGAAATTGAAAAGAAATTGAAATCGAAGTCACATGCAAGTTTTTATGAAATGAGCGCTGGCATCTAAAACTGTAATCAGGTACAGTGATATTGTTCTCATCAATCCAGACTGGCGTTTTTACTACGCATTCTATTATTCAATTTACTTTTGTAAAAGCCGGCCGCCTTCGGCGCCCGGTGAGAGCTCCGGTACTCACCTATCACTCCTATCAAAAGGTAAGATATTCAACGTATTTCATGTACCTTTCCACAATATACTCCTCAATTGCTCAACTGTAAGGTTCGCTTTGTGCAGCATTGAATGGCAGTTGGGACATACGGGTCTTAAATCCTTAATAGGGTCTACCCGATATTCTTTATTTATTTCATTTAGAGGTTTTAAGTGGTGAACTTCGATGTACCCAGTTCCGATTTCACCATAGACTTCCTCAAAACTAAATCCACATACACAGCATTTATATCCGTATTCCTGAAGACATTGCCGTCTTGCTATTGGATTTCGTTCATAAGCATTTACGGTAATTTGTTTTTTTGCTCCCTCTACCAGATTACCTGTTTTTTCTTCAGGAATCTCTGCAGCTATCTGTACTCCTTCTTTGCTGCTTATGAGCGTTAATAAACGAGGAAAACAATCGACATTCAATGACTGCTTAACCTGGCTGAATTTCTTAAACTCAGAATCAACGGCATGTAATTCATCCGCAGTTATTGGATTAAAAACCCGGATACTCTTTTTTTCTAAAGCCAATGCTCCTTTGTAAATGCCGTCCTTCGGATTTTCATATCTTGTTATTCCTTTTAGTCTTGCACAGGCGATAATACTGTTATTATATTGAAAAAGTAGCAGTGCATTTTGAGCACAATTAATTCCTGTATTCCTGAATAAGTATAAGCAGTTATTCCCGTTTATTAATTCGTCAATAAAAAATTCCTGCTGTACAGCCTCAACTGGTTTGTTTTTAAATTCGATGGATTTATTCATGGGGATTATCCTGATTTCAGGGGTAGGAGCATTGTTAACTTGCATGTTAATTTTGTCTGCATTCGATAATTTCTCAATAGCTTCCTTTAGCTCCGGGCGTAGTTCCCAAAAATATCGCCCTTTTTTTTCAGCATCTTCGGCCCAAAACGGAATGTGCCAGTAACAGATTTTTCCAGTTTCATCTGTTGGAAATTTCACATCCGGTAGTTTGTTTATGATTCTTTTTCCCAGCCTGCCTATTTGAAGATTCAGGACGGAGTAATGTGATACTCCAAGAATGTCAGCAAGTACCGAAGCTTTTTCACGACAGCCTTCGCAGGCATAAAGAGCTTTTATAAGATCAAGGTCAGAGCCTTCGAAAACACTGCTGTCACATAGTAATCCAAGCCACTGTTCTGCAGAAATATCGATGTGGTCTCTATAAATGGCCATGTATATCCATCAACTTATATATTTCGATTTTTGGTGCCCGAATCTGTTTTATTTCGTATTCAGGTTGATTAAATTAATATTAAAAAGCTATAAGAGATTATATAATTTTCCAAATGTTTAAAAGTTGCCAATCAATTCATGTAACATTGGGAAAATGTCAAATAGAGGCGGGAGGTATTGCCAGAATCAGCTTCAAAAAAGGCTGCTTGAAATCTATTTTTTGAGAATTATTTCGGTTGTTTCGGGAAAGTTCACGCAGCAGGCCGCCTTTTTAAAAATTCCCTCTCACAAACCCTGCTCCGGATTAAAAAAGGAAAAAGAAAATGGAAAAAGGTATCTTCTTCAATCAGACAGTTTCCCGAACACTTTTTCCGATTTTACAGTAAATTTTTTTGCATCCTCATCCCGGCCCAGTTCTGAAAGGGTTTTTGCATATTCTCCAGAGATTTCAGTTATTTTTGTCAGATACCCGGAATCTTCCAGCTTTTCCTCTTCCTCGCCTTCTTCAAGGAATACAGAGGCAATATTCATGAATCCTTTTGCGCTGTCTTTCATTTCTTCTTCTAATTTATCCAGCTCTTCTTTATCCAATTCTTTCAGGAATTTGAGAGCCAGGTCCATGGATTCTCTTGCGCGGACGTGTTCTTTTGAAAGGAGAAAGGTATTTCCGCGTTCCATAAGCTCAACAACCAGCATCATTTTTACGGAAAGGGGCCAGGTCCCATCATCAAGAATCATCTCATAATACTCAAGGGCTTCCGAATACTGCTCCTTCGCAAGCCTCTTTTTCCCTGTTTCCGCATAAAGGGAGCCCAGTTTATCATAGGCATTGCTTTTGGCCTTTAAATCGCTCCAGTGTGCCAGATCATCAAAAAGTTCATCAAAGGCTTCAATAGCGCGCTCTTGCAGTTCAATTGCGGATTCATAGTCCTGCTGCATTACATGGAGGTCCACAAGCTTTCCAAGGGTCTGGACAAGCTCGTTTCTATACATATTACTCTCAGGAACCAGCTCAAATGCCCTTTCCCTTTTCTTCAGAAGTTTTTCGTAGTACTGCATTGCGTTTTCGGGTTCCATATCCTCCGACTTAAACCTTTCATAAAGCTTTCCGATGGCTTCGTTGATTAAGGCAATTTCAATTTCGTTGTCCGTATCCTCGGGATTTTTCTCCAGAAGAATCTCGTGGACCTTTATTTTGTTCAGGTAACACTTTTCGGCATTCTCCATACTGTCTGTTCTTTTAAAATGGCCCGCAAGTTGACTAAGGGTTTTCAAAAGGGTGAACTGAAGCTCCGAATCCTCCCCGTCTAAATCGGAAGTCCTGAGAATATCCAGGGCTTTATCATAAAAGGCCTGGCCCTCATCCGGCTTATCCATGGACATCAGGACTGCTCCCTTTTGCAGCAGGACCTGGCACAAAAAATCTTGGCTCTTCAATTTTTCCGCCAGATTTTCGGCCTTATCAAGTTTTTCAAGAGCTTTTTTGTACTTCTTCGTTTCAAGAAGAGAAAAAGCATCATTTAAATTTCTATTCAGTAAATCTTCGGTTTGTTTGGACATGGAAATAAATTGGAATTCCAGATATTTGAATTAAACGACTTATCAGGCCAAATGGGGAATTGTTGGCTGATTCAAAAAAAAGGCCGCCCCTTTTGAAATCTTATTTTTTACTCAATCTCCGCCCCGGATAAACAAAAAAAGGAGAAGGAACGGCCAAGGCATTTTCCTGAGAACTCCATAACCAAAAAAGAGCTCCGGGAAAGTTCATTCAGCTGCTCCGACACTGGCAAAAAATAAAAAACAAGATTTGATAATAGGTCGCCTTCTTAAAAATTCCTTCTCACATGCTCTGCCCCGGCCTTTCCCAATCAACAAGAAGCCATTTCCAGACAGGCATAACGGTTATTTTTTTGCTCTCAAGCATGATCTCTTCTTCTGCCTCTTCCGTGAGGATTAGGCCTTCGTCCAGCTCAAAGGTCTCCATGGCTGACAGCAGTCCTTCAATTTCCCTTTTTCTCGTCTTTTCACTGCTTATGTCCCAGCAGACCTGTACTGCCTGGATGATTCTGTTTTTTTCATTGACCAGGAAGTCAACTTCCTTTTGCTTTTCGTTTTTCCAGTAATAGACATCCCGGTATTTTCTTCTGAGCTGCATGAACACAATATTCTCGACCAGCCTGCCGTAATCTTCCGAAAAGGCGAAAGATACTGTATTTCTTAAGCCTGTGTCTATGCAATAGACCTTTCTCGGGTTAAGGATCTGTTCTTTTAAGGAGTAGGAGTATTTTTTTATAAAGAACAGCATGTATGTGCCTTCAATGTATGAGGAGTAACGCTCGACTGTATCAAGACTTGTTTTGAGGACATTTTTTATCCTGTTGTATGAGTTTGGGGACGATATGTTTGTTAGATAATATTTTGTGAGTTCTTCCAGTTTTGCTATGTCTCTTATTCCGTATCTCATCGTTACGTCTTTTATCAGGATATCCCGGAAATAGGTGTAGAGTAGCTCTTTTTTGTTTCTTTCGTCTTCCTCCAGCGCAACTTTCGGAAAGCCACCTGTATCTATGTATTCCTTGAGCATATTTTTTATTCTGTGACGTTCCGAGATAAGGTCGAGCTCGCTCTCAATGTGTATGCCCTTGAAATCAAGATATTCTTTAAACGATAGGGGATATACTTCCGTGTCCATGTGGCGGCCTGCAAGGACGGTTGAATATTCGGAACTCAAAAGCCTTGAACTTGAACCGGTTATAAATACATTTATCCGCCTGTTTTCATGGAGGTAGCGCGCGAATTTTTCCCAGCCTTCTATTACCTGGACTTCGTCGAGAACCACGTATTGTTCTTCAGAACTTATTTTTATTTCCGTTTCGTAGATCTCATATATCCTGTTCAGGAGAGCGAGTTCCAGGTCCCTGAAACGCGGGTCTTCAAAGTTTATTACGAGTATGGCTTCTTTTGCTGTCCCTTTCTTGATTTTTTCTTCGAGATACTGAAGGATTATAGTTGATTTGCCTGTCCTTCTTGCACCGGTTATGACCATTATTTCTTTAGCTTGTGATTTTCTTTCTATTGTGTTCAACAGTCCTTCTCTTCTTGTACCTGTGTACTGGTCCTTTTTCCAGAAGTTCCAATCGAGAAGTATTTCCAGTATCTCTTTTTTGTCCATATACCCTGATATCTTTTGCAGTTATTAAAAGTTATCACTTATATCGGTAATTTTACTCAAATATTTATCACTTATATCGGTAATTTTACCTCAATAGCTATCATCTACATCGGTAGGTAAACCCAAATAGCTATCATTCATATCGGTAACTTTACATTAATTATTGTCATTTATATCGGTAACTTTACCGTAATATATACCACCAATATCAGTAATTTCTGAGCCTCTTTAAAGCGGATGATTTTTGTGTTTAAATGGGACGAAGATGTGCTTGACTTACGGTTTTCTCGTAAATTTCCGATATTTTTTTATGGTTACTGCAATTTCCCTGTATTTTTCTTTTTCAAGTCTCTTCAGACCGATTTCGGATTTTCTCGACTGGAATACGAGTTCGTCGGTTAACCTGAGATAGCTGGCCAGTCGCTCCTCCGTAATAAGCCCGGCCTTTACTGCCTCCAGAACAGCACACCCCGGCTCATCACGGTGAGTGCAATCTTTGAACCGGCAGTTTCGGGCTGCATGAATGATGTCAGAAAAGGCTTTTTCAAGGCCATCGGAAGAATCCCCAAGCTGGATTTCCCTGATCCCGGGGTTGTCTATAACAATTGCGCCGTTGGGAAGAAAGAACATCTGGCGGACCGTGGTTGTGTGTCTCCCTTTCTCATCGTCTTTTCGGACGTCTGCGGTTTTCTGGACGGCTTCGTCAAAAAAAGCGTTGATTAGCGTGGATTTCCCAACACCTGAGGAGCCGATCAGAGCCACTGTTTCCCCGGGGGAAAGATAAGGGCTGAGTGCACCAAGCCCGGCTTTTGAAAGAGCGCTTAAGGGAATAACCGGAACATCCCCTGCAACGGACTGTATTTTTTCTACCATTCTGGCCGGGTTGTCCGTAAGGTCGGTCTTGTTCAGTAAAATAACCGGGCTTGCCCCGGAAGAATACACAACGATAAGATACCTTTCGAGCCTTCGCAGGTTAAGGTCTTTTCCCGCTGAAGTCACAATAAAGATAGTATCAATATTTGCAGCAATCAACTGCTCCCCGCTCCCGTCCCCCGACGCTCCTCTTGACAGGCAGGTCCTTCTGGGCAGGATATTCACAATCGTGCGTGAGCCCAGTTCCGGCTGGTCCAGTAAAACTACAAAATCCCCCACTACCGGCTGCTTACCTATCCGCAGGAGTGCCCCGGAAATTCCCGCCTGCACGACAGCCCCCGGAATTAGAATCTCACAGACTGTTTTATGCCGGGATACCACTCTTCCGGGCAGGTAGGGACCGTTGTAGGCAGAAAATGCCGATTCAAGCTCTTCATTCCATCCGGGAACAACATTCATGGAATCATGACCTGAATCTTCCGTTTCATTATGGTTATTCATTGATTGAAATTATCAATCTTACATGGATAAGTCTTTTGATATTTTATCCGTAACCAGCCCGATTACAACTGCAAACTTCTCCCTTTACCAGTTGAAAAAATCCAGAAAAAAGGCTCCGGACTTTTCCAGAAACATCAGAATCGAAGAGCGAGGCAGGATCTCAGATTGTTTTTGAAGAATTAATCAGGTAAACCCGGTCAAGTTCATGTAACCGGGCCGAGACTATCTAAATATAAAAGATGAGAATTGAAATTTTCCGCTTTTAGTCCGCTTGAGCGCAGAGAAACGGACCTCGTGATGTTGCTATTACATCACAACTAAAAGAAAAATCATCGATTTTTCTGATCCCGAAGCGAAACTCGAGTGATCTTACCGGCCGGGGTCTCATTTCTTTCAGAAAAATATACTTGCAAAATAAAGTTAAGTTCAAAGCCATTAAAAAAATTCAAAGCTATATATCAATTTGAAGGCAGCAAAAGATTTAAACATAGTGAAACTTTCGAAATCATACAATCATTCAAGTATCTTGAAAAATCAACAGAATTCATTATATATAGAATTTGAGCCTACCAATCATTGTAATTAATGGAAGTGTGAGCAAGTATTAATAGAGAAAGTGCCAGGAGCATGAATTAAAGCATGATGCAAAGTACGATGCAAAGTACGATGCAATGCACGATGGAAAGCATGATGCAAAGTACGATGCAAAGTACGATGCAATGCACGATGGAAAGCATGATGCAGAGCATGATGCAGAGCATGATGCAGAGCATGAATTATGACATAAGTTCTGCAATTTACGGATATACCGGAGCGATTAAATGGACCAGGAAACAACACGTGACCAGAACAGGGGAGAGGAAGAAAATTACGCTGGTGAGTATCTGGACATTCCGGATATTCCCTATCCAGACACGGAAAACGTGTTGTATTCAATTTTGAGCTCATTAAACCAGAATATAGCAGACTTTTATACATATTTAAAATTCAGCAACTACCTGTCTGAAGATCAATTAAATGTTGAACTGCTAAAAAGAAGTATGTCCATTCACAGAGATTTTGCAGCCCTATTTCTGCACACTAAAGAAGAATTAGTATTAATTTATCCGGACTTTATAGAGGTAACGGAAAAGCTGTTATTCAAAGGAAATGCGGGTAAAGATTGCATAAAGTTCACACACAAAATATGTAGAGCAATAAATGACTACAAAATAGCCCTACATAGAGAAGGGTATTTACCGGATTTTAAGAGACCGTTACCTTTGAATGAGCTATGATCATTCGGTAGCTTGCTGCAAATTCCGCAAATATAAGGGAGAAAGGGGAGCAGCCAGGTATCCAATGTTCCGGTTTTTGGTCCGGGGCCTGGTACGACGCAGAGAGTAAATATCGCCCTGAAAAACCAAATATTTTCTTTTTTTGGTTTTTTGAGGTGGAAACGAGAGAAGCGACCTAATGAATACGAAAATATTTTTTCAGGATAACCTTATGTATTCGGATATTTAACTATTTATTGGAGTGATGGTGTTGACAACTAAACAATTTGCAGCTGAAGAAGCAAAGGCAGTTGGGGAGCAACTGGGAATAAAATGGGATCAGTTCGACGTAGACCAGTTCAGGAGAGGCATGGACGTAGAACTGGAACACGGAACCATAGACCCCTTAACAAACGTTACTAACGATGACCCTTTAATGACAGGAAAAATTGCCCTGGCACATTTGAATGAGTTCCCGGACTACTACGACAGGCTGGAAAAGATGGAAGACGAAGCTGAAGAATTCTGGGAAAAAGACTAAAAAATATTGGGTAAAAAAATATCGGGTAAAAAAATATTGGGTAAAAAAATATTGGGTAAAAAAATATTGGGTAAAAAAATAT
>JAENYU010000007.1:109277-136004 GCA_016841625.1 Methanobacteriota archaeon
AAAAAAATATTGGGTAAAAAAATATTGGGTAAAAAAATATTGGGTAAAAAAATATTGGGTAAAAAAATATCGGGTAAAAAGTTATTGGATAATCTTTCTTGCCTCAACATAATACCTTTTTTCGTTTTCCTCTCCGAGTGAAAAGGACTTCTTTGGAAGGACACCTTTCTTTTCTATGAGAGAGAAGAATTCGCTCTTTTTGAAGGAAGGAAGGAAGAAACCAATATTATCCGGCTCTTTTCCGAGTTTTTCTACAATTTCGGGGTCATGTTCATACTCAACCGGATAATCATCAATGACCTCGTCCAGGGTTTCAACCTCCAGGTCATGCACGGGGTTGTCAAAGACAAGGGCACCACGTCTGTCTTTTGTAATGAATCCGATTGAATGACAGGTCGAGGATTCCCCAGCTGAAGGTTCACAAACTGGAACTTCCGAAACCTGAGACTCCACGATCCTTGCAGTGAATCTTTTGAGTAATTCTTCAGGGTCAACTCCTTTTAGGACCCTGTGGATCGGTTCAAAGGTAAGGCCGGGGTCATGAATGTTTACGAGTTCGACCATTGCGTATCTTGCAGGATGGTTGTCCGGTACGCTTCCTTTGATGCTTTCCCAGAAACTCTTTGCTGCGGCAAGGCTGTGGTTTCCGTCCCCGACAAGAAGGCCCCCGAGAGCCTGGATTTTATTGGAAATTTCTTTAATTGTATTTTCATCACTTACCCTGTACCCGGTGATACGGCCTCCGTCTTCCATCAGGTCAAAATCATAAACAGGATCGGCTGTAATTTCAGGGAGGATGGAAAAGTCCGGGTCATCATATAAGACCAGGACATGGGAAAGCTCTAATTCCGCATCCTTTCTTATCTTGACTCTTGTGGGAAGTCGTTCTTTAATTGTCTTTTCAGTTGGCCTGATAAAAGAATCTGATCCATCGAATTCATAGTCATCCAGGTCAACCGCTACAACCAACCCGGTTCTTTCCTTGCCGGAAACCGAACGCTTTACAAGAATAAAACAGGGACCATGATCAACAAGAATCTCTTTATAAGCACGCATGGCTTGATGAATGCCATTTACCCTTTTTTCATCTAATGGGAGATATATTTCCGGATAAATAAGCTTCAGAGCAGAAGGTGTATTTCCAACAAATTCTTCGACCCTTTTCCAGTATTCTATGTCCTGAGTGTGCTGATCACAAGCGATTACTGCCCACTCTTCCCAATTACCCTTCGGAAGAAGAATGTGAGGAACATGCAACATCATAGTTAATGAAAAAAGAAGATAGGATATAAAGATTTCTAAAGTCACTCTTCAAGAATATATACTAAAAACAAGGAATAAGGATTCCACATCTCAACTACTGCTTCTCAGCTGCTGTCAGATCCCTCTCCAAATGATAAGTCCCGGCAAAAAATTATTTTCTATAGCATTCGCTTAATCGGGTTATTAACAGCCGGACCCACAGGGCAGGGAACCTGAAAGCTCCTGAAAAATCATTAGCTCACTTTCCGCAGATTTCTGTTCAATTTTCACAGTATCGTGCTATCGTTTTTTCTCAAAACTGCCCTGGTTATTCAAAAGTGTGTTTTTGAAATTCTCCGCATCCGGGAATGTAATGCATAGGCAGGCACGGCCCTGAGAGCATGTTTTTCATCAGTATTCTATTTTCATCAGTATTCTATTTTGTTTTCATATAGTTCCCAGGTTTTGAAAGCCTCAAGGGCTTCTTCCCGGAGAAGCTGAAGAGACTCGATTCTTCGCTTCAGGAGAGGGAGCGAAACTTCCTCATAAATAAAGGAATCATCAAATCCTACGTCCCCGGCGTCCGATCTGCTCCCGGCAAAATAGATCTTGTCAAGCCTGGCCCAGTAGATAGCCCCAAGGCACATGGGACAGGGCTCGCAGGAAGCGTATATCTCGCAGCCTCTCAGGTCAAAAGTGTTCAGTTTCCGGGCTGCATCTCTGATGGCATTGACCTCCGCATGGGCGGTGGGGTCCTTGAGCAAAGTAACCTGGTTGTGGCTTTCCGCAATAATTTTCCCGTTTCTGGTAATCACGGCACCGAAAGGCCCTCCTCCCTTTTCCACACTTTCCCGGGAAAGTTCGATGGCCCGTCTCATAAAAAGGAAATCGTTATCTGACATGTTTTTCTCTCGCATTTTCATTTTCAGAAAAACTGCCAAAGTATAAAAAATTATTCTGCTTCTTGCTATGGTTTTTAGATCGTAGATTGAAATGGCTGGGAAAAAAGGTAAAAGTTAAAGTCTGAGTATTTATAGAATGATATGATAAATATAAGTTTTTAATTATTATATATGTAGTAATCTTTCCTATTATTATATATCGTTGCTAAAGAATACCTGTTTATTGCGTCAAAAACGTGTTACGGCGTGAACAAAAAAAAAAAAAAAACTTAAGTAAAAACCAATTACAAAAGGCGTGAACAACAAGAAAAATAAACTTAAGTAAAATCCAATTACAAAAGGCGAAAAATCTATAAGAAAAGGGGGAAACAAATGAGAAAACTTGCGGTTTTATTCCTGACACTGCTACTATGCATCCTTACAGTACCGGCAATGGCAGGGGAAGAAGATCCAACTGAAAAAGGATTACTTTCAGAAGGTGACAACATCTGGATTTCCATATCTCCTATGGAATCACATCCAATGTTTGTTGATCGACCGGCACCGGTAATTCCGACAATACCAGGTTATCCTATCCGAGTGGCAGTGTACAGTAATCCGTATAGATATTTGACAACTGATGAAGACGGTGTAGCGATTTGGGCCGAGATTTACGACCCTAATGCCCCGAATTTCAGTGTTAGCGATCTAGCACCCTTCATGAATTCAAATAAAATAGAACTTAGAGTTCCAGGGGATACTACAGGAGCAACCTACTCGACGGTGCATACTGAGAGTGACTACAAATATCAATTTGTATTCTATGTAAGAGACATTTCCGCCCTTGATAGCAGTGTAGATAGGTTGTTCTTCGTTGCTGTTAATGAAGACGAGACCATCGAGTACCAGGGAAGCGGCCTGGTAAAAGTTACCGAAACGTCCCAGAGCGGCGGAGGCGGCGGTAAACCTACCAATACTGGAAGTGGAGGCGGTAAACCTACCAATACTGGAAGCAGCAACTCTGGTACACATGGTGGATCTGGTGGATCTGGCAGAGGGAGATAAGAACTCTTTGCTTCTTGAATAATTCAGACATACCCTCAAGATTTACGAAATACGGAGTGTTGCAATATCAAATTTTGAAAGCGCAAAATTTGAAGACAATACAAACAAATATGTAAATTGAGATTGAGATATATAATGGAAGTAACAGATCCTGAGAATACTCAGATCACCAAATATATCTCACTATTTTTTTTATATGTTTAACACGGGCAAACAGTAAATAATTTTTTTTTGGAAAAATCTTAACTTAAAGGTGCTGATCTCACCTTAACATGCCAATGATTTTTTCAGGCAAATCGTCCCGGTTCCCCTCGTCAACCGTCAAAACCTCAAACTCTTCCCTTACCCTCTGTGCAAGCGGGTGCCTGCTTGATCGGTGCAGCACCGCCAGCACCGGCCTGTCCGAGTCCAGGACCTCTTCCACGGCCGATATAAATTCTTCGGATTTAAGCTCCATCGGGCCTATTTCATCGATCACCACCAGGTCGCAGTCCAGCGAATTCCCGAGAGCGTTTGCCCCTATCCCGGCAAGGTCATCCAGGTTAACGTAGTATTTGCCAACCCTCGGACCGCTACCCCTGACATGGCTAAGGATGCCGGTCTTCCCGGTTTCAATATCTTCGATTGAAAAACCTTCCCTTATTCCTTCCTTTCGGATTTCTGCTGTCCGGATGCCTCTGATTTTGAGATTTCTCTGTTTTACCAGTTCATCGGCGGCTTTTGCCACGACTGTTGATTTCCCCACACCCGGCTTCCCTGTTACTGCAATTCTTTGCATGAAAACGCACAGCTCCTATCTGTCATGTGCCAGAAGACATTAACTATATTGTGGTCCTGAACCTTTTTTATTGAATTGCTTAGCTCCCGAATTGCTGCTTCGCAAGGGAAAGCTGGTAAAAGCTGGTAAAAACCGGAATCTCCCCAACGCTGCCTATAAAAACATTGCCTTACATATTGTATTATATAACTGGATTACTACGAAATTTACCGAATATAACTGCATTCACGCAGATTAAACCCGGGGGAAATAATTTTGGTCACAGATCAGGAAATTCTGGCAAGAATCGAGGGAATAGAGAACCGACTGGAAAAAATGGAAGCTACTCTTGAGAGCATCAACAAGAGCCTGAAAAAGGTTGAAGAAACGACCAACTTCGGGTGTGTGGTGGAAGGCGGGCAGTACGACTGAAGGAAAACGTTGATTCCGCTCTTTTATTTTTCAGAAAAAGCCTGCCGCCTTCGGCGCCCGGTGAGAGCCCGGGTACCTGAAAGCAAGAGAGAAAAAAGCAGATCCCGGGATTTTTTAAGGAAACCGGAGAGTGACTAAGTATACCAAAATAAATAGGAATTCAAAAAGTTGCTTAGTCCCTTCGAACTCCCGCCCTGATATGATTAATTCCTGTTAAATTTATTTCCTGATGTGTTGTATCCTGATGTAATCAACTTTCTTCGAACTTATTCCCTGTTATGAATTATCTCGTAAGTGACCCTTCTTTTGTTGATGCAGTCCCTCACAAGTTTCTCCCTCTGTGAAAGGGCGGCGGTCTTTCCGGACTTTACCTCTACGAAGACTACCTTGTTCATCTGTCCCTCGGAGAGACCGTCAAAGACTATAAAATCCACCGGAGTGCCGAGGAACCTGGCGTCCTTCGGGTTGTATTCGAAGTCCGGGAAATAGGGGATGAGGTGTTCGGTGACCTTGCCGCGGATGACAGCTTCGCTTTTCTTTATGGCATCCTGGCGGATCTTTTTTTCTTCGTCTATCTTCCAGGTCCTGAACATGTTGTCGGCTCTTTCGGAGACCTGCTTTTCCATCTCGCGGGTCTGCCAGGTATCGAAGAGGTCCCGGGCCCGGGATTCCACCCGGCCTTTCATCTGGATGTATTTAAAC
Source organism: Methanobacteriota archaeon (assembly GCA_016841625.1). Taxonomy (GTDB): domain Archaea; phylum Halobacteriota; class Methanosarcinia; order Methanosarcinales; family Methanosarcinaceae; genus MTP4. The sequence goes on from JAENYU010000007.1 coordinate 114,357, forward strand.
AGGATGTAAACTGCGAAGAGAGCAAGAAAAATGATAAGGGTTGGAATGAGCCAGTCGTTCATAGCAAGTTCTCCGAAAAGGGTTGAATTTTTTAGATCTGTAAGGGCAAGTGACGTATGAAGCACAGGATTTCCGTTAATGCTCATTGGCTTCAAAATAATTGGTACAGGTATTTAAACATTCCAGTACAGATTCGGTTATTACTGGCTTATTCTGAGGAGGTTGCAGGGGAAAGAACTCCCACTTTTTTGACCAAAATTGGCAAAACATAAATATGATTAATATAATTTCTGCCTTTCATTTCACCAAAGATAATGAAAAAGAGTGGGGAAAAAAGTAGGGAAAAAAACAGGGAAAAAAATAGGAAAAAAGAGTAATGGGAGAGAGGCAACAAACAGAAGGGACAGAAGATGAGTGAACAGCACAAAAATCTTTTCATGAGCGCCTTAAAAACCACAATCCCCGTGTTTCTCGGCTATATCCCCCTGGGAATGGCTTTCGGGTTTCTGCTCGACGGGGCAGGATACCACTGGGTCTATGCCCTTCTGATGAGCCTCTTCATTTACGCAGGCTCCGGGCAGTTCCTGGCAGTAGCCCTGCTGGCGGCAGGAGCCGGACTTACGGAATTTGTGATTGCCACGCTGCTCCTGAACCTCAGACACTCCTTCTACGGGCTTTCCATGCTGGACAGGTTCTCTGATGTCGGGAAGGTCAAGCCCTACCTCATCTTTGCGCTTACAGATGAGACATATGCGCTCCTTACCTCAACGGAAGTCCCCTACGGCGGGTCGAAGGCAAGGTTTTACTTCTATATTTCCATCCTCAACCACTTCTACTGGGTCCTGGGTTCCGTCCTAGGGGCAGTGCTGGGCTCCCTGCTTGACTTGCAGCTGGAGGGTATGGCTTTTGTGCTGACAGCCCTTTTCGTGGTGCTAACCATCGAGCAGTATTTCAACTCAAGCTCGCGCTTTCCCTTCATGGCTGCCCTCGGGGCAGGAGTTGTCTCCCTGCTGCTCTTCAGCCCCGAAAACATGCTGCTGCTCTCTATCATCCTCGGAACCCTGGTCCTGATAGCGCATGAGAAATTCAGGGGAGAGAAATCCGTAAATGCTCCGCATCCTGCTCTAAATCCGGTCATACAGTCTGCCACCACTACACGATCCACCACACAGCCTGTCCCACAACCTGCTGCACAGGTGGCTGAGAGCAAAGCACAGGAGGAAAGCTTATGACAACGCTGGGAACAATGGAAATGCTTGTAATCATCATGGCCATGGCTCTGGCAACCTTTGCCACAAGGGCGCTTCCCTTCATCTGTTTCAGCCGCAGGACCCCCCCGGAGGGCCTCTCCACAATCGAAAAGAACCTGCCTCCTATGATCCTCCTCCTGCTGGTAATCTACTGCCTGAAGGACGTCCAATGGTTTGCCGCACCTTACGGACTTCCGGAACTCCTCGCCATCGGGATGGTGGCAGGCCTGCACCTCTGGAAACGAAACGCAATGCTCAGCATCTTCGCAGGCGCCGGGCTCTACATGCTGCTCGTGCAGTGCAATGTATTTTCGTTCCTTTGAAACGGGTATACGCAGGGAACATTCGGACAAATAATCGGAAGTTAGGGGGCTTAAGTTAGGGGGCTTAACGAAAGCTAAAACACTCACAATGAAGAACCTCTCTTCCCTCCGGATTCCGCAAACCAGACCCCTATCGCCCCTACCCCCAGAAGCAGCGCCACAAATTGGACAAGCCAGCCCATGTAGGGGATTTCGTAAACAAGCGCGAAAACAACTGCCCCTGTGAGATAATACATCAGCTCTCCGGCTTCTTTTTTAAAGACCCTGCTGTAGATGAGTTCTCCTGCCAGCAGTTTCACCGGAACCGTGGCAATCAGGAGAGTCAGGGCTGTTAGAAGGGTGAGCAGTACTGAGAGGCTCCACCCGAAAATCGTTATGAGGAGGACAAGGGACAGGACAGGGATAAGGATGAGCATCACAAGCCCCAGAAGCCCTGCTTTCAGTGCGGATTCCCGGACGGTTTTGGCAAGTCCGACCACAAAGTCCCGGAAGAGGTAGATCAGGACCAGGCCAAGGGCAAGCGAGGACAGGAGCCCGACAATGAAGCCGAAAAAACCGAAGCCTTCGGACACTTCTCTAACGAACTCATCATTTTTTTCCCTTTCGATAACGGTTAGAGAGCCGCCCACATTTTCTTCCAGGTCAGGCGGGACGTTTTCGGCTTCAAGTTCCAGGTCTCCTTTGAGCTCGAAATCCTTTCCGGTGCGAAGCGTACCTGCGGAGATCGAGCCGTTCCCGTTGATCACCCCGTCCAGGGTAACTTCGCCTCCGGCCAGGAGGGCGTCTCCTTCCACCGTGCTGTCCTCGGATAGGGAGATCTCACCACCGGCTGCTACGAAATCCCCTCCTACGTTGCCGTTCACCCTGATACTGCCGCCGAAAGCAAGGATGTTGCCTGAAACGTCCCCGTTGACGATAAGCATGCCTCCTGCCCCTATAAAGTCGTCCCCGACATCTCCTTTTATATCCAGCCGGGACCCGCCAAGCACGAGGTCCCCTTCGATATCCTCGTCGATTACCAGGTCATCTCCGCCGCCGAAAGCATTCCCCGAACTTGTATACCTGAGATAGGAATCTTCGTTTGCAGCTCCTGCCGGAAGCGCCAGCAGGGAAATAAGAATGATAAGCAAAACCGTACCATACACCATCTTCCGTTTCATGAGTGTTCCTCTTTTCAGCTACCCCTGAATGATCAAAGTCCTTAATCAAAATTGCGCTGGCGCACCCCGCTGCAAGAAACGGGGTATGTTCGTGCCCCCGCTCCAAATTCCGTAAAAGGAGATAATAACCCTAATACGATTTAGTTTGAGCAGAAGTTAACAAACAAAAAATGGAATTGATATCGTATTATTATTAACGGTTCTAGGGGAAGTGTCCATCCCCCCAGCAAGCTACGGGGTATTCGACTGAAATAAATCGGCAGGAGGAAAAAGGATAGGAGAATAGGATAACGGAATTGAAAAACGGAAAAGATTCTCCTTGAATATACTCCAGAATCCTTACCAGGTGTTTGAGTGGATCCTCGAAGCGTCAAACCTCTCTTTGATTTCCTTTTCTTCAGCAGGGTGGCCGACAGATATGATTGAAAACGGGATAATGTTCGACGGCATGTTCAGAAGGTCACCGATTTCCCGGACCATTTTTTCGGCCGGATAAATCCCGAGCCAGACAGCCCCGAGCCCCAGGGCATGGGCCGCAAGTAGCATATTTTCACTGGCTGCTGAGCAGTCCTGGACCCAGAAATCTTTGAACTTCTGCATGTTATCGTCCCCGCAGACAATTACCGCAGCCGGAGACTGCTTCAGCATCTTTGCATACGGATGGATTTCTGCGAGCTTATCGAGCATGGGACGCCTGTCGATGACGATAAAATGCCAGGGCTGCTCGTTTCCGGCTGAAGGCGCGTTCATGGCAGCTTTCAAAAGGTCCTCAATCATGCCCCCGGAAACGGGTTCTTCGGTATATCTTCGAATACTCCTTCTGGACAAAATGGCTTGCATAGTTTCCATAAATATTCCCCCTATTCACTAATGCCTTTTTACAACGATAAAAGTATTGGCAGGATAAAAATAAATTTAAAAGTAACAAGAGGTGTTATGTGAATAAATGAGGCTTCGCCGCAGGAGAAACTATCATTCCAAAATTCATTCCAGAATTCCAAATTTAAAAATGTAAAGGGGGGATTCACATAAAACGCTCAAACCTTTCCTTCTTCGCCTTGCAGATCGGACAAACGGCAGGAGGCTCGTCCATGGCACAGAGATAGCCGCAGACCGGACACCTCCAGACCGGTTTCGAAAGTTTTCCTGTAAAAGAAAAATCCTCAATTTCCCTGGCATTTGCAGCCTTTCGGGCTTCGGGGGAGGGGCGCCTTTCGGGGATGGACCCCAGTTCCTTTTCCCCTTTCAGGACTTCTTCGGAAACATAGAGGGCACAGTAGCAGGCCCCGAACTCGCCCAGGTCAGGGTCCCGGTAGTTACAGGGACAGATGATGTCCAGGTCCTCTTCCTTTTCCCCGGAAGCAAGCCTGCAGGGGCATGACCAGTACCCATAGCGCTTTTCATTTACCAGGATCCCGAAGACCAGTTCTTTCGCGAACTCAATGTCAGGGTTCAGGTGATAGCCCGCACGTTCGGCTTCCCTGTCCAGCCGGGCGTAGAGTTTTTCCACATCTTCTTCGTTTATCCCATATCCCTCGGAAATATCCTCTCCCATTTCAATCCCCCTCCTGAAAACCAAGGGCCTCACGAATCTGCTTTTCCTTGAACCCTACAATTGCCTTTTCATCATTGATAATCGTTGTCGGGAAAGAAATCCCCTCATTGAAGCGCCTTACTTCTTCAATGGCCTTCTCTTCCTCATCTCCCTCAAGCCGGTCAACGTAGATATAGTCAAATTCCACTCCAAGCTCGGTAAGCAGTTTCTTTGTCCTTTTGCACCAGACACAGGTGCTGAGCCCGTACATTACAATCTTTCCCCTGTCAATTCCCTCTACATGCTTTCCTTTCTCGTTCTTCCATCCAAAAAGGTTCATGATGCGCCCCCTTTAATGCTGTTAATTTATGCCTTACTCGTATGAGTATTTTTCTTGAAAAAACAAATCTTCCTTAATCGCAATCCTCGAAATCCCAAATCATCCTTAACAGCAGCCAGCAAAAACGTTCCCGAAAAATCACCACAAATATTTATATAAGTTATTCCCATCATATCGCGGCCATGAAATAACAATCAGGGTATGGAAAAGCCGGCAAATAATACAAAAGATTTATCGGAGCAGCAGGCACACAAGATTAAGTTAGAAGGAATTATAAAAGATCAAATTATAAGATCAAATTATAATAACGTATAATATAATGTAATATAATAAATCAGGTACAACAAACCTGAGCTAACAAAAACTGAGTAATTTATCGGGGTTACAGGCTTCAATGTACGTCATTCTCACCTGGATATTGATTGCACTTTGTCTGGTCCATTCCGGAATCTTTTCCGGGCTGACCATAGGGCTTTTCGGATTGGGGCGGCTGAGGCTTGAAATCGAAGCCGAGGCAAATAACAAAGACGCCCTGAAGATCCTGAAAATCAGGCGGGACTCTAACTTTTTGCTCACAACCCTGCTCTGGGGAAATGTCGGGGTCAACGTTCTCCTGACCCTGCTCACGGACTCGGTGATGGCGGGGACAGCAGCGTTCTTTTTCTCCACATTCGGGATTACCTGTTTCGGGGAGATTGCACCTCAGGCCTACTTTTCGAGAAACGCTCTGAAGCTCGGGTCCAGGCTGGTCCCCATTGTTTATTTCTACCAGGTGCTGCTCTACCCTGTGGCAAAACCCTCAGCCCTGCTCCTGGACTCGTGGCTGGGCAAGGAAAAGCTGGAGCTTTTCAGGGAACAGGCCATGAGGATCATGCTGGAAAAGCATATCGAATCCTCGAGATCCGATATCGGGACGTTTGAAGGCATCGGAGCCCTGAACTTCCTCTCAATAGACGACGTCTCCATCTCCGACGAGGGCTCGATCATAGACCCGCGCAGCATCATATCCATGGAGGTCAAAAACAACCGGCCCGTATTCCCTCCCTTCAACAGGGAACCTTCAGACCCCTTCCTGCAAAAGATCGAAGCTTCGGGGATGAAATGGGTTATAATCACCGACCCCGGAGGAGAACCCGTGATGGTGCTCGATGCCGACGGTTTCCTCAGGGACGTCGTCTACAAGAAAGGCCCCTTCCTCCCCTTCTCATACTGCCACTTCCCGGTCGTTGTCAAATCCCCTAAAACCCGGCTTGAAAAAGTCATCCGGCAGTTCAAGGTCTACCCCCAGTACCCGGAGGATGACGTGATAGACCAGGACCTGATCCTCTACTGGGGCGAAGAAAAGCGTATCGTGACCGGTTCGGATATCCTGGGCCGCCTGCTCCGGGGAATTGTAGTGGAATGCGGGGAAGATACGGGAGATAGCCGCTGTATCCCCGCCACCATGAGAAACCTCAAACGCCGGCATTAAAAGGAGCTTCTTCCCCGGATACCGGAAGGAAAAACGTCACGTATTTTGAATCTTTCCCGGTACTTTTCGGTACTCTTTGGTACTCTTTTGACGTATCATCAGGCTTAATCTCTGTGCTTTTCCGGATATGCGGGCAGGGATGATAACCCTCTTTCCTGCATAGGAACTCCCACCGTAAAGTGGTAGAGGTCCTGATATTCGTATCCTTCAAGCCCCAGGGTCTCATGTAAGGGGTTGTCAAAGAAGCAACCTATCCCACAGCCCCTGAACCCCTGGGCCTCAGCTTCCAGGTAAAGCAGCTGTCCCAGGATTCCACATTCCCAGAAAAGGTAGGGGTAGATCCAGGTACCGAACTTTCTTAGGGGTTCTTCGAATTCCGAGATCATGCAAACGGTGAAGCAGGCATCTTCAGCCTTTCTCTGGGCACAGGAAAGCTGGGCGGCAAAATAGGAAAGTGTCTCTTCCACAAGCATATAAAATTCAAGATCATGAGGACAATTTTCAGGGCGCTCCCAGAGGAAATCCTCGCGCATGGAAGCTTTAAGCTTCCCCTCTTCCCCGGGTTTCCGGAGGAAGATGTAGAGCCCGGGAAGCAAACCTTTTACCCGGTTCACAAAAATGAGCATGTGGGCAAAAGGCCCGAAAGTCAGGGTGTTGAACGGAGGAATACGCGGGTCCTGAACTGTTCTCCTGAGCATGCCGTAAAAGGTCTCTTTTTCCATATAGGCACTGTTGTTCATTTCCAGAGCGCTTCTCCGGGAACGGATAACCCTGCGCAGGGAAACTTCCCCCAGTTCCTTTTCCCTAGCCTTCTCAGTTTCTTTTTCCCTAGCCTTTTCAGCTTCTTTTCCAGCCCTATTTTTTTGCCCTTTATCTCCCGGTTCATGTCCTCTTTCCCGGAGAAAATCCGTTTCCTTCTTCCGGCTTGCCGATACGGCTCTTCCGATTTCTACCCATTTAACATGTTTCGGGCTCAGACGGTTTGGGTGGCCTTTCCAGGAAAGCTTTTCAAAGGCAGGAAGCGCGGCAGAGTTAACTTTGCTTCTCCCACAGCATTTCCCGGAGGGAAAAATTGCTAGCAGGCAGGCAGGTTCCTCTTTTTCCGGTCCTTCACTTCCGGAAATCCCCAGGAGGGAAGCGATCTCCTCCGAACCCATGTCTTCAAGAAGCTTTGCCTCCCAGCCGAGCCCTGCCGCAGCAAAACCAAGGGCTCCCACAGCATGCCCTATATCGTGATTGGAATACCTGAATGCCCTGATGCCATATTTCCAGGCCACCCGCCAGTGAATGGAACTCAGGCCTGCAAAAACAGTACCTTCCGGAAAGCCGGAACTCAGGAGTTCCCAGGTTTCGGGAGATAATTCCGCCCTGAGTTCAAGGGCATGTTCCAGAGAGGAATAGTGACAGACGGCCGGCTTTTTCAAAAGCCCCTCGACAGGACCGGAGATCAGGTAGCCTTCCGTAGGGTGCAGGTTCCCGCTGGAAGGGTTGACCCTGAGAGCCCACTTTGCAAAGCCCGATTTTCTCCAGACCGAAATCGCAAGGCTGTCAAAAAACAGCCTGGATATGCTTTTCCTGTCCAGAGGCACGGGGGGAATTTCCCCGGGAATGAAGACCTGTTCATAAGCCGGAAAACTTTCTTTTACTGCGTCCTCACTCTCCGTATCCAGCTTCAGAAGCGGAGTTCCAGTGTAGTGGAGAAAGAGGTCCGGCCTCGTCTCCATGTCCAGATGGTGCGGACTTGGGGCATAGGCTCTGAAGTTATGTTTGCTTGCCTCGTGATAGGCCAGGATAGCTTCAAGTTCTTTCGACATGGTGCACCAGTTTTTCAGGCGGATATTTTGTATGGCGAGTTTTGAAGGGTTATGGCGGATTTTGACGCGTTTCAGGCCTGTTCAAGGGCTTCAAGCACGGCTTTTCCGAAAGCTTCCGCACTCTTCGGGTCCCGGCCTGTTATCACCCTCCCCGAAACGATAACTTCCCTGTCCTCATGAAGGGCCCCATACTCCTTCAGTTCGTGCAGGGTATCGGGACTCTTAAAAACCGTGCTCTTTTTGCCTTCGAGGATGCCAGCCCTTGCCAGGACCACAGGCGAGATGCAAATTGCAGAAACCACCTTGCCCTTCGCATATGCGTCCTTAACCAGCTGCTGCAGTTTTTTGTTGTCCCAGAGATAGGTTCTGGAACCCGCACCCCCGGAAATTACGATCGCATCATAGTCGGCCAGGCTGGCCTCGGCTATCCGGATGTCGGGTTTAATCGTTCCCCCGAGCGTTCCTTTCGCAGTATCGGTAAATTCGGCTGCAACCGTAACTTTTACCCCTGCGGCCTCAAAAAGCTGCTTCGGGACAAAACATTCCTCATCCCTGAACTGTTCCTGGGCGATTACAAGCAGGATTTTTTTGCCTTTATACTCGGATTCTGTCATCGGGTCACCTTCCTGGATTTAGAGAATGCCCTATGCTCTGGAAAATGCGGCGGTTTTGGATTCAGAGACATGAACGATTACTTGATTTCCTACTACCTCTGATACCGTAGGCAAACTCTAATCTGTCGGCAAAAGCAAACTGGGTAAGAAATATTGCAATAAGAATTACTGCAGTAACCCCCGCATAGTAATATTACCCCATATAGTACATTATTCTGCAGCTATAAATTAATACTTTTCCGAAAAAAGTGATATCTTTAAAGACCTGAGACAAGCAGGTAAGCCCCGCCGGAAATCCCTGCCCCGGCAAAGGTCGCCAGGAAGTTGACCCCGCTATTTGAAAGTTTACCCATTTTCTGAAAGGTAGCTCCAAGCAGGCTGTCAACGTTGGTTCCGAAAAAGCCCCCTATCGTCGTTATCAGGACAGAAAGGAGGAGGTTATCCGAGACCCCGAGCAGGTATGCCAGCAGCCCTATTACCGCTGAGCCCAGAATCGCAGCAAGTTCCCCGAGCCCGGAGACTGCCCCATCTGCCCCGGGCTCTGCGGGTTTGAGGGTGGTTATCATCCTGGGCCTTCCTTTTGCCGTAGTCCCGATTTCACTTGCCAGGGTATCCCCGGTGGCCGTGGCAACGGTTCCCATGTAGGCATAAAGGATTGGCAGGCTGAGTTCCGGGAAGACCCCGTGGGCTACGGCAAGGGCAAGGGCAGCCGTACTGTTTGAAAAAACGTTTTCATAACTCCGGATCCCGCCCTTGGTCTGGGCAATCCCGATTGACTCCTTGTACGCATACTTGTACCTGGTAAACCCGCCTCCCAGGATGAAAAATGCCAGAAGAAGGATATACCAGGAAAGCCCGCTGAAAACAATGATCAGGACCCCGAGAAGGGCTGCACTCAGGAGGGCAGAGACATCGGCAATCTTTGCCCTGTAAGCCAGAAAACCCAGGAGTAGGGAAAAACCGAGGGCTATGAGTATCCTTTCCGGGGGTACCCAGTACCTGAATTCTTCGAAAATCCACATTGTCATTCCCGCCCCCAGAGGCACGGAAATGTTGCTGTCGATCCTGGTGGGGATGGACTCAAAGAGAGAACCGGTCACAGCCCCTATCACTGCTATGAAAAAGACCAGGCTGGGAGATACAGGGAAGCCCTGCCAGTAAATTATCCAGTACCCTGCAAGGAACGCCGCAAGGATCCTCAACCCCAGGAAAACGGAACTCCAGAGCAGGGAAAAGCTCTTCCTTTTCATTCTTCCCCTCCCGGAACCTGAACCTCTGTTTTTACCGGGTTCCGGAGAGAACCAGTTATGGCTTCCTACAACCGAAATTGCAAAAGCTCCCAGGATGATGTAAAGGGGGAGATGATAGGAGAAACTTTCGAAAACTGCCGAAATCAGGAACATTAGAGACATTGAAAAAGCAAGGCTTATTTCGCCTCTGTTATCAGATGTGGCCCTTCCCGAAAGCCTCAGCCAGAAAAAAACTCCCAGGGACAGAAGAAGTAGAACATACACCCCTGCAAAAGGGGCAATCAGAATAAGCAGGAGATATAAGGCATGCATAACCGTAATCCCCGGACCTGAATTTCTTTTTTCAATATTGAGACTATTTCCGTTCATCGTCCTGCATCTTCTGTTTTTCTGGGTCCCTTTAAAGAAGTTACATAGAATAGGATTTCATTTATAAATAGCTAGTTGTTTTTCCGTGGATAAAAAAGTTCACTTTCCTTTTTTAATCTGGAAAAGATAGACCGTTTTCCTGCTTTACATCTCCTTCAAGAGCATATAAATTACCACATAAACGATAAACCCTTCAATTTCCAAAATTGGGGAATCAGATCAAAAAAATGTTAATCAATAGGTATAACCGCCAATACACTCAATAATATTCCGGGAATATGCCCGATATTATTCCGGAATGCAACCTTTATCCCGGTTTATTCCGGTGAACTTTGTTGTGAGGGGGAAGAATGAAAAATTACGACCTGATTGTAATTGGTACCGGTTCTGCAATGAATTATATCAACGCGATCATCGAATCGAAACCCGAAGTGAAAATCGCGGTCATCGACAAGGACGACCCTGGGGGGATCTGCCTGACCAGAGGGTGCATCCCTTCAAAGCTCCTGCTCTACCCTGCCGAACTTCTAAGGGAACTTGAAACTGCTCCGCTCTTCGGAATCGACCTGGAAATCAAAAACATTGACTTCCGCATGGTAATGGAGCGGATGAGGAATAAAATAAGAGAAGACATCGAGATGATAAGGGAGGGGTTAACGGAAAGCCCTAACCTGTACTACTATCCTGAAACTGCGGAGTTTACGGGGCCGTATACCCTGCAGGTGGGTGGAGATACTATCTATTCCGAGATGATCTTCCTCTGCACGGGTTCGAAACCGGCAATCCCGCCTGTGAAGGGGCTTTCGGAAGCAGGATACCTCACCAGTGATTCGGTACTTGAACTCAACGAGTGCCCGAAGAGCCTTGCAATTCTCGGCGGAAGCTACATTGGTGCCGAATACGGGCACTTTTTCTCGGCTATGGGGGCAGAGGTCACGATTATCGGGAGAAACCCGCAATTTTTGCCGGAAGAAGAGCCCGAAGTCTCGGAACTTGCCAGGATAAAAATATCGCAATACCTGAATATCCTCACAAACCATGAAGCCGTTGAAGTGGTCAAAGAAGAAAACGGGCAAAAAACCGTTATTGCAAGAGAAAGGGGTTCGGGCACGGAAGTGGAAATTACCGCTGATGAAATCCTTGTCGCTACCGGCAGAGCCCCGAACAGCGATATCCTGCATCCGGAAAAGGCAGGGATCGAAACGGACAAAAGGGGTTGGATCTCCGTAAACCAGTACCTTGAAACTTCCCAGCCGAACGTCTGGGCTTTCGGGGACGCAAACGGGCAGTACCTGCTAAAGCACGTGGGGAACTACGAATCCGGGGTCGTGTACCGGAATGCTATCCTCAACGACAAAGTAAAGGTCGACTACCATGCCGTCCCGCATGCAGTATTTTCCTACCCTGAAGTCGCAAGCGTGGGTATGAAGGAAGCCCGGGCAATCGAAGAGTACGGAACAGACAACGTGCTCATCGGCTACCAGCGTTTCGAGGACACCGCAAAAGGCACGGCAATGGAAGCTGAAGACTATTTCGTAAAAGTCATCCTGGAAGATAAAAGCGAAAAAATCCTTGGAGCCCACATCATCGGCCCCCATGCGTCCATCCTGATCCACCAGATAATCCCGCTCATGTACACGAAAACAGGCAGTGCGGCTCCCCTCCTGGACGGCATGGACATCCACCCTGCCCTGAGCGAAGTCGTAACCAGGGCTTTTAATTCCAGAATGCCTCCGGAATACTATCACCATCTCCTGAAACACCTGGGGCTCGAAGTGTAAAAGAGGATTTCAGCCCCCCTTATTATTTTCTTTATTGTTCCCCTGTTTATTTCCGGATTAGTTCTCTGATTGATTTCTCGCATTATTTTTTGACCAGGTCGAATACCCACCTGCTAATCCCGGGGGCGACATTTCCGCTGCGCCTGTAAAATTCGACCCTGAGCCCCATTTTTTCATATTCCCCAATCAAGCCGGGGAGCTGGGACTCGGCTTTAAAGGTATAGAAGTGAATGGAACCGCCTGTCTTTACCAGCCTTGCGACTTCCCCGAGGGCGCGGTCCAGGCCGTAGGGGGTTGGGACTATAGCCCTGTCAAATCCCGATTCCGGCATGGAAATGCCAGGTTTGAGCTGTCGGAAGATTTCTTCGGCGTCTCCCTGGAAAACGGTTATTTTCTCATCCAGCCTGTTCAACCGGATATTTTCCCGCAGGCAGGAACAGGCATCCGGGTTCATTTCGATTGCAAGTACCTTTGCACCTTTTCCCGCAGCAGGGAGGACGAAAGGGCCAACCCCGCAAAAGGGGATCAGCACATTTTCGGAAGGGGAAACTTTTTCCGCAACCCTTCCTCTTTCCCAGTAGAGGCGGGGGTTAAAGAAAACCTTCCTTATGTCCAGCCTGTAAGAATATCCGTTTTCGCGGTGGACGGTTTCCGTGGAGTCCCCGAGGAGGAGCTCGAATCCTGCCACCCTGTGTTCCCCTTCCAGTCTGCTCACCTTGTTGAGCACGGCCCGGGTATTTCCCCTCATCGAAACGAGTTTTTCGGCAATATCCCTCCTGTAAGCCTCAAGTTCGGGAGGGATCGAGATTACCGCCACGTCCCCTATGTAATCAAAACGCTTGGGCACCCTTTCCAGCAAAGCGTCCTCCACTATACCTTTTAGCTCATCCTGCAAACTCATTCGACCCTACCTCTGCACTGCTAATTATAAAGCTTTTCCACTTTTTTTCGGCAACTCTTCGTTTTCGGCAACTCTTCGTTTTCGGCAACTCCACTTTTTTTCCGGCCTTCCATAAAATTAAAATTACTTTGTGTACTTTATTTCTGCCAGCCCGTCATATTCCGTTGACCGAAGCCTTGAGCTAACCGGGAAATTTGGCCGACTTCTAAGATCCCAGGCAGGACCCTTCTCATGAAAATCGTAATAGAAACCCCGAAATACAGCTTTCTTAAATATAACAAAACCGAAAAAGGGTACGAAATAGCCTTTTTTTCCCCTCTCCCCGCGATTTTTAACTATGGATTCGTTGAGGGCACGAAGAGCCAGGACGGCATGGAAGAAGATGCAGTCGTGCTCGGGCCCCGCCTGCCTCGGGGAAGCGTCCTTGAGAGGGAAAAATTTGATGGGGTTGTGAGCTTTCTGGACGACTCCGTCCGGGACGACAAGAGAATCGTATATATCAGCGGTTTGCGTTCCCCTTTCCTGCTTTCCCTCTACTTCAGGCTTTATGCCCTCTTCAAGGTCTTTCTCTACGCTTTCAAGAAAAGAAAGCTTACAAAATGCAGGTTCGAGGGAATAGCATTCGATGAGTAATCAATAAGCAGCAAGATGAGCAATGAATAAGCAGCAAGATGAGCAATAAATAAGCAATAAGATGAGCAATGAATAAGCAACACGATGAGCAATGAATAAGCAGCGAACTCCCTAAATAAAAAAATAATTGGTTTAAAAAAAATCACAGAAGAGAATCAAACAACGACTTCTGTTTCTTCTTTATGCACCTCTTCAATTTCAACTATCTGGGCAATTGGGGCATTTGTTCTCACGGATTCGATCCCTTTCATACACCCTTCTTTACTTTTGTATCCCTGGCTTACCGCGATGATCTGCCCGTTTCTGGCCCTCAGCCTGAAGCGGTATTCTCCACTGTTATCCATATACACTTCAAATTTAGGCATAGTCTTCCCCCTTACGAATTAAACAATTCCTCCAAACTGATCGGAAATTTCAGGACTCCGGGTATTTCCAAAAGGTGATTTCCCCATCCTTAACAGATTTGATTCCATTCATTAAAATAATTATCCATTTAAAAATTATAAAAATGGCTGATGCGAAATGCTCCGACATAGCTCAACCGGCATACAGGGAAAGTTGAAAAAATTATTAAGTAAGGAAGGGCATCTGCACTTAAAGACAAATGTGTAAAGACTGCATGAGATAGTATAGACGGTGTGAGACTGTGCGAGCTGTTGCAAATGAAGTAATGCAAAGGTTGCGTCAATGAAAGCATTCCGGAAAAACCCTCAAAAAAAGGATAGATCCGGAAAAAAGAAAAATCAAAAAGTTTGCCCGAATCCCCGCGTTCCGGGAACCTGCTGCTTTGCCTCATAAAAGACCTTAAAGAAATGGAATCTGTAAAACGTATTTGAGGGCTTCCAATATCGAAATATTGCGGGAAAACTATTTAATACTTTGAAGAAGTTAAAAAAAGGGGTGTTTAAAAATGCCATTCCACGTGATGCTAATCCCGACTTTAGGCTGTCCTTCTAATTGTAATTATTGCTGGAGTTCCGAGGAAAGTTCTCCTATAATGAGCATTGAAACCGTTAAAGAAGTGGTTGAATGGCTCAGGACTTTCCGGAATGATTCGGTTACCTTTACCTTCCACGGCGGGGAACCGCTCCTGGCAGGCGCGGATTTTTTCAGGGAAGCTTTACCGTTACTGGCTAAGGGCCTGGACGGTCGAAAAATGGCTTTTGCCATACAGACCAACCTCTGGAAGATGACAGACGAAATAGCCGAAATTTTTGCGGAGTATAATATCCCAATCGGCTCCAGTCTGGACGGTCCGGAGGAGCTAAACGACTTCCAGAGGGGAAAAGGATACTATAAGAAGACAATGAAGGGTTATGAGATTGCCAGGGCACACGGGCTCACGGTAAGATTCATCACCACCTTCACCTCTCATTCCATAAAGTACAAGGAAGATATTTTCAATTTTTACCTGGACAAAGAGTGGACTCTTAAGTTACATCCCGCACTGCCGTCCCTGCGGGGCGACGAACCCGAAAAGTGGGCGCTTGACCCGGAAGAGTACGGAGAACTCCTGGTTTATCTTCTGGACAAATACCTTGAAAATGTGGGCAAGATTGAAGTTATGAACATCGACCACCTGTGTAAATGCGTGTTCGGGGGTCGGGGCACTGTCTGCACCTTCGTGGACTGCATGGGAGATACCTTCGCAGTGGGCCCTGATGGAAACATATATCCCTGCTATCGTTTTGTAGGCATGCCAAAATATGTATTGGGAAACGTTTACGACCGTCCCGGCATGGAAGACCTCGCCCAATCCGATGCATGGAAGCTCATGAACCGGTATAAGGAATATGTGGACCTGAAATGTAAGGGGTGTGCCCACATCAATTATTGTAGAGGTGGATGCCCCTACAATGCCATAACACCCACAGATGAAGAAATAAGGGACGTGGACCCCCACTGTGTCGCCTATAAGAGGATATTCGACGAAATAACCGAGCGGGTCAATAATGAAATGTTCGGGGGACCCAGCATGGAAATGGGCCTCTTCCAGGACCCTATGAGGCCATCAAAGCCAGGGATAATGTCCTTAATGCTCAAGAAAATTTGAATTGAGTAGAAAAGATGGGGATAAAAATACTTTCTCTTTCTTTATTCCCCAATTCTATTCTCCCCTTCTATTCTCCTTTTATATTCCCCAATTCCATTCTCTCCTTTTAAAAAACAGTTTTCAATTAGAGGGAGAAGTTGTGAGGCTAATTTGAGAAAGCTGATTTCAGTTCCCTACATATTTTCTTTGTTTCTTGAGATATTTTATATACATCCAATTTCAAAGCTTTAGCTTATGGAAGAGGGCAAGATCAAGAACACGATCATCAGAAGTTTCGAACTCAAAGACTACAGGATAGAAGGTGCTGAACTTTCCGGCTTCTGGGCAGATTTACTTAGTAAAGAAGAACTTACAGTTGACGTCAACTACAAGCCCGAAGACAAAGCTGCTTTTACCCCCGAAGAAGTGGGAAAAATAAGCAAAGGGATATGCCGGAAATGTGACTGGTTTGAAGCCGAACTTCCGGAAAACATAAAGTGTGAAGTCACGTTCAAGGATTTTGAAGAAAAAATATACCAGGCTGAACAACCCGACTTTGAAATAGACCCGAAGGAACTTGAAGAAATCAAAGTAATGTACCGTTTCTTTGTGGCGTACTATGTTTAATCCCTGCGCCTGAACCTGAGTCATATCTCAAAAACTATTATCTGAAGATATAACATTCATAAATAGAATATCCCTTCTTGAAAAACTGAAAAAAAATCAATAAAGGTGTAAAAAATGCCACAACCCCAGAAAAATCCCGGTTTTGCCGTCGTCCTGTCCTTTTTCATCCCGGGCCTCGGGCAAATTTACAACGGGCAGATAATGAAAGGGCTTATTTTTATCGTCCTTGCCTCGTTTTTCGGCTTCTTGACTGTATTTTTGATAGGCTATATACTTTATCCGCTCTTCTGGATTTACAACCTCTACGATGCGTATAATACAGCTAAGAGGATAAATGAAAGGTCGGGATATTGAACAAATATATTTAGGATTATTTCATTCCTTTCATCAAGTTTTTTTTTTCATCAAGTTTTTTTTCATCAAGTTTTTTTTCATCAAGTTTTTTTCATCAAGTTTTTTTTCATCAAATTTTTTCCATCAAGTTTTCTTCATCAAGTTTTTTTCATTTATAGCAAATCATAAATATTGCCTGCACCAAATTATTAACTGGTGATTAGGTGAGTGTTGAACCCGCAATTCCCTACAGCGCATATGAACCTATGCTGAACATGATACTCATTTTTTTGATTCCTTCACTCATAGTCATATTTTTGTTTTTTACTTATGCGAGGTATGCAACAAAACAGAGGCAAAAAGAAGCCGAGAAAAAAATGGAAGAACAGAGACTAAAAGAAGCCGAGAAAAAAATGGAAGAAATGAAGTTAACAGAGGAAACAGAAGAGGTGAACAAAGAGGAAGAAGGGGAAAAATAAAATAAAGCTTAAAGAATATTAAAGTAATTTTACAAAGTATTTTTTTCAAAGTGTCCTTTTTTCTTTTTCAGAAAATCACAAATCAAGCATGTACCAACTTATTGAGGGTGACTGAGCATGACCTTCGAACCTGAGATTCTTTACAGCGCTTGTGAACTCATGATAAGCCTGAGAATCATGTTCCTGCTGGTTTCGCCTGCTGCCTTATCGTTGATGTTTGTTTACACAAAAAAGGTTACAAAGAAGAGGGAAAAGCCCTTCATCCTGTCAAAAGGGCACCCTGCTTAAAAAATTAAAAATTAATCACTCATTCCTCTTTTCTCCTCCCAAAAAGGAACATTATTCCCATTATTGCCGCAACAGGCAGGGCTATTGAGGGAAATTCAGGGATTTGTGTATAGCCTACAACCCAACTACTATCTTGGAAATTGTCTCCAACGTCTATTAAATCAGTACCAAATTGAAGATGGACAACAACACTATTGTTTAATGCATTCTTAGGAAGCTGAGCAAGTGATTCATTTAGTTCAATTACAATAGGTCCCCGCGTTTTATCATTTTCAGTTGGTCTACCACAAGAGGTAAAGAACTCTCCAAATCCAGCTTTGTTATTATAACTCACTGGTTCAGATTTCCATCCACTACTATTACCACTAATATCGGTCACACTAGATACACTATCGTTGTTAAGATAAAGCGCAATCTCTTTTATATTTACATTTGGTACACCAACGAGTGCTGGGCTGACATCCTTTACGCTTATATGCGTCCCATTAAATACCACTTCAATTTTTATACCACTAACGCCTTCGTTTGTTTCAGTTAAATAAAAAGTTTCTGCACTCGCTGCACCAACCGTGAAAACCATGAGTGCAAGAATTCCAATTAAGAATGCCGATTTTGCTTTCAAAACACCACCCTCCTAAAATTTAGAGTATACATTTCTATACAAAATTATTGCTTAAATAGCTAATTATTTTAATATTTATAAAAAGTTTTAAAAGAGGCTGTTCGGGGGGCAGTTTTAAGGCTCTATGACACGTTTTTACAGTTATGTTACATGCTTGCCCTTTATCTGGCAGGAGGAAAGGGTAAGCCAGTAAGAATTTTCAGGATCAAGTCCTCAGGAATTGAAATTCGGGATATTACGAACTTAATTGGGATTAAATATGGAAAAAATGCAGGAAGATACGTATCGGCCATTTATAAAAAAAATGCCTGAAGAATGTGTAAAAAAAGTGATGAAAGAACTGGAGCCGGTAAAAAACCGCAAAACCTCTCAGGTATAATACATTCTAAAAAGCTTCAAGGCAAATTCGTAAACAGGACTTCCTTGTACTCAAGAAATGGTCCTTAAACAGGTAACAGGTTTGATGTTCCTCCGAAAAAAGCAAAGTAAGCACCTGAATCCCAGAGGCGCTGACCGATATCCCAAAGTTCTGAAAAAATATGGGAATGTAGGCAAGGGAAAAAATAAAGGGAAATTACTCTCCTTTTCTTCTCCGGTTCTGTGCAACAAACATTATTCCCATTATTGCCGCAACAGGAAGGATTATTGAAGGGAATTCCGGGATTTGTCCACTTGGGTCTACATAACTGTCAGGCTTGCCCCCTACCCAGGAACTTTGGTCTCCACCATCTTCTTCCCAACCAACGTGGACAACGATTGCAAAACCGTCAGCAGTGTAGACAATTGGTTGTAAAGGTTCCTCGAAATAAAGTACAATTGGCCCGCCAGATTTTTCTTTTTGATTGTCCGTTACGGCCGTCAGATACTGCGCTGGAAAATCCCTGAAATAAGAAGGGACGTCACCACTAGTGCCAGAAACACAATTCCAAGTCTCATCAGTAGCGGTATTTAATCCTCCTGTACAGTTATTTGTCCCAGAGTTTGTAATATAATAAATTCTCTTGATGTCGAAATTTGTAGGTAAGGTACCAGTAGCTTCAACAGTTATATTGTTTCCCTCATATACTGCAGTAACTTCAACATCTGTAGGAAAAGGGTCCCCCGGATTAATATAATTTACAGAAACCGTCTCCTGTTCAGCTGCAGCAATGCTCGACGTGAATGCTAAAAGTACAAGTAACCCAAACAAGAATGCCGATCTGTTTTCCAAAGCCAACCTTCCAAAATTTGTTTATTATACTTGTATACAAAATTATTGTTTAAATAGTTAATCATTTTAATAATATATGCATTGTTTTTAAGGAAATGAGCATCAGAGTGATTTCGTGGCACAACATGCGGTTTTATAGTTTTTCGCATACTTACCCCTCATATGGGAGCGAAATAAGGGTGTGAAGAAGGATTTGCGGGATTTTGTCCTCAGGAATACGAGATTCAAATATATCGAACTCAATGGAGGCAATATCCAAAAAGAGTAGAAATATAATTACAAATTATCTATTAAAAAATTTACTATAAATGTGCAAAAAAAATTATAAAGAATTGGAGGGAAGGAGAGTATCCTCTTCAAATATGAGGGATTTCCACTCACAGGAGAAATATAATAGTTCTTCCATTGTAACTACTCAGGTTTTAGAAGCGTTATCATTAGACTGCATCTTTAAGTAAAGGCATACATTGCAATCTTTCTAATTTGTAGCGATATCGACAGCAAGGAAGTGTCTATAACAAACATACAAATGTTGGCAATTTGCTTAAATAAACAATTTTTCGTTATCAATAGCCATACTTCTAAAACGTGAATAGTTACGTTTTTTCCATCAAGTTTTTTTCATTTACAGCAAATCATAAATATTGCCTGCACCAAATTATTAACTGGTGATTAGGTGAGTGTTGAACCCGCAATTCCCTACAGCGCATATGAACCTATGCTGAACATGATACTCATTTTTTTGATTCCTTCACTCATAGTCATATTTTTGTTTTTTACTTATGCGAGGTATGCAACAAAACAGAGGCAAAAAGAAGCCGAGAAAAAAATGGAAGAACAGAGACTAAAAGAAGCCGAGAAAAAAATGGAAGAAATGAAGGAAGCAGGAGAAAACGAAGAAATAAACAAAGAAGATGGGCCCAGCTAAATTTCTAATTCTATCCATAAATTTTTATGACAAGGCCGGCCGACTTCGCGGCCGTACAGGAACGACGGGATACGGTGAATTGCGGTTTTTTCGGTTTTTTCGGTTCAGATTAAGCAGTTTCACAGGGCCAAAACTTCTATGGTCTGCTGATCTATCTATGATCTGCTGATCCATAAAGTGCATAATCTGGAACCGCAGTACCGGAAACAGGGTTATTCAAGCCACCTTTACCTCCCTTTCCAGTTTCTTGACCATTTCCCTGAGCCGGATCGCTTCTTCGAAGTCCAGCCTGTCCGCGGCTTCCCTCATCTCGGCTTCCAGTTCGATGATGACGTTGGGGATGTCGGTCTTCGGGATGTGTTTGGTATCGGTGATATCCACGACCTTTTCCTTGATGGGTTTCCTGATGGTTTTCGGGACGATGCCGTGCTCCTTATTGTAGGCGACCTGCATGGCACGGCGGCGCTCGGTCTCGTTCACCGCTCTTTTGATGGAATCGGTCATTTTGTCGGCGTAAAGGACCACTTTCGAGCTGGCGTTTCTTGCAGCCCTGCCGATAATCTGGATCAGGCTCTTTGTATCCCGAAGGAAACCTTCCTTATCCGCGTCCAGGATGCCGATGAAGCCCACTTCGGGGATGTCAATCCCTTCCCGCAGCAGGTTGATCCCGACCAGGACGTCGAACTTGCCCAGGCGGAGTTCCCGGATGATTTCGGTCCGCTCGATGGTCTTGATGTCCGAGTGCAGGTAGCGGGCCTTGATTTCGTTTCTGGCAAGGTAGTCGGTCAGTTCTTCGGCAAGCTTCTTGGTCAGGGTGGTGACCAGGGGGTGGATTTCGACTTCGGGGACCACAAGGCCTGTGGGACGGATGATCTGTTCCACGACCTGTGCCGAGTGTTCGCGCTCGTATTCCCCCGGGGTTGCCGAGACGAAGATCACGTTTTTCATGTACAGCTCGGTTTCCTCGAAGCGGAGAGGCCGGTTATCAAAAGCGCTGGGGAGCCTGAACCCGTAATCCACAAGGCTCTTTTTCCGGGAATAGTCTCCTTTGTACATTCCGTGGAGCTGGGGGAGGGTCTGGTGGCTTTCGTCGATGACAAGGAGAAAGTCGTCCGGGAAGTAGTCCAGGAGACAGAATGGCTTCTCCCCGGGTTTCCGGTGGTCGAAGTGCCTGGAATAGTTTTCGATCCCTTTACAGCTCCCGGTCTCTTCGATCATCTCAAGGTCATAAAGGGTGCGCTGTTTCAGGCGGTGGGACTCCAGGAGGTCCAGGGTAGGGAGATGCTCTTCCAGCTCTTCGAGGATATCTACGATGGCGCTTTTCTGATCCTCTTCGGGAATGACGTAGTGCCGGGCGGGATAGATGAAGAAGTAGTCCATGTCCTCCTTTCGCTGCCCGGTCTGCTTGTCGATCTCGGAAAACTTTGAAGTCACAAAATAACAGATACAGAAGATGTAGAGAGGAAATGAAAAGCAGGAAAAGAAACGAATTCCTGAAAATGAACCTTTGAGAAAAAGAAGAAAAATGCCCCAATTCTGCAAAAAGGGACGTCCAATGTCAAAAATTAGAACTTAATTACTCCGTTTTTCTCCTTCCAAATATGAACATTATTCCCATTATTGCCGCAACAGGCAGGATTATTGAAGGGAATTCCGGGATTTGTCCACTTGGGTCTACATAACTGTCAG
>JAENYU010000008.1:0-10456 GCA_016841625.1 Methanobacteriota archaeon
TATTTATATTATCATTTTATTATAAAAAATTACCCATATCATATGACGAAGAGCCGAAATTTCTAACTGGCTGAACAAGACCCGAAGCCTTGCAGGACTCCTAATTCATTCCGCCTTTTTCCCTGGTAGCCTCTTCGATTTGGCGGGAAAGTGTTGAAAACTGGATTTCCGGGTCCCCTCCTTTCCGGAGATATGCACTGGCCCCGTTTTCCATGGCTTCAAACATGAGGTCCTTATTGTCTCTTCCGGTGAAAAGGATAAACGGGACATTGATGCTCTGTTCCCGGATTTTCTTCAGGAAGGTGATGCCGTTCATCCCGGGCATCTCATAGTCCGAAACCACTGCGTCATAGCAACCGGTCTGCAGTTTTGGAATAGCCTCGAATGGTGATCCTGCGGTTTCAACCTTAATATCCCGGTACGGTTTAAAAAAATCTTCTGATATCCTGAGGAAGAAAGGATCATCGTCTACGAGTAAAACTTTAGTCATGTTCTTTTCTCCGGTTTCCGGACTTAATGGATTGTGTGATACTAATTTATACTAGTGTTAAACTATATTTACAAAGATTTATATCAACTTATTAAATTGACCTGCTTTAATCAGGAAGCTTATAAGCTTTTTTCTGGAAGGGCATAACCCCCTTCTTTTTGAAATCGGAGATCTTGATCCAGGTATAATACCGGTTTTTTATGCTAATGGTCGTCAGTTTTACAATTAGCACTTTACGGTAGTTGTTCTCATTTTCAGCTTTTAGTAAGTTATTTATACCTTTATTTTATGATTATTTCATATTTTAGCTTATTTTTTTCATACCTATGAAAGCCTTCGTATATAAATTTTTATAAATTCTTCGATTTTCATGATTTTACTACCTGCTGACTAAATTAATTCTATTTGACTGCCATTTTTTATTTTTAAAAAAAGTGAAAATAAGTGACAATGCTCTCATTTTTTCTTCTGAAGTATCGGATGCGCATCAAGAACCCAGATTAAAAAATGGAATTAAGAAACAAATCAATACGATAAAAATGAAGAAACAAATTAAAACGATAAAAATTAAGAAACAAATTAAAACCGATAAAAAAGTAAAAACAGGACCGGGTTTTAGCCCTGGTCCATGAAACTATCGATTTCCTGTTTGAGCATATGGCTCAGGATTTTCCCGTCTACCTTGCCCCTGTACTCTTTCATGACTATGCCCATGAGGGGACCAAGAGCTGCCGGTCCTTTTTCCTTGATAAAATCGCCCTTTTCCCTTACCATTTCTTTGATGAAGTTTTCGATTTCCGCGGGGTCAAAGGCGCTGAGCCCAAGCTGGGAAATAGCTTCTTCGGCGTTGAGTTCCGGCTCTTTTGCAAGGGCGGTCAGGAGGTCCTGGATGGCTTCTTTTGCAATCTCCTGGGTTGAGATAGCTGCAAAGAGGCCCTTGAAGTGTTCTTCGGAGAGGTTCTCGGTTTCCACGCCGCTCCTGCGGAGTTCCGGGATGAGGCCAACGAGGGTCCTGGCTATCAGGGTTGCGTTTACGATTGCATCCTTTTTGTAGGGCTCAAGGAGACTTTCGAAGAGGGGGAGATCCTTTGAGTAGGCGACCTTTTCGGCAAGTTCCATATTCAGCCCGAATTCGGAAACAAAGCGTTTTGCCCTTTCTGTCAGGAGTTCCGGGGTCTCGATTGAATTATAATATTCGTGGGAAATCTCGATTTGTGGGACATCGGTTTCCGGGTACATCCGGGCAGCTCCGGGAAGCGGGCGCATGTAGGCGGTGTTCCCGTCGGGAAGGGCTTTCCTGGTCTCTTCGGGAATTCCCTGGAGGATTTCCTTTGCCCGGGTGATGACCGCTTCGATGGCTAACCTGGCTTTTTCCGTCTCATCGGCGACCATGATAACAGCGTCCGCAGGTCCTGCCCCGATGGCGTCCCTGAGGGCCTGTATTTCCTGTTCGGTGATCCCGTAGTTCGGAAGCTCGTCGGTATGGAAGAGCCCGCCGACCCCGGCAGTTTTCGCCCTGTCCGAGAACTCGGTCCCGAGCCTTCTTCCGGGCTGGACTTCTCTTCCAACGAGCCCGTTGAACTCTCGCAGGAGGGCTGCCAGGACCGCTCCCTTCTTCACACCCTTTTGCAGGACCTTGGACTTTGTGTCCACGAAAAGCCCGGTAGCGTCGTAAATCTCCTCGCAGACGAAAGCGTTTCTTTCCAGGAGTTCCTGCCTGATGAAAAGGAGGTTGAGCTGCCTTTCGACTTCTCGCCGGACGATGTCCTCGATTAAATCCAGAGCCTGCACGCCTTTGATCTCGACCCTTGCCCCTTCGGCAATGGAAATGTTCACGTCCTGGCGGATGGTCCCAAGGCCCCTCTTGACCTTTCCGGTAGACCTGAGGATCATCCCGATCTGCTCGGCAACTTCCCGGGCGTGCCTCGGGGATTTTATGTCAGGTGCGGTTGCGATTTCCACAAGCGGAATCCCCAGCCTGTCCAGGGAATAGACGATGGAGTCCCCGATTTCCTCGATCTTCTGGGCTGCTTCCTCTTCCACACAGAGGCTGTCAATCCCACAAGGCCCTTCCGATGTCTCGATTACGCCGTCGCCTGCCAGAAAAGCCGTCCTCTGGAAGCCGCTGGTGTTCGACCCATCCACGACGATCTTTCTCATGACGTGCATCTGGTCAACAGGCTTCATGTTCAGGAGCTTTGCGACCCCCAGGGAAATCTTCAGAGCTTCCCGGTTCATCCCCCTCGGAGGCTCCTCGTCATTCTCGATCAGGCAGGTCGTATCATAAGCCTTATAGATGTACTTCCTCCTGATCTTGGTCTGCTCCACTGCAGCCCTGTCTTTTTCACCCATCTCACTTTCCGTAGCTCTAAGGTACCTGAAAAACTCGAAGTTCGCCTCCCCGGTGTCCCTGATAAGCGTCGGACACCTGCAGAAAAGCTTTTCCTTCGAATCAAGCTGCTGATGAATTTCAAGCCCGGCTTTTAAACCTAGTTCACTGTAATCGTATTTTTCCATATTCTCACCCGAATCTAAGCAGGAAACGCCCATATTTTTCTTCAAGTCCAGCTCTTTTTGTTCTCCCTTTACTTTTAACTCCATCGCCTAAAACAGTCTACCTGGGCTCCGGATTTCCTTTCTTAGCTCTTTTAGGTGCTGTAATTTTATTATCTGGTAATAGGAATCTGAATGTAAAAGGTATGCCTGAATGTATAAAGGTATCTATTGGCAGAAAAAGAGGTACGTAAGAAGGGTAAAATTTTTATTTATGTTTTGGTGAGATAAGTTCGGATAAGGCTCAATCCTGTCAGCTTCAGTCAGGGAAATGTTGGTTCGGAATTTTTCAGAGAAGACCTGTTTGATGGGGAAGAACTTGTTATAGATGAATCTCTGCTGCCGATGTGCTTCTCGATAAGAGTTTTTTTGTTCATCATCAGGAAATATCCACTATACATTCCCCTTTTTCATGATACAGCTGAATTTTTATAAAATTATATCCGAAGGATCTTATATTTATTGAAGAAAGTTATTTGATTATTGTTTCGGGAAGTGGACGCCTTTCATCCCCTCCCTGCAGGCCTACGGTCTCTGAGGAAGGAATCTCCCTGCCTGCGGAGATAAAGAGCTCGGTAAGGTGGTATGCTTCATCGTCAGGGAACTGTCGCGGTGGGTGTTTCATGAAGTAGGCTGAAGGAGAGTAAAGCACTCCCCCTATCCTGCGGTCCAGGGCAAGCTTGCAGCAGCGGATAGCGTCTATGACCACACCTGCGGAATTTGGGGAATCTTCCACCGAGAGCCGGAGTTCCAGGTTCATGGGCACGTCCCCGAAGAGCCTGCCTTCCATCCTGAGGAAACAGACCTTGTTATCCTTCTGCCAGGCCACGTAGTCGCTGGGCCCCACGTGGATGTTTTCGACTTCAAGGCGTTCGGCCAGCACGGACTGCACGGCTTCGGTCTTGGAAGTCTTCTTGGACTTCAGGCGGGTTCGGTTGAGCATGTTCAGGAAATCGGTGTTTCCGCCGGTGTTGAGCTGGTAAGTGCGTTCCACTTTGACCCCACGCTTCCTGAAAAGATCGGCAAGGATACGGTGGACGATTGTGGCTCCCAGCTGGGACTTGATATCGTCGCCTATTATCGGGAGGCCTTTTACCTCAAAACGCCTCGCCCAGGCGGGATCGCTTGCTATAAACACGGGCATGTTGTTTATAAACGCGCAGTCTGCCTCGAGGGCGCATTCGGCATAAAAGCGGGCAGCCTGTTCCGAGCCGACAGGCATGTAGTTCAGGAGGATCTCAGCCCCGGAGGTCTGGAGAGCCCGGATGACATCTTCTTTTGTGGCTTCCTCCGCATCCGAAGGCAAAAACCTGCATTCTTCAGGATAATCTGCGAGGTGTTCGGAGCAGCCGTCCAGGATCCTTCCCATTTTCACTTCCACACCCATAGCCGGGACTTCAGAACAGAAAACGGTGGTGCAGTTGGGGAGAGCGAAGATGGCATCCGAGATGTCCCTTCCCACTTTTCGTTTATCAATATCAAAAGCTGCAACCACCTCAATATCGGAGGGATGGTAGCCTCCCAGATCCTGGTGCATCAGGCCGATTACATCACTGTTTTCCCAATCAACCCTGTAACTGTCACTGCTTTCCTTTTCACTACTTCCCCTATCCCCGTTTCCCTTACCACTGCTTTCCTCATAGCAGTTTTCCTTTCTCCTGTAGTACTCAATACCCTGTACAAGGGAACTTGCGCAGTTCCCCAGCCCTGCAATAGCTATTCTTATCTTGTTCTTCCCAGCCGTCTGTATCCCCCCTGAATACGATTTCCTGAGCTTTCTACCCCCATGTATTGCCCAGAAATAATGTCTGAAATTTCTTTTAAACCCCGGTGCTTTTTATCAGATCTATACTATCACGGTGTTTTTTTATCAGATCTATACTATCACGGTGCTTTTTTATCAGATCTATACGATCCCGATGCCCCCCAATCCAGCTGGTTACAATAGGGTCATTGAGACCTGTTGCTGCCGATTGCATCAAGAATAGACAATGGTAATTAATGATAATAGCGGAAACTGTAACCCCAATATTCTATGCAGAAAGTAGTATAAAAAACATTTTACAAAAAATAAAAAAACTGTGGCACTGTGCATCCGTAAATAAGTCTCCAATCATCATTATTCAGGCCATGGAACCTGAACGGGCAGGTATCAGAGATTTATCCAGAACACATACATTATATGAATTCCTATGAACAAAGGTACGAGAAACTTAAACAGGGGTTTCTGGGTCTTGTGCCTGAAGCGCTGCATCCCCATCCAGGCCCCGATGGGTCCGAAGAATGATGCTATCAGAAGGGTCTGCTCCGAAATGCGCCACATTTCCTTTTTTGCCTTGAACTTGTCAAGCCCGTAGAGAGCAAAAGAAATTGAGTTAAGGGAGGCATACAGGATGGGAATAAAAAGATACACGCCGTTTTCCATGGAAGGGGATTATCCATACTAATAATTAAATGCTGTGATATTCTACGAATATTAAGGGCTTCTGAATCTGTTTGCGTATCAATTTCACATCTTTCGGGAAAGATTTAGAAGGAAAATGAAAAGTAACCCGAAAACCAATATATTCAGGCAGAAAGAGGGGTTGGAAAATGTAGGGGACTGAGAAATAAGGGGGAGTACATGATCAATGGGGGTACATGATCATGGGAGCACATGATCGACGGGAGTACATGATCAATGGAGGTTAAAGATGGGAGCTGAAAAGCAGAATTCCCATAACCTGGCTTTTCCTCCGACGCTTGTACTGCGAGTGGGGCGCTACCTTCCCACTCTCATCTTTCTGGGGCTTGCAGTTAATCTTATTCTTCCCCAGCTAGCCTCGGTTGAAGAATCCCTGGTGATCATCAAAACAATGGTTCTGTGGGCCGTGTTGCTGGCTGCCTTTGCCCAGTTTATACGTTATATGGGAAGCGGCTATCTCCTGCATTCAATTGTGGCAAGCGTAAACCAGAGACTTTCAGTGTCCAGGGGAGTCCTGATAACTCTTGCTGCAGCGAGCATCGGGCTGCTTGCAGGAGGGCCGCTTGGAAACGGAGCAGCCACATACCGCTGGGTACGGAAACTGGGCGTCAGCGCCGAAGGTTCGGGGCTTGCAGGTACCCTGCCCACTATTTTTAACAATACACTTTTAGTGATACTGGGGGTTGCAGGGATGATCCAGCTGCTGGCAGCACAGGAGCTTTCCTCCGCACAGTTTTTCGTCTTTCTCCTGACCCTTATCGGGATGGCGCTGAGCCTTGCAGCAGTAAGCTGGGGAAAACACAACAGGGAAGGATTCACGTCCGCAGCTGTCCGGAAAGCTGCCTTTTTTTCCAGGGCCATACACAGGCAGTATGCCCCTGCTGCCACTGAAAACGCAGTACACCGCATGTTCGCAACCCTCGAAATACTGGAAAAAGGGGGCTGGAAGCGCCCCGTCCTGGGGTCTGTGCTTATCGCCGGCTTTGATATGCTTACCCTTTACTTCTTCTTCATAGCTGCCGGGAACCAGGTAAGCCCTGGCATCCTGCTTGTGGGATACGGCTTGCCCCTGCTTTTCGGGAGATTGGCTTTTGTCCTTCCCGGTGGGGTGGGGATTGTGGAGAGCACTATGGCAGTGCTGTATACAGGCCTGGGAGTGCCAGGTCCGATAGCTGTTGTGGTCATCCTCAGCTACCGGATATTTTCTTTCTGGATCCCGACCTTTATAGGGTTCCCGCTTGCGGCTTATCTTCAGCGGAAGTCAACTACCCCTCCCTAAAATCTAAGCCGTATGGCTTAGATTTTAGAGTAAGGGGCTTGTCTAACAAGCCCTGGTTGACCAGATCCCCGATTAGGAGCTTCGGAAAATCGGGAAACGATAGGAACGAATTTCATAGTTACCCTGGAATGCCGCCTCAGTTTCAGGCTCTAAGGATGCCGGTTAAACAGTCCTGAGAGGTAGGGACAGTGCTTGCATCATACAAACCGTTCCATATCAGATCGAGAGGAAGCCGGAAACCGGGATTGTCTCCACTAACCCGGATACGCATAACCCTATTCAATAGGAGCAATTACAAATGTTTGTATTTGTACTCAGCAAAGACGGAACCCCGCTCATGCCCACGAAACCGGCAAAAGCGAGGATCTTGCTCAAAACAGGAAAGGCAAAAGTGGTCAGAACCACGCCCTTCACAATCAAGTTACTTTTCGAGAGCAGTAACTACACTCAGCCCGTAACTGCCGGAATGGACACTGGCTCGAAAACCGTAGGATGCGCCGCTATTGCTTCCGGAAAAATGTTGTATCAGTCCGAAATCTCCCTGAGAGAAAACGTTTCGAAAAAGATGGAGCAACGGAAAACGTACAGGAGAAGCCGGAGAAACCGGAAAACAAGGTACAGGCCAGCAAGGTTTGACAACCGGGGAAATTCGAGAAGAGAAGGAAGATTAGCTCCTTCCATCAAAAGCAAAGTTGAGTCTCATTTCAGGGAAAAAAGGTTTGTGGAATCCCTGCTTCCGGTAACGGAATGGAAGGTCGAACTTGCTTCCTTTGATATCCACAAAATCAAAGACCCGGAAGTTTCCGGAACAGGGTATCAGGAAGGGGATCTCAAAGGTTTCTACAATGTCAAGGCTTACGTTTTGCACAGGGACGGCTACACCTGCCAGCATTGCAGGGGAAAGTCAAAGGATTCCCGGCTACATTGCCATCACATCGTTTTCAGGTCAAAGCAGGGGACAGATACCCCGGAAAACCTGATTACGCTCTGTGAACCCTGTCACACTGCCCTTCATGCAGGGGAATTTGAGCTTTCAGGAAGAAGGTCAAACACGAAACACGCCACAGAAGTTGGCATTGTCAAGTCCCGGATCAAGAAATCCGGCTGGAATTTTGAGGAAGTTTTCGGTTACGAAACAAAATTCAAAAGAGAACAGGTTTTGGGACTCGAAAAAACGCATTATTTTGATGCGCTTGCTATCTGTTGTGAGGATAAACAGAAAGTAGAACCGGATGATACGGTCTACTTCAAAAAACACGTTCCTGCGGGAGATTATCAGCAAAGGAGAGGGAAGAGGTCAGAGAAGAAAATACCTACCGGAAAACTGTTTGGGCTCAGGAAATTCGATCTTGTGAAAACGGTTAAGGGGATCGGGTTCATTCGAGGCAAACGGTCAAGCGGGTATTTTTCGATCTCAGATCTCTTTGGAAACAAAATTTCAGATAGTGTCAATATTAAGAAAAAATATAGGAGACTGAGTGCGAGGAGTACTACATTAGTTCAGATGGTACAGTTGACGCATTCCTCCCCCACCTGCCATTTCCGGCAAGCCGGAAATGTCGAGGAGGGGGTCTCCTGCTGAGGTAAGATGAAACTCAAGCACCTTTTAACCCTTTTAATTTATTTCCCGTCCCTTCTTCAATCTCGTCCCTTCTTCAATCTTGTCCCTTCTTCAATCTCGTCCCTTCTTCAATCTCGTCCCTTCTTCAATCTCATCCCTTCTTCAATCTCATCCCTTCTTCAGCAATTCCCGTCCCTAAAAACCACGATGATGTGTCCTGTGGAGGCCTGAAGGCCGGGCGAGGTGAAGGATTCAATTCAATAATATTTATATGATGGAAGGAAAGTACACTACGGAATAATTTTTTTCCCTATCGTTATCTGACTCATAAGAAATCATTGAAAACGTCGTGACATGCAGAGACATGGCACAGATTTGTATCAAGATTCACAGCCCGAAAACGGTTTACAACCCGGAAAAGGTTTTACAACTCAAAAGAAGGTCTTTCTAATGAAATACTGGCAGCCGAAATACGAGACAATGGGTCACGCTGAAATGAAAGAACTGCAGTTAAAACGCCTGAATAACAGCGCCAGACTGGTCTATGACAACGTCCCCTTCTACAGGCAGAAATTCAAAGAGGCAGGGGTCACCCCAGGGGACCTCAAGACCCTCGAGGATGTTCGGAAACTGCCTTTCACGCGCAAGGCCTACCTTCGGGAAAACTATCCTTTCGGCCTCTTTGCCGCTAAAAAAGAAGATATCGTGCGGATCCACGCTTCTTCCGGGACCAGCGGGAAGCCAACGGTTGTCGGCTACACTGCAAAGGACATTGAGACCTGGTCGGACCTGATCGCCCGCAGCCTCACGATGATCGGGCTTGGAAAAGGCGACGTTATCCAGAACTCCATGAACTACGGGCTCTTTACAGGCGGCCTGGGCTTCCACTACGGAGTCGAGAGAATGGGAGCCATGATCGTCCCCGCAGCCACCGGAAACACCGCCCGCCAGCTCGAAATGATGATCGACTTCGGGGTTACAGCCGTCCACTGCACCCCTTCCTACGCTTTCTACCTTGCCGAGACCGCAGAAGAACTCGATCTTGTAGACAAACTCTCCTTAAAAGCAGCCATCTTCGGCGGGGAGCCCTGGTCGGAAAACACCAGAAAACAGCTTGAAAAGCGGCTCAACCTCAAAGCCTACGACTGCTACGGCTTATCCGAAATGTTCGGCCCCGGGGTCGGTTTCGAATGCCAGGAACAGGACGGCCTGCACATCTGGAGCGACCAGTTCCTCACAGAAGTCCTGGACGAAAATGGCGAGCAGGTCGCAGAAGGCGAAAAAGGCGAACTTGTCTTAACCTCCCTCGATAAAGAAGGCTTTTGCAACATAAGGTACAGGACCGGCGACATGACAAAGCTCCTTGAATCCGACTGCGCCTGCGGCCGCACAACAACAAAGATCTCCCGCCTCCTCGGCAGAGCCGACGACATGCTGATAGTAAGAGGAATCAACGTCTTCCCCTCCCAGATCCAGGACGTCATCTCCAAAATCCCCGAAGTTGGCGAATACTTCCAGCTCATCCTCGACCGCAACAAACACATGCTCGATGAACTCACCGTCGAAGTCGAACTCGAAGAAAACGCCTTTACCGGCGAACTCAAAGACCTCGCTGCCATCCAGAACCACGTCCAGAAAGAACTCAAATCCATCCTGAACATCCGCACGAACGTCGAGCTGCTTGAGAAAGGCAGTATCGAGAGGACCGCAGGAAAGGCAAAGAGGATTATTGACAGAAGGGAAAAGCTGTAAAACTTTTGCTTCAGGGATTTCTTTCCCTGTCCCTACTTTTTTTCGAATTTTTCTTTTCCGAAGTACCAGTTACTTTTGAGCTATTGCCTACCGAGCCTTAGGAAATGCTAGAATCTCAATTAAATATTTTAATAAAGTTTTGGAGATAAACAGAGAACTCATAGACAGATGCGGAGAAGGAAATACTCTTGGAAATTTGGGGTTAGCATACATCGACCTGGGCGAAAAAAGAAAAGCAATTGAATATTACGAACAGGCACTTAAAATTGCTAGAGAAATGGGGGACAGGCGTGGAGAAGAAAATGCCCTTGGAAATCTGGGGAACGCATACCGTGATCTGGGCGAGCCCAGAAAAGC
>JAENYU010000008.1:10466-23662 GCA_016841625.1 Methanobacteriota archaeon
ATGCCCTTGGAAATCTGGGGAACGCATACCGTGATCTGGGCGAGCCCAGAAAAGCAATTGAATATTACGAACAAGCACTTAAAATTGCCAGAGAAATAGGAGACAGGCGTGGAGAAGAAAATGCCCTTGGAAATCTGGGGAACGCATACCGTGATCTGGGCGAGCCCAGAAAAGCGATTGAGTTTTTGAAGCAATCCCTGGCTATAGGAAAGGCGATTGAAGACCCGAGGTTAATTGGATTTTGCGAGCAGAAATTGAAGGAACTTGAAGGAAAAGTTTGAAATACATTCTGTAATTTCCCCGAAACTCAAACTTCAAAGCACAATTCGAAGCAATGAAAATTTCTGTAAAAAGCCAAAAGTAGAATCGGAAACCTGTAACCAATAACCTATTATATAAATAACCCCAAACTTTAAATGCAATTTTTACCGGATTAGTGTTTCTTACAATCATATTTTTGCTCAGCTAGTAAAGGTGTAACCATGCCCCATATAATGGAATTACTTGGAAAAACAAGAGTCGTCGTAAAAGACGGGAAAGTCGTGGAAGTCGGAGAGCCTGAAGTCGATTGGTGCCCCCTTTTTGCCAAGATTCGCGGGATCCAGAAGATCACCGGCGAGGAAGCAAAGAAGAACATGGAATTCCGGATTAAGGACTTCGGGATGTTCACCGATAAGCGCCGTCTGGAACTCGAGGACTTTGTAGGGTTCGGAGCATCCGAAGTTATGATGACAGGCCTGAGCAGAGGTTTACTTGACACAACCGTGACAGCCTGTGAAGGTGCAGGGACCGTCATTTCCAACAACCCCACCCTTGTCCAGGGCATGGGCGGCAGGATGTCAGGCCTTGTCGAGACCGAGCCAATCGACGGCATCATTAACGGCATCCAGGAACGCGGCGGAATCGTGCTCGACCCCTCGACTGCCGTAATGGACCCGGTTGCCGGAGTAAAAAAAGCCGCAGAACTCGGCTACAAGAAGATCGCAGTAACAGCTGCCTTTGGCGATACCGCTAAAAAATGCAGGGAACTCGAAGCTGAACTCGGGCTTGATTTGATAGTAATTGGAGTCCATGTTACAGGTTTAAGCAGGGAAGAAGCCCAGGTTCTTGTCGAAAACTCGGACATCGCAACCAGCTGCGCCTCAAAACCCATCCGGGACCTCGTAAAGCCCCTCGCACAGGTCGGGACTGCTGTGCCGCTTTTTGCTCTTACCCAGAAAGGAAAGGAACTTGTGATCGAAAGGGCAAAAGATATCAAAAGCCCACTCCTGATCAATACCATGGCTCTTCCGGTGCTGCCTGAACACAAGCAGCCGAGAGATTTGATTTAAAGCGGTGATAAGGCCTTTCTAAGGCCGACGTTACTTTTTTCTTTTACCTTTTTTCCTTTTACCTTGCTTGCCTGCTTGCTTGCTTACTTGCAGCTTTCCCTGCGGGAGCAGACAGCACATGCAAAGCAGGAGACCTTAAAGTTACTGCGGGAGAAGCAGGTAAATTACTCACGGAAGCGAAATTCCCGTTCAAAGATGCAAAAAAGGTTGCAGACACGACAGTCTGAAGGATTTAAACTAAATAAAAAAAACAGATTGAACAGTTAAGTTCAGTGCTATTGATTTATCATTCCAAGCTCATAAGCTCCACTCACATTAGACCAGAAAACTCCCAGGACCTGCACCAGAGAAAATAGGGAGTGAAAAAAAGCTAAGAATAGTTACTGCCAACCCATCTTATCAAGCATCTTGGTTAAGTTACTCGCCTCCTCAAAGGATAATTCAGTCCAGTTCTTTCCGCATTCGCCGCAATACTGACTAATCTTTTTATGTCTCCCCATATACCTGAGAGACTTTACTACCAAATTTTTTTGCCTAACTGTCATCGAGGGTCCCATAAACTCCATAAGATACTCCTTATATCATGTTTTAATTTTTCAATATTCTGTAGTTGTAATCAATCAAAAAAACCAGAAAACACTAAAAAAGTTATACTTATTAATTGTTATTTAGATGGACTTCATACTATATATATACCTGTATTGCGAGAAAATATTTATTAGATATAAATTTCAATATATAGTCAAATAGTTATATAAATTTGAACGAATACAACTTTATCTGGTACTTACAGGATGTGTCTATTATGCCTCATATAATGGAATTAATGGGAAAAGCCAGGGTAGTCATAAAAGATGGGAGGGTCGTGGAAGTCGGAAAGCCCGAAGTCGAATGGTGTCCCCTTTTTGACAAACTGCGGGGGGTACAGAAGATGACCCCCGAAGAAATCAGGAAAAACATTGAATTCCGGATCAGCGACCTGGGGATGTTTACCGACAGGCGCAAGCTCCTCGGACTTGACACCTACGTGGCTTTCGGAGCCTCAGAAGTAATGATGAGCGGCCTCCACCGAGCTTTTCTTGACACAACCGTAACCGCCTGTGACGGCGCAGGGACCGTGATCTCCAGCAACCCGGCTCTTGTCCAGGGAATCGGAGGCAGGATGTCAGGCCTGATCGAAACCGAACCAATCACTGAAACCATCAAAGGGATTCGGGAAAACGGCGGGGTCGTATTCGATCCCTCAGGCGCAGCAATCGACCCGGTGGGCGGCGTAAGGAAAGCCGCCAAACTCGGCTACAAAAGGATCGCAGTAACCATTGCAGACGGCAAAACTGCAAAAAAACTGAGGGAAATAGAAGCCGAACTCGGGCTTGACCTGATCGTGATTGCCGTGCATGTAACGGGTGTCAGCCGGGAAGATGCCGAAAAAATCCTGGAAAACTCGGATATCGTAATCAGCTGTGCTTCCAGGCATATCAGGGAGCTTGCAAAGCCGCTTGTCCAGGTGGCAGTTGCGATCCCGCTTTTTGCTCTCACGCAGAAAGGAAAGGAACTGGTGATTGAGAGGGCGAAAGATATTGAGAGGCCGATTTTGATCAATACTATGGAGCTGCCGGTTGTGCCGGGGGAGAAGCAGCCGAGGAGGTTGGTTTAAGGAAGGATTTTGGGGTCGTTTTTCATTCATTTTTTCTTTTTTGCGGATTTTGGAGGGTGAGTGGGGGCTTTCGGATTGCTCAGAAAGGTTTTTAGAAGATTGAGAAATTAAATCAGATTTTTGGCGATTTTGAAGTTTGATTCTGTATGTATAACTTGATCTTTTGATATAATATGTATGCGATAAATATTCAGAGGTGTGATTGAAAGGAAATGATTTTATAATGTTGGTTGCAAATATTTTTTCATGGTTCAACAGTGTCCTAACTGCGGAGTACTAGTGGGGAAACTCCATTTAAGGTGTCAATGGTGTGGATTATATTTTTGCGAGGATTGCATTTCACCTGAAAAGCACAACTGTATAGGACAACAATGCTTAGCCGATGAAGATGATTACCCAAACCAGAATTATTCGAGCCCGACCCACGATTATTTCGAATCTTATTATTCTGAAAATAATATTGAATTAGAGGAAGAAACTCCTGAATTATCTGGTGAAGAAAAACAAAAGCAGTTAGAAAAAGAACGAAAATTCAGAGAAGAGCAACAAAAGCTATTTGAGGAAAGACTAAGTGCAGAGATAGCAAGGATGGAATATTACGAAGAGGAAGAAACAATCGAACAAGCTATTCTAAATGAGATTAGCCAAGAGGAAAATGTTGAACCTGAAAGTTTTGCAATAGTACCAAATTACTCTCC
Source organism: Methanobacteriota archaeon (assembly GCA_016841625.1). Taxonomy (GTDB): domain Archaea; phylum Halobacteriota; class Methanosarcinia; order Methanosarcinales; family Methanosarcinaceae; genus MTP4. Next base: position 14,153 of record JAENYU010000008.1, read on the forward strand.
AAGTTCCGATTTGGGTAACGAGAAATGGCCCCAAGATACGGATCCCCATAGTGTCAAATCACAAGAAACTGAAGAAGTAGAGATCGACCCGACTAATGAGATGTGTGAAAAACGGATTCTGGAAAACGGTCAAGATTTAAAAAACTTCATTGAGAATGATGATTCTAATGAGGAATTTGAAGCCGATAACTATGATTCAAGTGGGAAAGTTGAGGCTGAAGAAAATCAAGTAATTCCTGAAAATATATGCAATAAGAATTCTAAACTGGAAACTTTAGAACAAGACTCAAAAAATAATTCCAAAAAAAGTAGCTTTTTACGTAGGTTAGCGGGGAAATTGGGGCTTTAAAAACTTAATCTTGAAGAACTTATTGTTCCCTTCATGGACAGTCTGCAATTATAATTTCAATTTCTTTGATTTTTTGTTTTCAGACATCACTTTGTATTTCAGGCAGATACTTCATTCGTTTCAATTCCGCATCTTTTAAGCCATGTCAGCAAAAGCTGGCAAGCTTCGCTTCGCTCGGAAAATAACGACAAAAGACACCATTCCGGTCATTTAGTAGAAGCTCAAACCGCAATCGCTAAAACCACCACCTGTAAATCCAGCTATTCTCACTTTGCCTGCCTCCAATCAACAAACCAGGCTGATCAAATTCGAGAAGCTGGATGCGGGTTTTATCATTCAGACTTTCTTTTTTTCACTTTATCATATATCAAAATCCCAATCAGTATTAAGACTAAAATGATTAAGATCCCAAAGAAAAGGTAAACTGTAATCAAAATCACCATAGCATTTATTTGAAACCTTGGAAGCTCAAAATAGCTTTTATCGAATTTTCGCCCATTGTTCTCGAAGATATTTTCTTCAATAATGTTTTCCAGAAGTTTCCATTCCTTAAAACTAAGCGTGGATTCCGTCTTGATTCCGTATTTGTTTCCCTTTATTTCATTGTGATACACTTCGTTTTGTGAGCAATTATGTAACAGCAAACCTGCTTCATTATTTGATTCAATTGTATTGTTGGCAAACAGGTTATAATCGGAATCATCCAGACGGATCCCATTGAAAAGGTTATATGAGGCACTGTTATTCTCAAGAATATTGTGATGTGATTTGAACAAATAAATCCCGGACAATTCGAGTGGGTCATGCTCATAAAAATAGTCCCCGTGAATATACTGATCCGGAAATACATTGTTGTGATTAACGGAATTGTCTCTTAGAATATTTTTATCGGATCTGGATAAATAGACGCCGTACGTGGAACGGAAACTAATATTATTTCCTATCAGTTCATTGGAATCGGAATCAAAAAGTGTGAGCTGGCAATTAACGGAATTGTCTCTTAGAATATTTTTATCGGATCTGCATAAATAGACGCTCATGGAACAGAAACTAAAATTATTTCCTATCAGTTCATTGGAATCGGAATCAAAAAGTGTGAGATGGAAATTAACGGAATTGTCTCTTAGAATATTTTTATCGGATCTGCATAAATAGACGCTCGTGGAACAGGAACTAAAATTATTTCCTATCAGTTCATTGGAATCGGAATCAAAAAGTGTGAGCTCGCAGTTAGAATTGTTGAAAATATAATTTTCATGAGAGTTTGAAAGCCTAAGGGCCGTGAGAGTGTTATTTTCAATTATATTGTTAAAAGAGTATTCGAGCACGATTGAACTCGAAATCTCACAATTTAACACTTTGTTGCGGTTGCTATCCTTTGTAATTTCAATGCCTTCCCTGCACCTTGAAATTTTGTTATCGGTAACATAATTGCCCGAAGATTGCCTGAAATGGATGCCGGTTCCCAGGATGGAAAAATCCTCAGAGGTAGGAATTATGCTGTTTTTCTCAAGGGAATTATTATTTGAATCATCAAGATAGATTCCGTAGCCGCAGCTCATCAAATTATTATTCACAACCGAACAGTTCTCAGCTCCAAGCAGGTAGATTCCGGTTGTAAAGTGGTAACCATCGCCTATTATGGAAAAGCCACTTATGGTCACATTATTGGACCTGACCAGAAAAATCGAATTCGCAAGTTCGTCGTAAGTATAATTTTCCCTGAAATCGCACTGAACGGCAGGTACGGTTTCACCGGGTCCCGCCAGGATTTTCAGCTCCCTGTCAACCACGACCTGCTCTTCGTACACTCCTCCGTAAACGATTATCGAATCTCCGTCCTTTGAATTATTTATAGCATCCTGAATGGAAGTATAATCAGCCACCGGACCGGTGCTGTTGTTAACATAAATTACTGAATTTGCAGACTTATGAATAGAAGCATTATCTAGCGAACCATTAGTGACCAAAGCGGTGCTGTTGTTAACAGAAATCGTTGCATTAAGCTGATCTGAGGCTGCAATTTGCCCGGCAGAAAAGATGAATATCAGCAATATGAACAGGATTAACCTTCCTTTACCCATAACACGTCCTCAGGCAACTTAGAAAGTAAGTGAGCAAAAACAGTTAAGGATTTTTAATAATATTGGTTTTTCTACATTTTATATTTTCGTATTATCTGCGCTATTAAAAATACGAAACCAGCCGAAAATCCAGATTTATTCATGAACGTCGAAGAGATGCCATTCCGGTCATTTCGGAAAAGCTCAAATCAGCAATTACTAAAACCACCGCCGGAAAAATTCAGCTATTCTCACTTCTCCTGCCTCCCAACAACGAAATTATGCGATCAAATTTGAATAAACCGGCTCCGGTTTTTCAAAAATTTTCGGATCGAAGAGTGAAGGCAGCGATTTCTTATCAAGCCTCTCTAAAAACGAGACATGTGAAGGGTATCGAGCCTGGCAGGTCAGATAGCAAAAAATACAAATACATATGATTGTATAAGTAATTACAAGTAAAATAAGTTGTATTTTTATTTACAGGCAAATAAGCTTGTATTTCCAATTAGAATTGACAAAATACAGGCAGATCTTTAAAAATACATATTTTTATGCCAGATTGGTAAAAAGAGAGCAAGGACGTTGTATTCAACATGGAGAAAAAATTCTTTGTTGTGCAGGGTGACGTAAAAGGTTCCCGAAAAATAAAAGAGAGAGATGATTTCCAACGTAAACTGGAGTATGCATGCAAGTACATTAATGAAAATTTTAAAGACGAAATTTACGGAAATTTCAAAATAATAAAAGGCATAGATGAAATTGAAGGAGTCTTGAAAAAGATATCAAGCATTTACAAAATAATCACTGAAATCCAGAAATTAATTTCTCCTCAGAAGATACGTTTCACAATGGTATATGGGGCTATTGATACTGCGGTGGATTCAAAAAACGTGGAAAAGATGGACGGGCCGGCTATCCATGAAGCGACAGACAGAATTATGAAGTTAAAGAATTCGAATTTTTTATTTGATATCGATGCAGGAAACAGCATTATTGATTCGTTATTAAAAGGCCAGATAAACCTATTATTATTTCATAAATCCAGGTGGACAGGGCGAGAAAGACAAATCGCAGAAAATTACACTGAGTGCCAAAAACAGGTTCTTGTCGCGGAAAAGTTGTCAATAACCCAGCAAGCTGTATCGAACTCCCTTAGAAAAATAAACTGGGAAGAAATCAATTTAATGGAAGGGGAACTAAATCACATATTAGAATTTTACAATGATTTTTTATTGAATGAAGGAATGTTGAACAAAGGGATATTCCATGAGCCTTGAAAATATTTCAAACTATATCTATGCATATTGGCAATTCATTCTGCTGATCTCAATATGTTACTTATTTTTGATTTTAACAAGCGGGGTAGTTCTTAAATTCATTTTGTCGCATGTTTCAACGAAAAGAGGAAGTGACGTTAACAAAAATGTTATTCCGACGGATCCGACAATCAGAGATACTGGCTTCATCGTCGGCAAGTGCGAAAACTTGCTTATACCTACATTGATGCTCTTGAATGCTTACACAGCCTTAGCGATCATATTCACAGCAAAAACAATAGTAAGAGCTGAGGATATGAAAAGTGAAAACACTCTATATTTTTTAGCAGGAACGATGATTAACTTCACTTACTCAGTCTTTGTCGGGCTCATCCTAAAAATTATTACATTCGTTTACTTTTAAGAACTAAATCAGAAACAACTATACACATCCAGCTTTAGAAGTTCTAACTTTTTATCCGAAATTGGATATATAGCTGAGATAATTCCAAATAACAAATCTGGATGGGTATACATTACTCACAAAAAATCAACAACCCCTCCTCTGACTTTTCAAGTAGCTCTGGATCAAAGGGTAGAGGTAGCTGTATTCTATTTAGTCAGGATAATTCAGGTTGCCTCGGCCAGGTACACACAAGCGCCCCAAAACCGCCAAAAAATAAAAAACAAGATTTAAAAATTGTCGGTGATCGGATCAGGCATCTCTGCGTATTTCAGGCAGATTCTTCATTCGTTTCAATTCTGTGCCTTTTTAATCATGGCAGCAGAAGCGGGCAGGTCTTGCTGTCGCTCGGAAAATAACGACGTGAGACACCATTCCGGTCATTTAGTAGAAGCTCAAACCGCAATCGCTAAAACCACCACCTGTAAATCCAGCTATTCTCACTTTGCCTGCCTCCAATCAACAAACCAGGCTGATCAAATTCGAGAAGCTGGATGCGGGTTTTATCATTCAGACTTTCTTTTTTTCACTTTATCAGATATCAAAATCCCAGCAAATATTGAGACTAAAATAATTAATAACCCAAGTAAAGAATAAAGTATAAGACCACCAACTATAATCAAAATAATCCTAATAGCATTTTTTTGAAACCTTGGAAGCTCAAAATAGCTTTTATCGAATTTTCGCCCATTGTTCTCGAAGATATTTTCTTCAATAATGTTTTCCAGAAGTTTCCATTCCTTAAAACTAAGCGTGGATTCCGTCTTGATTCCGTATTTGTTTCCCTTTATTTCATTGTGATACACTTCGTTTTGTGAGCAATTATGTAACAGCAAACCTGCTTCATTATTTGATTCAATTGTATTGTTGGCAAACAGGTTATAATCGGAATCATCCAGACGGATCCCATTGAAAAGGTTATATGAGGCACTGTTATTCTCAAGAATATTGTGATGTGATTTGAACAAATAAATCCCGGACAATTCGAGTGGGTCATGCTCATAAAAATAGTCCCCGTGAATATACTGATCCGGAAATACATTGTTGTGATTAACGGAATTGTCTCTTAGAATATTTTTATCGGATCTGGATAAATAGACGCCGTACGTGGGACAGAAACTAAAATTATTTCCTATCAGTTCATTGGAATCAGAATCAAAAAGTTTTAGCCAGCAATTAGAATTATTGAAAATATAATTTTCATGAGAGTCTGAAAGCTTAAGACCCCTGAGAGTGTTATTTTCAATTACATTGTTTAACGAGGATTGAAGTACGGTTGAATGCGAAGTTCCTGTAATTGAATTACCTGTTATTCTATTTTCTTCAGACCTGACGAGTGATATATCATAGCCAGTAACAGCAATCTCACAATTTAACACTTCATTGCGGTTGCTATTCTGTGTAATTTCAATGCCTGCCTGACGCCTTGAAATTTTATTATCGACTACATAATTGCCCGAAGATTGCCTGAAATGGATGCCGGTTCCCAGGATGGAAAAATCCTCAGAGGTAGGAATTATGCTGTTTTTCTCAAGGGAATTATTATTTGAATCATCAAGATAGATTCCGTAGCCGCAGCTCATCAAATTATTATTCACAACCGAACAGTTCTCAGCTCCAAGCAGGTAGATTCCGGTTGTAAAGTGGTAACCATCGCCTATTATGGAAAAGCCACTTATGGTCACATTATTGGACCTGACCAGAAAAATCGAATTCGCAAGTTCGTCGTAAGTATAATTTTCCCTGAAATCGCACTGAACGGCAGGTACGGTTTCACCGGGTCCCGCCAGGATTTTCAGCTCCCTGTCAACCACGACCTGCTCTTCGTACACTCCTCCGTAAACGATTATCGAATCTCCGTCCTTTGAATTATTTATAGCATCCTGAATGGAAGTATAATCAGCCACCGGACCGGTGCTGTTGTTAACGGAAATCATCGCATTTCCAGACTTCAGAATGGAAGTAAAATTTGAACCCGAACCATCAGCAACCGAAACATCAGCATTCGAACCATCAGCAACCGAAACATTAGCAACTGGATCAGTGCTGTTGTTAGCAGAAGACAGTGCATTAAACTGATCTGAGGCTGCAATCTGCCCGGCAGAAAAGATGAATACCAATAATATGAACAGGATTAACCTTTCTTTACCCATAACATGTCCTCAGGCAACTTCGAAAGTAAATAAGCAAAAACAGATTAAGGATTTTTAACAACATTGGGTTTGCTACATATAATAGTTTCGTATTATCTGCACCATTAGAAATACGATAGCCGAAGTTTCCTCGGCCAAGTTCACGGGAGTGTCCCAAAACCGCCAAAAATAAAAAACAAGATTTAAAAATATCCCTTTTTGGTCCGCTTGAGCGTAGCGAAACGGACAGCGCACTGCAGAGCCGCAACTCTGCCGAAACGGACCTCGTGCTGTTGCACTTGCAGTGCAACTCCCAGTAAATCTTCGATTTACTGTGATCCCGAAGCGAAACTCGGGAAGCGAAACTCGGGAAGCGAAACTCGGGATTCGAATAATGTACCAGAATTAATATTAGAAGCCTTGCTCAACTATTATGTTAGGGGAAAGGAGGTGGAATCTCCGGGGGTTCAAATTAACGATTATATCGATTTTGTGGATCACGGCATTTCATGCGGATTAAGGAATCTCATGTGGATTTCCCACCCGACAATAACGGCATATGCCCGAGAAAAAGGAGTTGTTATGTTTTTCCTGCTGACCATAGGTGGAGAAAATTGGCTGGAAAAATAGAAGATGGAGGCTGAAAAGTGAAAAGGGAACTGAAACTTGTTTTAATGCTGCTCCTAATGGGGGCAGTGGTTCTATTTGCTTCAGGATGTGTAAGCGAACCGCCCCCTGAGGAAGGGGCTGAAGGCGATGTAACGGACGAAACAGAAGATATGGAAGATGAAAACGAAACCGATGATATGGAAGATGAAAACGAAACTGAAGATATGGAAGATGGAAACGAAACAGAAGATATGGAAGTCGGAGAAGGGGAAGAATACAGTCCTGTCATAAATCCTGAGGACTTTGTCGAAGAAATTGACAATACCTACTTCCCGCTGATCCCTGGCACAACTTTCGTATATGAAGGTGAAGGCGAAGAGGGGGAAGCTATAAGAAACGAGGTCTCTGTCACCCAGGATACCAGGGAGGTCATGGGAGTTACCACCACTGTCATCCTGGATAAGGTATGGGTGGACGAGGAACTTGCCGAAGAAACCCTGGATTGGTATGCACAGGACAAAGACGCTAACATATGGTACTTTGGAGAGGATTCCAAAGACTTTGAAGGCGGCGAGGTCGTAAGCACCGCGGGTTCCTGGGAAGCCGGAGTAGGTGGGGCTCAGCCGGGGATCTTAATTGAAGGTGACCCTCAGGTAGGAGATGTTTATCGCCAGGAGTACCTGGAAGGTGAAGCCGAAGACATGGCCGAAGTCCTTTCCCTGAATGAATCGGTTACGATTACCTACGGTTCTTTTGAAGACTGCCTGCAAACGAAGGAGTGGAACCCACTGGAACCGGCCTCAGAGGAAAACAAGTATTACGCTCCAGGTGTCGGTTTGATCCTTGAGGTACAGGTAAAAGGTGGAAATGAAAGGCTGGAACTGGTGGAAATTATTACTGAATGAAGAGGACCGGAAGCCGAATAAATCAGCAGAAAAGTCGACAGACAAGTCGACAGACAAGTCGACAGAAAAAGAGGCGTGAAGCAAATAAATAAGGCTCTTCGTTGTTTTGTGTGTGAAGCCATCACAAAAACCAACACGGGCTTGAAGTGAAAATCACCTAATCCATAGAGAATGACGAAGAGCCAAAAACCTGCCGAAAGCAGGCTCTTACATACCCTCCCCCAATAGCAGAACAAGCTGGTCGAATTTGGGCAGCACAGCTAAGGTTTTTCTGAGAATTTAGACCGAAGGGAAGAGGTGTGAAGTATTCTATTTTCGCAGAAAAATTCAGGTTGCCAGGGGAAAGTTCACGCAAGCGCCCCGGCACATCAAAAAAACAAAAAAATAGTTTTATAGAAATTCACCTGTACTGAGATTGATTTCAGTTTATGGAAGCTGTACAGAGAGAATTTCTGCAGAATTCAGGAACTTTCACTCATTAATGATTTCCACCAGTTCCAGTCTTTCAGCTCCACCTTCTACTTCCTCTTCAAGTAGCAGCCCGACACCCGGGGCGTAGTACTTGTTTTCCTCCGAATCCGGCTCAAGCGGGTTCCATTCCCTTGTCATCAGACAGTTTTCAAAAGAACCGTAAGCAACTGTGACCGATTCATTCAAAGAGACCACTTCAGCCTGGTCTTCAGCTTCACCTTCCAGGTACTCCTGGTAGTAAACATCTCCCACCTGGGGATCTCCACTCATTATGATCCCTGGCTGGGCACCGTCTACCCCGGCTTCCCAGGAACCGGTGGTGTTTACGACTTCGTCTTCATCGTATTCCTTGGAGTCTTCCCCGAAGTACCAGACATTTCCGTCTTTGTCCTGGGCGTACCAGTCAAAGGTCTCTTCTTCCAGTTCATCATCTTCATATTCCGTTTCTCTGACAACGGTGGTGTTAATCCCCATGATTACTTTTGTTTCGTTGGTGACGTTAACCTCGCTTCTTAAAGTTTTATTCTCTTCCTCACTTTCGCCTTCATACACAAAAGTTGTGCCCGGGGTCAATGGGAAATAGGGGTTGTCAATTTCTTCAACGAAGTCCTCGGGATTTATGACAGGGCTGTATTCCCCGTCCATTCCTTTGATCTCCCCGGTTTCTTCAGGGACTTCCTCCTCTACGACTATTTCTTCTCCCATTTCTTCAGGGACTTCTTCCTCTACAACTATTTCCTCTTCTACGACTACTTCCTCCTCAACTCCTCCCTCAACATTTTCTTCCGGAACTTCTTCCGGAACTTCTTCTGGAGCTTCTTCAGCACAACCGGAAGCAAACAACATTGCTACTATGAGTACCATAGCAACAAAAATTCCCAATCTCTTCATAACCTTCCCCCTAGTTGTTTAAATTTTGAATCGATTTGGATATGGATTCACATACAGGTGAATATACCCGGGTGCAAGTATGGCTACATATAGACGAGTGCATTTACCTGCGGAGATAAATCTGCTTACCCGATTTTGTGTTATAAATTATTATATATAAATATATTAATTCCAGACAGCTTTTTTTAAACTGATAATAGGAGTTAAAATGAGGGTTAGAAGGCTTTTTTTGAGTTATTCGATTTTAAAGGGGTTCGACTGCTTCGCAAGGGTTCATGCAAGCTGCCCAAAACCGCCCGATACCGTTCAAAAAATAGGAAAAATAGGAAAAATAGGAAAAATAGGAAAAATAGGAAAAATAGGAAAAATAG
>JAENYU010000008.1:23672-63623 GCA_016841625.1 Methanobacteriota archaeon
GGAAAAATAGGAAAAATAGGAAAAATAGGAAAAATAGGAAAAATAGGAAAAATAGGAAAAATAGAAAACGAGGTTAAAATTCACATGAGTTTCGGATTCTTAAGGTTCAGACTCCTTCAACCACTCCTCCATTGGCAAAGAACATCATGGTGTCTTCGTCCCCGGAATAAAGAACTAGCTGACCGTTTTCCATTGCCACTGAATTTACTTCGGACAACAGCGTCACATATTGATCATACAATGATCCGGGTCCGCATTCGGCAAGCGTCATCGGGCCTGCCCCCAATGTGAGGGAATTTCCTTCAAGTATGTAGCTCCCTCCTCCACGGTTGCAGTCGGCTTTGATGGAATAAGTACCGTGCCTGGAAAAGACAATGGTATAGTCCTCGGGATTCGACACTTCTGTTTTGCCTGCAAGACCAGACTCCTGAAGCTCAGTCCACTGCCACTCTATGTTGCTAATCTCCTCAGCCAAGGTTGCTTCGGTCCCTTCCTGTTCTGGCTCATCCATTCCAGGTTCTTCTATTCCGGTTTCTTCTTGCTCGACCTCTTCCTGCCCAGCCTCTGCCTGGTCGGCATCCTCCGGAATGGTTTCGGCAGGCTCTGCCCCGGTAGCTTCTTCAGGTTCGGCAGGAGTTTCCTGTTCAGCACAGCCGAGAGAAAAAACAGCCGCAGTCATAAGCCCGATAGTAAGGAATAAAACAAGACCTATGGACATATTTTCGAGTTTCATAACATACCCCCTAATTGGATAATATTATGAAACTCGTTCTTTTAATATCCTTTTGATTGGACAAAATTTTAATTTACAGTTGTATGCATCGGTTTCTAAGAACCTGAAGGGATACCTCATAAGACTTTTCAGGCGCTTTCAATTAGTGCCCTGCACCAAGTACGTATGCTTGAATTTTCGAAATCCGATTTTCCAGGTCTGCTGGAGTAAACGGATTTACTCTTCTGATTCGTCCCCTTCAGGTTCGACTTTTCCCACTTTTTCCAGCCTGTGAGCGACGATCTGCTTTCCAACTACAGTGGCAAAACCAGAGAGGATCCCCAGCCCCACAAAGATGTAGACCATTGTAAAAGCTTTTCCCGAATCCGTTTGAGGGGAAAAGTCCCCATATCCTACAGTCGTCAGGGTTATTACCGAAAAATAAGATGAATCGAGCCAGCTCCAGCCCTCGACGTTGTGGTAAAATAAAGTGCCCGTAATAAGAATCAGCAATACAATGTATATAAGGGTCTGGAACTCCTCGTTTTTAAGCTGGTCTCTTAAGGTCTTGAAAAACACTATCAGAGTGGCTAAAATATATAGCGCTACTTTTATCCCCCCTTTAAACATATATTAATAAAAGGTTAAAAATATATCTGCAATGACAGCTTACCCGAAAATGCTGATGAGCAAAAGGGCGGAAGAAGATCGATAACTCCTTCTTTTTTTTGATCCACTTAAGCCGGGCAAAAAGAAAAGCTAACATATCAATTTAATCGCAATAACAGAAGGAAAAACTGCAGACATAACTGCTATCCATTAAACGCTGTCAGGACCTGCCTCTCAGATTTCATCTTTACACTTAGTATTTTCAGGTTGTCCAGAGGAATTGGAGTTATCTCTGCTCTCTTCTCTGTTCCCTCTTCTCGACGCGTTCCATTCTTCTGTTTACGATATGGTCCCCGATAACATTAACAAACCCGAACAGAATTCCCAACCCTACAAAGATGTAGACTATTGTAAAAGCTTTACCCAAATCCGTTTCCGGAGAAAAGTCTCCGTAACCCACAGTCGTCAGTGTGATGACTGAAAAATACAAAGAATCAAGCCAGTTCCAGCCCTCGACTTTGTGGTAGACAAAAGTCCCGAGGAGAAGGACCATAACCACGGAAAATAAGAGGGCACGGGTTTCCGGTTTTTTAAGCAGGTCGTTTAATGATCTCAGAAACATCACCAGGGTGATTAAAACATAAAGCATGGTTTCTTTCTCCTTAGCTTTGAAATCGGGTACAAATCCTCCTCAAGTATGGTTCCCCTCAAGTATGGTTCCCTCAAGTATGGTTCCCCCAAGTATGGTTCCCCCAAGTATGGTTCCCCCAAGTATGGTTTCCCGCCGAGTATAAGTTCTTACCAAGTATATATCTCACCAGGTATAATGCTCATCAAGTACAAAACCTCCTGATCACTGACAATGTGCCTCAAGCAAGAGTTCAGACCTCCTCAAAACTGCGGGTTTTCCATGCCATCCCATTTCCTGAAACTTCTCCCGAGAAGGTAAACGGCCACAGGCACCAGCGCCAGGTCCGCAAGCAAATAGTAAGAGCCCAAAATCGACAAAAAGATGTTGAGGATCAGGACCGGGACTATTGAGAGGGCATAAAGGGCAAAGGTCTTTCCATTGTAAAGGTTCACTGAAGGGTAAAGCCCCGTCAGGTAGACGAGTACAGTGACCATGTAGAAAGATATGGAGAGAAAGACCAGCAAAGAAGGAACAAGGGTGTAAGGTTCCGTCCTCAAGCCGATGCCGAAGAGGAAAACGAGAGGGACGACATTCAGGAAAGCGTAGCTGTCAAGTTTGCTTTTTATCACGTCCGAGACTTTCAAAGGGAGAAAGGCATAGGACGCAAATAGGTCGAATTCTGTAAGCCAGTTGTACATTGAGGAAGAAAGCACCCCCAGGATCAGGGAGAAGAGGATCAGGGAGTCCATTGCAGGGATCACGTTTCCAAGGGCAGAGAGCAGCACCCAAACCAGTGTAGCAGGAAGCAGGAAGGAGAAGATAATTTTCCCAAGCCCTCCTTCACTTCTTTTCAGGTCAAGGAAGTCCTTTGCAACAAAAGATGAGTAGCGGTAGGAGCCAAGACGGGCTGAAAGCCCGGAAAAGGAGTTGGAAAAACTCTTCTGCACCTGGGGATAGTCCACTTTCAGGAAGATAAGGGATAGTGCGCAAGGAAGTATAATCAGGAAAGCCGGGGCCAGAAGGTGCCGGGTTTCGGAAGGTGCCAGGTAAAAGGCAAGTCCCGGCAGGGCATACAGGACTTCCACATTGAAATTCCCTGAGGCAAAAAGCAGGGCAGGGAACGCCAGCAGTAAGCCGGTGATCACGGCTTTTCCCGAATGGGCATAGACCGTGGAAAGGAAAAACACAACGGAAAGCCCGATCAGGAAGGAAAGGGAAAGTGTAAGCGTGAGAAGCGGGATCTTGAAGCTTCCGGCAGCTGAGGGAAGTACGAGTTTTACCGCCAGGGAAAAACCTGCAACGAAAGGCAGGACGTAGAGGATAAAATAGTACACGACATCCTTTACCAGGAAGTTCAGGAAAATGACCCTCTCGGAAACGGGAAGTGTCCTTGAAGAATATGCAATCAGGCTTGCCTGCCCGAAACGCCGGTTCATGAACTCCCTGCCCATGAGCCCGAAAGCTCCCACCATGCCTCCCACCAGCAGGAAAAAGTAGTGCATCCCGAGAACGATCCCGGTATCAGTAACGATTTCCCTGATGACCGGGAGGACCAGGCTCACAAAGAACGTGAAGAGGAAGATGAAGCCCGGAAAGAGGGCAAAGCCGCTGTGCCCGAAGAGGCTGGAGTGCATCCGCCATTCTTCTTTCATCATGCTTTTGAAAATGTCAAACATGGCAACCATTCCCATGCAATCATTTATGCTTGATATTCGACCTGTTCGTTTCCTATCTGTTCATTTTCTATTCCTTTATTCCTGGGCAATCATGCCGGTAATTCCCGGCTCACAATTAAGCTGGCTTTCCCCGGGCTGTCCCACCAGTTCCAGGAAGAACTCTTCCAGGTCCCTATCTTCCATCTCAGGGTCGTCCATGCGCCCGCTGTGGACAAGTTTGCCCTTATAGATAATCCCGATACTGGTGCAGATCTCTTTTGCGATTTCCAGGATATGGGTGGAGATGAAGATCGTACCCCCGTTTTTCACGTATCCCCTGAGGAAATCCTTTACTTTCCGCTGCATAACGGGGTCCAGGTTGATCAGGGGCTCGTCGATGATTGCAAGTTCCGGCTCGTGCAGGAAGGCCTGGGCAAACATCAGTTTCTGGCGGGTACCCCGGGAGAGGTCTTTGCAGAGCACGTCTTTCTGGTCTCCGAAATCGAAAAACTCAAACCACCGTTCGCAGGCTACCTCATATCCTTCCAGCTTCCGGATTTTTGCAACGAAATACAGGTACTCTTCCGCGGTCAGGAAACTGGGCGGAGTTTCCTGCTCCGGGATTACCCCCACAAGCTCCCGGACCTTGAGCGGGGCTTCCAGGACATCCACCCCATGTACCCTAAGGGAGCCTGAACCCGGTTTTAGCTGCCCCGTGAGCATTTTTATCATGGTGGTTTTCCCGGAGCCGTTCGGCCCCAGGAGCCCAAAAAGTTCCCCTTTTTTGACGGAGAGGTCCACGCTGTCCACTGCTTTTATATTTCCGAAAGGTTTTGATAGACCTTTTACATCAATCATGTTCCTGGCTCCTGCAAGTCTTCCTTCCCCATAAGGGTAAATCTTGCAAGTCTTTATTCTTCATCAGGATAAATTTTAATCAGTGCTTTGTAAGACTCAATAATTATTATCTTGTATATAATGAAAATCGGAATTGCAAATACCATCCCAAGGGGACCGAGCAGCCTGGAGGCAGCAAGGGTCAGGACCACACTCAGGAGGGGGTTGATGTTTACCTTTTCCGAGATCATGAAGGGGATAAGGTAGAAGTTGTCCACAAGCTGGGCGACCAGGACCGTGCCTGCTGCCAGGATGGCTGTTTCCGGGCTGTTGAAGTAGCCCACGATTATTGGGGGAATCGCCCCTATTATCGGACCGATGTAGGGGATGATGTTCAGGAAACCCGCCAGGATTCCCAGGAAAAACCAGCCGTCAACCCCTGCAAGATAAAAACCCGTGCAGCAGATCAGGCCCACAACAGCGCTTTCGAGCATCTTTGCGCTAAAGAAGTCTTCAAGCTCTCGCCCCATCCCTTTTAAAGCCCTGTCGATAATCCCGGCATGTTTCGGGGGAGCATATTCGTGGATGTAGCTGCCAAGCTTATTCCGGTGCCTGAAATACATGCTGAACATCAGGGGAATTATGAGGACGCCCGCGAAGAGATAGTAGGAAATTTTAGATATAGTTCCGGTGAGTTCGGTAAAGATGGCATTACCTACTGCCTGCAGGTCCCCGGGTTTGATAACTCCGGACTTCGTAAGCCTTACAAACTCCGATTCGCTCCCGAAAAGCGCGGAAGACCCGCCTGTAAAGTCCTGCTGCACTTTTGCAGCTTCGGCTAGCAAAGCTGCTATCTCATCCATCTGGCTGCTGATAAGAAACACAACAGCAAGCAGGGAAAAAAGAATCAGGGAAACTCCTATGGCCTTCCGGTTCAGGTTCGGGAACCTGTCCATAACCCTGTCAAAGTAGGAGAGTAATTTTTCACTGATCAGGAGCAGGATCATCCCCAGAATAAGGACTATGAAAATGTCCTGGAAATAAAACAGGACTGCAAAAAAACCTGCAAAAAGCACGGAGATTGCAAACAGGAACCTCCATACATACCTGTTAGCACTGAGTGCCATTTTCCCGTCCTTCTTTCATATTTCATCTCTTTTTAATTTTTTATATCCACAGTATAAACTTCTAAATTACATATAAACGTATAGCATGGTGAATAAATGGTTCGTTTAATGCCGGATTATTCAGGGTTTGTTAATGCAAAATTATGTGGAATTGATTCAGTCAAGCTTGATTCACCAACTTTCATATTATTAGAAAAGTTCCATAGCAACAGCTTTTAAGCTCTGATTTTGCTACGAAAACAGCCCTTAAAAGTTTAGCATGTGGCCTATCTGGAAAAGGTTATCATGTACTCTGTCCGGAATTCTTTTTAGCACCTTATTCCGAGTTCCGCAGATTTTCCAAAATCCGGGACTTCCTTTTCAAGGCTTAAGGCATTGAGGTCGTAGAAGGTCTCGTTCAGAGATAGCATAAAATCGGCCCTGATCCTCGAAATCAGTTTATCGGGACGGAGGCAGATAAAATGAGTCGGTTCCCCTTCAATAATCCGGACATACCCTTTCTCCGCCATTCCTCTAAGGACTTTGTACACCTTGGGCCTGGGCACGCCGCTTGCTTCATAGATTTCCCTTGCTGTTCCCGTTTTCAAACAGACAAGGGAGGCATAGATCTTTGCCTCGTTCTCCGTAAAACCGAGTTTCTGCAGGTTATTGATAAGTTTCAGGGACATGCTTTTCCTCCGTGAAGGATACTAAAAATTAAAGTTCGAGATAGATTCTTTTTAAATTCATTTTGTTATGTTTGCCGTGGTTTCGAGCTTTCCTGTCTCTGGTCTCCGGGCTTACTTTCCGCTTCCCATTGCCGAATCGATTTTTCTCAGGACTCGTAACATTGTTCCAAGGCTCTTTTCAAAATCCCTGTAATCCTGCTCTTCACACAATCCCAGCAGCTCGGCAGCCATCTCCTCGGCTATTCCATTCAGGAGCTCATAACACCGCTCCCCCTTTTCCGTAAGGGAAATGAGGACTTTTCGGCGGTCTTCAGGATTGTCTTTTCTCCGGACAAACCCTTTTTCCTCCAGGGAATCCACCATTCTCGAAAGGCTGCTCCGGTCCATGCCCACGTATGTCCCGATGGTCGAAGGCATGATTTCCTTTACCACTCCTATTATCTTGATAACGGCAGGTTGATTTTTACTAAGCTCCTTGAGTTCGGCGTTTTCAGATAAGGCTAACTTTTGAAAAAAATGGTCTTCAAACAATTTGCTGTGAAGTGCCTGATATTCAAGGTCCATTAACCTTATTTCCTTAATACATTCTGGGTCCATGTTTTCTCCAATGATATGTGAGTATGAGGCTGCAATAAATCCGGAAGCGACGAATGACTTTGCAGATTTGCAGTCCTGCAACCCAAATTTGACAGATTATGGTAATTAATATAGTACGTGATTAAAAAAACACTTTGCTGCAAGGCATATATTAAAAAATATACTATGTAGCAAGAAATTTAAAAACACCATATCTAATTTAAAACCGTTTGGCAAAAACAAAAGCAATAGACCTATTTATACAGTACAAAATGTATGCTCCTGTCAAACTAAGGCTGCAAAAAGCCTCCCAGCAACTGGCCATTAAGTTCCCAATCCAGGTATAACTGAGATTTCAGTAGATGATATTGCAATAGTTAGTATAATGATAGTTAGTATTAAGATTGATGCAAAATCAACTGATGATTAATCATCGAAATGGTAGAATCGTATTTAAAATTATCCATTTACTTCAATTTGTCTGAGTAT
Organism: Methanobacteriota archaeon; assembly: GCA_016841625.1. Taxonomy (GTDB): domain Archaea; phylum Halobacteriota; class Methanosarcinia; order Methanosarcinales; family Methanosarcinaceae; genus MTP4. Next base: position 30,977 of record JAENYU010000008.1, read on the forward strand.
TCAAGTATCTGCCCTGAAAATTGACAGTTTGCCCTAAAATTGAAAATTGAATTGAAACATTAATCAAAAAAGACCGCAACCCGATAAATGCCCGATGCTGGGGGTTTTTCGGGCAATCTATCAGGGGCCACTTCCCAAATTCCAGGTTCGGAATTTTCAGTCTGTGGATTTATTCAGTCTGTGGATTTATTCCCTAACATTTGTTTTGCCATGGCTGCCCTCTGCTCAAGATCCGGTCCCTCAAGGTCCGCTACCACGGCTTCGAGGATAGTAGGGATCTCAAGGTGCTGGGGGCATTTTTCCATGCACTCTTCACACTGCACGCAGAGGGAAGCAAATGCGGGATCTCCGCCTGAAAAGGCCCCACCCAACCTTGCTGCATACATGAACTTTGCCTCGTCTTCATTGCCAAACATATGCAGGCTGTTGTATACATCGAAACAGGCAGGAATATCCACCCCTTCAGGGCAGGGCATACAGTACCTGCAGCCGGTACAGCCCGCTTTCATGAGTTCCCGGTACTTTTGTTCCACCCTGCTTACAAGCTGCAGCTCGCTTTCTGCCAGGGAATTCGGGTAACCCTCACCTGCTATTTTCAGGTTCTCTTCGATGTGAGCTTCCTCGTTCATGCCGGAAAGTACGACCGTAACCTCCGGATGGTTCCAGACCCAGCGAAGTCCCCATTCCGCCGCTGTCCGCTTCTCGGGGGCTTCAGCCCAGATTTCTTCCACCGCAGGAGGCACGGGGCTGGCGAGTTTTCCTCCGCGCAGGGGCTCCATGATGATTATGCCGAGGCCCTTTGAAGCAGCATATTCCAGACCCTCCGTGCCTGCCTGGTTCTTTTCGTCCAGGAAGTTGTACTGGATCTGGCAGAAGTCCCAGTCATAGGCGTCCACTATCCGCTTGAAATCCTCTTCGGAACCGTGGAAGGAAAAACCTGCATTGATTATGCGGCCGTCAGCTTTTGCCCTGTCGAGGAGATCGGTGACCCCGAGTTTTTCTACCCTGTCCCAGAGTTCACCCGCGAGGCCGTGGACGAGGTAATAGTCAATATGGTCCGTGTTGAGTTTTTTGAGCTGGGCGTTCAGGAATTTATCCATTTCTTCGCGGCTTTCAATCATCCAGGAGGGAAGCTTTGTTGCAAGTTTGACCTTTTCCCGGTAGCCATCGGCAAGGGTGCGACCCAGGAATGGCTCGCTAGCACCCATGTGATAGGGCCAGGCCGTATCGACATAGTTTACACCTTGGTCGATTGCGTAGCGAACCTGGCTTCTGGCTCTTTCTTCATCGATCGTTCTGTCTTCATTTACGGGAAGGCGCATGCACCCGAATCCCAGTATTGAGAGTTCGTCTCCGTTCTTTGGCATTTTCCTGTACAGCATTTTCCACTCTCCATATTTTTGATTGATTCTGGATTAGATTTTGATTGACTGATCATTCTAAATTTCTGTGAAAAAAAATTATTCGGGAGACAGGCCTTTCCAGAGGATCTGAAAGCCATCTTCGATAATTTCATCCATATCCTGCAAGCTGCCAGAGTCCAGAATAAGACTCACCACCGCCCTGCTGGAATGGTAAAAAATCAGCATGGCCAGTTCCATTGAATAATTTCCGGTTTTTCCATTCCCGAAGCCTTCCTCCACCATGTCAAGGATGACGTCATATTCCTTCATCGCTTCTTCCCTGGTGATTTTTGTGATATAGGGGGATGAACTGAACTGCCCGACAAAAAGGAACTCTTCAGGGTTATTCACGCCACACCTGATGAAATTCGACCACAATTTCTTCATCCTGGCCTCAAAAGTGGCTTCGGAATCAATTCCTTCTTTTATACAGCTGCTTAACCTCCCCTTGACCTCAAAATAAAGGCTGTTTATCAGGTCTTCCTTGGTGGGGAAGTAGTTGAAAAGGGTCCCTGTGGCTACTCCCGCGTCCTTTGAAATCTGCGCGGTGGATGTGCCGTGAAAACCCCTTTCCGTAAAGAGCTTCAGGGCCGCGTCCATAATTGCTGTTTTTTTATCCTTAACCTGCTGGTCCATATTTGAACTCTCAATTTTAAAGATTGACTAATCAGTCATTGGTGTTATTGGTATAAAAACCTTCCATGCAGGAAAGTCCAAAAAGATTTGTACAGCATGGTGCATTTGGGGATTGGAAAACCGGACCCTGGATTTTTGGATGTTTTGAACAGGTTTATGGTGGGTTTTGCATTTTGTTTTGATCTGGGCCGGGGTTCCGGTTTCGTAGCCCACCCACGGTTGCGCCAGCAACCGGCTTGTCCCTGAATTTAGTGAATAAGATATAGTTATCAAGCCAGAAAAGAATTGGAAGGTTTAAAATAGAATCAGGCTAAAGACTTTAGAAAAAAAGACCCTCACAAACGGTTTCAATTTCAAGCATCCGGGAGGCCTGCCCCTGAAAGATACTCTCCTCGAAATCAAATCCTCATTCACGGAATACTTCAAAGAGCGCGAAGCCGAAATCAACGGCTCCCTTCTTGCTGTCCTTTCAGGGGAAAACCTGCTCTTCCTGGGCCCTCCCGGCACCGCCAAGACCCTGCTTGCAAAAAACATCTGTCAGTCAATCGAAGGCGGGAACTTCTTCAACTACCTCCTGACCAGTTTCTCTACCCCCGAAGAGATCTTTGGTCCGCTTTCCTTAAAAGCCCTTGAAGAAGACGAGTTCCGGCGGAAAATCGACGGCTGCCTCCCGACCGCCCACCTTGCCCTCCTGGACGAGATCTTCAAGGCGAGCAGTGCGATCCTGAACAGCCTCCTGACCATCCTGAACGAGCACAAATACCACAACGGAAGGGAAATTGTGGACGTGCCCTTGCTCTCGGTTTTCGGGGCGTCCAATGAACTTCCCGAAGAAGACGAAAGCCTCGAAGCCCTTTACGACCGCTTCCTCTTCAGGTACAGGCTTGCCTACATCCAGGACGACGAGAACTTCAGAAGCCTCCTTTTCCGGACCCCCGGGGACTTCGAACCTGCCGTACAGGTTTCGGTTTTTGAAATAGAACAGTTACGTGCAAATGCAGAAGCCGTGCCTGTTGACCCTGACGTCGAACTTATCATCACTGAACTCCGGCGAGCTCTCCAGCTACTTGAAATCGAAATCTCGGACCGGCGCTGGAAAAAGGTCGTCCAGGTGCTGAAAGTTGCAGCCTGTAGCAGCGGGTGCCCTGCTGTTGACCGGACGATGGCCCTTTTGCTCCAGCACATGCTCTGGAACCTGCCCGAAGAACGGGAAGCCATTCGGAAAACGGTCTTCGAGCTTGTGGTCTCAGGCGGGATCAGCACCGAGAAACTGCGCCTGGACGCTGAAGACCTGAAGGCTGCCATAGGCAGCGCGCTTAAAAATGACCTGCCTCTGGGAGTTGTCTGCGACAGCTGCGGAGAAGAATTCAGCCTCAGGCAGGAAGTGGATGCACATCACAACACGCACCCGAACCACAGCTATAAGCTCAAAAGGGAAGGTGACTCCAGAATTTATCCATACGACAACCTGGTCCGGGAAATCGATTCCCTTCAGGAAAGTTCGGGAAAACCTGCTACCCTGTCTCCGGCGCAGAAAGAAGTTTTTGAAAACGAATTTGGGGACCTGGCAGGCAGGGTGAAGGGTGTAAAAAAGCGCTTTGAGGAAGAACGCGAACTTCTCAGGGACCTGATGGAAGCAAACATCTGGCTTTCAACCCTTGACCGGAACGAGGCTCTCCTCCTGCACGACACAAGAAGTGAAGAACTATCCGAAATTGAGGCTCTTGTGCAGGAAATCCGCGCTGTTCTCGGGTTGCAAACCCGGTCCTCAGGGCCCGCAGAAGCGGAAGCGGAATCAAAAGTCCCGGTCCCGGAATCAGGCAGCAGCTCTGCCGGGTTCATGAAAGGACTGGGGTCCAGGTTCAAGCTGAGATAAACAAGCTAAGATAAACAAGCTGAGATAAACAAGCTGAGATAAACGAGCTGGGACTAAAAATCTAAGATAAGCCCGGATTCGGATGAACTTGGATGAGGATAAGGTTGGGGATGAGCAAAGAGGAGGGTGTGATATGGAAAGGTCGAATGGTCCCCTGAACAATCTGAATGACCCCTCCCTGGAAACTTACTCTTTTTTTTCCAGAAACAGGCCCTGGCACGGCCCCCTTACTGTCCGGAAGCGGACTGCGTCCCTGCTGGAAGGCGAACTCAGAAGCACGGTTGCATTTCCAAGGACTATTCCCCGTTCCTTGAGGGAAAAAATTGCTGAAGTAATCGTCCAGGAAATCCTTTTCGGACAGCCTTACGAAATAAAGGACCCTGCGAAATTCATCGGCTATTTCGGGGTATTTTACCCTGTTTTCCTGACCCTGAAAAATTCAAAACCCTGGCCGAAACTCCGAAAGCTCGCGAGAAAAAGTCCCGGAGCCGGCATTGCCTGCCTGAAGCTGCTCCTCCCGCTGGTATATGATGCCATGGAGCGTTTTTCGGCATCGTCTGATTCCTCCACAGAAGTACTCGGCTCCGAAATAGACGCTGTCCTCCAGGAATTCGAAAAGGTCCTGAAAGAAACCCTTCTCCATGGGGGAAACCGCTCTCAGGAAGGATTCCAGGGAAGGGATGGCCAGCCCCGGGACCCGAACCTGGAACTCAATAACGGGCAGCCGGCTCTTTGCGAAGCTGTCCTGAACTTCATGCAGATGGACGGCTACCAGGCTTTTCTGGACGGGATGCTGGAAGGGCTCTACCGCAGGATGGACGAGTTCATCTCGGAGATGGAGGAAAGCCTGGACCTCTTCGACCTGCTTGCCCTCCTCTTCCCGGGCAGGAACTGGAGCTATTCCGTAAAGGAGCTTAAAAAAGAGCCTTTCTACGTCCACCTTAAGATGGTCCGGCGCTTCTCAAGCTTTTTCGAAGAAAACCCTGACCTCAGGAAAATCGTGGACTTTGTCGGAAGAAGGGAGTTCGACCCCCCAACTGACCGAATACGCTACTCGCCCTTCGGGAAAAACAGGATACAGAGTGTCCGTTTCTCCAACTCCCTGAACAACCTCCTCCCCATGGAAGCCGCAAAGCTCCTGAACCCGACCCTGAAACGGAAGTTCTATGCGGACATGCTGGAAGGCAGGCTCCTTAGCTATCAGCTGCTTGGCAAGCATTTCACAGGCCCGCCCCGCCTGAAGCCCAAAGGCCCCCTGATCGTCCTTGTGGATACCTCGGGTTCCATGCACGGGGCCCCCCAGACCCTTGCCAAGTCCGCGGTCCTTGCGATTGCAAAAAGGATGCTTGCCCAGCACAGGGACATGAAAGTAATCCTCTTCGCCTCCACAACCCAGCACCTGGAAATCGAGCTCAGCAGCAAAAAACGGATGTCAGAAAAGTTCCTGAACTTCCTCCTCTACACCTTCGGGGGCGGGACGGACTTTAACACCGCGCTTGCTTCCGGGCTAAAGAGCCTGAAAGAAAAGGACTTTCGAGGCGCAGACCTGCTCTTCATCACGGACGGGAAGTCCGAGGTCTCCGACGAGCTGGTGCTTGCCCGCTGGGAAGAGGCAAAGAAACGGTACAACGCAAAAATCTATTCGTTGATTGTGGGAGCTTCGGGGGCCGGAGGGCTTGAGGAGATTTCGGATTACACCTACCTGGTGGAGATGGACATGGCCCGGGAAGGAGCCAGCGGGGTTGTGAGGTTAATAGAAACTACACAAGGTAAGCCGGAATGACCGAATTCCAAAAAGAAGAGATTCCGGTTTTAATTCATACGTTAGCTGCTCCGACTCAATCGCAAATTGAGCCCTTTTCCGGAAAAACAGCTTAATTAAAAGGATTGGGGAAATACGTAAGCATGGAGTATAGTGCCAGTAAAACAAGAACAATAGACAGAATTGCACTGATCAGTTTCTTTAAGTCCATTTTATCGCTCCATTACTATTTTAGGCGCTGTCCCCTATAAAAAGCATTTCATTTATCTTAGCAGGCGGGAAGACTCCTTCCTCGGAGGCCTTAGGCCGACAGGTGGGAGATGGGAGCCGTCAACTTCCCGACACTACAATAAAATAACTCATTGAAAATTATAAAAGAATTTCCTTATCTCATTTTAAAACAATTAAGGAATGTCATGAAAATGGGGAACGTATTCCGGATCTACCCGGATGATGAACAAAAAACACTTATCGAAAAGCATATCGGTAGCTGTCGATTCATATATAATCGCTTCCTCCACATCAAAAAGGTTTTCTACGACAAATTCAGGATCAACATTTCCCTGAGTCAACTTGACAAGTACCTTCCCATGTTCAAGGAAATCTACCCCTGGCTCAAAGAGGTCAATTCTCAGTCTCTTCAAGAAGCAAGAAGAAACTTGCATGATTCTTTCTCCCGGTTTTTCAAAGGTCAAACCGGCTTTCCTCAACGGAAAACGAAGAAAGACACCAACAAGTCTTTCCAGATTCCCCAGAGGTACAAGCTCAACCTGACCACTTCGCAGGTGTTTCTTCCGGGAATCGGCTGGATGAAAATCAAGATGCACCGGGACATGTTCAGTCCTGAGTTTTTTGAGAACATGATAGAGACTACCGAAGTTAACGGGGAGGTCATTGTCGAAAAGGATCTTAATGGTGAGTTCCTGAGAACGGCAACCGTAAGAAGAACCCCTACAAGAAAGTACTTCATTAGCATCCTGACGGAAGACAGGGAAGAGTACCCGGAAATACAGGAATACTCAGAGGATACCACAGTCGGGGTTGACCTCGGGATCAAGGACTTTGCGATCCTTTCCACCGGGGAGAAGATAGAGAACCCTAAGTTCCTGAAAAAGTCTTTGAACCGCCTGAAAACCCTCCAGAGGAGGGTCAGCAGGAAACAGAAAGGGTCCAACAACAGGAAGAAAGCCGTAAAACAGCTTGCTCTAATCCATGAGAAAATCTCCAACCAGAGACACGATTTCCAGCATAAGGAGTCAAACACTCTTTTGAGCGACAACCAAGCCCATGCCATTGCAGTGGAATCGTTAAACATTAAGGGGATGAAGAAAAACCATAAACTTGCTCAGGCTATCAGTGATTCGGCATGGGGAAGCTTTGTTTCGAAACTGGAATATAAGGCTAAAAGGCTCGGCAAAACCGTTATTAGGATCGGGATGTGGGAGCCTTCCACAAAAACCTGTAACGTTTGCGGATACCACAACAAGGACATAACTCTGGCTGTCCGGGAGTGGGAATGCCCTGCCTGTGGAACGTTCCATGACAGGGACATTAACGCCGCTATCAACATCAAAAAGTTTGCACTGGCAACTTGATTCAAAATCACCCGTGGGACACGGGGAAGAGCCTGTGGATTCGTGGAGGTTGCTCCGGGAAATGAAGCAGGAAGCCCCTTCCTCGGCTCCGAAGGAGACAGGGAGGGGTAGTTCACCTGAGCTTGTTTTACATATAATGTTCTAAATAAAAATGAAGAGTTATCAGCTCAGTATCAATTTTATAGGCTTAATTATTATTTGTCCTGTAAATTTCAAAAACAGCAGCAAGGAGTTTACTGTAAAGTACTGTAAGGCAAAATATCTTACAGTAAACGTCAATTTTGGATTTACCGTTAAATATTTACCTTTACAGTACTTTACAGTAGATATGGACATTGAAAAGCTCCTTGCCCTAATTCAGGAAGGGGAGTCGGAAAGGGTAGAGTTTAAGCAGAAACCTACAAGCGCACTTAATAAAGAGCTTACCGCCTTTTCAAATGCTAGCGGCGGGTATCTCCTCATAGGAGTTGACGATTACGGGAAAATTGTGGGTACGGACGTAAAAAAAGCACAGGACGCCGTATCTGCCGCTGCTCAAAACATAATTCCCCCCCTGAAGCTGAAGACACAAAAATTTTCAATCGACGCCAAAGACATTCTTGCTGTTGAGATTAAAAAAGGAGATACGCTTTCTTCCGTGGGAGGGGTTGTATACATCCGGATAGGGTGTAGTTCAAGGCCTCTTTCTATACAGGAAATCCTGATGCTTTCCAGTGAACTTGGAACCCTTAACTGGGATGAAGCCCCTTTAATTCCTTTTAAGACCGCAAAAACCGAATTTCTTGACTGGTTTTTTGAAGAAATCACGAGAAGCAGGGGCAAAAGTGTAGCTGACGAAGACAGGAACCGGTACTTGCGAAGTTCAGGAGCTGTAAAAAACAGCATGCTGACAAATGCAGGGACCCTATTTTTTACAGATGTCCAGGAGTTCATCCCTCATGCAAAGCTCAGAATTATAGCCATGGAAAAAGGCCAGCCTGTATGGAGTAAGGAATACGAGGGTCCTGTATGGAAATGTATTGAATCCGCTTACGAGGACCTGCTGCGGGAAATTAAAAAAATCGAGTTCATCAAAGGAACAAAAAGAGTCAAAATGGAAGAGTATCCCCCAAGGGCTCTAAGGGAAGCAATCATAAACGCTGTCTCCCACAGGAATTACGTAATCAATGCCGATGTCCGAATTTTCCTCTACCCCGACCGCATAGAGATCAAAAACCCCGGTGGCCTGCTGCCCGGTGTGAACCTCGATGACCCGGATCATGTCCCCAGAAACCCGGCAATCTGCAACCTCCTCTACGATACCGGCTTTATAGAAAGGTACGGCTACGGGATCCAGCTTATAAAAAAGGAAACCGAAGAACATCCCATTTGCTCTGTTACCTTCAAGACCGACCCGAACCGCTTTGTCGTGATCTTCAAGAAAGACCTCTCGATGATCCTTGATGATTCTGATAAACAAATCTTACAATCCGCCGTATCCCCCATGAAAAGCAGTGAAATTGCTGAACTTACGGGTATGTCCAAACCTACAGCTCTCCAGCACCTTAAAAAACTTGAAGAGCTGGAACTAATCAAAAAAATAGGGTCAGGCGCCCGGACAAGGTATGAGATAGTAAAGTAATTTGCACCGGGCATTACTGTAAAGTACTGTAAAGCCAAAAATCTTACAGTAAACGTGAATTTTGGATTTACCGTTAAATATTTCGAGGTTCTGAACTTAACAGTAAATCACCTGGTTTCGGATTTACTGTTAAATACTGCAAAAATCTAATTTTAACAATAAGCTGCGTGTTGCCTTTTGCGTCAAGCCTTTTAAAGGAAAAAAATAGAGGATTGATAAGAAACAAAAATCAATATACCTTTATCAAACAGGAGATTAATCTCATACTTTGATGACAATAATTGATCCAATAATCATTTTTGGAGCAAACATTGTTGTAGGCGCAGTTGTAGGTTCTTTTTGCTTATTTGCCCCAAAAAAGGCAGTAACATCCATTTTTAATGATGCCTTCTCCTACAGCGAAATTATCCGTCTTGCGGGAGCTTTCTGGATAGCATTAGGAGTGCTGTCTTTTTTCGGTTTATTCTATCCGGTTCGGTTTTCTCCAATCCTTTTCTTCCAGCTGGTATACAAACCCCTCTGGCTGCTTGTTTATGCCCTGCCTCATGCAATTAAAAGGGATTTTACACATATCCCGTGGATAATGACGGCCTTTTTCCTGCTGTGGGTAATTTTGTTGCCCTTTGCGATTCCCTTTGATTATTTGTTTGGGTGAAGTTGAAAATTGATTTCAGGAATTCCGGCCAGGTTTTTTAGGATTACTGCCAAGTTTGGATAAAAATAGCCGTTTTGGAATCTGATTTAACTCATCCGAGGCAAGATTCCCGAGCTTTGCCCGGAAGCCGCCTCCTGTTTAAGCACACGATCAACCCAAAATGCCGCTGGAATCAGATTTCATCCCAGATGTGAAAGAAACCCAGCAGTGGAAGCCTTGCAGGTGTAAATGCGTCCCGCAATAAATGGGAAGCATATCCCGCCTCCGCAAAAAAGAGCCCGAAAGCAAATTCACTCCTGGGGTTAGCAGTCAGGATTTCTGCATAAGTGTAGATGAAAAATAACAGCAGCAGTGTCAGGAAAAGGACCGAATGGAAAAATCTCCTGTGATAGCCGCCCCTTGGTGGTTCCAGCAGGTCAGGCAGCCTGGACCCTATCGCTGCGGATGCAATAGCCAGCAGTATAAATTCAAAGCCGAAGGTCAGGCCTCTTGAATCCAAAAACATGAGGAGAAAGAAAGAAACCATTACCCCTATGTAAAAATGCTCTTTTCGGCCTGCCAGAATGCATACCTCCTTCACCTCATACCATCTGCGTATCGAGTAGATAATTGTATACTAAATTTTGTTCAGGTAAATTGATACATTCAGATGGTTTTTATAATGAATTTTTTATAAGGTGGTCCTTGATAAGGTAATTTTGATCGAGTATTTTTATCAGATGTCCTGTATCAGGATTTTTATCAGAAACCCTGTTTCAGGGAATCCTGTAAGCCAGGACATAAGCAAAGAAGCTTAAAAACAGCCTTATCGAAGAAAAGGCAATCGAAACCATTGAGAACGCCAGCAAATAGATATTGAAGGCAAGAACATCCAGGAAAAAACCGGATAAGTCTGCTTTGAGAAGCAGGGCGACCACATTTACCAGGAAAATAAACGAGAATATCGTAACAAAGCCCCTTGAAGCTCCTTTCAGGTCCTCTTTGCTAAGCGCGATGTGAGAGGAAATCCCGATTGCCAGGGCAAAATAGATCCAGAAATTGAGGTTACTCACGTTTTCAACCGAGAAGATGCTGCCGAAGAGTTCGGCGGTAAGCACTAAAATCTGCATCAGGATGCCGGGGTCAAGCTGGGTGGGCTCAAGGGTCAGAAAGTTCGAAAACTGAGAAAAAGAATCTGGCAGGAGCAAATACATCCCCAGGATCAGAGCCAACGTTCCACTGAATATGGGTCCCATTCCGATGAAAAAATTGCCTATATTCTGGTAAAGGCTTTTCGGGTCCCAGCCGTGCTGGACATATCCCAGGACCCCGTCCTTCCTTCTCAGTGCAAGTAGCCGAAACTCCTTCACATTGTGCCTGAACAGGTAACACATCAGCAGATGGCCTGATTCGTGCACAGGAGTACCTATCCAGGCAGTCAGCATGATGCCTTTCCAGCCGAACACCCTCTGGATGTAGAAATTGGCTCTGTTTCCGATAATGCCGAGAATCAGGCCTATGAGGATGAGGAGACCTGTCACGCAGAAGGTTTCGAACAGGCTCAGCTTTAAAATCGTGATTAACGTGTTTTCCAATTTTCAACCACCTGGCTGCCGGATAATGGCTAAAAGCCTGCAAGCCTTTTCCATAGTTAAAAGGGTAGATAAGTGTTATTAAAGATTTTCTCAAACAGTAGATTCATCCAGGCATATATTCAAGCAGCGGTTTTAATGTGGCACGTCCTTTAACTTTGAACAAAAATTACTTTTACGATTGTAACGAATAGTAAAGCGGAGGATTTTAAGCCTGTGGACCTGGAAATCAAACGTGGGTATGAAGTACTTCCCGACAACACGGTGAGGTTCGGCATCCGTGTGACTAACAACGGGAATTCCGCCATTTCCGATGTAGAGGTCATCCTGGATTACAATGATTCGCTTTTCGAGCTTGAAGGCAATATTGTGGAAAAGCTCGGGACGCTTCCCCCCTCGGTCCCCCGGACCGTAAAATTCCTGCTAAAACCTCTCGGCTGCGTCCACAGGGAAGAGATCGGGGCGACAGTCCGCTACAAAGACCACAGCTGGGAAAAGCACACCCTTGATATGCACCCAAAAGTTATCCACTGCGTCTGTCCCTTCCTGAAAGAAAAAGCAATTACAAGGTCTGAGTTCCTGAAGCTTTACGAAACGGGGAATTCGGCTGAACACGGCCTTACTTTTGAAAACATCTCTCCTGAAAAGCTTGTTGAGCTTCTCGCCCACACCTGCAAAAACCGGCTGTACAAAGTTGACGAGTTTTCCATCGAAAACAGAAAAGTCCTGTACCTCGCAGGCGACTCCCTGGGAGAAAAGGCTTATTACCTGCTCACAGCCGTTGTCCTGGAAGAGGAGGGAATTGCCCAGGTTTTCCTGCATGCAAACTCGGACAAAGCCTTCGGACTCAATGGCTTTTTAAATGAAATTCTTGAAAACCTCCGGCACCTTATACGGAGTGTCGGCGCTGCCAGGGAAATCGGGATTATCAAAAAGGAACAGGTCATCAACATTATTGACTCGGTAGTGCAGCACACGAATTTTGCGGGAGGAACGGATTTTCGAGCGGCAGATTTGCAGTCCGCAGATTCACAATCAACTGGTTCACAATCAACTGGTTCACAATCAACTGGTTCACAATCAACAGGTTCACAATCAACGGATTCACAATCAACGGATTCACAATCAACGGATTCACAATCCATCGATATTCAGGGAAGTGTGGTGCAGCGAAGCAAAATAGGCTTCCTTGAAGAAGATAAAGCCGGCATTGAAAGTGAAGGACCTGAAAGGAAAAAGCCGGAAGAAACCGGAAAGGCTCAGGTAGCAGAACAAACCGTTAAATGCTCTCCAGAAAAGAAAGCACCCGCAAAAAACCCTCCATCTCAGGCCCCGGAGAAAAAAGCCGGCAGTCCATCTAAAAAACCGGTCCCTGTCCTTGGCCTGATGATCATCGGCATCCTTCTTGTGGGAGCTTCTGCCATAGTCCTGGACTGGGGCGGCGGCCCCGGTAATCCTGAAACTTACACAAACTCCATTGGCATGGAGTTCACGCTGATCCCCGGAGGAGAGTTCATGATGGGCTCGCCTTCAGGCGAAAGCGGAACGGACAACGATGAAAGTCCCGTGCATAAAGTCACGATCGAAGAGCCTTTCTACCTGGGCAAATACGAAGTTACTCAGGAACAGTGGCAAAAAGTAATGGGAAACAATCCTTCATATTTCAAAGGGGATTCCCTTCCGGTTGAAAGAGTTTCCTGGGAAGAAGCCCAGCAATTCATAAAAAAGCTCAACGAGATGGAAAAAGCCGATAAATATCGCCTCCCCTCGGAAGCCGAATGGGAATATGCCTGCAGGGCAGGGAACAACGCCAGGTATTCTTTCGGGTACGATGTTTCAAGCCTTGGAGAATATGCCTGGTACGATGAGAATTCGGGAGACAAACCCCACCCTGTAGGCCAGAAGAACCCCAACCCCTGGGGCCTTTACGACATGCACGGGAACGTCTGGGAATGGGTGCAGGACGGCTGGCACGATAACTATTACGGAGCACCTTCCGACGGCAGCGCCCGGGAAAGTCTGAGCAACTCCCTCAAGGTCAGGCGGGGAGGGAGCTGGGAAGGCAGCGCCGGGTACTGCAGGACAGCGAACCGGGGGAACAGCGGCTCAGGGTACAGGAGTTCCGGACTCGGGGTCCGGGTTCTGAGGGAACTGTAACCTATTTGAAGGAACCGTTACCCTTATCGTTTACTCATTTTACCTGATCCCATGCATGGCTAAAAAATAGTTTTATCTTAAAAATACACTATAAACCCAGAAAATAGAGGCCATAACCAAAAAATAGGGAAGTCACCTAAAAATAGAATGTTCTCTTTCTTCAAAAAATTACTTATATTGATATATCATGTAATTCTTACTAAATTTTCCAAGTAGTTTTGAAGACATCAACATACGACGAGTGGACTTTGGGTAATTAAAAATGAAAACTGCAGATGAAAGAAGCAAACTATTAGACGATAAGGTTGCACATTTGTTAGTGGATGTCAGAGGTGATATAACTTCTATTTATGAAAGATGCATAGGATGTTTTCTAGATGATAAAAACTTTAGCTCCAAGTTCAAATGTGGTAAAAAGTATTGGATAAACGCAATTCGGAGTGCTGGGCAAGTCGCAAAAAATCGAGATCGTTATGGAAAAATAATTAGTCGCGTAGATATTATAGAATCTACAATAATCCCCATAAACAAAGCTGTCAATAAAGTTCTATACTTATCAGCAATTATAGTACTTGTTTTTGGATCTATTGTTGCTATGGTTGCTGAAGTCTTATCCATTTTATCGCAACTATTCACTATCTTGTCTATTATCATTGCAACAATTTTAGGGTTTTTGGCTTGGTATAAACATCATCTAAATAAGGACGCTAAGCTTGTTAGTGAGATCAATACTACTTGGATATATAATGTTGATAAAAACACATATAAGGAGACGTATAGTTCCCTAATAGCAAAGGCGATGTGGAATCGCAATGCTGGAAAACATTCTACCATTGTTAAATACTTAGTTTTAGGCATTATACGTACGTTGCTTCGTCCAGTTTATATGTTCCTATTACGTATCATTTTTTTTGCAATTCCACTTGCTACAACAAAATATATTGAGTGTGGGTGCGATAAAACAAAATATAAAATATATTTCAAGGAGAATTATTTTAAAAAATGGAGTAATCTCAGAGAATTAGGCGAACATTTTCGAAAGTCCTGATTTCACTATACGCCAACTATTACTGTTTTCGTTTATTGTATACTGATTATTATTTGGGATGATGACAATGGCGTTCTTGATGCCGAAAATTCTCGAATACCCAGAAAGTTGACCTGCTACCTAAAAAATACCCCCTATACCCAAAAAATACACTGTAAACCCAGAAAATAGCCGTTACTGGGCGATTTTGTAGGCAAAGCACTAATCCCGGAAACCTTTTTATCCCCATCAGAGATCGAAAACCTCCGCCAGCTTGCCTGGCGGCCCTCACAAAAAAACAAAAAAACTCTGTAGAAATTTTCAACAAATTCAGGTTTTTTATGACACATCGAAATTTAAAGAGACTTTGTATAAAGTCTAAACTTCCTAAAGTTACGATCCTGACATAAAGTAGTGACTGGAACACGAGTTGAATAAAAGTAAAGGTTCATAAGAAATTTATTTTGCAGTCGCTTTTTTTCAGAAATTTCGGGAAGGACCGCTTGCTTACGCAAGCGGTGAGAGCCCTGGGAATCGATACTAAGACAGAAACAAGCAAAATTGGAGTTACTATTAAACCCTGTCACAAACCAGGGCCTTTCTTCATTTCCCGGAAGCGGGCTCGAATGCGTAATCAGAAGCCATGGGCAGATACTTAAGCCGAAAAAGCTAATGTAATAATAAGGAAATGTAATACCAGGGGATGGGACAAATGGTTTCACAAAGCGAAGAAAAGAAACCTTCAATAAAAGTCGTTAAAGACGGCCCGTATCTTGTCAGGGATCTGAAGAACTTCAGGAATTCAAAAGGCGAATCCATTGAAACAAAGCCTGTAATGGCCCTTTGCAGATGTGGGAAGTCAGAAAACAAACCCTTTTGCGATGGGGCTCATTCAAAGGTCGGTTTTTCAGGAGAAAAGAAAGAAGACCTTGCGCCTGATAAAGTAAAAGATTACAAAGGCAAGAAGCTTACCATTCATTACAACAGGGGAGTCTGTGCCCATGCTGCATCCTGCGTTAATGATGCATCTTCCGTTTTCAGGACAGATAAAAGGCCCTGGATCGATCCGGACGCTGAGGACACAGAAGAAATTGAGAAAGTTATCAGGAGCTGCCCGTCCGGAGCCCTGAGCTATTCCAGGGATGGGGTCCTGCACAAAGACTATCCACGCCCACCTGAAATTACTATTTGCAAGGACAGTTTTTATAGTGTTGTCGGGTATATCGAACTGGAAGACCCGGACGGTTCGGTCCCGGAATCAAAAGAGC
This sequence comes from Methanobacteriota archaeon, assembly GCA_016841625.1. Classification (GTDB taxonomy): domain Archaea; phylum Halobacteriota; class Methanosarcinia; order Methanosarcinales; family Methanosarcinaceae; genus MTP4. The sequence goes on from JAENYU010000008.1 coordinate 46,548, forward strand.
ATTACACACTCTGCCGCTGCGGGGATTCAAAGAACAAGCCGTTTTGTGACGGGACGCACTGGCAGACCAAATTCAAAGACGACAAGAACTGATCAAATTGGAGAAGGCAGATTTAGGCTGAATTTCATGGTAAAAAAGTAAAAAATTAAAATTAAAATTAAAAGTAAAACATAAAAAAATTAAATAATTATAGAGAGTGAAAGTTGTTTCACCAAATCTAAAGCCAGAAGGTCAGTTCTGTCCTCCACGTCAAACCATACAGGTGTTTTGTCCTCCGGGTCGCAGTTGTAGTTTATTGTGATTTCCTCATTTTGCGGGATGTCTCTGATGCAGACATATTTCAAAAGGCCGTTTTTGAGGTCTTTTTCGTATTTTGCGTTGTTCTACGTTGCCTGTGGATTATTCCATTATGTGGCAAGGGCTAAGGATTTATAGGTTTCCGTCCGCAAGGTTCTCAGGAGATTTCCGGGCAACGAAGCCCATTAAATGAAGCCCATTTATATGTGAAACTTTATTCCGGTGTGGTTCAGCAAGCTGTAAGCCCGGACTTTGATAAAATCTGTTATAAGAAAGGCAGTCAACGAATATCCCCAGACAAAAAAGGCAAGTTTCCAGCCCATTGCAGGAAGCAAGAACCCATACACGGTAATTAGTGTGGCAATCATCTGTGTAACTATTACCGCTACAAATAAGGGTTTGGCCGGTTTTACCGACCAGAAATAGCCTTTTGTCCTTGCAACAAATATTGTTAAATGGCCTGCTACGGAAAGTTTCAGGTATATGAAAGACTGGAGGACTTCATGGGAAAGCTGAAAAACGTGAAGGCCTATGTAAAGGATTCCGAATGAACTGATAACTCCAACAACCCCGAGAATGGTTGCCATACTCAGCAAAGTCCGCATATCCCATTTTTCCGGTAGATCGGAGTATTTGACATTATCGTAAGCAATGGTCATTATCGGGGCATCATTTAGAAGCGCAAGCAAAACTATCATCAGGGAAGTTACGGGATAAAACTTAAACACCAGGATTGAAAGCGTTATGAAAAGCAGGACTCGAGTTGTTTCGGTAATGCGGTACAGGGCATAATTGTTCATCCGCTGGAATATCTTACGGCTCTCTATGAGCGCATTGACAATGACGGAAAGCCCGGGCTTTGTCAGCACGATGTCAGCAGCTGACTTTGCTGCGTCCATAGCCCCGGCAACAGCAATGCCTGCATCCGCCTTTTTCAGGGCTGGCGCATCATTGACCCCGTCTCCGGTCATGCCTATGATGTGGCCCCTTTGCTGCAGTAACTCCACGATATGGTACTTATGCTCCGGGAAAACCTGGGCAAAACCATCCGCATCTTCGACTATTTTCTCTGCTTTCCTGTCAGGCAGGTCCAGAAAGGACGTTGCAAGCATGATATCCGGCTTTAAGTTTACCTGCCTGGAAATCTCCTTTGCAATAGCAAGATGGTCTCCGGTAATCATTTTTACATCCACACCCATGGCCTGTGCAGTCCTGATGGTTTCTGCGGAATCTTCACGGGGAGGGTCGTAAAGGGCAAGAAGCCCTGCAAAATGCCAGTTCCCCTGAGCATCGGTCCTGCCAACCCCCAGGGCCCGGTACCCCCTGGAGGCAAACTCGTTAATGTATTCCTCAACCCGGGATTCGGGCGTATCCTCACTGTCCACAGTAACTTTACTGTCCGTGGTAATTTTACTGGCCACAGTAACTTCACTGTCCACGGAAACTTCACTTTCCATGAGAGCCGAAATTACCTGAGGTGCCCCTTTTGTTACCAGGAACCTGTTGCCAGCAGAGTCCTCTACTGTGGCTTCGGTCCTTTTTGAAACCGGGTCAAAAGGCTTGAATGAAAGTACCCTGTAGCTTCCGGCCAGCTCGGAAAAATCCTGCAGGGTCTTTGTTCCGGCAAGAATTGCATCATCAATCGGGTCCCGGTCCTCTCCCCTTGAAGCCAGGCTGGCAAAAAGAAGCACATCGTTTTCGGAAAAATCCTGAAAAGGGTTTATTTCAGTCAGAACCAGCTCGTTTTTGGTAATGGTACCGGTCTTATCCGAACACAGGATATCCATTCCGGCCATTTCCTCGACAGCCGCAAGCTTACTGACTATAGCTCCATCTTTGGCCAGAGAAATTGCACCTACTGCCATGCTCACCGATAGAACCGCAGGCAGAGCTGCCGGGATTGCTGCTACAAGCAGGACAAGCGCAAACTGGAAAAACTCCAGCAGGCTTTCGTGGCGGAAGAGCACCACAAGAAATGTAAGGGCTACAAGCACAAGGGCAAAAACAATAAGGTAATCCCCTATCTTGATGACAGCCTTCTGGAAGTGGCTCTGGATTTTTGCCTCTTCGACCAGCTTTGCAGTCCTGCCAAAGAAGGTGGCCATGCCGGTTGCAACTACCAGCGCATCCATTTCCCCCTGCCGGATAACGGAGCCTGAGTATGCAACATCGGACACATGCTTTTCCACGGGGAGAGATTCCCCGGTTAATGCCGACTCGTCTATCAGCAGGTAATCTCCGTTTATGAGCTTAACATCAGCAGGGAAAATATCCCCCAGACGGAGGCGAATTATATCCCCGGGTACTATTTCATGAGCAGAGATTTCAAGCCATTTGTTATCCCTGCGCACCATTGCTTTCAAAGCCAGTTTCTGCTTCAATAATTCAATAGCATTGTCGGCTTTATTCTCCTGCCAGAAGCCCACTGTTACATTCAACAGCAGCAGCGCAAGAATAATCGCAAAATCATCCCACCGGTGCAGGACTGCCGACAGGACTGCTGCAACTTCGATCATCCAGGGAATGGGCCCCCAAAAATAGCCTAAGAACTTGACAAGCGCACTGGTTTTCTTTTCCGTGATTTCATTGGGCCCGTATTTTTGAAGCCTCTCTTTTGCCTCCACAGCACCAAGTCCACCTTCATTTGAAGAGAGTTTCTCCAGGAGCTCGGCTACAGATGCTTCTTTTGCTTCATCCGCACTAATGATGTTTTGAATAAGAAAGATAGCTATAGGATGTCCCCCTTTCCTTTCCCCAACAAATTAAATATACAACTCTATTATCTTATAGCTTTTATAGAAGCATCTATCCCCTCATCCCTTTCATGTTCCCAACCCTGATGGGAAAAAAGACGAATTACTTTTTTAAATCTCTGAGACAGGAAAAATTATTCTCTCGATTCTTTTTCCACGATTTACATTCGCTCAGGCCGGGCTTCGCCCGGAAATGTCCCCCCGGCCAAGTTCGGGGTAAGATCCGGACCGACCTCTGTGTTCTTTACACTCAGGCACCTCCGCCTACTGTTTTCTTTTTCTTTTTCCTCACACCCCTCCAGTACCCCATTCCCACCAGCAGCAGCGGATAAACTACCCACCAGCTGAACCCCGAGACCAGAAATGAAAGTGAAACAAACGAGAGCCCCGTAAAAACCCACCGCTTCCACCCAATTTCGAGCTTCCAGTACGAAAGCACCACAAAAGCGTAGAGGAAGACAAAGTTCTGGTCCACCAGGAGCACCATTGCCGAAATCGGGACTTTGAAGACGTAGGTTGCGGAGATGAGGAGAAGAGAAACTGCATAAAGCGCCAGCAGAGCAGTGACCGGGATCGCTCTTCCCGAGAGCTTGCCCAGGGAAGCGGGGAAAATCCCCTCGTTTGCTGCGGAGTAGAGTAGACGGCTGGCTGTGAAGTTCCAGGAGCTTGCGTTTGCTACCAGGACGATTACGATCAGCCCGAGCAGCAGGTCCCCTCCCGGGGTTAGCTCGACCAGGCCTGCAAGGCCGGAAGCCCCTTTCAGGGAAACGCCACTTATTTCGGCCCCGGCGGTTGTGAAGGCGAGCATCAGGTAGATGAAGACCACCGCGGCAAAACTCAGCCAGTAGACCCTCGGCACATTTTTTTCCGGGGACTCCAGTTCCCCGAGGGAGAAGGAAAAGCTGCCCCAGCCCAGGAAAGCCCAGAAGAGGAGGGCTGCGATTTTCCAGAGGTTTTTGAGGTCCACTCTGCCTTCCCCTGAGAGGGCTTCAGGGAGGAGGGAGACGCCTGAGACAAAAAAGTCCAGGTTAAAAACAGAAATTACAAGGAGCAAAAGGATCAGGACCATCAGGGCTGCGTAGTTGACGAGCGAAACTGCCCGGACGCCTGCGAGGTTGAAAAAGGTCATTACCGTTACGATTAGCATGGCCAGCAGCGGAGTGAGGAGAGCTGTGTTGTCAAAAGGCAGGGAAAAGAGGCGCTGCACATACTCTGCCCCGATAAGGGTAACAGCAGGAAGCCCGGGAATCGAGCCAAAGACCAGGTAGGTAACGGCGTAGCCGCCCCAGGGTCCGACCGCTTCCTCGGCGTAGCGGGCAAGGCCAGCACTTGTCGGGAACTTCAGGCCGAGGGTTGCAAAGATCCGGATCAGGGGGAAGACCGCCAGGGAAATCAAAATCCAGCCCAGGACAGCCTCATAGGGGTTCCCGATTTCCAGGACCAGACCCGGGAGGCCGAGGAGGCCGGAGCCTATGATCATGGAAATTGCAAGGGCGGCTCCCCTCCAGAGTGTTATTTCCTTCCTCAGCCCGGAACCGGACGTAATCTGACCTCCTTTATCCCCTTTCCCGATTTACACCATGATTTTTGTTTTCAGGCCTTAAAACGCTGATGTTTACCTCGTAATTTCGGCTTTAAGGGCAGCTTTAAGGCCAGCTGACGTCAGCTACGTTCAGTGCTGAAGCCCAGCCGGCAGCTCGGTTTCGTCAGGTGTAAGCACGTATTGCTTTTCTTTTTTTAGGAGTTTCCCCTTTTTGGAAACGGTCCACCTGTAGTATCCGAGCCCTATCAGGAAAATAGGGTAGATAATTTCCCATGTGAACCCCGAGACCAGAAAGGCAAGGGAAGCAAGGGAAAGCCCTGAAAAGACCCATTTCTGCCAGCCGGTTTCGGTCTTCCAGTAGGCAAGGATGATGAAGGCATAGAGGAAGACGAAGTTCTGGTTTACCAGCAGGATCAGGTCCGAGACTGAAATTTTGAAGATGTAAGTTGCCAGGATCAGGGTAAACGATGAGACAAAAAGGACTGCAAGAGCGGGCACGGGGATGCTTCGCTTCGACAGCTTCCCCAGGCTTGCCGGGAAGATTCCGGTCCTGCCTCCGGAAAAGAGCAGGCGACTGGCTGTAAAGTTCCAGGAACAGGCGTTTGCTGCAACCACTATGACCATAAACCAGACAAGAAGGTCTCCTCCCGGGGTGAAGCGGACAAGGCCTGATAACCCGGCTGCACCCTGGAGAGGGACTCCGGCTGCCTTTGCTCCTGCGCTGATAAAAGCCAGGAGGAGGTAGATCGAGACCACCAGGACAAAACTAAGCCAGTAGAGGCGGGGGACGTTTTTCTCAGGATCTTTGATTTCCCCGAGAGAAAAGGAGAGGTTCTCCCAGCCCAGAAAAGCCCAGAAAAGCAGGGCTGCAATGGTCCAGAGCTTCTTAGGGTCCACGTTTACGCCTGAACCTGCGCTACCGTTCAGGGCTTCTACGGTAAGCCCGAGGCCCGATGTAAGGAAGTTCAGGTTGAAGAGAACAAGCAGACCGATCAAGAGGAAGAGCACGGCCAGGGCTGCATAGTTGATAAGGGAAATGGCCCTTATGCCTGCCAGGTTTGAAAGGGTCATCAGGATTATGAAGAGGATTGCAAAAAGGGCAACTTCCAATGCAGAAAGGGGTAGTAGCTGCCGTACGTATTCAGCCCCTACCAGGGCAACGGCGGGGAGCCCGAAGAGGAAAGAGCCTGCGACCAGATAGGAAACCGCATATCCTCCCCAGGGCCCGACAGCTTCTTCAGCGTAGCGGGCAAGCCCGGCGGTGGAGGGAAATTTCAGGCCCAGGCGGGCGCATATCTGGATAAGAGGCACTGCGACAAGGGAGATCAGCAGCCAGCCGAGGACTGCCTCGTGGACATTTCCGGCATCAAGAGCCAGGCCGGGGAGCGCAAGGATGCCTGTTCCGATAAGCATGCAGATTGCAAGCCCGAGGCCTCGCCAGAGGGTTATTGTTTTTCCGAGTTCTGTCATTTTTTCGTCGCCGTACATCTAGCATTTAAATATATATTCTTTGGCGAGCGGATTTTTGGCATTACTTCCACTGGAAATCCATCAACGCTTTACTCAGGACATTGAGCAGCATATTAAGCGGCACTTACAGGTCTGAACTTACAGGTCCGAACTTACAGGAAACACCGTCTCTTCCATTTCACGGATTTCTTTTTCACGCTTCAGCCGCCTGTTTTTCCTGACAAAGCCGTAATAGCCAAGCCCTGTAAGGGCTACGGAATAGAGGATTTTCCAGGTAAAACCGGAGACCAGGAAGGAGAGGGAGAGCAGGGAAAGTGCCGAATAGACCCAGCGCCTCCATCCGGTTTCGATCTTCCAGAAGGAGAGCAGGATGAAACCGTAGAGGAAGAGGAAGTTCTGGTTCACGAGCATGAGCAGGGAGGATATCGGAATCTTAAACAGCCAGGTTCCCAGGATCACAAGCACGAAGACCGCGTACATGCTCAGGATGCATGCCAGGGGCTGACCACCTTTCGAAAGTTTTCCCAGATATGCAGGCAGGATTTCTTCCTTTCCCGAGGCGTAGAGGAGGCGGCTGGAGGCAAAGTTCCAGCAGGTCACGTTTGCCACGATCACGATTCCCATCAGCCAGATCAGCAGGTTTCCGGGGGGCGTGAATTTGACGAGTTCTACAAGCCCGGACGCCCCTCCCAGAGGGACTCCGCTTGCATCTGCCCCTATGCTCGTTACAGCCAGCATCAGGTAGATGAAAATTGTCAGGATAAAGCTCAGCCAGAAAACCCGGGGCACATTCTTTTTTGGGTCCTGAAGTTCCCCGAGCCCGAAGGACATGTTTTCCCAGCCCAGGAAAGCCCAGAAAAGGAGGGCGGAAATCTTCCATACATTGTAGGGGTCAAGGGTTTCGAAATTACCTGCTGCAATTGCGGATACACCTTTGGAAAGGGCTTCCATGGAAAAACCGAAGCCTGAGGCAAAGAATTCGAAGTTAAAGTAGGTAAGGGCTGTGATAAGGAAGAGGAGTACGGCAACTGCTGCGTAATTGAAAAGCGAGACCAGCCTGACCCCGGCAACTGTTATGAGGGTCATGGTCGTGGCTATGAGAATTGCAAGCAGGTAGACCCCGGAATCAGGCAGGTCAAAGAGGTGCCGGAGGTATTCTCCGCCGATAAGGGCGACCGCAGGCTCTCCCAGCATAAAAGAGCCGCAGACGAGGGCTGTTACCGCATATCCTCCCCATTCCCCCACAGCTTCCCTGGCATAAAGGGAAATGCCTCCTGAGTACGGAAATTTCATCCCGAGCCTGGCGCAGATCTGGATCAGGGGCATTGCTGCAAGGATGATCAAAAGCCAGCCGTAGACCACTTCCTGCACTGTCCCGACGTCCGCCACGAGCCCCGGCAGCCCCAGCAGCCCCGAACCTATGACCATCAGCATGGCCAGCACCACACCGCGTCCTGGAGTAACTGTTTTTTTAAGCTCGGTCATATTTCATCCCTTCCGAATCAATTAAACATGAGAGCAAATATAAAAAATTAGGTTAAGACCGTGATAAAGATCGTGATAAAGATCGTGATAAAGATCGTGATAAAGATCGTGATAAGAAACTTAGTAAAAGCCTTCCAGTCCTATAGCTTTTGCGCTTTTTTACTGACACCCGGAGATGTACGGCTAAAAAAAATAGATTGAAGGGCTGTCTAAAAGTCTTCCCTCAAAGCCTTCCCTTATAAGCCTTCTTCAACATCCTTCTTAACGCCTGAGCTTCCCTCTCCCGAGTGAAGCAAAGACCCCGATGAAGCAGAGTACCGAAAAGAGGGTAAAAGCCGTATGCACACTGGTCAGGAGTTCCGAGTGGTATTCGGCAGTTATTTCCACCCTTCCGATGAAGATAGAGAAAATCATCATGGAAAGCCCCATGCTCAGCATTTGCCCGATCAGGCGCATGGTGCCCATGGTCCCGGAGGCGATCCCGTAATAGCGCCTTTCCACGGAGCTCATGATTGCATTGGTGTTGGGGGAGGAAAAGAGGGCAAAGCCGAGACCGAGCACCATGAGGATAGCGGTTATGTTCCGGAGCGGGGTCTCTTCCGTAAGGAAACTTAAGGCGAAAAGGCAGACCGCTGCAAGTCCCATCCCGACAGAAGCCACGATCCTTGGTTCGACTCTGTCCGAAAGCTTCCCGGCAAAAGGAGAAAGAAGCGCCATTACCACGGGCTGGGCTACGAGCACGGAGCCTGCTTCGAAAGGAGTAAGCCCCTTGTTGTACTGGAGAAAGAGGCTCAGGAGAAAGGCAACTGCAGCCGTTGCGCTGTAGTTGATAAGGGCTGCAAGGTTCGAGAGGGCAAAGGTATGGTTGTCCCGAAAGAGCCTCAGGTTAATAACCGGGCTTGCCACCTTCATTTCCCAGAAGATAAAGCCCAGCAGCCCCACAAGCCCTGCCGCCAGGAACGCGAAAGCCTTCGTTTCAGGCACAAGGGAAAGCCCGTAGATAAGGGAAAAGAGCATGAAGCCGTAAATCACGGTGCCCACGAAATCGAATTTTTCTTTCTTGCCGCCCTCCGCAACCTTCACCCGGAATGAGAGAAGAAACGCGGCAATGCCCACAGGCACGATAGACAGAAAGATGCTCCTCCAGCCAAAAGCCTCCGCAAGCACTCCCCCAAGGAAAGGCCCTGCCGAAAGCCCGATGTACACGGCTGACACGTTGATCCCGAGCACCCTGCCCCTTTCGCTCCCCGGAAAGACCGCAGTCAGGAGGGCAATGGCCGTGGCATAAATCATCGCCCCTCCTATCCCGGCCAGCACCTCGCAGCCGATGAGCATCGGGATCGATACCGAAAAACCGCAGAGTAAAACCGCAAGGGAATAAACGATTATCCCGGAAGTGAAAATCTTCTTCATCCCGTAAAGGTCCGCCAGCCTCCCGAAGGGGATCAGCAGCACCGCCGAGGTCAGCAGGTAGGTAGTAGGAATCCAGCCGAGCAGCACCGCATCCGCCCCGAACTCCCTCCCGATCAGGGGAAGCGCGATGTTGATGGAAGAAGCTATGTAAGGGGACAGGAAGGACGCCATTGTCGCTGCAAAGAGCACGCATCTCAGTTCGCGAGGCGTGTATTCGAGTGTATGGGGGGCTTGCCCGGGCTTTGTCATGGGAGTTCTGTCCTTCCTTTTCGGTACTGCACTGGTAGCGAGTTATGATAGGGTTATGATAAAGTTATGATAGAGTTATGAGATAGAGTAACGGGAAATAAATATTAATGCACAGGATTGAATAACAAATTGGATAGTATGAAGGAGAAGTTTTGTTTCCGAGGTTTAAAAGAGTTTTCCAAATACCCCGAAAGTCCCTGCCACTTTTTTGAGATTCCACCCCCACGCTACGCTTCAGAAGCCGAAGTCAGGTACCGGCACTCTCACCGACCGCGAAGTGCAGCGAAGCGGGCGGTCTTTCCACAATGTGTATTTTGATAACTAAAAAGTGCATCCAGATGACTTTGAGTATATTTTGATAACTAAAAAGTGCATCCAAATGACTGAAAAATGTATTTGGATAAGCAAAAAGTGTATCCAAATGACTGAAAAATGTATTTGGGTAACCAAAAAAGGCACCAAAATGACTGGACAGAAGGGTTCAGAGAGGATATAACGATTAGTTTTGGATCGATGCAGCAGAACTCGAATTTCGATCTTTTCCAAAAAGTTCGTTAAAAATCTTAAATTAAAATCGAATTTAAGCTATTATTCGACAAAATGAGGCTGGATCTGTTAATTTCTATTTTCTTTCTATTAACTTTTAAGAAAAAGCCGGTCAGCAAGCTGACCGGTGAAAGCCCGGGGTTCTGAGAGTAATCAGACCCCGGTTAAATGAATTACGGAGGAACAGCATTCTCAACGTTGTTCTGTTTATCCTCAACGTCATCCTTTTTATTTCCATCGTTTATATTCAGCTTTTTTTATTAAGTTGTTTTTATTCACATCTTTTTCATTTCCAGCTTCATTCATTCCATCCTTTTTTATTCTCAACCTTACTCCTTTTTCTCAAGGCAGATCAGTTCTTCCGCGTACGGAAGCTCCTTTATCATCCAGTCGCAGAATTCCCTCCACTCCTCAAGCTTGTGGTTCCGGCGCTGGAAGTAGATGTTCCGGAGTTCGGCGTAGTTGGTGATGACGGTACGCTTCTGCATGTAGGCGCTTGGGAGGTCCTGGACGAGTTCCCTGAAGACGGCTTTCCGGTATGCAGCGTCTTCCTCGCTGTCTCCCTCCCTGGATTTGTAGGCTTTGATCAGGTCGTTGAGGTGCCGGATCTGGGTGTTCCTGTACTCGGTCATGCTGTCGAAGGAAAAGTCATGAGGGGCAAGGTCCCGGCTGGTCAACCTGTGCATGGTGGAGGTAGAGTTCTTTTCAACGAACTTGTAAGTATCAAATTCCTTCCACAAGTAGAGGGGAGCATTGAGGTCAAAGCAGACCTGGATGAACCTTAAGAATTTGCCGTGCTCGGTCCCTGCAAGAGTCAGGCGCTTTGCCAGGTTCAGGTCCTTTTCCCCGAGTTCGCAGTTTCCGGCTGCATCCGGCTCGCTGCTGTCCATCAGGTGCCAGGAGTTCATCGGGTTTCGCATGCCCTGGATTGCGTAGTAAATGTTGTATGTGCCGTGTAACTCGATTTTGATCATGGAAGGAGCCTCTCAAGATAAGGGAATATATTATAAAATATTATTTTTAAAAAGTTTTGGATCTATATTATGAGGAACTCATGATATATTTATTGCTACTCGATACTGAACAATACGACACAATTTACCTGTGTTTGCCAGAACAAATTATTCAAAAATCAGGTTATGGGTATATAAAAGAAGTTATACAACAGCTGTACAAAAGAATGTAATCTCATCGAGAGAGCAGAAACTCTACTAAAAACAGGAAGAACACTCATGTCAGATGCTCCCAAATCCCCTAATTCTCCAGGATTTTCAAAGCTGAGGGAACTGCTTCAAGCCCTACTGCCCAAAAAAGAAGAAGAAAAGGAAAAAGCCGAAATTAAAGAGCCGGGCGGACAGGAAGAATTACTTTCTTTTGCCCTTCAGACATACAAAAAGCTTCAGGAAAAAGGTTCTCAGGCCGGTACGCCATCCGGTGAGCAGGAAGAACTCGAAAATGTACTCAAAAATGCACTCAAAAATGCACTCTTTGAACTGATCCTGGATGAAGCAAAAAAAGCCCTCTCTACCTGAACTACCCGGAGGCATCTCCTCTCCTTTTCGAGTTATGGGCTGAAACTGAATATTACGAAACCGTCAGCGAACATATCAGAAAAACGCTGTACGGGACCCCTCACAATGCTCCGAAACTCCTCTACTGCTACAGGAATAAAACAGCACCTGTGCAGGACCCTGAGGCTCTTCAGGTTCTTCAGGCAAACCCTAATCTGCTCTTCGGGGAAAAAGAATACAGTTCCCTGGCGGAGGTTATGAACCCCGAACTGGTCTACAGGGCGCTTCACCTGAACAGGGTCATCAGGAAGATGAACGTTTTCGGGGTCGGAACCCAGGAATCCGTGCAGGAATCAGGGAAAGGGGATGAAAACGACACAGACTGCCTTGAAGAAATCATTTCGGAACGTTTTATGAAGATTCACGAACTCCGGAGGAGTGCTTAAGGAATTAAGCAATTCGGGAAACAGTTTCTGCGTGCGAATTCCCGTCTCCCAACGGAAAGGGGAAATTATTTACAGGGACAGGCACTTTGTATCCGCATGAAATACCCCTATAAGTACAATTTTTCTGCAAGTACCGGATTTTTCCGTATAACCTCAAGCAGTAACGGCATATATTTCAAGTACAACATTGCTTATTTACATAAACCTGTTCCGGATACGAAAGATATGGAAACCTGATTCCTGAGGGGTGCTCCCCGGAGGAACAGAAAATCCCCGAAAAGAATGATTAATTCCAAACTCAAATTTAAATTCAAATTCAAAATCAGATTCAAACTAAGCTCAAACTAAGCTCAAACTAAACTCAAACTAAACTCAAACTCAATTCCTGATTTTAATTCCTAATTTTGACCCAAGAATCATAAACCCCGGAAACGTTAATTCTGGGGATGACCCCTATCGACCCCCTCTACCTCTTAATACTCCTTTTCACAGGCGCTTTCACGGGCCTAATCTCCGGGCTCCTGGGTGTGGGTGGGGGTTTTATCATGTCCCCTATCCAGTACTGGCTCTTTCAGGAGGCAGGAATTTCCCCTGACCTTGCGTTACGGATCGCTTTTGGGACAAGCCTTTTTGTAATCCTGCCAAACGCCATAAGCGGGGTGTTGAAGCACCAGCGAAACCAGGCCGTACTCTGGAGACCTGCAGTTCTGATCGGGATTTTCGGTTTGGTCGCAAGTTTCGGGGGGGCAGCCGTGGCAGCGGTTCTGCCGGCAGAAGTCCTGAGAAGGATTTTCGGGGTAACGATCATCCTCGGAGCGCTGAAAACGTACAGGACCCCCGCGGTCCCCAGGGAAGAAAGGGAAGTAAGTTCCAGCGTTCTCCTTTACGCAGGTGCCGGCATTCTCATAGGCTTCTTTTCCGGGCTCGTAGGAATCGGAGGAGGGGTGATAGGCCTCCCTATTATGCTCGTTTTCCTTCACTTCGGCATGCGAGAAGCAGTCGGGACCTCGGCTGCCGTAATGATCTTTACGTCCGTAGGAGGGACGATCGGGTATATTGTGAACGGCTGGGGAGTGCCCGGGCTTCCGCCTTACTCCTTGGGCTACGTTAACCTCCTGAACGGGGTCCTGCTGGCAGGGCCAGGGATTCTTGCGGCAAGGAAAGGAGCCCAGATTGCCCACGTTGTCAATCCCGAGTACCTGAAGCACCTCTTCGTCGTCCTTATGATTTACATCGGGCTGAAAATGAGCGGAGTTGTTTGAAAATAAGGCTTAGAGGCTGAAAGACTCAGGCTGAAAGGCTTAGAGGCTGAAAGGCTTAGAGGCTGAAAGGCTTAGAGGCTGAAAGGCTTAGAGGCTGAAAGACTGAAAGACTTAGGCTGAAAGACTCAGGCTGAAAGACTTAGGCTGAAAGAGGCGTTTGAAGTTCAGGCACTTTCGATCGCAGTTACAGCATCGAGTTTTGCAGCTTTTCTGGCGGGGTAAACCCCGGCAATCAGGTTGATCACGAAGGCAAAAATAGCAGCATAGACAAAGTTAATGGGTTCGACCTGGAGAGGGAGGGTCTGCAGCCCGAAATACATCTCCTGGGGGATCTCGATCTTATAGTTCTGTAGAAAAACGGTTGCCACATAGCCCAGGACCGTGCCCAGCACAAGACCAATGGCTCCAAGGAGTGCGGACTGGATAAGGAAAACAATGGTGATGCTCCGCCTTGAAGCTCCCATGGCTTTCAGGATCCCTATCTCCGGGGTCCGCTGGGCTACAACGGTAATCAGGGTATTGGCAATCCCGAAACCTGCAATCCCGTAGATCAGCGCGTAGAAGATATATATGAAAGTCTGCTGGGTTTCAAGGAGGTCCAGGATATCGGCGTTCGCCTCGCGCCAGCTTACGGCGTCCAGACCCGTTTCTCCCTCGATTGAGGCTGCTATTGTCTCTGCCAGGTAGGGGTCTTGAACCCTCACCCCGATGGTGCTCACGACTCCGGGCTCGTTGTAGAAATCCTGTACGGAATCAAGCCTTGCGTAAGCTGTAACCTCATCGGCTGCGGTGCCCGTATGGGTAAGCCCTACAACTTTGAAAGAGCTAGTCTTTGAATCCGGAAAAACAGCGTCCACCCGGTCTCCGACCTTAACTTCAAGGTTTTCTGCAAGTTTGTCCCCGAGTATGATCCCCTGCCTGCTGTGCACAAGGGCAAAAAAATCCCCGTCAATGATGTCCTCGCTTACCCGCATGACCGCATCTTCGGCAAGGGGTTCCACCCCCTCAAGGGATACGCCTTCGGCATTGTCCCGGTACTCCAGCGCCGCCTGTCCCTGGTACTTGGGGGAAACGGCTATGACACCTTCCTTTTCCATGATTCGTGTGGAAGTGTGCCTGTAGAGGTGTATGAACTCTTCTTCCTCGTCTGCCGGGGAGATCACTATGTGCGGGTTATTCTCAATGCTTGCTTCTACCAGTTCCCCCTGAAAACCCGACATCATAGCCATCATTACCGTAATCACGGCAACGGCAAGGGCAACGGCAATGATTGCAAAGACCGTCTGCTTCCGCCTTGAAAAAACCTGCCTGAATGCAATACCCAGTTCATACATGAAGACAAACTCCCTGCTCCTAAAGGACAAAGTCCCTGGCTTTTCCCGGACGTCCGGGGGGATTGAGGAAACTGATCGTTTAATTTTTGTAACTAACTCTTTGATTGCTGATTATAAATTAGTTTCTGAGCAGGTATTTGTTAAAAACTCGGGACAACACCGAGTGTAACAGCAATAAAAAGGAAAAGAAATGAAAAGAACGGAAAGGAAAGGAAAAGAAATGAAAGGAAATGAAAATAAAGGAAATGAAATGAAATGAAAATAAAGGAAATGAAATGAAAATAAAGGAAAAGAAATGAAAAGAAAAGAAATGAAAAGAAAAGAAATGAAAAGAAATGAAAAGAAATGAAAAGAAAAGAAATGAAAAGAAAGGAAAGGAAAAGGGGTTAGAGATGCACGAAGTGTGCAACCTCTCCCAGGTCTTCCTCGATCCTGAGGAGCTGGTTATATTTTGCGGTCCTCTCTCCGCGGGCCGGGGCTCCGGTCTTGATCATCTCTGCTCCGATGCCAACGGCAAGGTCTGCGATGGTGGTGTCTTCGGTTTCGGCAGAGCGGTGGCTTACAACAACAGTGTAGCCGTTCCTGGCTGCCATGTTTGCAGCGTCAAAGGCTTCGGAGATTGACCCGATCTGGTTGACCTTCAGGAGGAGGGCGTTTGCCGCTCCCATGTCCACGCCTCTGGAGAGCCTTTCGATGTTGGTGACGAAGAGGTCGTCGCCCACGATGATCGTGTCCCAGAGTTCGCTGGTCAGGGCCTCGAAGTCCTCGAAAGCTTCCTCGTGGAAGGGGTCTTCGATGGAAAGGATCGGGTAGGTGTTTACAAGATCGATGTAGTAGTCAATGAGTTCCGGGGCTGCGAGCTTCTTCCCGTCAATGGTGTAGAACTCGTCCGCGTAGAATTCGGAAGCAGCGGAATCAAGCCCAATGGTTACTTCGGTTTCGGTGTAGCCTGCTTCCTCGATTGCCTGTACCAGGGCGTCAAGGGCTTCCGTGCTTTCGCTCATCCTGGGAGCGTATCCGCCTTCATAGCCCACGTTTGTTGAGGAGCCCCCGTATTTCTTTTCCAGGATCTTTCCGAGGACATGATAGATCTCGGCGCCGACCTGCATGGCTTCAAGGAAAGTTTCTGCGCCCTTTGGCTGGATCATGAATTCCTGTATGGCAAGGTCGT
This sequence comes from Methanobacteriota archaeon, assembly GCA_016841625.1. Lineage (GTDB taxonomy): Archaea > Halobacteriota > Methanosarcinia > Methanosarcinales > Methanosarcinaceae > MTP4. The sequence goes on from JAENYU010000008.1 coordinate 62,028, forward strand.
TACCTGCGTGCTTACCCCCGTTCAGGACGTTCATGGTGGGGACAGGCAGGGTAAAAGCGTTAGAACCGCCGAAATAGCGGTAGAGGGGCATGCTCAGGGAATCGGCAGCGGCCTTTGCAGCAGCCATCGAGACCCCCAGGATCGCGTTTGCCCCGAGGTTTGATTTGTGCTCCGTTTCGTCGAGCTCGATCATCAGCTCATCGATTCCCCGCTGGTTCCGCACATCGAGCCCCAGCAGTTCCTTCTGGATGATGGTGTTCACGTTATTGACAGCGTTGAGTACACCTTTTCCACCGTACCTGTTCGGGTCTCCATCCCGCATTTCAAGAGCTTCGTAGGTTCCCGTGGATGCCCCCGAAGGGACAGCTGCCCTTCCGAATCCCTTATCTGTAAACACATCAACTTCAACGGTGGGGTTTCCTCTGGAATCCAGAATCTCCCGAGCGTGTATCTTTTGGATTTTGTATTCTCCAGAAACCTGCTGTAAACCGATATACGACATCATTTCACCCATCCTAATAGCTGACCTATGTATAGATATATCTGTTATTTGAAGCTTGACCTTCAACTTAACTGTTATTTTTGATTTAACCGTCAAAATGTCCAAATATTATTTAATTTTTTATCCAGCTAGCGTTGAAAATACCCTTAGATTTTACCAAGATTTTACCAAGATTTTACCAAGATTTTATCAAAGTATTAGCAAGTTTTATCAATGTTCTATAAATGTTTTAGCAAAATTGAATCAGTTTATTCCAAGATTGTTTCTATCAGCCGTTCCTGTTTAATAATTTTAGCTATGTTATGAAAGTACTTCCTGAAAAGGAGTTTCTAAGTTAGCTGCAGATACAGGCATTAAAGGTTTTGGTTGGGCAAAACTTAATATATTTTATTCAGAAGAGGGATTTTCAAGGCTTTTTATTTCCGAAACTTTTCATAACCTGATTCAACAGTGATATATTGTATTTTCCCTTAGGGGCGTATTCAATTTATTTAAAAAATAATTTTATCTACATAAATTATATAAACCTGAAAGTATTATTCATTTGCGATGACTGACGATTCTCCTGTTATTTTAACCGAAAAAGAGTATACAGTTATTGATATGCTCCAGACCCTCGGCCTCCCGCGGACGGAAGCTACGGCAATCGTATGTCTCAAAGACTGCAACGAACTCAGGTCGCTTCACATAGAGATTGTTTCCGGGCTCAGGCAGCCGGAAGTAAGCGTAGCCATGCGCCCTCTTAAAGAAAAAGGCTGGGTGGATGAAAGGTCAGAAAAGAAGAACAAGGGAAAAGGTAGACCTGTCAAATACTACCAGCTAATTATACCCTTCCCAAAAATCGTAGGAATGCTAGAAGATGAATTCCTGAAAGACAATCAGGTAAAAATAGCTGCCCTAAGAAGACTCAGAGAACTGGAAGTTATGATGCAAAATTGAATTGATTACAAAAATTGATTACAAAATTGATTGAGTAAATCGATTACAAAATTGATTGAGTAAATCTATTAAATCAATCTATCAAATCAACCGATCAAATCAACCGATCAAATCAACCGATCAAATCAACCGATCAAATCAACCGATCAAATCAA
>JAENYU010000008.1:63633-130250 GCA_016841625.1 Methanobacteriota archaeon
CAACCGATCAAATCAACCGATCAAATCAACCGATCAAATCAACCGATCAAATCAATCAAAAATTAATTAAGCCGGGTCCTCTTCCGGACAGTGCTTCAGATCCTTTTCACTCCCTTTCCTGACTCCTTCCGAAGCTGACCGGCGCAAAGCCTTGCTCCATATCCATGACTCTTTCGGCAGCAATCCCTTCAATTTCGAAGATAAACACTTCAACAACCATAAAAACCTCACTTTCGCCCCGGAGACAGCCAAGTTTTACAGAGCTCTCCCGACCTGTCCCGGCATGCAGGTGGATCTTCGGTTTTTCCTCTTCAAGGAAGATGTCACCAATCCCGATAATCTCATGAACGTCATCAAAAGCGAACCACATCGGGGTCGGGGGGCGCCTACTTTCTTCCGGACCTGTCACGAGTTTTCCTTCTTTTAACGCACCAAGCAGCACGAAGACAGCCGATTCGATCTTTTCGAGTTCTGCGAGTTTTATCAGTTCCAGAATCAGGTCATCCCCGTGGTCTATCCTGACAGTAAAGACCCGGCCTATTCTTCCTTTTGTATATTCCATTCATACCCCTCGACATATGTCCTTCTTAGCTGATTATCTGCAGTTACTGGATCTACTTCAAACGCTCCTCATGCTGTACTTTCGTCACTTCTTATTCAGTCACTTCTTATTCAGTCACTTCTTATTCAGTCACTGCTTATGATCTTCCCATCCACAAGCCTGATTATCCTGTCGGCTTTTCCGGCCAGGTCCTCGTTGTGCGTTACCACTATGAAGGTCTGGTCATACTCCCGGTTCAGCTTCCTGAGCAGCTCATAGATCATGTCCCCGGTTTTCGTATCCAGGTTTCCTGTGGGTTCGTCCCCTAGCACAATGGTCGGAGAGCCGCTAAGCGCCCGGGCAACTGCAACCCTCTGGTTCTGGCCGCCCGAGAGTTCACCTGGTTTGTGGTCCATCCGGTCTTCCAGGCCAACTTCTTTCAGGAGTTTTTCTGCTACCTCTTTTGCCTCTTTCTTTCCCTTTCCGGCGATCAAAAGCGGCATCATCACATTTTCAAGGGCCGTGAAATCCGGGAGCAGATGGTGGTACTGGAAAACAAAGCCGAGCATCCGGTTCCGCATTTCGGAACGCTCCTTATCCGACATCTCGGTCACGTCCTGCCCGTCAATCAGAAGGGTCCCTGAACTGGGGGTGTCCAGAAGACCTATCAGGTGCATCAGGGTACTTTTCCCGGAACCCGAAGGTCCGACAATTGCCACGAATTCACCTTTTTCAATTCTCAGGCAAGCATCGTCAAGAGCCCGGAAATCCATCCCATTTTTGTAAATTTTGGTAAGGTTCCTAAGTTCAATGATGTGGGTTTTTTCTGTCATGCGGGTCGCTTTTTCTAAAATTTTTATATTGAAAATAGAGGACTTCTTATGTAAAGAGTTTTTTGTACAGGGCACAGGAAAGGAAGAAAAAGAGGCAAAAACGGGACATGACGGGAAAAAGCCCGGGACATGCCTTCGGGATATCAGAATCACAACAGAATCATATCAAAACCAGAACAGAACCGCAAACAGGGCTGCAACAGGCTGAAAATTAATTTCTTATTTAAAAATTTTCGCAAAATGACCATTTCGGTATCTTTATCCCTGCCCCCTCTTTACCGAAAAAGTAATAAAGTTATACAGTGACTGCTGAACATGAAACTGGAATACGTGCCCACCACCTGTCCTTACTGCGGGACGGGGTGCGGCTTTAACCTTGTGGTAAAGGACGGGAGGGCAGCAGGCATCGAACCCTGGCAGAGGGCGCCGGTCAATGAAGGGAAACTCTGCCAGAAAGGCAGGTACGCCCACGAATTTATCCATAACAAGGACCGGCTGGTAAAACCGCTGGTCAGGAAAAACGGAAAGCTGGTGGAGGCAAGCTGGGAAGAGGCTCTTACCCTTGTCGCCGGAAAGTTCAGGACGTTTCGTCCGGAGGAACTCGCCTGCCTCTCCTCTGCAAAAGCTTCGAACGAGGACAATTACCTGATGCAGAAGTTCGCCAGGGCAGTCCTGAAGACCCCGAATATCGACCACTGCGCAAGGCTTTGCCACTCCTCGACTGTTGCCGGGCTGGCAGCTGCTTTTGGTTCCGGGGCCATGACGAATTCCATTGCCGACCTGGAAGAGGCAAAGTGTATTTTTATTATCGGCAGCAACACCTTCGAGCAGCACCCCCTTATCGGGAGAAGGGTGGTGCTTGCCCGGAAGAAAGGGGCAAAAATCATCTATGCGGACCCCCGCTTCACCCCAACCGCAAAACAGGCCGACCTCTACCTGCCCCTGCGCCCGGGCACCGACGTTGCCCTCCTGAACGGGCTCATGCAGCTAATCATCAAAACAGGTAGGGAAGCCTCCGGCTTCATCGCTGCCAGGACAAGGGATTTCGAGGCCCTTAAAGAAACGGTCCTGCAGGAGCGTTATGCCCCTGAAAACGTCGCCGCAATCACAGGTGTGCCTGAGGAGGCCCTGCGGACCGCAGCCGAATGGATAGCCCTTTCAAAACCCTCAGCTCTCCTCTATTCCATGGGCATCACCCAGCACACGGTGGGAGTTGACAACGTAAAGTCCACGGCAAACCTGATGCTCCTTACCGGGAACCTCGGAGTACCAGGAGGAGGTGTCAACCCCCTGAGGGGACAGAACAATGTGCAGGGGGCCTGTGACATGGGCTGCCTGCCGGACGTCTACCCCGGCTACCGGAAGGTTGCTGACCCCGGGATAAGGAAAGGGATGGAAGAAGCCTGGAGCGTCCCTGACCTTCCGGAAAAACCTGGACTTTCGGTCACCGAACTGATGGAGCAGCTTGCGGAAGGGGCCTCACAGGTCAGGTGCATGTACGTGCTGGGAGAAAACCCCCTGCTCTCGGAACCGGACCTGAACAGGGCTAAAAAAGCCCTTGAAAACCTGGATTTCCTGGTCGTCCAGGACATTTTCCTGAGCGAGACCGCGGAACTTGCCGACGTTGTCCTGCCCGCCGCCTGCTATGCGGAAGAGGACGGGACCCAGACAAGCACCGAGCGCCGGGTCCAGCGGCTCAGGAAAGCCCTGGAAGCTCCCGGAGAAGCCAGGGCGGACTGGCAGATAATCTGCGAACTTGCAAAGCTCCTAGGCTACGGGGAACAGTTCTCCTACCTAAACGAAGCGGCAATTTTCGAAGAGATTGCAGCCGTTACTCCCCAGTACGGGGGAATCAGTTACGAGCGCCTCGAACATCCGGAAGGTCTGCACTGGCCCTGCCCTGAAAAAACCCACCCCGGTACCCCCATCCTGCACCGGGAAAAATTCACAACCCCTGACGGGCTAGGGGTCTTTTCTGCTGTGGAATGGAAAGCCCCCGCAGAAGTCCCTGATTCGGAGTATCCCCTGCTCCTGACCACGGGAAGAAGCATCTGGCACTGGCATACCGGGACCATGACCCGCCGCTCGGAGTCACTTGTCTCGGAAATCGATAGCGGATGGGTTGAGCTTCACCCCGAAGACGCGAGATCGGCCGGAATTGTAAATGGGGAGCAGGTGAAGGTGCTTTCCCGGAGAGGGGAAGTCTGCCTCCGGGCAAAAGTCACGGAGGGAATCAAGAAGGGGGTTGTGTTCATCCCCTTCCATTTCAGGGAATGCGCAGCCAACCTGCTCACGAATTCCGCCTTTGACCCGGTCTCGAAAATCCCCGAATACAAATGCTGTGCCGTCAGAATTGAAAAAACCCGGCAAACAGGAAATGAAAAGGAGCCGCATGGAAAGGGGGTGGGCCGCAATGTGTAAACCCGGAGATACTTTTTACGTAAAGGCGAAGGACAAGGAACTCCGAAGCCGGGCGGAATCAGGAGCTGCGGTTTCCACACTCCTGAAGTTTGCCCTTGAAACAGGAATGGTAGATGCGGTACTTGCCGTGCAAAAAGGAGCGGACATTTATGATGCCAGGCCCGTGCTGATCGCGAACCCAGCGGAAATTCAGGAAATTTCAGGTTCCCTGCACTGCGGGACCCTTCTTCTGTCCAGGCTTTTCAGCAGCTACCTGGAAGGGGCAGAGGGCCTTAGAATTGCGGCTGCCCTGAAAGGCTGCGATGTCATGGGCCTTTATGAACTTGCGAAGCGGGGGGACGTGAAACTGGACAATATCCTCATGCTCGGGCTGAACTGCGGGGGTTCGGTAAGCCCGGAAAAGGCAAGGGAGATGATTGCAGAAAAGTTCTCAATTGACCCTGACTCGGTTAAAAAGGAGAGAATTTCTAAAGGGAAGTTTATCGTGGAAACCGCAGTGGGGGAATTTTCCCTTTCAATGGATGAACTTGAAGCAGAAAACTACGGCAGACGGAGCAACTGCAGGCGCTGCAAAATGAAAGTCCCGAGGCAGGCCGACCTTGCCTGCGGAGAATGGGGCGTCCTTGGCACAAAAGCGACCTTTGTGGAGGCCTGCAGCGAGAAAGGCGCCCTTCTGCTTGAGAAAGCCAGGGCCGCAGGAGTCATCGAGACCTCCCTTCCGGCCAGTAAAGGGCTGGAAATCCGGGAAAAAATCGAGAAATCCATGCACAGGCTGGCGGAAAGCTGGAGGGAAAAGGACTTCGAGGCCCTGGGAAGCGGAAAGTCCCGCATGAAACAGGTAATCGATGAGACTTCCCGCTGCATAAAGTGCTACACCTGTGTGGACGCCTGTCCCGCCCTCTCCCGGATAAAGCCCTCGGATTTTTCAGCGGGATCCCCGGGAAAGGTACCCCCTGCCTTTGCCTTCCATGCGCTGCGCTACGCCCTTGTGGCCGATTCCTGCATCAACTGCGGGCAGTGCGAGGAGCTCTGTCCCATGGACATCCCGAATTCACTTTTCATGCACTCTTTTGCGGTGGAGCTTCAGGAACTCTACGGTTACCAGGCAGGACAGGACCTTTCCCTGCCGAAAGTCGCTCCTCTTGAAAACCGGTCTCACAATAAATGAAGTAAGGAAGATGTTAGATCATGGGTTCTTCCAGGTTCCCGGTCCGGCCCACCAGGTAAGCCGCTGTAAGGATAAAGCAGCAGCCAAGTACCGTGCTCATATAAAGGGGGTTTTTCAGGACCGTGACATCAAAGAAAATCCCTGAAACCGGTTCAATCAGGGCAAGGATGCTCCCGGTCTGGGCAGTGATCCCTGCGATCCCTTTCAGGTAGAGCAGGGCTGCAAGGGTAATGGTTATCCCGAAGAGGAAGAGGACCTGGAGGTTTTCAAGGACCACAGGTAAAGGGGTGGATGCAATGGAGGGCAGCACCAGGAGCAGGCTTACGCCTGTGAGCCAGAAAGTCTGTGACATTCCCGAATAGTCGTCTTTGAGGTAGCGGACCGTGATTATCACCGCTCCGAAGGAGAGCCCGGAAAGCATCCCGAAAGCCAGGCCTTTCAGGAAATTGCTGTCCGCTCCGAAGTTCGCCAGGATCTCTCCCGGGCGGGCGATCAGCAGCACCCCAGCAACTGCAAGGGCAAGGGGAAGCAGATTTCTCCCGCTGTTTTTTTCTCCCAGGATAGGAGGGGCCAGCAGGCTGACATACACGGGAGCCGTGTAGAGGAGCAGGATAGCTACGGAAACCCCGCTGTACCTGATGGCTGAAAATAAGCACAAACCGGTCACAGTATTCAAAAAGCCAAGCAGCAGGAGGTATTTCCTGTTTTTCCCCAGGCGGAGCTCTTCCAGACCCCCGCTCAGGAGCAGGTAAAGAAAAAGCATGGATATGCCGAAAAAAAGCCTGCAGAAAAGAATGGAGCCGACGGACATGTCCTGGATCCGGTCGAGAAAAATCCCAAGTGTGCCGTAGATGATACTGCCGCTTATGACTTCGGAGTGGGATTTGAAAGAGCCTGCCCGTCTGAGCATGCCCGAGAATTAAATACTGCTTATATATATTATTTTGGAAACTTATTCTGGAAAGCAGATTTTTTATTCTTCCTCAGCCCCGAAAACCCATCTGTCCCCGAAGGGTCTCTTTTCCCCGAAAACCAGCTTTTTCCAGGAAAAGGAACTGTCGATGCTTACCACAACTGCGGCGGCAAGGATGAAAACCGATCCTGTCAGCATTCCCTTATGGATAGAGCTGCCCAGGACCGTGTAGTCAAAAAAGATACAGGAAACGGGTTCTACAAGGGTTAGTATGCTGCCGGTCACGGCAGTCACACCTGCAACCCCCCTTATGTAGAGCACTGCCCCGAATGCGGTGATCATTACCCCGAAGAGTACGAGGGGCAGAAGATTTGTAACAAGCACCTCCCCGGGAACCGTAGCGGCAAACGGGGCCAGGAAGAAAAGGCTGATGCTGCTCTGCCAGAAGAGCTGGGTCAGGCCGTTATATTCATCCCTCAGGTAACGGACCGAGATTATGACTCCACTGCTGAAAAGGCCACCCAGCAGCCCGTAAAGTATACCTTTCAGGTAATTGCCCGTGATATCAAGCTGTTCGAAACCGCCTTCCGGTCTTGTTACGTAGAAAACGCCTAAAAGGCCAAGGAAAAGAGCAAGAATCGTTCTTTCGGTATTTTTTTCTCCAAGCAGGAAAGGGGCAAGTAAAGTCAGGTATATGGGGTCCGTATAGAGGAGCAGGACTGCCGAGGAAGCCCCGAGGTAGCGGATCGCGGAATAATAGCAAAACAGCTGCGAAACATACAGGAGCCCCAGGAGAAGAAGGTACTTTTTCCTCTTTTTCAAAGTTAGCTGCCCGAGATTTCCGGTAACGGTGAGATAAACGAGGATGGCCATCAACCCGAACAGCAACCTGTAGAAAAGAATCGAGCTCACGGACATTTCCCGGAGCAATTCTATGAAGATCCCGACGGTACCATAAATCATGCACGCAGCCAGAAGCTCAAATTGGTGCTTGTACGAGTGATACATTGTAAGGTAATATATTATGTAGGTATATAAGTATATATCTAAAGTCATAGAATAAGCCAGGGATAAAAATAAAAAAGAATCAATAAAGCTTTTTATGGATTATTATATTGGAAATTACAAATTTTTTCCATGTATTGTTTCCAATTTTTCAGATTATTCAGGTTTTTCAGATTATTCAGGTTTTTTCAGGCTGAGCACCACCCTCTCCCTGCTCCCGGTCCTGTAGATGGTCAGGCCTTTTAGGCCCTGTTTCCAGGCATAAGTGAGGGCTTTTCCAATCTCATCCCTGCTCGCCTTATAAGGCATGTTGATGGTCTTTGATATCCCCGCATGGCAGTGGCGCTGGAAAGCTGCCTGAATATCGATGTGGGTCTTCCAGCCTATGTCCAGGGCCGACCTGAAGAGCCGTTTCTCTTCCCTGTTCACGAATTCCGGGTCTTCCACATCTTGCAGGGTGCCGTGGGTATAGATGTGTTCAAGGAGCCGTTCGTATTCAGCTTTCGGGAGCCTGGGCCTGAAACGGGCTTCGAAAATCGGGTGGATGACCATGAATTCCCTGCCCAACGTCTGCGTCCGCCGGTAGGCCCAGCTGAATACAGGCTCGATTCCTGCGGAACACCCGGCAAGGAGACTGATGGTGCCAGTGGGGGCAATGGCGGTAAGGGCGGCATTCCTCATCGGGTATTCCCATGTGGATTTCTCCCATTCGGGAAAAGGCCCTTTTTCCTCTGCAAGCTTTCTCGATTCGAGGACTGCGGCTTCGTCTATGCAGCCCATGAGCTTCTCCGCAAGCTCCAGGGCTTCGTCGGAGTCGTAGGGAATCTCCAGCTCCAAAAGCAGGTCATGAAAACCCATTACCCCGAGCCCCACTTTCCGCGTCATTTTCGTGGCTTTCTCTATTTCAGGGGTGGGGTATGCGTTTACGTCGATCTCGTTGTCCAGGAAGCGGACTGCTGTCCCTGTCACCTCCCCGAGAAAAGCCCAATTCACCTCCCCTGACTTCACGAAAAGGGAGAGGTTGATGCTGCCAAGGTTGCAGGACTCGAAAGGGAGGAGTGGCTCTTCCCCGCAGGGATTTGTGCCGGTGATGCTGCCCAGGTCGGGAGTAAAGTTATCCCTGTTTATGCGGTCGTAAAAGAGGACGCCAGGCTCCCCGTTTTTCCAGATCCCCTCAACGATCTCGGAATAGATTTCACCTGCCTTTGCCCCTGTCCTTTCATTCCAGACCTCTTCCGTCCGGCCTGCCTCGATTAGCTCCATAAAGGTATCCGGGACCAGCACCGAGAGGTTAAAGTTGCTGAAGTCCCCTTCCACCCGCTTGGCCCTGATGAAGGAAATTACATCGTCATGGGAAACGTCCAGGACCCCCATATTGGCCCCCCTGCGCCGCCCAAACTGCTTGATCACGTCCGTTGCCGCGTTAAATAGCCCCATAAAAGAAAGCGGCCCGCTGGCAACCCCGTCAGTGCAAAGAGCAGGAGAGCCCCTGGGCCGTATATTTGAGAAGTTAAACCCGGTACCTCCCCCGGTCTTCTGGATCAGGGCCGCGGTTTTGATCGCTTCGAAAATATCCTCGACGCTGTCTTCCACAGGGACCACGAAACAGGCGGCAAGCTGCCCGAGCTCCGTGCCCGCATTCATGAGGGTGGGCGAACTCGGGAGAAAGATTTTTCGGACCATCAAGCCTTTAAAATCCCGGTACTCTCCTTCATTTGTAGCAATAGCCCCCGCAACCCTTTCGCAGATATCCTCCCAGGTCTTCTCCCCTTCTCGCAAATACCTGGCTTTGAGAATCTCGGCAGTCAGGGAGTCCCATCCTTCCGCTTTTCCCGGCATCGAAGCCTCTCTTCTGCTTCTTTTCTATGTCTCTTCTACTTCTTTTCTACGTCTCTTCCATGTCCCTCTTCCACGTTTTTCCAGGTTAATTTAACGCATCTGTCGCAGGTTTCGAATCTTTCGCCAAAATCAGGTTTAGTATATAGTTGTCCAGTGTGTAATTGTATATTCTTCGGGATTTTTTATCATTGTAACCGAATATCTGTTCAGGATCTTTCTTGAGAATTACAATTACGAACTTGCTCTGTAAGAGCTGTTTCCTGAAAAACTGAGCCTGAAAGTTAGTAGAGGTTCTCTGAACCTCGGGTTCTCACCGGTCGGCGGAGACTACCGGCCTTTTTAGAAAAATTCACAGAAAAAAGTAGAGATTTGGCCTGCCAACCTGATGCTCAGGGAGGTAGTTGAAAAAAGTAAAAGTAAAAGTAAAAGTAAAAGTAAAAGTGCAAAAAACCGGAGCTCAGACAAGCTCGGCTTTTTCAATCTTCACTTCGGTCTTAGGGCGGTCCTGGCGGTCGGTCTTTACTTTCCCGATCTTATCGACTACGTCCATACCTTCGACGACCTTCCCGAAGACCGGGTGCCCTCTGTTAAGGTGGTTGTTGTTTACCAGGTTGATGAAGAACTGGCTGCCTCCGGTGTTGGGCCCTGCGTTTGCCATGGAGATAGTGCCCTTGTCGTTCCGGTTGTTTTTGGTGAACTCGTCCGGAATTTCATAACCCGGACCGCCCATGCCCGTACCTGTGGGGTCTCCGCTCTGGAGCATGAAGCCGGCGATAACCCTGTGGAAGATCACACCGTCATAGAAGCCCTCGCTTACGAGTTTTGCGAAGTTCCCCGCGGTGATCGGCATGTCGTTGTACAGTTCGATTGTGATGTCACCCATGTTGGTGTGCAGAATTGCTTTTTTGTCCTTGTATACTACCATTCTTTTACCTCTATCTGGCTTATTAGCTGATGTTTTGTTTCATCGGTTTATTCAGTGGGTTTTTTGTGCATTGTATGCTGTGCGTTGTATGTATATCTTCCATGTAAATCCTTCGCCAGCCGAGTTGCGGCTCGGCAGTACGCAGTCCTTTTCGGTCGCTGCGCTCCCTCAAGAGGACTAAATATTTTAAAACAGACGAGTTGCGGCTCAGAAGTGCGCAGTCCTTTTCGGTCGCTGCGCTCCCTCAAGAGGACTAAATATTTTAAAACAGACGAGTTGCGGCTCAGAAGTGCGCAGTCCTTTTCGGTCGCTGCGCTCCCTCAAGAGGACTAAATATTTTAAAACAGACGATTTTTGCTCGCTCAAGCGGACTACTTTTCCAGGAGAACTGGCTGCCAAAAAAATGGAATTGGCGGCCGAGTATCACTTCTTTTCCATAGGACTTTCCAGGCATCAATCTTTATTTTTACAGGAGGATTCTCCGGACAAGCTTTTGAATTTTTGAATAAGTAATGCCAGGCGTCTTTTCTTCCAATTTTTAGAAAACACGATCTTGAGACCACGTTGCTCCGGGAACATGGTTCAGGTTCCAGGCTTTCACACTTCAAAATCTATCCACTGGTCTTTCTGCTCGGGGCATTTTCATGGGGAGGGGACCGGATGGAGAATATTTAAAGTTTTTTGATTTGTTGATTTCCTTGTTTCCCGTGCATTCTATGGGTGTCGAATTGTGGAAGAGAAATGAATAGGGGAATTTATATTCTACCGAAATTATCTTAATGAGATTTCCATAACCGAATTATAATATTTTGTCACAGTATCTACAATTTAAACTTTTTTATCAAATGAACTGATTTCTGGGGACCCATTCATATCCCCGGTTCTTTTTAAAATTTTTGTCACATAAATCATTCAAACTCGCTAGAATTTAGCAAAATGTAACTCAAATATCTTTAAAAACATAGGCTCCGGGATGCGTAACTTATTGAAAAAATTGTCATAAATCCGCAACTTCATATAATGTTTCTTGCTGATTTTAACATAGCAAATAAATTGCAATTACTTGCAATTACTTGCAACTAAATTTTCAAAAATCGTGGTGGGGGCCGCTTGTATGGACAGGTTTCAGGCAATTTGCCTGTGTATAATGGCAGGAATCATAGCAACCGCAATCGCATTTCCAGCTTCGGCAGAGACTATTCCTGAAAACGAAACAGATGTATCAAGTACCGCAGCTGAAATCAATTTGACGGAAATCTTTGATCCGGGACTGGATCTGAATTTCCGTTTCCTGACCTCAATGCTGGAATTGCTTGACCTGAACCTCAGGCTCATAGACGGGACCCTGGATTCCAGGGTTTCGGACTATCCTTTCCTTGCTACCCCCATGGAAGGAACAGGTTCCGGTGTTAGAGCCGTGGATTCGATTCTCGTTGTCATGGGTTCAGGCCCTCAGGGTGTAAATGAGACAAATGTCACTGAGAACAGCACCATGGGCATCACTACGGACAGCACCACGGAAATCACTCTCGATTCTATTAATGAAAGCTTTGCACGCATAAACGAAAGCCTCGAATCTCCTGATTCCATGATAGAGCATGTAAACTCAACTCTGGGAGAACCGAACGTCACCACCCCGATGCTCATCGAGATGTTTGAAAGCATAAAGGGGCTGCTTTCGCTCTTTGGGTGAAAGGAAAGCAGACTGTACAAGGCTCTAAATTCTATTTTTTTCGGCCCCGGCGTGAGAATCCGGAAAGGGAATCATTTCTAAGGCATAGAGATCAGATAGGTTGAAGAGATGCCGAAGCAACCGGAATGCCGTCTCAAGACTATTCCTATTCCGCGCTTAAGCGCGGCTTTTCCCTGACCAATGTTTTAAGGAAATGTAAGACCGAAAAATCCACATCTGGAAGATAGTCCAGCCCCTTAAAAAAAAGTGGGCCAACTGCTCAAAGACAAACCAGCTCAGGTTCAACTGGCGGGTCGTTGTGGCAAAAATGTCCATAATCGACTATGTCATTGTCCACGAACTCTGCCACATGAAGCATAAAAACCACTCAAAGGATTTCTGAATGAGGTGCAGAAGATCCTGCCGGATTACGAAGAAAGAAAAGAATGGTTGAGGGTGCATGGGGATTTATTGAAGATATGAACTTACCACTTGTAGTTAAAACTCACCATTTTGGCGGATCTACCTGGTAAAACTAAAATTCATTTGTTATGAACCATTCTTAAAGCACTGGTAACACACAGGTTTCTCTTTAGAAGTGTCTGTCGGTTTGCCACATTCATGGCAATACTTTTCCTTATATTTTGGATTTCCAAATCTGGCCCATGAATTATAACAGTTTATACAAAATGGTTCATCTGGATTATAACTTATTTTTTCTCCACAACGAATACAAGTTCCAGAATCATTGATCAGGTCTTGTTTGCTATAATCTACAATTACTTGAAGGAAAGCAGATCCATACCTTTCAAGTTTCTTTTCCCCAACCCCTGTAATACCTAAAAATTCCTCAGAATTCTTTGGAATTTTTGAGCACATTTCTTCAAGACTTTTATCAGTAAATATGTAGTATGTAGGTACATTTTCTTGCTCTGCAATTGAGCTTCGAAGTATTCTTAGTCTCTCAAAAAGACTCAGATCATTCATTTCATGAGGATAATTTATTTTTTCCTCTTCAATCTTCATTTTCGAGCTTTGCACTTTTGATTGTTCGTGTGATGTCGGAACTGGATCAGTTTTTTCCTCTTCTCTTGATACTATTTTCTCAACTGTTATTTTGATTTCATCACTAATTCTAAACAGCATCCTTGCTTCTTTGTAAACAGCAGAATACAGTTCTGGTTCCCTTTCTTTTGAAATGTAGATTCCCATTTCATAATTATTGATTTGAGAATATTCGTAGAGATTCATTGAAGTGATTATCGCCTCTTTTTCGTTGAGGTAACATTTAGCATGTAAATCCTTGCAAAACCCGGTACGAACAGAATCGAGCTGTTTAATCCAATTATTTTCGTCAGGCTGTAACTCATTTTTTCCATAAACAATTTTAACATCCGTTTTCATCCTGTTTTGATCTTCAATTAAATCTTTAATCTTATGATTGATTTTTAAATATGGACTTATTAGGATGATCTCTTGGTTGGCATTTGTAACAATTTTGTTTAAATAGTGTGAGGTGCCTTCAGTATTCAAAAATTTAACCATTTCCTTCCCCCATTTACTTCTATTGGATAGTACACTAAGCAAAACTATTTGGCATGTATACTTACTAACTTTTTTTATTTAACATTATCTTCGGACAGAGATATAAATAAAAATTGAAAATATATTATATGAATCATTTTTTAAAGTGGACAGAGGCTTGTTGTCCTCCAAAACCTTTTTATATCAAGTACAATATTAATCATTGCTGTACACAATTATACAACAGTGATATTTTATGCACGGTAAAATCCAGCAGATCCTCGACACAACAAAAACCCGCATCAGGGCTTTCGGGCCGGAAATTGACCTTAACGGGATGCCCGAATGCATGCAGAGGCGGGACTTCCTTTCGGCGGTAGCAGCTGCCAGGAAAGAAGGTAGAGTGCCCTTGATTGCGGAAGTCAAGCCCGCGTCCCCGGGAAAAGCCTTCAGGGAGATTCTCCCGGAAGATGCTGCGAGACTGGCGTGGGAAATGGAGGAGGCTGGGGCTGTTGCGATTTCGGTCCTGACCGAACCCGAGGTGTTCCGGGGCTCTCTTGAAAACCTGGAATCCGTCAGGAGAAACGTATGCTTACCGGTCCTGAGAAAAGATTTCATCATTGACAGGCTCCAGCTTGAAGAAAGCAGAAGCGACCTCATTCTTCTGATCGCAGGGATCCTCGGGGAAAATCTCCTGGATTTCGTTGACCTTGCACTCAAAAAAGGACTTGAACCACTGGTGGAAGTCCACAACGAAGAGGAACTGAAACTGGCCCTTGAAACCCCGGCAAGGGTGATCGGGATCAATAACCGGAACCTTGAGACCCTGGAGATCAGTCTTGAAACCACCGAAAAGCTTGCACCCCTGATCCGGGAAAACGACCGGGAAAACGGAACCAGGCATATAATAGTGAGCGAGAGCGGGATCCGCGGCTCGGAAGATGTCCGCAGGGTAATCGATGCAGGGGCGGACGCGGTGCTTGTCGGGTCCGTGATAATGGAAAACGAATCCGTTTTTGAAAAAACAAAGGAACTTGTCCAGAGCCTTGCCTGGCGCTGGTGACTGCTTTTTTTACTGGCTCTCCTGAGCCGTCACAGCTTATTGAACAGCGAATGTCGGATTTCAAGTTTGAAAGTTCAGGTTTGAAAGTTCAGGTTTGAAGAAATCCGGAGCTGCTTCAAATTTTACTAATTTGAAAATTTCTGAAAAATTTTTGGAAAAATGCTGATACAAATTTCAAAATCAGAACTTCAAAATCAAAATTCCAGAATCAACCGTGAAAAGAGACAAGGGGCAATCAAATTGACAGGAACTACAACTTCAGAATCACAGATTAAAAATCCGGGGCTTGAAAAAATCTCCGGCCAGGAAACAGGGGCAAAGGCAGAGGCAAAAGGAAAGTATGGCAAGTACGGAGGGCAGTACGTCCCGGAAGTCCTGATGCCTGCCCTGGAAGAGCTGGTGGAAGGGTACGAGCGGTACAAAAATGATCCCGGTTTCCTGAAGGAACTGGACCACTACCTCAAAGATTTCGGGGGCAGGGAGACCCCGCTTTACTTTGCCCGGAACTTGAGCAAGAAATACGGGGCAAAAATCTACCTTAAACGCGAAGACCTGGTGCACGGGGGAGCCCACAAGCTGAACAACGCAATCGGGCAGGCGATCCTTGCAAAGTACATGGGAAAGACCCGGCTGATTGCCGAGACAGGAGCCGGGCAGCACGGGACTGCGACTGCGATGGTCGGAGCTAACATGGGCTTCGAGACCGTGGTCTACATGGGAGCAAAAGACATCAAGCGCCAGCAGATGAACGCTTACAGGATGGAGCTTATGGGAACGGAAGTCCGGGCCGTGGAGTCGGGATCGAAAACCCTCAAGGATGCCATCAATGAGGCTCTTCGGGACTGGGTCACAAACGTTGAAAACACTCATTACCTGATCGGCTCGGTTGTGGGACCCCACCCCTACCCCATGATCGTTAGGGACTTCCAGAGCGTGATCGGACGCGAGATCAAAGAGCAGATAATGGAAAAGGAAGGGCGCCTTCCGGACTCGCTGATTGCCTGTGCCGGCGGCGGGAGCAATGCCATGGGGATGTTCCATCCCTTTACGGAAGCCCGGGAAGTCCGGTTGATTGCCGTCGAAGCCGGGGGAAAAGCCCTGAAGTGCACCGAAAAGGCAGCTCTGCATTCGGCTTCCCTCTGTGTTGGAGAAGAAGGCGTCCTGCACGGAGCCCGGACAAAGGTGCTCCAGGACAGCTATGGGCAGATCCTGGAATCCGAGTCCATCTCGGCAGGGCTCGACTACTCAGGGGTCGGCCCGGAACTTGCGTACCTTGCCGATAATGGGAGGGTCACTGCCCGCTATGTCACGGACGACGAAGCCCTTGAAGCCTTCCACGAACTGAGCAGGCTTGAAGGAATCATTCCTGCCCTGGAATCCTCCCATGCCCTGGCTTACCTGAAGAAAGCCGCAGACGCCGGGGAACTCGGGGAGCTCGTGGTCGTAAACCTCTCGGGAAGAGGGGACAAGGACCTTGAAACGGTCTTCAGCCAGATGAAGGGGGCCTGAACGATGAGCTCTAAAATGGAAGCCGGGCTAAGGTCTGGAATAGGGGCCGGTGTGAAGGCCGAAACCAGAATATCAGGCATATCCGAAAAATTTGCCGAACTGAAAGGAAGAGGAGAAGGAGCCCTGATCAGCTACGTGATGGCAGGAGACCCTTCCCCTGAAGCAACCCGGGACATCGTTTCCGCTCTTGCAAGAGGTGGGACGGACATCATCGAACTGGGACTGCCCTTTTCGGACCCGGTTGCCGACGGCCCGACCATCCAGGCAGCCGGGCAGAGGGCTCTTGCAGCAGGCATGGACACGGAACACTTTTTCGAGCTCGTTGAGGGTCTTGACACCGGAATTGTCCGAATCCCCCTTGTGTGCATGACATACTTCAACCTGGTATTCAGGTACGGGATTGAGAAATTCGTAACAGGTTCAGCAAAAGCCGGGCTCAGCGGACTGATAATTCCGGACCTGCCCGTCGAAGAAGCCTCCGAACTCAGGGAAAGCTGCGAGAAGCACGGGCTGGACCTGATCTTTCTGATCGCGCCCACCACCCCCGGGGAAAGGGTGAAGAAGGTCCTGGACAGGAGTTCGGGCTTTGTCTACCTGGTCTCAAGGCTTGGGGTCACAGGCACTAGCAGCAAAGTTTCGGGGACAACAAAAGAACTGCTTGCCAGAGTGGAAACGGACATCCCGAAAGCTGTAGGTTTCGGGGTATCAAACGGCAGCCAGGCAGCCGAAATCAGAAAAGCCGGAGCCGATGGCGTGATTGTTGGCTCGGCATTTATCAAAATTATCGAATCAGGGAAGAACGTGAACGAAAGGCTCGAAGCCCTTGCAAAAGAGCTGAAAAACGGGATACTGGAAGCTAGCAGGAAGGGCGAGTAAGAAAAAGTCGGGAAAAATCTGAGGAAAAATAAAGGAGTTGTGGAAAATGCAGGGAAAAATTCAGGGAGAAATGCAGGCATACATAAAAAAGTTGCAGGAAGGCAGGGACCTCAGTTCCAAGGAAGCGGAAGCCGCTGTCAGCCAGATCCTGAGCACAGCGGAAGACGACGAAATCGGGGAATTCCTGCTGGCTCTCCGGGCCAAGGGGGAAAAGCCCGAGGAAATCGCGGGCTTTGTAAAGGGAATGAAAAAAGCCGCCAACATGATCCAGCCGGATCTGCCTTTCAGGCTTGTGGACGTTGTAGGGACAGGAGGAGACGCCCTGAACACGATCAACGTCTCGACGGCAGCCGCAATCATCACTGCTTCCGCAGGGGTCCCGGTGGCAAAGCACGGGAACCGGGCAGTCACCTCCATGTCCGGCAGTTCCGACGTGCTCGACGCCCTGGGGATCAAGGTGGACCTGCCTCCCGAACATGTCCAGAGGACCATTGAGGAAATCGGGATAGGGTTCATGTTTGCCCCTGTCTTCCATCCGGCAATGAAAAGGGTTGCAGGCGTCCGGAAGAAACTCGGGGTCAGGACGGTCTTCAACATCCTGGGTCCCCTGACCAATCCGGCGGGAGCGAAAGGGCAGGTCGTGGGAGTCTTTGATAAAAAACTCTGTGAACCCCTTGCCCAGGCCCTGAAGGAACTCGGGTCCGAACACGCCCTTGTGGTACACGGGGACGGGATGGACGAGATCTCGAACATAAGCGAGACCTTTGTTGCGGAACTGAAAAACGGGGAAGTTTCAACCTACACCCTCACCCCCGAGGCCCTGGGCATGCTCCGGGCAAAACCCGAAGATATCGAAGGCGGGTCCCCGAAAGAAAATGCCAGGGACCTCCTCTGCATCTTCAAAGGACAGAAGGGGCCAAAAAGGGACCTTGTGATCATTAACGCCGCCGCAGCCCTCTACGTCAGCGGGATCGTGGGCTCCATCCGGCAGGCAATCCCGATTGCCGAGAACGCCATTGACAGCGGGAAAGTAATGGTCAAGTTCAACCAGTTCAAAACTTTTACAGCCGAACTTCACGAACAGGGCAAAGCGCGGAGTGCCCTCAGCGGAGAAGCATTCCTTTCCTCCTCAGGCACCCCTTCTTTAAGCCCCGCCTCCGGGGAAAAGGCATGAAAAGAAGCCTGAAAACCCCAAAGCCAAAGACCCGGGTAAAGATCTGCGGGCTTCGCAGCCCTGAAGATATCGAACTTGCGAAAAGGGCAGGAGCCGATGCTGTGGGTTTTATCACTGAAGTCCCGGTCGAAAGTCCCAGGAAACTGGACTCAGACACCGCTGCAGCCCTGGTCGCAAAAGTCCCCGGATGCCTGGACTCCGTAATGGTCATCATGCCGGAAAACGCGGGCAAGGCCCTGGACCTTATTGAAAAAGTCCGGCCCGACATCGTGCAGATCCATTCGGGACTTCCCCTCCCTGAACTGGAAACCGTAAGGGAAAATACGGATATCCCGATCATAAAAGCCCTCTCCGTGCCTGTCGGCCTGGGGGCTTCAAAGTTCCGGGACCTTGTCGAGCGGCTCCTTGAGGAGGTCCGTGAGCTGGAAGAAGCCGGGGCTGTGGACTGTATCCTCCTTGATTCAGGGACAGCCGGGGCTGTGGACTGTATCCTCCTTGATTCAGGGACAGCCGGGAAAACGGGGGGCACCGGGAGTGTCCACGACTGGGAACTGAGCCGGCAAATTGCCGAAGAAAGCCTTATGCCCCTGATCCTTGCCGGCGGGTTAAAACCCGAAAATGTTCGGGAAGCCGTAAAGACCGTTTCCCCGTATGCAGTTGATACTGCCTCCGGGGTCGAGACCGGAAGACAGAAAGATGCCCTGAAAATCAGGAGCTTTATTGAAGAAGTGAGGTGCGCCGATGCTTTCCTTTGACCCTGGAAAAGAAGAATTTGAAAAACTTGTCTCAGGGCTTGAAAAGCCCGTCATCGTCCAGCTCCTGGCAAAAGTGGATTCAGCCCGGGTCCGGAACTGCACCCCCCTGCAGCTTTACCGGACCCTCCGGAGCCTGCAGAGCGCGGGGTCCCGGGGCTACTCTTACCTGCTGGAATCCGTGGAAAAAGAAAAGACAAAGGCAAGGTACTCCTTTGTCGGAAGCGACCCTGACGCCGTACTGACCATAACAGACAGGGAAATGAGTGTTGAGCTCCTGAACCCGGAAGCCTCCGGGCTTTTCGAGCAGGTCCGCAAGGAAATCACGGAGGTTTGCAGGCCTCTGGAAGCGGGAGAAAATACCATCAGGGCAGCAGTCCCACCCGGGAAAGACCTTTTCGACGCTCTCCGCCTTGCTTTTCCCACTGCAGACGGGGTAAGCCTTTTGAATGCTAAGCGTTTTGACAGGCAGACCTTCCTGGGAGGTGCAATCGGCTTTACAGCCTATGATGCAATCTATGACAGCTGGCTGGACACCGGGAAAGGTTTTGAGTCCGACGTCCCCGAACTTCAGTATCTGCTGGTCTCTAGAAGTTTTGTCTTCGATCACCTGACTGGAGACATCTACATCGTGCTCACACCCTTCGTAAGTCCCGGCTCAGACCCGGAAGCTCTTTACGGACAGGCAGTTTCGGAAGCAGGAAAATTGTACTCCCTGCTTGAAAAAGCAGTGGGTGAGGAAGAAGAAGGCACGTACGAAGGTACGGAAGAAGAAGTGGAAGAAGAAAAGGAAAGCAGTGCGGAAGAAAACTGTATGAAAGGACCTGCCGCACTTTCAAGAACTTCGCCCCCTGCCCCGGCTCCCGGTGTTGAAGAATCGGAAAGAGCGGGATTTGAAGCGTCGGTGATCCAGGCTAAAGAACACATTTTTGCAGGGGACATTTTCCAGGTGGTCCTTTCCCGGAAACGGGAGTTTCAGCTTGAGCAGTCCCCCTTCGAGCTGTACGGACAGCTCCGGACAATCAACCCGAGCCCCTACATGTACCTCTTTGAGTTCGGGGACCTCGCAATCGTAGGGGCAAGCCCCGAAACCTTGCTTACTGTCCACGAACGCACCCTGATCACAAACCCGATAGCAGGCACCTGCCCCAGAGGTAAAACCGGAGCCGAAGATGAGGAGCTGGCAGCCCGGATGCTCGGGGATGAAAAGGAAAGGGCTGAGCACGTGATGCTGGTAGACCTCGGACGAAACGATGTCCGGATGGTGGCGGAAAGCGGCTCTGTTAAGGTTTCCGATTACATGAAGGTCCTGAAATATTCCCATGTCCAGCATATCGAAAGTACGGTTTTGGGAAAACTCAGGCCCGAATGCGACCAGTTCGATGCCTTCAGGGCGGTCTTTCCCGCAGGGACCCTTTCCGGAGCCCCTAAAATCCGGGCCATGGAGATCATTTCCGAACTTGAAAATTCCCCCAGGGGTGTCTACGGGGGAGGGGTCGGGTACTACAGCTGGAATGGCGATGCGGACTTTGCAATCGTGATTCGGACCGTGCTTGTCAGGGGAAACCTGGCTTCCGTGCAGGCAGGAGCAGGGATTGTTGCGGATTCGGACCCGGCATACGAGTTTCGGGAAACTGAAAGGAAAATGGCTGCCATGCTCAGGGCTATAGAGGTAGGGTCTGAACCGGGAAAAACTTGAGCAGGAAAGAGTCCGATCTGAAAAAGCCAAACTGAAAAAGCCAAACTGAAAAAGCCAAACTGAAAAAGCCAAACTGAAAAAGCCAAAATGAAAAAACCGAGAGAGAATTCTGGAAAATGAGTTTGAGAGGAGGCGTTATTAATGAAGGTGGTTTTCATAAACAACAGGGATTCCTTCGTATGGAACCTTGTGGATTACATTTCATATTTTGAAAAGGATACCGTTGTTCTCCCGAACACGGTCACAGTCGAGGAAGTAAGAGCCCTCAATCCCGATGCGCTGGTAATTTCCCCTGGCCCGGGCAACCCCTCGGACCCGAAGGACATAGGGAGCTGCATAGACATAATCCGGGAACTGGGGCAGGAAATCCCCCTGCTTGGGGTCTGTCTCGGGCACCAGGCTATCAATTTCACATTCGGAGGGACGGTCAGGAGAAGCAAGGCAGGTCCGGTACACGGGAAAAGTTCACAGATCCTGCACAGCAGTTCCTCGCTTTTTGGAAAGATGGGGGAAACATTTGAAGCCGGACGCTATCATTCCCTGGAGATCGGAGACACGGCCCCAGGGCTTCGGATTACAGCCAGGGCAGAAGACGGGAGCATCATGGCAGTAGAACATGAAAAGTACCCGATATACGGCCTCCAGTTCCACCCGGAATCCGTGCTAACCCCCAACGGGCTGAAAATAATTGAGAGTTTCCTGGAAATTGCCAGGAGCTTTGAAAAAGAGGGGAAAAACTGTAAAAAAGAAGCTAGTGAATTCGAAAAAGGTAGTAAATTCGGAAAAGATAGCCAGCTTCTGGAAGCTGGCAATGAGCTTTTCCAGGCGCCTGTTCAGCAGGAATGACCCCTTTATTTTTCTTCTGCTTTTTCGGATTCTTCGTCCTCTTCTTCAGGCAATTCTTCCCCGGTTTCCCCTTCAAAGAATTCTTCCTCGGTAAATTCCTCATTGGGCCGGCCCTCGTAGCCTGCAGGCTGGAGGTTCTGCAGTTCTGCAAACTCCCCTACGGTTTTAGCAATCAGGCTCGGGTATACCTCGATCTGTTCCCTCTTCAAAAAATCATTTTCTTCGGAGGCTTTTATAATTTCCTCGCGGGCAGCTTTTGCGTCCCTACTTAAGTCCTCAAGGTCCTGCTTTTCGGAGAGGTAAGCCACCTCTTCGAGGGAAAGGGTTGTCCAGAGGGTCACTACTTCCATCTTCTTCTCAACTGCTCCCATTCCTATTATCTTGAGGGTATCAACTGAATCTGCTACCGCTTCTTTCATCTGGAACTGGGCAGCGCCTTTTCCGAGCTCCTGCACGGCTCTTGCAAAGGACCAGAGAGCATTTGAGTAATTCTTCTCCAGACTCCCTTCGGCAAGAGGTTTAATAGCCTTCAATGCAGTCACTGTTACTTCATCGAGCCTTTTCTTGACAGCTCTGTTCCCGATATTCCTGATCGAGATTACGACTCTTTTCAGGTCATTCTCAAATTCCCCTTTGAGCAGCTCTTCCCCAAATTCCCTGAGATAATCAATGTTCTGGATTGCGTCGTATTCATTATTTTCCCTTACCGCTTTTTCTCCAGCGTCTCCAAGTTCTATAGCTCTTTGTTCATTTAACGAGAACATTTCTAAACCCCTATCCAATTTAATTCTGCTCAAAACGTTAGATATTGAATAATTTGCTTACATCTTATTTGCTTACTGTGATATTAGCCTTCCTATATTTTTAGAGATATAATCGTCTTAAAAGGGATTATATCCTGAAAAAAGGAATTTCAGACCTCTAAAATAAAATATCTTGTAATGTTAGTGTCGAAACCAGGAGGCCCTTAAAGCGCCTCTGAAAAGAAAGTATCGAGAATGCTCCAAAATCACTAAGAAGTATTTCGGACAGGTTTCTCAAATTTATTAAGCCTTAAAGCTTCCGAACCCAAAATTCCTGAACTCGAAAGCTCCTAATTCGAAAACCTCTGACCCAGAATGCTTCAAGCAACCTTTTATCGGACTTCGGCAAACTGGGCATAAACCTTTTCGTGCAACCTCCTGATTTCCTCCGCATTCCGCTTCAGTTTTGTACGCGGAACCTTTATATCCAGAAAAGAATCAAGCAGGCACTCGGCCGAAAGCATGGTATTTCCAAGGTAACCCGCTTCAGCGTTTTTCCTGACAGTCTCGATAGAGAGCGCCGCCTGAGCAGCGGCAAGTTCCAGGTTCTTCCGGGAAGAAAGTTTTCCGAGTTCTCCTAGACAGTGGAGAGGGGTGCATGTTTCCTCGCAAATTCTCCGCTCTTTAGACAGACTCTTCTTTTTCTTTATCAGAGCCCAGTTCAGCGCAATCTGAGCGTCTTCTAGCAGGAGTTCGGCGCTTATTACGGCGTTTTCAAGCCCTGCCCCTGCTGCACTTCTTCCTACATCCCGAATAAGTGAGGGGATATCAGCCTGGAAAGTTTCCAGGTCCTCTTCCCCGGAAAAAGTAGCAATTTCCGTCAGGAGCGACTGGCTGGTGATGGCGGCTTTTTCCATTCCCTTCCTGGCTGCCTCTTTTCCGACTTCTTTCAGGGTAGTGGCCACAAGCCGGAGAGATACCGGCATTCCACTATGCGATGTCTTTTTTCCGAGAATCGCAAGAGCAGAAGCGACAGCTAATACCGTTTCTTCGGTCCCCTTTTTAGTCGCTTCCTGTCCGATTCTTCCCAGAGAAACCGATGCATCAAGGAGACATACTGTCAGTCCCTTTTCAACTGCAACTTCACCGAGAGTTTGTATGCAGGAGATCACCTTTTCCGACCCTGCTTCCGGGAACTGCCCGACAAATTTGATTCCAAGATCCCCCAGATCGTCGACAACCCGGAGGAGCTGCACTTCATTCCTCTCCCGAACCGCCGATAACCCTAGGTCAAGCAGCCGAGCTTCTTCTGTTAAAGGCATAATTCACCTCCAATTCCGCAGCCGTTACTACAATTTACGATAAGGCAGGATATTAATTTTTTCATTTTCTTCATTTTTTTTGTCCTGTAAAAGGCAGCAGCCCCTAAAAAGGGAGACATATTTCAAAGCGAGAGAAGAACCCGGAAGAAAGGAAAAGAAAAAGGGAACAAAAACGAAAAAGTAAAGAAGAAGGCTGGAGGAAAGAAAAAAAGTTCAAAAAAATAAGAAATTCAAAAGGATAAGAAATTCAAAAAGATAAGAAATTCAAAAAGATAAGAAATTCAAAAAGATAAGAAATTCAAAAAGATAAAAGGGAAAAAGTTGATTGATGACCTGCAAAGGTTCTTCTATTTTCACATTTTGGAAAGGATTTTTTCGTGTAGTTCCTTTACTTTTTGCAGCTTCTCCATGCTTTCTTCAGTCTCAGTAATTCCACCACTTTCGAAGTTTTCAAGGATGATTTCTGTCACAATTGAAGAATTCGTTAGGACGTTCTCTTCAGCCTGAACTTTTAAGGTCTCAAGCGTCCACTGGCTCTGAAGTACAGCACCCTGCATGTCCTTCTTCAGGGAAAGCTTTCCGATCTCTTCAACCGAGAGGGCGGTTGAACTGAGAGCTTCATCTAAGTATTGTTTCGAAGCCAGTGTGCCAAGTTCCTCAAGCAGGAGGAGTACACTGAGAGCTTCGGTCTCAAGCTCTTTTCCGGCAGCATTTCTTCCGATTTCTCCGAGGAAAGTTAGCACATTGATCAGCGCTTCTTCCAGGCCCTGTTTGCCTGCAGCCATACCTATTTCCCTGAAGATCAAAGCCATGGTAACCGTTTCTTCCATGCTCTGCTGCCCGGAAGAGGCTTTTCTGATTTCCATCAGGGTCGTTACCGCAACCTTTGGGGCTGTCCCGAGCTCGTTTACCGCAGCTTTCTTCCCGAGTCTTCCTATCGACGCGACGGCTTTTTCCACAGCAGATTCAAACCCTTTTTCTGCTGCTGCCTTTGCCAGGTTCCCCAGAGCCAGGGTGGAATTGATCGTAACGAGTTCAAGTTTTGTCTCTGCAGCCAGCTCCCCGATATCATCGATGGAGAGGATTACCCTCTCGGCATCGGCCTCTTCATTTTCCGTGATGAAGTCTGCCGCAATTCCTGTAAGGGAATCCAGTGCCTGGAAAACCCGGCTCTCATCCTTTTCTTCAACCGAGGTTAAACCCACATCCATGGCATCTGCTTCGTTCAATGTTATCATTTTCTTTTTCCCCTCTTGTCAGGTTTGTCTAAATATTATGAACTATTCTGAAGATTTCGATATTTTTCAGGCTCGGCCTGCTGAATGCTTCTTTGCCCTTGCAAGTAAGTAATTTCAACAATTTTACAGTTTTGATTCCGGTTTATTCTATGAAGTTCTGAGGTTATTAGTGTTGCTATATATCGTGGAAATGCTCGGAGTGTGAGATCTGCCTCCTACCACATGGCCTGAACTTTCGGGGGGGAGCTGCAGAGGCAGTGAATGAACAATGAGGGAAAAAGCTTTCATGAGCCCGTGGACAGTAAATGGAAATGGAGGGAAAGAGGCTATTCAGGGTTCTAAGCCGAAAAAAACAGCATGTCAGATCTTCAGGAATCGTAGAGCCGTTAATCAAATAAGAAGAGGAAGTTTCCCGGTAGGGTAGAGCATGGAATCTTTTTCAGCCGCCAGGTAAATGGAATTGCCTGCCCGGAGGCATTGAGAAGCGCTAAAAAACCTTATTTATCCAGGGTTTCTGCTTCATTTATCAGTTCAGTGCAATTCAAAACTTCAAGGGCTATTTTTGCCGTAAGTACATGACTTACCATGTATTTCTCATCAGTTTCGATTCTTATATTCTCAAGGGAATAGGCAGCTCGGATGACAGCACTATCAAGGGATTCGTTTTCAACATCCTGAGCTCCACTTTCCGAAGGGAAAGATTCACTTTTCATCGGATTTTCCTTTACGGAATGGGTAAGTAAAAACCCGAAAACTTCAGAAAAATCGTCCGAAATAAAGGATGCTTCCTCATGGGCCAGGGGGAACAGCAGAATTCCCGGCATAATGGGGACGATTCCTCCGTCATCCGGACCTCTGGATGCGGAATACCCGCACATGCTCTTACCTACCATTCCGAGAGCCAGGGCCGCAGTCAGAGCTTCACCTTTCTTATTTTGCAGGGAAGCAGAATTAACTATTTCCCCCAGGTATGCCACCGCAACCTTCACCGCAGCTTCCATATCCTGTCCTGCTGCAGCTTTTCCAATTGTACAGAAGGAATGAAGAATACTCTGGCTTGTATCTGTCATCTCCTTTCCCCTGGCAGCTTTTGCCATCCGGCCCAGGGAGATAAGGGAAATGAAGACCCCGGCTTCCATCCTATGAAGGGCGGCAGCGTTCCCTATATGTTTTATACAGGTGACCGCTCTTTTGGCATCGGGATCCAGTCTCCTGTTTATGTACTCTGTACCGCGCTCGGTCAGGAAATCGATAGATCTGAGCACTCCCAATTCATCTTTTTCCTTAACCGAGCTTAAACCAAGGTCTGTTGCCCTGGACTCATTCAAGATGGACATGTATAATCCTCTTTAAGTTATCAGCAGGTGCAGATGAAAGACTGACCGCCGGGTTTTCTGGCAGTTTCCATGCTCCTCCACAGTGAAAATGCAGGTCTCATGGACCTTTCCGAACTGCCACTTCCCTTTTTGTGAAGTTCGTTCAGCGTTCTCTTCCGGGCACTATCTCTTTGCATTCAGGGTTTTTTTGTTTATTTTCCCTTTCTTTTCCGTTTCAAGCTTCTCGAAATACTGGAGAGCTACCCCTGCAATGATGGAAGCATTCATAAGGTAGCGGTCATCGGCGTCAAATTTGATCGTCTCAAGGGAATATGCTGCCTGCAAAAGGGCTTTTTCAAGCCCCTGCTCATCTGCAGCCCGTCCTATACTCTCCAGGGAACGGGCAGTTGTGTCGGCAGCATCCTTCAGGTTCTTTTCAATTGCCCTTGACCCCAGTTCCTGCAGGAGGAACTCGGCATTGAGCGCAGCGGCCTCAAAATTCTGGCTTGCAGCAGTTTTCCCTGTAATCCCCAGCCAGGAAAGCGTGCTTTCCGCAGCATCCCCGAGTTTCTGCTGGGTTACGCTTCTTCCGACCTCTCCCAGGGCAAAAATAACCGCTATTGTTTCTTTATTCAGCTTCCTGCAAGCCGCCGTGTTCCCCATCTCCCCCAGACAGGAAACAGCCACCTTTGCGGGAACCTCAAGTTTCTGTTCTCCCGCGGCTTTTCCGACCTCCCCGATCGCCAGGGCAATGCTTACAAGGGCACTTTCCATCCGCTTCCCGCAGGCTTCCTTTGCAACCGGGGACAGAAGCAGGAGTGCAGTAATAGATGCCATTTCCAACCGCTTTAAAGCTGCCGCTCTTCCGATATTTTTTATGTACTCAACTATTCTCCTGGCGTCGGCTTCCTCGCCTTCCACGGCATAATTAACCGCAATTTCACTCAGGTAATTCAGAAGTTTTATGACCTCAGCTTCGCTCCTTGCATTGACTGCAGCCATTCCCATTTCAAAAGCTTCGGTTTCATCCAGCGGTAGAATCTTGCACCCCCCCAATTCTACTTTTGCACAAGAGTATTGCCGTGTGAGGATATTAGCTTTGCCATGAGTGAAACAGAGCCGGGGTTCCCTCCGGCTCCACTCAGTTCAATATAAAGTAGTACCTGTCAAGAACGTTCAATCTAATTCTTATCAAGAGATGGAATCTTTAAATCTTATTAAGCGACAATAAGCTAGCGGTTGCTTATTCGCAGGTGAATAAGCAAAGAAAACGGCTGCTTTTGCCCCGGATGCCCGCTAGCTAACAAATTAGGGCTTGATTATATGTTGCTTGATTATATGTTATTACTGCATCAGAGGTTCGGTAAAAGAGCAGGATATCTAAAAAGTCCGGAACTCAAATCATCCATTTCCTATTTTTCATTCTCAGCGACAGGATAGAGGTTTGATCCGGGGGGCGGATGCCCGGGTCCGGATCTGAAGGCTTCAGGGATTGCCAGTTCAGAATACAAGGCCGAGGTCTTCGAGCTGCTTCCTTGCGCCGTCGTAGACCTGGACGTACTCTTCCGTGGGTGTTACGGTCTTGACGTCGTAGCATTCCTGGAAGGTCTTGCCTGCGGGTGCGCTTGCATAGTTCTTCTCGTAGAGGCCGACGAGCTTGTCGAGGATTCCGTTGACTTCTGCGATGTCCATGCCTGCGGTTGCCCTTGCAACTTCTCCCATCATCCTGGCTTCCATACCTGTGGTCTTGTCCTGCACTACACCCTTTGCTGCTGCCACCCCGGAGAGGATCTCACGGCCTGATGCAGTGTCGGTGATGGACTGTGCGGAAGCTTCGAGGAGGCACATCTCGGTACACGGGCCTGCACATGGGTAGTACTGGTTCCCGGAGAGGATGTCTGTGAACTCGGAGATGGTTGCGCATGCCCAGCCTGCGATTGTGAGGGTTTCCCTGGTGTTGGTGGATCCCCAGCGGATGTGGACAGGGCCGTCAAGGTGCCAGCTTGCGCTGCTCATGACGATGGAGTTGAGGTGAGTTGCAATGTCCACGATGGTGGTCTCTTCGATGCCGCCGGCGTACCCGCCGAAAATGGGCATCTGTTCGTCCATGATGATGTCGCTGTTGCCTTTGTAGTGGGCGATAACCGCGATTGCATCGAGGTCGATCTTCAGCTCGTTGAGCTGGGAGACTTCGTGGCTGTCGGAGGAGATCTGTCCGCCGTAGCAGTCAGATGCAATGTTTCCCTGAGCGGACAGGGAAGTCTCAGGGCCCTATATGCCCATGCCCGGGCGGCCTGCCATAGCTGCTGCCTGTTTGATGAGCCTGGTTTCGGTCTTTGCTGCCAGGACTTCATAGGGGCTTCCCGGAATTGGGGGCTTTCCGCGGACGGAGGTCATAACACCGTCTACAATGGTGTCGACTTCCTTTTCCAGGGCGTAGCTCATGTGGACAGGCATGAAGACGTCTTCGGAGATCGGGGACCCGGTAGGACCACCCTGGATGATCGGCTTCTTCTTGTCGCCTACTTCTCTCTTGGAGACACGGACTGCGTCCCTGCCGGTTCCGAGGGTGAATTCCTTCTGGACGTTGTTGATTGCGTCCCAGATTTCGGCTTCGCTGTACTTGACGATCCTGTGGGTGTCGGTACAGTAGATCCCGAGGTCCAGAAGCATCTCAAAGCCGGCGTTGAAGAGCTTTTCCATCATGTCCCTGTTGGTTGGGACAAATTCGCCTTTGAAGTCAAGCCCGTACTTCTGCTTGAGCTCCATTGCCTTCATGGGGATCTTCATGAGGTCCCAGTCGTCCTGGGTGCACTTCTCACCGACTTTTGCTCTGTCGTAGAAATCGTAGCAATCAAATGATTTTCGGAATGTCATATTTTCGAGCCCCTTTATACACTGCATCCGGTTTACTTCATAACTTCAAGAGCTACTTTTGCGGCTTCTGCAGCGTTCTCTGCGGTTGCGTCTGCTCCGATTTCGGCGATCCAACCGTCAGAAACAGGGGCTCCTCCGAACATGCACTTTACGCTGTCTCTCAGGCTTTCTTCCCTTAGCCTGTCCATGAGGTCCTTCTGGCCGAGCATGGAAGTGGTCATAAGGGCGGAACCTACAAGAATAACTTTTTCTCCCTTGTGCTTTTCAACCTCTTCCACGACAGTCTCGTTGAGGACGTCGGTTCCAAGGTCGAGGATATCAAAACCGTTTGCTCCGAGCATGGTTGAAACAAGACGGTGTCCGATGTCGTGGATGTCTCCTTCTGCAACAAAGGTGATTGCAAGTCCGGTTTCTTCTCCTTCCTTCCTCGTCTTTTCAAGTTCAGGAGTCAGAAGTTCCATTGCTTCTTTCATTGCTTTTGCAGACATCATAATCTGGGGCAGGAAGATTTCGGCGGCTTCGAACTTGTCCCCTATGACCTTCATTCCTGGGGCAAGACCCTTTGTGATAATCTCAAGTGCCGGAATTCCTGCGGCAAGGGCTTCCTGGGTTAACTGTACACATCCCGCGACATCCTGGTTAACAATAGAGTCGCGAAGCCTGTCAAAAGTTTCCTGATCTGTCATTTTTATCATCCAAATTTATTTGTGTGATTTTGCCCGGAGCTTCAAGGGCGGAGTACGGAAGCTTATTACTTATTTACTAATATATATAAATTATGCTTGAAAACGCAGAGAAAAATGCTATCAATATAAAAATGTTATGGATAATATTCTGAAACCCGGATAAAGGGATTTACCGGAAAAACAGCAGGAAAAGTGCAAACGAAGCAAGGTTCATCAAAAAGCCTAAAACGCTAGCAATAAGCCCTGCCCTTGCGACATCATCATGTCCTTTTTTCAGGCGTCCCCTGGCAAGAACGATGCCTATGAAAGCAAAAGGTATCGCAAAAGATGTTAGAAACACGCTCCCGATCCCCAACCAGAACGACAGGGAAAATAATATGCTTACAAGCCCGCATACCAGGCTTAAGGTTCCTGCATTTTCGGACAGATTGCTAATTTTCTTTCCTCCCTGAAAAATTCAATTCCATGAGTTAAAGCATAAATAGGTTTACTCGCCGGCTCCTGATCGGCAGCACTCCTGATCAACAATACGCCTGTCCTGTTCTATTTCGGAATCAGGCATAATTCGGAATCAGGCACAAAAATTATTCTTCTATCTTTACCCCAATTTTTCCACCTTCAAGTTTCCACTCAACCTTCTTTAATTCAAGCCTGTCGTTCAGGCATTCCCCGGTCCTGATGTCAAACCTCCTTCCATGGCAGATGCACATGAGTACATGGGCTTCGAGGGTGCCCCTGTCCAGCGGACAGCGTGCATGGGGACAGGTATTTGAAAATGCGTATATCTGTCCTTCTTCTTTAATGAGGACTATGCCTTTTCCTTCAAGTTCCACAAGATGGAGAGTTTCTTCCTTCAAGTCACTTTCTTCAGCCGCATAGTGCCAGGGCGGCTTAATCCCGGGTGCACCCCCGGTTCCGGATGTCATTTCGGATACCATTTACCACTCACCTTCAACCCTTTTCGGGTTTTTATTTCCTGCTTATTATTAGCTAGGGAGCCCGATATAAGCTTTTGCCGGATGAGGGAACAACTCGATCCGAAATTAAGGATACTGAAAAAAGGATACTGAAAAAAGGATACTGAAAAAAGGGTGCTGAAAAGTTATTCTGAAAAAAGGATACTGAAAAAAGGATACTGGAAAAGCTCCGTATCAGTGAAGCTTTCCATCCTCATTCAGGATTTTCAGGAGTTCAATGATCGAATAGGAGGCCCTGGTGATACCCATACTGCGCTTATCGGTGTCTGTGCCGACAATGTAGAGGTTCTTTACAGGGGTCCGGATGTCCGCGAAATTTCCGTCGATGGTAACTGCGGCTTTTTCGGGGATCATGATCTGCTCGTGCTTCATAACTATTTGCTGCTCGATGTTCGGGAGGGCCCGATGAATCGTATCATAGGCCCTCTTGATCTCGTGTTTCTCGCTTCTGTGTTCGTTGATCACGAAGGAAAAGCCCACGAGCTGCTTGTCTTTCGGAGCAAGGGATGGGTCATAGTTGCTGATAGGCATTGCCCAGTAAGCAAAGTCCTTGAACCAGATCTCGGAACCGATATAGTTAAACTCAGGAAGGTTTTTTCGCAGGCCCAGCCAGATTGTGAGGCTTTTGCTGTGGACGATCCCTTTCAGGTTTTCCAGGTAATCCGAAGGCAGATCCTTTATCAGATTCGGGAGGTCGGTTGAAAATCCGGTATAGATGACGATTTCTGCGGAGTAGGCTTCATCGGCTTCCACGCCTGTAACCTTATCGTCCTGCACCAGGATGCCTGTTACCTCACACTCGTTCTTGATTTCAACCAGGTCCGGGAGGGAATAGATTATGGCGTTAAGGAGGGCTTTTAGGCCCTTCCTGGGATAGCCCTGGGAATAGTTAACCTTGTTAGTGGCAAGCCTTTCCAGGGATGTGAAGGGGTGGGAAACCCTGTTCATCCTGGCCTGAAGGGAAGAGTGCAGGTTCAGGGGGAGCAGGGTAGCTAGAATGGACTCTGCAGACTGCCTTTTTCTGGGCTCCATTCTCCCGGTCATCTCAGCGAATTGTTCCTGGGTTATGCTGTCCCTCACAAAACTGCTGCCTGTAAGGATGCGGTAAGCAGAAGTCTCTTTCATGGACCTGCCAGAAAGGAAGCCAGAAATAGTGTCCACGAAATCACAGGTATCTTTGGAAAGGTTTCTTGGCATGTAGTCATACACAGACTGCCCCGAAATGTCCACCCCGAAAGTGGAAAGGGTCAGAGCTTTCGTAATCGCCTGGGAAAGCATGAGCCTGTCCTTTCTCGGAAGCACGTCGAAAGTCACAAAATCCCTCAGGTTTGAAGGGACTTTGGTAAAGGTATCTTCGGTCCGAACGTAGTATTGACCGTAGTCCTCAAAAACCGGCAGGTAGTCGAAGTAGTTGTCCATCAGCCTTCGAAGAGGGCCCTCATGGAGATGGGTTATGGCATGAGCTCCCGTATCTACCTGGAAGCCGTCAACCATATAGCTGTTGCAGTTTCCCCCAAGGTGCCTGTTTTTCTCGAGAACCAGTACCCTCTTCCCGTGCTTGGAAAGCGTAAGCGCAGCCAGAAGCCCGCTTACACCCGCCCCGACAACAATCACATCGTATTTTTTCATTCCCTGAACTACCTCTATTTTTTTCTGTGAATCAAGCTCTTCTTCACCACATCTTATGCATCGAGTTATCTCAACTCACAACACAATTCCATCTGCAATGGAACGAATAAAAGATATAAACTATGTTATGGAACTGTGATAAGGTGCCTTAATCAAGGAGTATGTTAAAAATTACTTTATATATAATTTATCTAAGGAAGGACTCCTCATTTCTAAAAAACTCCTTTTACGCCTGGGCTCAGATGCAGGCACTGGAGTCGAGGATGTCCGGGTCGAGGCCTTTTTTTCCTCAAATAAACATCCCGCACAGAGCTTCCCCTCCTTGAATTTGATAAAATGTTCCACTTCTTTTCCACATCGTTCACATTTAACTATACTTCTTCACCCGTGGAGTAATTATGGCTGTTTTGCTATAAATACGGGCAGGTCTGAGGGTATAACTGAAAATAGCAAGAAAAAAGAAGACAGAAGACACCAATAGAAATAAAAAGCAGAAACCAACAGTTGAAAATAAAAACCGGAGGTCTCAATAGAAATAAAAAGCAGAAGCTAACAGTTGAAAATGACAGCAGGAGCCCAAATGGAAAAATAAAAGTAGAATATAAATGTAGAATATAAAAGCAGAGTATAAAAATAGAATCTAAAAATAGAATATAAAATCATAATATAAAATCATAATATTCCTGTTGGAGTTAAAGGGATCCTGAACCGGAGGAAAACGGATAAATTCCTTTTTCGTTATTCCTCACACAGGACCTTTTCAACGATTCCTCTAGCAGGTCCACACTTCCTGTGCGTCCCGCCCGCATGAATTTCCTTCCAGGTCTTTCAAGCCCCTTTTCCACAACATCTTCTCCACGGGGCTTTTTTCCGGACCTGGTATAAAGTTTACACCAAATTCCTGTTCCGCTGCCTGGTCAGTTTTTCAACAACGTCCTCTGACGGGCCTGACCTCAAGCCGGAACTCCTGTATGAGCTGTTAGAAAAAACCCCTGGACCCTGGGCTTCCTTAAATGCTGGGTACAGGCCAAATATTAACTAACTAACTGGAACCGCAAAAAAATAGCCGGTTCCGTGTCCAAAACGGATTTTTTTCAGCATCTGCTCTTCATGAAAGCTGGGGCAAGCATACAATGGGAGAAGCTTTTCAAATCTTCAAAAAAATTGAATTTTGCTTTCACCAGAGCCTCCGTACCCGAACCCGGGGGTTCAGGGTCCGACCCAGTACAATCCGATAAGCACCACCAAAGTGAACAATACACCGAAAGTACCGATTATCACCTTGTTCTGCTGCATCATTTTGTCGTGCTGCATCATTTTGTTCTGTTGCATAGGGAACCTTCCTTCTCAGAATATCTCCGATAACTATTTATAAACAATCTAACAAACAGGAAGACAATATCCTAGTTACGTGGTTTACGAATAAATACATTTCGATTTACATTCGAAAAAAAGTTCCTTCAGGCAATCATCTTATATGGGAATGAGGATCTCCTGACTTTTTTTTGATATTTGCCCCGGAAAATCCCGGGCCAGTCTAATGCTATAGTATATAAGCCGAAGGCACATATTTTCCTTTATAGGGGAACTGGAGCGGGAAGTAATGGCAAAAAGGCTTAAGGTTGCAAACCAGGCCCGCTGCATAGGGTGCTATTCCTGCATGCTGGCCTGTGCGCGGACGTACTACGACACGATTTCTCTGAAAAACAGCGCGATCGATATCCAGACAAGCGGAGGGATAGAAAGCGCCTATGTTTCCATAGTCTGCCACGCCTGCATTGACCCACCCTGTGCAAAAGCCTGCCCTCAGGGGGCGCTGACCAAACGCAAAGGTGGGGGTGTGGTAGTCCATAAGGAGCTTTGCAACGGCTGCGAAAACTGTATGGACGCCTGCCTGGTAGGGGCAATCCACCTTGACTCGGGAAAGAAAGCGGTCATATGCAGGCACTGCGGGGTCTGCGCTAAGTTTTGCCCCCATGACGTGCTGGAAATGATAGAAGTGGATGAAAGCGGGGAACCGATAATTACGGATACTGAAGCTGAAGAAAGCCAGGAAGTTTTGCCGGAACCGCGGCAGGGACAGCAGGAAACGGCTTCCCCGGAAAAGACAGAATCCGGAGCTGAGAAATGATGCATGGTTCAAGTGTAAAACCCGGAGTTGAGAAATAATGCCCTGTTCAAGCGTAATTCCCGGCCTGACCAGCGTACTCTACCTGGACCTGAGCAACAAGACCTATAACATCGTGGAACGGAAGGACCTCTATGAAAAGTACCTGGGAGGTGTCGGGGTGGCCACCGAACTCATGCTCGAAGAATATAAGGAAGGTACAGGCCCTCTTGATCCCGATATGCCCGTTATCCTGAGCACGGGCCCCCTTTCAGGGGTCTATCCCACCTGCACGAAAACAGTCGCGATGTTCCGCTCCCCCCTGAACGGAGAACTGGGAGAATCCTACGCAGGCGGACACCTGGCAATGTCCATGCGTTTTGCAGGGTATGAAACCATTGTCATCAAAGGAGCGTCGGAATATCCCGTTTATGTTGCAATTCACAATGGTGAGATAACTTTTAAGGACGCATCCTCAATCTGGGGGCTTTCCTCAACTACTGATATCGGGAAAATTCTCCGCCGGGTAGAGAAAGGGGCAGGTCGGCGGAGCATCGTAAGGATCGGGCTTGCAGGCGAGAGAGGGGTAAGCTTTGCAAGCGTGAACGTGGACACCTACCGGCACTTCGGGCGCCTGGGGCTCGGGGCCGTGCTCGGGGCAAAGAAACTGAAAGCGATTGTCATTTCAGGCGACCAGGAAATCCGGAGTCCCTGGCACAAGGACTACCGGAAAATGTATAAGGTGCTCTATGAAACGATTGTAAAAACAGGCCTGATGGAAAAGTACCACAACCTCGGCACAAGCGAAAACATCCTTGTCCTGAACGAATTGAAGGGGCTTCCCACGAAGAACCTGCAGGAGAGTTCTTTCGAAGGGGCGGAAACGATTTCAGGGGAGCATTTTGCAGACAACCACCTGATCCGCCGCGTCTCCTGCGCAGGCTGTCCCATCGGCTGCATTCACGTAGCAATGCTCAAGCGGCCCTTTTCCAAGTCCCACGAGTATGAAACCCTGAATATTTCTTACGATTACGAGCTTATCTATTCAGTAGGCTCAAACCTCGGCATCTCAAACCCCGAAGCCGTGCTTGACCTGATTGATACCTGCGAAAATGTGGGGGTGGACGTCATAAGCATGGGAGTCATACTTGCCTGGGCGACCGAAATGCAGGCCCTTGGGAAGATCTCGACCAAAGAAACCCTGGGACTTAAACTGGAATGGGGCGACCACAGGACCTATATGCGGGCAATAGAGCTGACCGTCCAGGTCCCGAACGAATTTTATTCGAGTCTGGCAAAAGGAGTGGTCTTTGCCTCGAAAAAATACGGGGGAGAGGATTTTGCCATGCAGCTCGGGGGACTGGAAATCCCGGGATACCACACAGGGATGGGAAACATTGTCGGGCTGTCCATGGGCACCCGCCATTCCCACGTAGATAACGCCGGTTACTCCGTAGACCAGAAAGCCTTTAACAAAGAGCTCTCGGACGAAGAAATCGTCGACATGGTAATCAAAGAAGACGACCTGCGCTGCATGCTCAACGCCCTCACCATCTGCCTCTTTGCACGGGGCGTCTACACCCCGGAAGTGGTATCCGAAGCCCTCGCAACCCTGGGTATCTACAGAAGCCCGGCAGAGCTGACAGAACTCGGAAAGGAGATATTCAGGAAAAAATACGAATTGAAAAAGAAGTTCGGGTTCAAGTTTGAAAATCTGACCCTGCCAAAAAGGTTCTTTGAAACCGCCTCGACCACAGGGATGCTTGAGGAGGAAAGGGTAAGAAAAGCCCTCGAATTATATATAAGGAAAAGGGGGCTCTCAGTCCGAAAAAGCCCAAGAATGGTGTGATTTCTGGATTTGGCTTTTTCGGACAGGCCCTATATGCTTCGCCAAGCATTTTCCCGGTGTCGGGGTTGTTTATCGTAATTGCACCATTTTTTAGCCCGCAACGAAGTGGTGCAGATTTTGAGCCTTCAGGAATTTTTGAGATTCAGGGGATTTTCAATGTAAAATAATGATAAATTATCTATGGAATTATACATATCCACCATATTAAAAAGATTTTTATGAAAATGTGAAAAATATTTTTAGGATAATTTAATATACTTTTTCACGAAGTTAAACCCCGGCCTTACCAGCATTTTTGAAAAAAGGAATAAGGAAAATAAAGGTGCCTGATAGGCACCTTAGCGCTTATGATTGCTCACTTCACTCCTCTTCGGAAACTCCCGCAAATGCAGGTCCTGGTTTTCCTTTCTTGAATTTGGGGTCCTCTTCATTTCCAATTACGCATGCGGTACCTTCGGCCCCTTCGAGTCCTTCTCCCCCGACCTTACCCCCGATGAAGCGGTCCATTACCGTGCAGGTCACCAGGTCCCCGGCGACGTTTACGGCCGTACGGGTCATGTCCAGGATACGGTCCACCCCCATGATGAGGGCTATTCCGGTTGTTGGGATTCCCACGCTGCTCAGGATCATCGCCAGGATAACTATCCCGACCCCGGGAATCGAGGGGGTGCCAATGGCGGCTGCCACGGCCATGACCATTACGAGCACGAGCTGCCCTATCCCCAGGTGGATGCCGAAGACTTCCGCCAGGAAGACCGTTGCAACACCCTGGTAAAGGGCGGTCCCGTTCATGTTCACGGTGGCGCCAAGGGGGATTACGAACTGGGAAATGGAAGGCCTGACCCCCAGTTTTTCTTCGGCGGTCTTGATGGAAACCGGCATCACGGCAGCGGAACTTGAGGTGGAAAAGGCAAGGAGGAGGACGTCCTTGACGGCCCCCAGGAATTCGAAGGGGTTCTTCCTGGCCAGGACAGCGATTATTATCAGGTTCATGCCCATCAGGAGCGCCAGGCTTGCCAGTACCGTTGCCACGTAGACGGCCATACCCACCAGGGCATCGATTCCGAGCATGATAGTGAATTTGGTCAGCAACCCAAAAACCGCAATTGGAGCAAGGGCCATGCTCCACTTCACCACGGTCATACAGATGGCCTGTACGGAGTTGAGGAGGTGAATCATGGGAGCCGCCTGCCTCCTGCTAAGGGAGACTAGGGCTACTCCTATGATGATGGCAATGATCACGACCTGAAGCATTTCTCCCTGCACCATGGCGTCCAGGGGGTTAGCAGGGAGGAGCCCTCCGATCTTTGAAGGAAGGTCCCCGATCGATAAAGAAAAATCCATATCCTGCGCGGTTGAGGGAGCTTCTCCTTCCATCGCAGCCTGGAGCAGCTCCCCGCTTATGTACTGTCCGGGCCGGATGAAGAGTGCCATCCCGAGCCCGATACAGGTCGCAATGGCCGTGGTCACGATAAAGTAAAGCGCAGTTGACAGGCCTGTTTTCTTAAGGTCTGCCATACTCTCGCTTGAAGCGACCCCCAGAATGATGGAAGCAAGCACAAGAGGAATCACGATCATCTTTAGCAGGCCCAGGAAAATGTATCCCGGAAGAGCGATCCATTCCCCTATAACCTCCGCCATCCCCGGTTCGACAAAACCGCCAAAGGGCCCGAGCAGCAGTCCCACAGCCACCCCCAGGAACATGCCCAGCAGGATCTTGAGCCAGAGCCTCTTTTCCATAAGCTCGTGCAGGTGGTGGCTCATGTTCTTGAGGGAAGGGGGACGCTTCAGGTTCACTGGACAGTAGAGATGGGTGATTCCCTCGGCAATTTCATGGGTTATTTCTTTCGTTTCCTCGGCGATTCCGTGGGTAATTTCTATGGGACCAGGGATATGATAGTGCTTCTTGTTAGGCATAGAGAATCAGCAACTCAAACTCTGTTGATATTTGAGAAAGATATTGAAGAATTTTATACTCATTTTGTAGAAATTTAGTTTGATCTTATATTTACTTTCTTATTTATTAGTATCATTTCATAAAAAATACAGGGGGAGTTTTGGTAAAAAAAAGTAATATGAAGCCTACGAAGAGAAAACGAAAGCAAACCTTCATCAAACTGACCCAAAAACAATTCTGTCCTGAAAATAGATAGAAGCCTCCGCCAGCTTGTCTGGCGGCTCTCTCCTAAATAGGAATTAAGGTAAAAGAAGGAAACAAAGAGTATCTCCAAAAATACATTTTCCGTCTTTTGATATTGATTTTTAATCTTTTGAAATATGCAGATAAAGCGTGGATTGAAATATAAGAACTGTTCTTTTTATTTAATACATTGAAAAAGATAAAAATTGATATTTAATTCACTTTTTACAATATAAGCAGACACTTCAGCAGGAATACCTATGAAAAGTAAGGGAAGAATCCAAAAAAGAAACAGGAAAATTATTTTCCTGACAGCAATTGCAGCGGTTCTGATGATATTCACCGGGATAGCCGCGGCAGAAGAAATTCATGTTTATCCCAGCAGTGACCCAAACGGGCGTGCAGTACGTGATATCCAGAATGCCGTGGACGGAGCGCAGGATGGGGACACAATTATCGTACACAGCGGGACCTATACCGATTGTGTTGAAATCGGTAAGAATTTAGCACTCATTGCGGAAGCTGATGTTATAGTCCGTGACAATCCCATGATAGGTCTTCCCGTATTTACAATCAAAAACCCGACTAATTCGGCAAGTATTAGCGGATTTACCATAAAGCGCAACAGTGCTTCCATAGGTATCAAAATAGAGGGAGCAAACTGTACGATTGAAAATAATGAAATTGATGGTTACAATGGGAATGGCTATTTAATGAGTGGTATTTACCTGATTTCTTCCGAAGGCGTCACGCTTTCCAATAATCGGGTTTCTTCCTGCATCACGGGCATCTCGATGGATTCTTCCAGCGCAAATATTTACCTGAATGATTTCATAGGAAACATCCAGGACTTTTCTTTTGGCAGCAATCTGGACATCACCTGGAATACTCCGGAACCCGTGACTTATACTTACAGCGGCAGGGAATACTATGGCCACCTTGGAAACTACTATGACGGTTACACAGGCACTGATTCAAACGGAGACGGTATTAATGACACTTCGTATGAAGAAAGGGACTTCTACCCCCTCTGCCTGCAGGCCTCAAATTACATAGTAGGTGAAAATTCGGTTCCGGATGTGGAGGTCAACAAAGCCTTAAACGGATCCATTATATCGAGAACCATATACGTAAACGCGACAACAGTTGACGGGGACGTGGACTTCTGTAGCTTTGAATATTCCCCGGACGGACTGAGCTGGAATGAGATCGGAAAGGCTGAAACAGGCACCTTTTTGGGAAATTCTTACCTCTGGAACGTGGAGTGGGACAGCACAAAAGTTGACAACCGTAACTATTACATCCGTGCTAATGCGACTGATAAAGGCGGACTAACAGGAAGCGACCTGATAACAGTCACCGTGAATAATCCTGTCCTGAACATAAACAGCGGCAAGAAATTTGGTTCAATCCAGGCAGCCATTGACGACTCCGGGACCCTTGAAGGACATACCATTCTCGTTGAGGAAGGGACTTACCGGGAAAATGTGGACGTTACCAAGAGCCTGACCATCCGCTCCGAAAGCGGGCCTGAACTTACCTGGATCCAGGCCCTGGATTCCGGGACGCACATATTTAACGTAACGGCCAATTCCGTTACGATCCGCGGCTTTAACATAACAGGGGCTGAAAACCCTTATGCCGGAATCTATCTTAGAAGTGCGGAAAACTGTACTTTCGAGAACAATGTACTTTCTGAAAACTTCGGCGGCATAGCCCTGCTTTATTCCGACAATAACACGCTGAACAAGAACACAGCCTGCAACAATAGCTACGGAATCGGGTTGGCACAGTCCGCCAACAACACAATTTCCGGAAACACAGCCTGTAATAACTCTGAATACGGTATATACCTGGACTTTTCCGGCAACAGCAAACTTTCAAGAAACACAGCCCACAACAACGCCATTGGAATCATTCTCGTTGAATCCGGTAACAATACACTTTCCAACAACACAGCCTGTAACAATAGCTATGGAATCTGGCTGGTGCAGTCCGGCAACAACATATTTTCCAACATAACAACCTGCAACAACTCTGAGTATGGAATCTATCTGACTTCATCCAGTAACGACAACACTCTTTCCAGCAGCACTGTGCATAATAACGACTACGGTATCTATCTGGCGTTTTCCAGCAACAACCTCATCTACGACAATTACTTCAACAACACAAACAACACATATATTGAAGGTACAAACACTGGAAACCACTGGAATACCACAAAAGCCCCGGGCCTAAACACCATTGGCGGCCCATACCTTGGCGGAAACTTCTGGGCAAGCCCAAAAGGAACGGGCTTTTCCGAAAACACCTCCGATAAGAACAACGACGGGATCTCCGATTCCCCATATAGCATCGCGGAAACAGGGGATAATATCGATTTCCTCCCGCTTGTAATCCTATCTTATGTTCCCGAGGATACGACACATCACAGAGGGGGCAGCGGGACAGGAGAAGCTAGGATAATCCCCGCCGTGACAGAGGAAATGACCGGGATACAGGAACCTGAAAAAGAAGCTGAGCCATCCCCCGGCTCGGGAACGCTCACTCCTGCCGGAGAAACGGGTGCACCCAAAGAGCCTCCTGCTTCTGAAGTGCCAGAAGCTTCCGGGGAAGAAAGAAACGGCGAGGAGCAGAAGACACCAGGGTTTGAAATTGCGTTTGCACTTTCAGGTCTTCTGGGAGCTCTCTACTTCGCAAGAAGAGAGTGAAGAAAATAATCATTGAGAGTTATCTTTCCCTCTCTATGATTTTTTTTCTTTTCTTTTCTTTTCTTTTCTTTTCTTTTATTCAAAAAGTGTATTTTTGCGACCCTATCCAGTATAACGCTTTCTTCGAACCCAAAAACCGTTCGGTCATGAAAAGATATGGAATCCTCCGCCAGCTTGCCTGGCGGCCCTCTCCGAAAATTGAAGTAGAATGAGGATGTTTAAATTTTTAACTATTTTTAAATATTAATTTTATAACTGATGTCTATTAAAGCTCTCATTTGTTATGGCCTTGCAGCTTTTACTTTCTACTCCTCTTTTTAATTTTCATTTCGGAAAAGCCGGACTGCGTCCGGAACAATAACGATGCAATGAGGCTAATAAGGTTAAGTCGGCTTTTTCGTCTTTAGTTCAGTAATTCATCTACCTTGCAGGTTGTTTCTCAACATTTCCGGATCTAATGCCAGAACCGGTTCCCTGATACAAAAGCCCCGATGCAAAAGGAAGGCGGGGGGCAGATCCCCTGCCCTTCATTTCTGCCTGATTATATTCTTAACCCGGCGGTCCCATTCCGTGGACTCGAAAAGCTCCTTGAGCTCGGGGGAGTCTTCAATAAAGCAGAAGCCCCAGTAGACCGCGGGCATGAATTCACGTTTCCACTGTTCTTTTTTCTTTTTGTCCAGGAACTGGTAGGTCTCTTCCGAGGAGAGGCGGTGCACGAAGCCGAGCACTTTCAGGAGTTCCGGAAGGGTCTTCTGGGCGGAACCGATTTTCAGGCATTTGAGCCGGAAGCTGTCTATCCGCCTGAAATCGGGTTCGAAGCCCAGGGTTTTCAGGATCCTGCCTTTTTCCTGATAGGAAAGGTGTTTGCTGGAATATTTAAGGGAGTTCAGGGCCTGGAGTTTCAGGAGCCATTCCACTTCCCCGAAGACTTTTGGCTTGAGCTTTCTCGAGGTGTCTCCAAGGCGGCGGTCTTCGTAGGCTTCCCGCTTGAGTTTGTTGACGGAAGCAACCAGTTCGACAAGTTCCTCAGCATCCCTGGCATCCCGGAGCCTGAACCTGAGAGCTCCGCGCATGAGTTCCCGCCTTTCCCGCTCAAAAGCCCCGATGTCCTTTTCCTCGGTCAGGGCCAGCAGGCGGGAATAATACCTGACCCGAAGAGCCGTGGGCGGGAGGCGCACAGGGACCTCCACGGGTTCTGTTCCTTCTGCTTTTCCTCTGCCTCTTCCTTTTTCCCTTCCTTTTCCTCCGCCGTTCCCTTTTTTGTCGGCACCAAAGTCGATCTTTTTCAGCTCGATCTTTCCTTCCCTGATCGCCCGGGCGGCATCCCCTTCGGAGAAGAGTTCCTCAAGGCGGATTTCGGGCTGGAGCATCTGGATCTGCTCGACTTTCTCCCCTCCGAAAACGCCGTCTCCGAAGCGCTGGTAGAGGGAATCGAGGTTGTCGGAAATTTCGAAGATGTTTCCCCTCTGCTTGCCCGTGTCCGGGGAGAGCCGGGTTACCCTTCCGAGCTGCTGCTCGAAGAGGCGCATACTGAGGGTGGGCCTGAGGAGGACAAGGGCTTCAAGGGCAGGGAAGTCGAAACCCTCAATCAGCATGCCCACGGTGCAGAGGATAAAGGGAGCCTTTCCGGGATCCCTGAAGGCTTCGAGGAGGGCTTTCTGTTCATCTTTCGAGAGTTCCGAAGAGATAAAAGCCGCGTCCTTGAAAGTCCCGTCTGCGCTGTAGTTGTCGAAACTCGTGGGAAGTACCGGGTCAGGATTATTTTCGAACTCTTCGGCGTCGAGCTCCTCGCTGAAGATTGAGGATGCGAGCTTGGCATGGAAGGCGTTGATCTTCTCATTCTCGTCACCCACCCCGTAGACCTGTTTCCGGACCGGGGCGCAGAAGACCAGGGTCTTTGCATTTCCCCTCCGGATTTTGGACTCATATACCTCTTTTGCAAGCCGGGTCCGCCGGATAACTTTCTTAATTTTATCGGCGGTACTGCAGTCCAGGAAAAGGTCCTGCCTGTCAAGTTCGGCCAGGCCTTTTTCAAAGTCAAAGACCTCAAGGATGTCTTCGCTGCTCTCGGCAATAGTGTACTTCAGGTTAGCCAGTTCTTCGTCCAGGATACATTCGGGCAAACTTTTCCCGTAAACCTCCCGCATGTCCCCGGAAATCTCGTCCACGAACTTGACGTTACCCACGACCCCCTGGAACGGGGTCGCAGTCATCCCCAGGATCCGGGTCCTGTCCCCAAACTCGTTCAGGAAATCGTTGCCCCGGTTGTTAATGAAATTGTGGATCTCGTCCACTATCGCAATGTCGGTATATTCCAGAAGCAGGTCTTTGATCTCCGCACTTTGCTTTCCGAGCACGGTCTGGAGGGAGGCAAAGAGCACA
Organism: Methanobacteriota archaeon; assembly: GCA_016841625.1. Lineage (GTDB taxonomy): Archaea > Halobacteriota > Methanosarcinia > Methanosarcinales > Methanosarcinaceae > MTP4. The sequence continues at coordinate 106,374 of JAENYU010000008.1, forward strand.
AAGCCTTCAGCGCTTCCATTACTTCCCTTCACCTGCTTTCCTTTCCCTTTCCCGCTCCTTTCCTCGAATTCCTTAAGTTTATTCAGAAGCTCTTTTCTATCGGTCTTGTATGCCGAAGAAAGGACAGCACTGTTCGGGAAAAGGGGACGGTCTTTTTTCCTGTCGTAATAGGTCTGGGTCAGGAGCTGGTTATTTCTCGAGACCAGGAAAAGCACGAGCTTTCCCTCCTCATAGTATTTTTGCATGATGTGCTTTGAGAGGAAGGTCTTGCCCCAGCCCGTAGGGACCTTGATGTAGCCCCTCTGCTGAGTCTCGAAATACCGCAGGATATCCCCGAAGATCTTCTGTTTATCTTTCCGTAAAGGTTCCAATTCAACGGTTTCCATGCCGACCACGGCCTTATCTAAAATTGTCATTTCTACGCTGTTCCTGCGCTTTCTGAATGAATCATGCTTTTTGGGATTTTTTTGGAATCAATGCAAAGGCTATCAAGCATCCTTCCGGAAAACGGTATTAATACCGCACACAAACGAAAAATATTGAAAAATAATCCCACAATCTGTCCGGGCCCCTTATCCATACCAGTCAGAAAGTATAATCAAGGGTTTTATCGCCAAAAGTAAGCTGAGATTCAATTATAAGCTGAGATTCAATTATAAGCTGAGATTCAATTATAAGCTGAGATTCAATTATAAGCTGATATGCAATCAATTGATCGGAGAGATATATAAATTATTCCAGATTACAAAGAAAAACTTAAATCATGAGCAGGGATTCTGACTTATTATTTCGAACCTATTATTTCTGACTTTGCTTTTTACTTATTATCCCTTACTTTTTAACCCTGCTCTATAAAGGGAAAAACGGAAAGAACCGGAAAGAACCGGAAGCTTAAAGGAACTTCGGTCTTTCCGAGAGGTATTTTGCAAGCGGGAGTCCCTTGTAAGGCTTGCCTGCGGTTTCGGCCCTGATCCTTTCTTTGAGCTCTTCCGTGGTCATCTGGATTTTCATGGGCTTTTTCTGTTCGGATTCGGCCCTTATGGTCACGTTGATGGTTCCATCCTCGACTTCCTGATCCCCGATGACAACCACATACGGGGTCCATTCCCTGCCGGCTTCCCGGATTTTCTTTCCTATGGAAAGTTCCCTGTCGTCAATGTCCACCCTGCAGCCCAGCTTCTTTGAAACTTCTTCTGCAAAGTCCATATGTTTTTCGGAAATTGTGATGATCCTGACCTGAGTCGGGGAGAGCCAGACCGGAAACATGGGCACCTTCCCTTCCTCGGTTTCCATGGCGGCCTTTTCAAGGAGAGCGTAGATGCAACGCTCGATTGCCCCGCTGGGGGAGCAGTGGAGTACGGTGGGCCTTTCGGCCTTTCCTTCGGAGGAAATGTAAGAGATATCGTAACGTTCGGCGTTTTCCACATCGATCTGGACGGTGGAAAGGGCACTTGCCTTGGAAAGGGCGTCTACGAAATTGAACTCGAACTTGAGGACGAAGTAGAAGAAACGGGTGTCCCACATCTCCACCAGCACGGGTTTGTCCACGGTTTTTACCATGGAGTTAACCAGGTCCCTGTTCGACTCGTAGAAGTCTTTCGTGAAGCGGATTGCGACTTCGTAGTCATCGATTCCGATTCCCATGTTATCGAGCACGCTGATGCAGAGCTTGTACTGCTGCATGAACTGGTCCACGGCCTGGGCCATGTCCGGGCAAAGGGAGTGCATATCCGGCATGGTAAAAGCCCTGAGCCTTCTGAGACCCACGAGTTCTCCCCGCTGTTCCTTCCTGAAACTGTAGCGGGTCATTTCGATCATTTTCAGGGGGAGGTTCCTGTAAGAGATCGTCATGTCGTGGTTCATCAGGAACTGCCCGAAGCAGGCTGCAAAACGCAGGAACATGTGGCGCTTGTCCGACTCGATGGAGTACTGCCGGGCAGGGAACCTGTCCAGGTACTTTTTCAGGGTCGGGTGGTTCATGTCGTACATCAGGGGGGTTTCAACTTCCATGGCCCCGAACTCGGATGCGACATCAAGCACGTAGTTTTCCATAAGGGACTTGACAAGCCTGCCCTTGGGATAATAACGCATGTTTCCTGAATCAGACCCCGGTTCGTAGTCGGCAAGCTCAAGCCTGCGCATGAGTTCCACATGGGGAGGGGCTTCCTTTACTGCCCTGCTTTTGGAAATCTCGTAGTCCACGAACTGCTGGAGTTTCGGGTAAGGAGAAAGGTCAAAGCCTTCAACCTCATGGAGTTCCCCGTCAGGGGTCAGGATGCGCCAGTAAGACCTCGCGGTACCTTCAGCTTTCAGGGCTTCGGAAACTACTTCTTCCTTTTCTTCAGCTACAACGACCTTTTCCCCGCATACGGCAGGAGCTGCCCCTTCAGGCCGGATGGACCGGGACAGTTCGGAGAGGGGGTGGCCCTTACAGCTGATCTTGAAAGCTTTGTACCAGCCGAAGGGAGCGCGTTTGACCTCATACTTACCGGAAAGGGCAGCTTCGATGCCTTTCAGGACTTTAATAGCCACTTTTGGCGAAGAGAGGTCCGAGCTTAAGTGAGCGTAAGGATAGAGCATTATCCGGTCGGTCTTGACCTGGGATGCAAGCTTTTCGATTTCCGAGACCGCCTTTTCGATTGTTTCTTCGGGGTTGGTCTCGTCTGCACTCTCCACAGCCATGAACGCGGTGAGGGCTTCTTCAAGCCTTCCAGACTTTAAGGAGTCTTCGATTTTTTCAGCTACCGGAGTCTGTTTTTTGGTTTCGTATTCTATATAATCAGAATGAATGAGTAATAATTGCATTGAATCACCTGTGCTCTCTGAACCACTGGAGTCAAGTTCCAGATTAAAGTTAGGTTTGTTGATTAATTTTTTGATTGCATGCCTTTTGGGAGCATGCGGCCTGCACAGCGGGCCGGTTCAGGTTTCCGAAAATTAAGTAAGAATATATGACAGTCCTAACAGCGTACAGTGATATAAAGCAATCCCTTTTACCGGAGTTTTTTCCGTTCACAGGGACGGAGATCCGGTAAAATTCCGATAAAATTAAAGACTGTTGATGTTTTTGGACGAAGAGGTGATACGTAGTACACCCCGGTCCAGGAACTCCCCGGGCCCAGGAACTCAGCAGAACCGGAATAGATTACGGTATTTTATCAAATCGAATTTGCTGTGTGACCGAAAATAAGTGCGGGATAAAACTCCATAAAATTCAAATTTTTTTAGGATCGCTCACAAGCTTTATTTTTAATAAACACGTTTGAAAAAACAGTTAGGCGATGAGAAAATTATTAGAAAAGTGTCCGATAGGAGCCCGATGTTCCCACTTTCCGGCTCCTACCAATGATCCAACCCATGAGATTGAGAGGAAACCCTTTAACTCTCAATCTACATTTTTTTATAAGTACGTGAAAATATATATCATAATCGCTTCAAATTCAATGCGCCCTTTAAACGGTTTAATTAAAATGAATATTATAAAGGTATGAAAATATCCAATGCCGTTAAATTTTTTGAATTAAACTTCATGAAGATGGATTGCTCAGTATTAAAAACCATCTCAAATGGCATCATGGGATCCCGGCTCGGCCAGGGAGAATACCGATAGCTTTCGGGATATCAGGTAACTCCCCGGATTTCCCTAAGCTCCAATCTTCCAGGAAAGCGCAGGTCATACCTGCCTTTAAGTTCCCCCCTTTACCGGGCTTTTTCCCTTTTGCAGGAAAAGGAAAAACGATACAGGGCAACACAATAGAGAGAAAAGGCAGTAAATGCAGAAAAGACAATAAAGACTCTTTACTGCACCAGGACTCTTTATTGCGTCTTTTCACATGTCTCTTTCTTACAGGTGTACCCCAGGTTCTTAAGGTTGGGATCAGCTTTTTCCATAAGCTCGGGATGTATTGTCTCCTGGTAAACCTTGTACGCCGCCACCAGAGCCCCGAGCAGGATCGGAGCTGCAAAAAAGCCCGCAATTCCACCAACGAAAGCTCCTCCCAGGAAGGCAAGCATCAGGAATACGGGATGGATATTGGACTTTAGACTGGTCAGGTAGGGGCGGAGGATAAGTTCGGGGGGGCCGTAGATGACAAGGGAGGAAATCACGAAAAAGATGAACGCACTCTCGAAACCCTGTTCGAAGTAGCGCAGCACCGTCAGGGGGACCAGCACCATGTACCCGGCAAAGAGTGGAATTATCGATGCTATGAAGATAAGGGTTGCAAGTGCAAGCACGTGTGGGAGCCCGAAAGCATAGAAAATCACAACAGAAGTAACACTTACGATCAGGGCTGCATAGGCGTTTCCTATGAAGATGCCGGTCAGGATAAGGTCCAGGTGGGATGCATATCTGTTTACGGTACCCTGGTATTCCTCAGGCACTACTGCAAGGAAGGCACAGTAAAGCCTGTCTCCGTCGGAAAGCAGGAAATAGCAGAGGATTATGGAGACTATGAAATTTATGATGAACAAGCTTATGCTCTGGGCATAGGAAATAATTCCTATCCCCCCGATTGCAGGGAGAAGCGAGGAAAAAAGGGACCATAAAGTTGCATTAATCTGTTCAAGGTACTTCTCCGGGATTTCCAGAGCCCTCACAAAGTCAAAGATACTGCCGATGACCGCGGTCTGGTTGTCAATAACCCAGGAAAGCTGGTGAAGGATCTCAACAATCCCTGCTCCGATAATGAATATGATGGGAACGAATATGCAGATACTGGCCATCAGAGACCCTAATTTCCTGCGCCTTTTGAACTTCACGCGGATGGGCCTGGCAATGTAAGCAAACACTAGCCCCAGCACGATCCCGTCTGCCAGGGGGAGCATTATTAAAAAGCCGAAATACAAAAGCACGGCTATTGCCAGGGCCACTGCGATCTTCCAGCGGCTGGCAATCAACTGGCTAACTCCGTCATAGGGTTGATCGAACTTCATTTTCTTTACCGGATAATTACTTTCTTCCGGAGGAGTTTATTTTTCCATTCCGGCAAGATAATTTCGTTTACGAGGATTCATACAATAATTCAGTTTATGGGTTCATACGAGAATCCATAAGATATAAGATAATTAAGTTTACCAGGATTTATACGAGAATCCAATTTACAGTAATTCATTTTTAAAACGCCGACATCTACTAAAGCCTCTGACATTCGAGAAATATAATTATAACCTATTTTAAAATATTACAGTTAACCTGGCAGCCCATTCCTGAACCACTTTTCCACTGATCCATAATCAGTACTTGATCAGTACATGATCAGTACGTAATCAGTACATGACCAGTACATAATCAGTACTTGACCAGTACTAATATAACGTTCCTAGATTTTTAATTTTTCATCAAAGTCCGGGACAAGCCTGTCAAAATACCTGGTCACCACACAGGCCTCCGTACACTTGCCGCAGCTAATACAGGCTTCACTTACACGTACCTCATTCCCGTTGACCGAAACCGCACCCACAGGACAGGCTTTCTCACAGATCCCGCAACCGGTGCAGCGGGAAAGCCTTGCGAACTGTTTTGCAGTCTCCTTAAAGAGGGAAACTGCCCTGGCTTTCGTGTCCGAGCTTACCAGCAGGTTGCCGTTTGAAAAGAACTTCACTGTCCCGGAACCGGACTTTACTAGCAGCATGCCCAGTTCCTCCGCCCGGACCACCGGACCCAGCACGTTCAGGAATTCGGCAGCTTCCTTCAGCCTGATCCCTTTTACTCCGGCTTCCACGGAAAAGCCCCCTGCCTTGCAGGGAGAAATCCCGGAAACGACCTCGATTTCAAAGCTTTCTTCACTTTCCTCGGGGCGCAGGGAAATTCCAAGTTCCTCTGCCAGCCTGAGCATCTTGGGGGGAAGTTCCTTCCAGCGCCAGAACCCGTGCTCGACGAACTTTTCCGAAAGTCCCCGGCTTTTTGCCCATTCAAGGAGAAAAGCGTTCCACCTCTCATGCATCTCCGGGTGCAGTTCCTTCACCCTTTCGTATTCAGCCGCAAGGGCGGAAGGACAGAGCCAGCAGCCGACCCGTTCAAAGCCCAGGTCATACAAAGGGTTGTAGGCAAGCCCCCGCCAGTGGATATAAAGCCAGACCTCAAGCGCTCTCCAGTCCCGGATAGGGAAGATGTTGAGCTGGTTCGGGACAAAGGGGTTCGTTTCAGTGGCTGCGATTTTTGCCCTTGAGAAGGACTCATGCTTCCTTTTTCCGTCCACGGTCAGGTATGCAACGGGATCTCCGCCCTTCCCGGCTTTACGGGCAGATGCTTCAATTCCATTCCCGGCCCGGGATCCTTCAACTCCGTTCCCACGAACATTTTCTCCTGCTTCAATGTCTCCTGCAGACGCCAGCTTGCAGACCTTGCAGCACCAGCGAAAATCTTTTGCGGGGGGCCCGAAACTGTCCACATTCTCCCAGAACGCATCTCCCGAATTCATCTCCTCGAAAGGAACGCCTCGCTCCCGGCAAAACTCCCTGGCAAACTCAACTGTTTCCGGAAACTCGATCCCGGTGTTCACGAAGAAAGCCTTAAACTCCTTTTTCTTGAGGGCCGCCCCGGTCAGGTCAAGTACCACAAGGCTGTCTTTGCCCCCACTGAAGGAGACGTAGACCGGCAGTTCCCGGTACTCTTTCCTGTTCGCAAGGCCCCGGATGGTGTTGATGGCGTTTTTCCCGAGGACCTGCAGGTGTTTTTTGTTTGCCTCGATGCAGGAGGCCATGGAAGGGACTTTCTGGTGGAGAAAAGCCTCCATACTGTCGATTTTTCTTACCCGGAGGACTTTTTCGGCGGATTCCGAATCCTTTTTAGAGCCAAATTCCGAACCGTCGATGTAAGAAATCCCGTACCCACTCAGGCTCCCCGCGCTTACCAGCACGAAGTCTCCTGCCTTTATGTCCCCGGCAAAGGATTCCACAAGCCCGGCTTCCAGGTTTTTTCCGTTCAGGTGCTTTCCGGTTTTCTTCAGTTCGATCTTTTTCCCTGCCCCATGTCCGAGCAGGATTTTTGCCCCTTCCAGGGAGGGCTCAAACACGTAGTCCATTTTAGAAAGCTCAAAACGGAGCACACCGAAGTGCAAACCGTCCACGATAAGTTCGTCGGTCTTGTCCTCCCCCGGGATTTTGTTCAGGAGGAGAATCCGGTCCCCCAGGGGGTCGCAGCCGAAAGCCGACAGGAGCTCCCTTCCCAGGACTTCCCGCTCGTAAGGAGAGCAGAAACGGACATCTGCCGGCTGGGAGAGGGTAATTGCAAAACCTTTCGTGCCGCAAATCCCGCACTCCTCCCCTATCAAAGGCAGGTTGCACTCCCTGCACCAGAAAATGCTGTCATTTTCGTACTCGAAACGCCTGCCTGGTTTTTTTCCGGACGGCTTTTCCGAAGATTCCCCGGAAGACTTCCCCGAAGGCAAAGGCTTCTTCTGCTTAGTCCTGTTTTCCGGGCTGCGCTCCTTTGTAAAAGAAGACCTGCCGGATTTATTCGGGTTTTTTTTCCTTGAAGCCTGAACCTTTTTGTCAGTCTTCTTGTCAGTCTTCTTGTCAGCTTTCTTGTCATGAGTCCCGGGACTTTTATTTCCCGGAACTTTTCCCGGCCTTTTTGGGCGAGGAGGTCGGAAGTTGTCTTTTTTCTGTGGCATGGGTAGCACTGGTCTGATTCAGAGAAAACGGTTAAGTAAGTTATCGTTCAGTTTTTCAGGAAGGATACGTTTATCGGTATATCAAATTACCTGCAAGATACGCACAATACCTGCAAGGTACACAGAACCTCTATTTATATATTAAGATTGATATTTTAATATTGCTATTTGAAGGCCAAAAAATGAATTACGATGTAGTCGTCGTGGGCGCCGGCCCGGTGGGTTCCACCGCTGCCCGGTATGCCGCAAAGAATGGGGCAAAAGTCCTCCTCGTGGAAGAGCACTCCTCCATAGGTTCCCCTGTAGGCTGTACCGGACTCCTGAGCACAAGGGCAGTTGCGGAATGCGAGCTCAGGCCTTCGGACGAGTTCGTGTTAAATTCTATCCGAGGGGCTTTTGTCTATGCTCCCGACGGACAGTGCCTCCCAATTGATGGAAAACAGACAAAAGCATACGTCGTTTCCCGGAAAAACTTCGACCGCAGCCTGGCGACCCTGGCAGTTGAAGAAGGAGTCGAACTTTCCCTCAGGACAAATGCCGTAGGGCTTGAACAAGCAGGGCTCGAACAAGCAGACCGGAAAGCCGAAACCGAAACCTGCGGGAAAAAAGATCCTCCTGTAAAGCTAAAGGTCCTCAGGAATGGCGAACCCGAAATCATAAACGCGGGGGTGGTGATTGGGGCAGACGGCGTGAAAAGCCAGATCGCCCGGTATGCGGGACTGGGGATGCCGGAGCGTGTGCTTCCCGGAATCCAGATCGAAGCTCCCTACGCCTCCGAGGACAGCGCCCTTGTCGAACTCTTTCCGGGCTCGCAGGCTCCCGGTTTTTTTGCCTGGACAGTGCCCCTGAACGAAAGGATTTCCAGAATCGGGCTTGCCGTGGAACCCAATCTGCTGGGGCAGGGGGAAACTCCCATCTCCTGCCTTCAGAACTTCCTCGCTTCAAATCCCCATGTAAAAGCCAGGTACGGAGGAGGCATGCTGGACTTCGTGGTGGGAGGCATTCCTATCGGCCCCCCGGAAAAAACATGCACTGACGGGGTGCTTGTGGTAGGAGACGCGGCCGGGCAGGCAAAACCCACCTCCGGGGGAGGGGTTTATCCCGGAGCCCTTGCCGCCAAAATTGCAGGAAGAGTCGCTGCCGAAGCCGCCCTTGAAGGAAATACCAGCTCAGGAAGGCTTGCCGAATACGATCGGCTCTGGCGAAAAGCCCTTGGAAAAGAGCTTGAAATCGGCATGAAAGTCCATGACCACATAGGAAAACTGGAAGACAGGCAGTTGAACGAACTGATAGCTTCCCTGAACACCCCCTCAATCCTTGAGACGATCACGGACTACGGGGACATGGACCACCCCTCGGTCGTACTGAAAAAGCTCGTGCTCTCCGCCAATTCCCTGCGTTTGATGAAAGCCTTCGGGACCTTTGTAAGGACTTGTTTTTGAGAAAAAGACCTGCAACCTTTTCAATGAACTGCTTTTAAAAACCCGGGCAACCACCGATTTCCAAATTCCATGCCCACCCACGCTCGACGCAGGCGAGCGGCTTTTCCTTGAAAATAATTGAAAAGAAGCAGATTTTTCACCCGGAGAAGCAACCTTACGATTAATTTGCTAAATATTCTATAAAGTAAATTTTGAAGTGTATTGTGATAAGCAAAAAGTGCATCCAGATGACTGAGAAATGCATTTTTTGAGAGGAAAGTCCGGTTTTCGGGAGGCAGATCGGGAGTTCTGGAGATCACAGGTTTCAGAGGACGGCATTCTGAGCAGGAAGCTCCATTTCGGGAAGGTAGCGCGGCGTTTTCAGGACACCCCGTTCAAGCAGGTTTTGTGCCATTTCAAAGTTTTCGAGGCCGATTTTTCCGCAGTAGAGGATTTTCAGGGCAGCGGCTTTTGAGGGCTGGGTTTGCAGGAAGTCGCGGACTTTCAGAAAGCCGCTAAGGTATACGTAGTCTTTTGTGTAGCCTCCGGGAAGGGACGTGTCTATCATTCCTCTTTTGACCCGCTGGGTAATTGTGTAGGCTTTTTCCGGGGGGAAGTGCCGGAGCATTTCTTCGAAAATTTCGGAAAAGGAGGCATGAGGGACCATTGAAGCTGCTATTACCCTTGCGCTGTATTTCCTGAGGGTTTCAGGGTTTAGGAGGCCGTTTGCGTATTCGTTGTAGACGGCGAGTCCTTCTTCGGTTTCACTGTAGCCCGGAAACCCGGAAAGGAAAATAGTGAGGGGCTGCCTTTTCCCGTTTTCGGCTCTGAAAACGTGGGTGCGGATTTCGTGGTAGAGGTAGCGTTTGATGCTGTTTTCGGAAAAACGGGCGGAAAGGTCTGCGTATACTTCCCCGCGGGTGGCGTTGACAGCCAGCTTTGCCCCGCCTTCAAGGAGGGGCCTGACTTCCCATTCTAAGCCATAAGCCCGGAGTTCGTTTTCAAGAATTTTGCGGACCGCAGCAGAGCCCAGGTTTTCAAACTCGTCAGCATACTGAAGCGTCCTGAGATTTCTTCCCGCCTCCCGAATGACCTTTCCGGAGGGGGTTCCGAAATGAGCTGCAAGTTCAGGCCCGAAAGCGGGAGAATCCCTGTGCTTCAGGAGTTCAGCCAGTTTCCGGAGCTGATCAATTTTTTCGATGTAGTAAGGTGCAAATAAAGAGGTCCTGCAGTTTTCCAGTTTACCCCTTATCCGCAACATTTTCTTGAAAAAATCCCCTACTTCCGGGCCCAGCATCTCGTATTCGAAGAAAGGCTCATAGGACTTCCCGGCAGCGTATGCTCTCAGGAACTTTGCCTTCTCCCTGCCAGCATTCACCGGGTTTATGTAGCGCAGGATATTCAGCTGTTTTTCAATGTCGAAGAGGCGCCAGTCATGTTTAAGGACGCAGGCTTCGGACTGTAAATCGGATTCTATAATGGCTTCTCCCCCGTAAATTCCTGTTCAGCCGCCGGAAATTCTTATCCAGCTTGTTTTCCGGAACGATAATTAATCCCCTTCAAGAACGATAATTAATCCCTTGCGGGACTGATAATTAATCCCCGGTCTACTATTGGATATAAACTTATAAAAAGAGACTGCTACCTCTAAATTTTCGCATATTCGAAGGAACCGGGAAAGGATATTGGACCAGGGGTTTGACTGCGGTTCCAATACCTATTTAACGCCCGGAATCCCATTCTTCTGTGGGGGTAATTATGAGTTCGGACTCCAATCTTCTTAATGACGTTAAGGACCAGGTATGCACCTGTGCTGCAGGTCTCAAGCTCACTCCTGACATCGAAGAATTCCTGAAAATACCCCGGAGGGAACTCTATGTTTCCCTGCCGATCCATATGGACGACGGCTCGATAAAGGTTTTTAAGGGCTTCCGGGTCCAGTACAACGAAGCCCTGGGGCCTACCAAAGGCGGAATCCGCTTCCATCCGGAAGAGACCATCGAGACGATCAGGGCTCTTGCTGCCCTCATGACCTGGAAGTGCGCGCTGCATGAACTGCCCCTGGGAGGAGCAAAGGGAGGGGTTATCTGCAACCCCAAAGAGCTGTCCCACCGGGAACTTGAACGCCTGAGCCGGGAGTACATCCGGGGGATCTTCCAGATAATCGGCCCGGACAGGGACGTGCCTGCTCCCGACGTTTATACGAACCCCCAGATCATGGCCTGGATGATGGACGAGTACTCGACGCTTGTGGGGAAAAACGTTTTCGGGATCATTACCGGCAAACCAACAAGCCTTGGAGGTTCCGCGGGCAGGTACGATGCCACTGCCCGGGGAGGCTGGTATGCAATAAAGGAAGCTGCCGTGGAGCTGGGACTTGAGCTGAAAGACTCCACAGTCGCAGTCCAGGGCTTCGGAAACGCCGGGTACCACGCAGCCTACCTTGCTAAAAAGCTCTTCGGCTGCAGGGTCATTGCGGTCAGCGACAGCAAAGGCGGGATCTATTCCGAAAAAGGGCTGGACCCGGAAGACGTTTCCGGACACAAACTCTCCAGAGGCTCGGTGCTTGACTACCCGGGAGCTACGAACATTACGAATGAAGAACTCCTGGAGCTGGACGTGGACATCCTGATCCCGGCAGCCCTCGAGAACGTTATAACCGAAGAAAACGCAGGCCGGGTAAAAGCAAAAATCCTGGCCGAACTTGCCAACGGCCCCACCAGCAAAGATGCCGACCCCATCCTTTTAGTGAACGAGGTGCACGTAATCCCGGACATCCTCTGCAACGGGGGCGGAGTCATTGTGTCCTACTTCGAAATGGTCCAGAACCAGTACAGCATGCAGTGGGACGAGGACGATGTCCAGGAAAAGCTCGGCCGGAAAATGAATAGAGCCTATCATTCGGTGCTTGATTTCTCGAAGAAAAACAATATAGGGATGCGCCGGGCAGCCTACACCCTTTCCGTTGGCAGGGTCGTTGAAGCCATGCAGCTCAGGGGATGGATCTGAGGATTGGGAACTGACAGCCGATCCGGAGTATGGAATCTCAGGTTAAAAGACTCTCAAGCTTAAAAAACTCTCAAGCTAAAGAGTTCTCAGGTAAAGAATTCAGGTTTCTCAAAACAAATCAAGTTTGTCAAAAAAATCAGCCTATTGAAACACATCAGGCTTATTGAAACACATCAGGCTTATTGAAACCTATCAGGCTTATTGAAACACATCAAGGGCTATTGAAACTTAGCAGGCTTATTGAAACCTATCAGGCTTATTGAAACACATCAGGGCTATTGAAACTTAGCAGGTGATCCAAATGTACAGATGCCTAAACTGCGGGTATATTTACAACCCGACCTGTGGGGATTCCGCACAATCCATATCCCCTGAAACACTTTTCAAGGAACTTCCCAAGTCCTGGAAATGCCCGCGCTGCGGGGTTTCGAGGGAAAAGTTCGAAAAGATGCTATGAAGGTAACTTGAAACGATGTTTGAAGCCATGTTAAAGCGAGAAATTAAAGAAAAGACCGAAAAACAAAAAATAAGGAAAACTTACCGAGAGTAGCTTACTGGCCAGTGGCTTCCTTTTCATTCATCAGGTTCCTTTCGAAATTCAGGACTCTCCTGACTATAATTTTTTTGGACCCGTACCAGAGTTCCTGGTTTTCAGGATATTTTTTCATGACGTACTCGGCAAGTTCGAAATTTTCCATGTCGTCGAGTTTCCTTTTGAGCTGGTTTAAGTCTTCCATGACAGACACCTTTTCCATAAAACGTTTACATCTTTATAGGGAACCCTTTCCTGAAATTCGCAGGAAAGCCCCGGGGATTTTGCCGGACGGTCACTTGCCGGATTTCTCCGACTATTTCCCCCATGATACCGGTTTTTTATTTATAATTCACGGAATAATAATTTTTAAAATGATACTATAATTATATATTCATATTTTCGCATACATAAGGGTGTAATTTTTGGATGATAGTTCTGCAGATCTGGAGATTAAAAATTTAAGGGTGAACTCCCCCTCCCTAAATCTTCGTCTGAAAACCCAGTTTTTTAAGGAAAGGGACTTTTCCGCCTTCAGGGCTAAAAAAATGTTAGGGGACCTGTCTGAATCAGGCTTTCATCCCCCATCTTTTTGGAAAAAGCCATCTGCTTTGCAGCCGGGGAAGTTCATCACACAAATTATTTCTATAGTAAGCTTAATTCTTTCAGACTGGCTAAAAAACGGATGACACGGAACTGATGATTAAAGAACATATGACTCGGAAAGGCAAGGATAGGCGAAACGTGAATGTTAATCGGAATTGATGTAGGGGGCACGACAACCGATGCTGTGCTCATTGAAAACGGAAAAGTGCGCAGTACCGCTAAAGTCCCGACAATGCCCCGGAACCTTCTTGAATCGTTAATCTCCGCCCTTGACGCTGTCAGCGAGGGAGTTTCCCCGGGACAGCTCGAAAGGGTGGTCTTCAGCACAACAGTAATTACAAATCTCATTGCCGAAGGCAAAACCGACCCTGTGGCCTTGCTGCTGGTCCCGGGCCCGGGCCTGAACCCTTCAAGCTATAATTTTCCGGACAGTTTTATCCTGAAAGGGGCGGTGGACTACCGGGGCAGGGAAATCCAGCCCCTGGACGAAAAAGAGGTCAGGGAAACAGCTGCCCTCATTGAGGAGCAGGGCTTTTCCAGGGCTGCGGTTATTTCCAAGTTCGGACAGAGGAACCCGGCTCATGAAAAGAGAGTGAAAGAAATCCTGGAAGAAGCGGTCCCCGGGCTTAAAATCGAACTCGGACACAGGACTGCGGGAAGACTGAACTTCCCGAGGCGGATTGCAACAACCATGCTCGCCACGGCCGCAAAGGACCATTACCGGGAATTTGTCGAGGAGATCCGAAAAGCCCTCTCGGAACGGAAGATCGAAGCTCCGGTCTACATCCTCAAAGCCGACGGGGGGACTCTCCCCCTGGAAAAGTCCGCCGAAGTCCCGGTAGAAACGATCTTCTCGGGGCCTGCTGCCAGCACCATGGGAACCCTTGCCCTGACCCCCGAAGGAGAGAGTTCGGTGGTCCTGGACATTGGAGGCACCACCACCGACCTTGCCCTGATCCTTTCCGGGGAACCCCTGGTGGCTTCAAAGGGGGCAAAACTGGACCGTTTCCTCACCCACGTCCGGGCTTTTGCCGTCCGCTCGATCCCTGTGGGGGGGGACAGCGCGGTCAGGGTTTCTGGAAACGGAAAAGGAAAAGGGGAAAAGGAAATAAGCGTTGGCCCCGACCGGAAAGGCCCCGCTTTCTGCCTGGGGGGTCCGGAACCGACGCCTACCGATGCCCTGCGGGTACTTGGCACCAGCAGCATAGGAGACCTCACCCTTGCGAAGAAAGCAATTGCAGGGATTGCCGCCGAGCTCGGGAAAACGGAAACCGAAACTGCAGAGATGATTGTGGATAAGGCCGCGGAAATGATCGCTACCGCAGTCAGGGAGATGTTCCTGGAATGGGAACAGGAACCCGCGTACCGCGTCTGGGAAGTGCTCCAGGAGAAAAAGGAAGACCTGAGAAACGTCGTTGGCATAGGGGGAGGAGCCAGGGGTTTGACCTCGAAAGTTGCGGAAAAACTCGATGCAAACCCCGTAATCCCGGAACACGCCGAAGTAGGAAACGCCATAGGGGCAGCCGTTGCAAGGCCCACCCTTACCCTGAACCTCCATGTGGACACCGAGCGGAAGGAGTACTCGGTAGCCGAGGACGGGGACGTCGTCAAGCTTCACACTACCGGAATCAAGAACATAAACAAGATGCGCAGCGAGGAAGCCGAAGCCCTTGCCGCCGAGCTCCTCAGGAAAAGGGCTGAGCACTTCGGGATTTTCGAATATGCCGGGGAAGCCGAAACCACAAGGAGCGAGGTCTTCAACATGATCCGGGGCTGGGCAACCGTGGGCAGGCTTTTTGACGTGAGCATGCAGATCCCTGCAGGCCTGATTCCTGAATGGAAGCGGGAGGAACAGGCATGAAGCTCGGCCTTGGAAAAATAAGGGATGCCCTGAAAGGCAGCCCGGAGCAGGAGAAAGAAGAGGAAGAAAAGCAGAAACCGGGTCAGAAACCGGGTCAAAAACCGGAAATGGGAAAAGAAGAAGAAATTGGCAATAGGGATGCAGATCAGGAAGAAATAAATGCAGAAGAACGAGGAGAAGAAGAACGAGGACAAGAAGGACAAGGAGAAGGAATAAGCATGGAAAAGCCCGAATCCCATATAAGAACTGCCCGCCGCTTCCAGCCAAAAGAGGGAAAAACCGGCCTCATCTTCTTCCCCGCCTTTGACTGGGCAATTTCCCCTACGCACCCGGAAAGGGAAGAGCGCCTCCTCTACACCCGGGACCAGATTTTCGAAGAAGGCCTGATGGACCTTCCCCAGATTGCCGAATACAAGCCCCGCCTTGCAGAATTCAAGGACATTGCGCGGGTCCACTTCTGCGTGCCGGATATCGAGGCTCAGGCAACCGTCCCGCACCTGATTTCCGCGGGGAGCAGCCTGGTCCTTGCCGATGCCCTCATGAAAGGCGAGGTGAAAAACGCCTTTTCCCTGACAAGGCCTCCGGGCCACCACGCCATGCGGGTTGCTCACGGGAACCGGGGTTTTTGCAACATCAACAACGAAGCTATCCTGGTAGAGTACCTCCGGAGAAAGTACGGGATACGGAAAATCGCAATCATTGACACCGACGTCCACCACGGGGACGGGACCCAGGAGATCTTTTACCACGATCCGGATGTCCTTTTCATCTCTTTCCACCAGGACGGAAGGACCATTTTCCCGGGTACGGGTTTCATGAATGAACTGGGAGGTCCAAAAGCCCTTGGGAGGACCATCAACATCCCGCTGCCTCCTGCGACCCCGGACGAGGGAATCCTCCACATCCTGGACAAGCTTGTGCTCCCGATCCTGGAAGATTTCAAACCCGAGCTCATCCTCAACTCCGCAGGCCAGGACAACCACTACACCGACCCCCTGGCAAACATGCGTTTTTCTGCCCAGGGCTATGCCCTCCTGAACGAGAAACTCGCCCCGGACATCGCAGTCCTGGAAGGAGGCTACGCAATCGAGACAGCTCTCCCTTACGTAAATACGGGCATCATCCTTGCCATGGCAGGGCTTGACTACTCCCACGTCCGTGAACCGGACTACAGCCCTGGCATGTTCGTCCAGGCAAAGCGAGACAGGCAGGTGCTTGACGAAATCATCAGGACCCAGCTTGAGAACTGGAAGAACCGGGACTTCCTGGTCGAAGAAGCCGTATCCGACCTGGGGGACTTCTACCGCCGGAAGAAAAACATCTTCTACGACACCGACATGATCCAGGAGTCCCAGGAGGAAAGCGTTAGAATGTGTCCCGACTGCCTCGGCTACATGACCATCGACTCCCAGGCCCAGCACGGCCACAGCGGGGCAAAGATCTTCGCAGTCTCGGTCCCGATCTACGCCTGTGAAAAGTGCCAGAAAGAAGCCATCGAAGAGTACAGGGACCGGGTCCAGGACATCAAATACGACTACGTCTACCTGCAGGACAAAAAAGCGGATGTGTATAAGAGCTATAATACAAGGACAAGGCAGGAAACCGTTTTGTAAAGGGGTTAGCCATTCCTCCCCTTTTCTTTTTTGACTCTTTGGGCAGTGGATGAGATGAAGAAAAGTCAAGAAGTGGGCCCAAGAAGCGACTTCAAGAAGTAAAGTCATGAAGAGGCGTCAAGAAGTGACGCCAGCTCATTTATTTTCAAGCAGCCATTTCCAGAGAGGTATGATTTTAATTTTTTTACCATCGATTACTCTCTCGGTTTCAAGATCTTCACTGATGACATAAGCCCCCGGAATTTCAAATTTATTCAGGAATTTGAGTAGCCCCCGGAGGTCCCTTTCCCTGATATTGTTTTTATATTTGCACTCGATCGGGATGATCTTACCCTTTTTGACGAGCACACAGTCCACTTCATCCCGCCCGTTCCTCCAGAAAAACCTGGCCTGTGAACTGCTGATTACGAGATTTTCGACAACCCTTCCGAAATCAGGGGCTTCCCAGAGGTCCACGACAAGGCTCGGGCTTGTTAGATAGAGCCTCTTGGTCTTCTTTTCGCTTGTGAGGAGGTTTCTGGAAAAATTATAGCATTTTTGCAGGAGAAAGCCCCGCTCAAGGTAGGAGATATACTTTGTAAGGGTCATCCGATTTATGCCAAGATCATTTGCAAGACCCTCGTAATCCGTAATCATCCCCGGGTTTGAGGCTACAATGTAGAGTATGCGTTTGAGCAGGTCCTCATATTCTATAGGAAAGATTTTGGGGAGATCTTCATAGACCGCCTTGTTTACAATGGACTCCACATATAGATGGATGAAATCCTCATCTGCAGTTACAAGTTCCGGGAACTGTCTTCTGACGTAGAGGAGTACCTGCTCTTTCAGTGCCTCTTTAAAGAGTTCAGGTTTTTCAGCCATTTCTTCATCCCCTTTCAAGCGGAGAAATTCCCTGAAGCTCAGCACTGGCAGGTGGAAGAGGAAAATCCGGCCTGCAAGGGATTCTTCAGCTTTTTTTCTCAAAAATAGGGACGAAGACCCTGAAACAAAGAACTTGATTTCCGGATAGCTGTCGTAGTAGTACTTCAACTGATCCTGCCAGCCTTCAAGTTTCTGTACTTCATCAAGAAAGATGTATACCTTGCCGGCTTTTCCCACTTCGACCCCTATCCGCGCCTGAAATTCACTGATTAGCTCTTCCAGAGCGAAAACAGTTTCATCAAAGGAAAAATAGAGAATTTTTTCTCTCTCAACTTCCTTTTCGATCAGGTAGTCTATGAGCTGTTTCAAAAGCACCGTCTTCCCTGTCCTGCGAAGCCCTATCACGCCCACAGCAGGCCGGACATCCACGTATTTAAGCAATTCATAATAGAGGTCCCGGCGCTTATCATAACCATAAAAGAAGCCTTCTCTCCAGTGGAAGTTGTACTTTGCAAGGTTTAACATTTTATCCCTCTGTCCATCAAGGTTTTTCGTGTACCTGAATTATATGTTTAACTGGTATATCATATTTATCGATTATATGATAATCTTGATTAGCATATTATTGGCTTTTATGATAATTCGGATTAGCATATTTTTAGATTATATGATAATCCTGATTAGCATATTTTCAATTAGGATGTCAAAGCTGATGAGCAGAATCATTCACTACTGAGGGGATAACCCTCTTAATGCACTGTAAATACCGCGTTCGGACAGAAGAACAATCTTCATGCTTGTTCGGTTACTTGTTCGCTTACTTGTTCAGTATCTATTTTTGTATTTTTAGTGCGGCTTTTGCGGCTTTAGTACGTTTTTATGTCCCCATTATGTCCCCATTATGTCCCCATTATGCCCCGTTTGTCCCCTTTGTAAGATAGATATTCTGTACCTTCACCTGCATTTCCGAAATCGTCATTTCAATGTAACCAAATTCATCAGAATAATAAGCACTTTAGCCGCAAGCCGTGACTCAGGCCGTAACTCGGGCCATAGAAAAGGTGGAAAGGTGGTCTGAAAAGTTGTCTAAAACGATCCCACCAAATGTATTACTTATTTATTCTATTTTGTAGGGAGGGGGTCTGCTCCCTCATTTCCCTGAATTCAAGTCTAAATAGATGCAGATTTTTGAGTTAATTTCTACAATCTCTTTAATGCCAATTTTGCTTTTTAGCTGGATTCTTATTCATTCACATTTGGGAAAGGCCGGCCGACTTCGCGGCCGTACAAGAACGACACTGATGCGGTTAATACGGTTGCCGTGATTATTAGCGAGCATTTTCCAAAAAGGGGCCTCCCGTGTTCTTTAATACTTCTTTGAAACCCCCAGTAATGTTTTTAGCTTCGCTTTTTCAAGAACCGCGGCCCTCACTGGTTGGCAATTCTCGAAAGCAGCCCACGGTCGCGCCAGCGATCGGTTTGCCCCAAAAAATGAGAATTGAGCTACTGCAAACAAAGAGACAAAACCCTCCCGGTTTTTGCAGTATTTAGGAAAATTAGGCTTGAAAAGGTCTCCTAAAAACTTCACAAACAATGTAATGAATTCGTTTATTCACATCCGACAGAGCAAATTACAACTTTTTAACCAGACATTCGGGTTAGTTGGCTACTGGGTCGGTAACTGAGCCCCTAAATGGTCTCTGATTGATCCCGGCTTGGTCCTGACTTGGTCCTGACTTGGTCCCGACTTGGTCTCGACTTGGTCCCGACTTGGTTCCAACCTGGGCCCTCAGAGGAAGACTTCCGGGGCGACTCCGGGTAGTTAACTTAAACTTACTGAAGTTGGCGATTCATTGAGCTGCTAATGGCCCAAATAAGGAATCAATAGTCGTCCAGAATTCTCCAAACCGTCCATCAGGGCCTTTTTTGAGGTAGCCGGTCACAAATTGGGAAAATTCATGGTCTTCCAGTTTTTCATCCAGAAATGGCTCTATTGCTTTTTCTCGAAGAGCTTTCAATTTTGGAATATTCAGGCCAAGTTTTTCAATTGTTGTTCTTGCGGCATCGTCAGATTCATCGGCAGGCCTTACCTGGCCGTCTGCAGTGTGGGCAAAATGGTCCTCACAGTTCGGGTCCAGGGGTGAAATAAGAAGCCGGGCATCAAACCAGCTGCCTTTTAGGTTTCCGCAATGTCGGGGCTCCCCCTGCTTCAGGCGGTTCTGGCAGGAACAGAGCATGTTGGAGTAATCCAGAGGATCGACGGCAGGGTCGCTCTGGGGCTTGAAATGCTCGATATGGGAATCGTCATCCTCGAGCCGCCGTTCACAGTAGCAGCAGATGTAACCCTGCTCCTTCATGAGGGCGGTTTTTACAGCCCTTTTTTCATCACGGCCCAGGTCTTCGTAATCGGGATGCCAGTCCGGATTGGCCAGTGCCTTCCAGTCTGAGAATTCCTGAGGCTCCTGGTTTTTGACGATATGCTTCATTTACCGATCAGCTCTTTGCGTTTTATGAGAACCTCAGCCTTAACCAGTTCAGGATCAGATCCGATTTTTTCCTTTAGTGATGAAATCAGGTTTTTTGCTTCTTCCAGTTTACCAGCATTGATTTTCTCGAAAATAATGCCAAGTTCCGACTCAACTTCATCTGGCCTTGTTGTTTCCAGGCCCATAAGATCTTCAAGTACCCGGTCCACGGTTTTTCCATAAGACTCGCTTGGCTTTTCGGCCGAAATGCCGGAGTCCGTTTGCTTGAGAAGGAATAAACATTCATGTTGCACATGAGTGATAACATTCGGAGAATGGGTAGATACGATAAACTGGCAGTTGGGGAAAACATCAAGTAATTTAGGTATGACCATCCGCTGCCATTTAGGGTGCAGGTGCAGGTCAATTTCATCTATAAGGACGATGCCTGAACCCCCCAGTGGGTTTGCTGAGACAGGGTTTAAAATTGCCATCCGCCTTGCGAGGTCTCCGATCAATGCGATTAAGCATTTTTCCCCATCGGAAAGTTGATTCACTGTAAAAGGTTTGCCATTTTTCTCAACCTCCATGCGTAAAGGCTGCCTGCGAACGGTAAGGTTTGAAAATTCCGGCAAAAACTTAGTTAATGCAGTCCGAACTGCTTCAAGCTGCGGGTC
The DNA here is from genome assembly GCA_016841625.1 of Methanobacteriota archaeon. Taxonomy (GTDB): domain Archaea; phylum Halobacteriota; class Methanosarcinia; order Methanosarcinales; family Methanosarcinaceae; genus MTP4. The sequence goes on from JAENYU010000008.1 coordinate 127,035, forward strand.
AGGGAACTGGTAACTCTCGAGTTTAAAAGTTGTATTCTGTTTCTTTGTGCTTTTAGACTGTTTCTTCGCATCTTCATCAGGCATCTTTGAATTTTTATTCCCATAGTCCAGTTCAGAGTCCCGTAATGTTAATTGCTTCATCTGGAGTTTCATGATTTCATTTTCAAGGTCTTCTCTCTCCCGGAACCACTCGAAAAAAGTCCTGAAATCCGCTCCGCTGGTCAAAGCCCCCTCATAGGCCGTGAGCAGGCCAAAGCTGTGCTTCCCGCGTATCCGTAATGGAATATCCAGCACAGCACGGTTCACAGGGTAATAGTCGAATATGGGAAGGTTAACTTTTTCCGAAGTTTCGGATATCCTATTTTGAATTTCTTTTGTATATTCATTCAGTTCCTGCAGCTTGCTTTTGCCTTCGGGAGCTGCATAGCCCTTTCGGACTTTAAAAAGTTTCCACTCAATAGTTCTGCCTTCAGCTTCACAGGAGATTTCAATGGACGAAGCAGACTTGCCATTGCTAATGTCACTTTCAACGATTGGCCTACCCGATGCCCCTGCACGGTTAATTCTGCTGACCGCCCATGAAAGCATGATAGCTATTGCATCCAGGACTGTTGATTTTCCGGAGCCATTGACACCAACAAAAACATTAAGCCGCGGGTTTAACTCCATGGAAAGGTCTTGAGCACCCCGGTAATTTGTCAGACTCACTTTTTTAACCTTCATAGCGACCACTATTCCTGTGTATTATGCCTGATAGAGTTCCAGTGTCTATTAGGTTTCCAGCGTCCATCAATGATTGTATACCTATGGCTTTCGTCCTATAAAAATAAAATGATTTAAAGAGTTGGATGGGTTTATCTGGAAGCTTTTGTTTTTTAGCTGGATTCTTATCCATTTACATTTTGGACCGCCCATGTTTTTTGGTAATTTTTTGAATTCACATCCTTTATAAAACTTGGACATTATCTAAAGACACCAGAATAGCTTGCAGGTCCTGACCATGAACTCCTATTTCAAGCTAAAAGAATCCGAGACCCTTGAACTGAAAAAATCCACTGCACAATTAAAGAGGTAGGGACCCAGTTTATTGTTACTTTCAAGAGGAAATACTTTGAAGAAAGTGAAGAAAAGGTAGAAGAGAGGAAGGTACAAGGGTGGTCTGAAAGGTGGTCTGAACTCAAAGTAAGCCAGCACAAGATCCTGATTTTAGTACAAAACAATCCGGCAATTTCAAAAACAGAACTTGCCGACAAACTTGGGATAAATCCATCTGCAGTGCAAAAGAATCGGAACACATTAAAGAAAAAAGGTTTCCTCAAGAGTGAGTAGTGGAAACTGCCTGTGGGACTGTATAAATATAACTTTTTTATTATATTTAGCCGGCGGGCTGCTCTCCCACTTCCCCTCCTACCGTCCCCCAAAAACCAAACCTCAAAAAATCCAAACCCCGAGCCTCGCTCCCGCACTTCAATGGATCTCCTAAACCTGTTTTCATCAAAAATAGTGAAATTGCCTTTTCCGGTCCTGATCGCAAAGCAATTTCTGTCCCCTGGCTCTCCGGACTGCCTTGAGTAGAAATCGATTGAAAAGCAACTCGGAGTGGGACCGGGCAGTTTTAAGTTGTGCCTGTTTTTGTATTCGGAAAAGTTTCGTTCGCTGGAGGAGCCGTGGGTGGAGAGTTCTTCGAGGAATTCGGAGGAGGGGAGGAGAAAGGAGAACCCCGCCTTCGGAAATAAAAGTACTATTGATTCCACTGTCACTGGTTGAAAAAGCTGGCTTGACAGCTGACAGAAAAAAAAGCTACTGAAAGGAATTAATAGGAACGCTCTTATAAAAAGGTTCAACGAACAGGGGAGAAGATAATGCCTACAAAAGAAGAGATAGACAGCCAGATTATGGACCTCTGGGATGAGATCTTTACGCTTGAAGACAAAAGAAATGAAGAATTGGATATTAAGTATGCAGAATGGTGGAAAGTAGAACCACTACTGGATAATGGCATCGATGAATTCGTAATACATATAGAGTCAATGAAAGGAATCAGTGATGAAAGCCTGCTTATCTACAAAGAAGTTAAAGAAATCAAAATTAGGTGCAAACAGGAAATAAATGAGATACATGCAAAAATAGACGCACTGAATAAAGAAAAAGAAATGTTGTAAAGATGTCATTGCTTGACTTTTTAGGGCAAAGGCCGGAAATTAAGATGCCTGACAATAGGTTTTTCCAGGCATGTTTTCATCAAAAATAGCGAAACTGCCTTTTCGGTCCTGATCACATAGCAATTTCTATCCCCTGGCGCTCCGGACTGCCTGAAGTAGAAGTCGGTTGAAAGGTAGCCCGGAGTGGGACCGGACAGTTTTGAATTGTGCCTGGCTTTGTGTTTGGGGAAGGTTCGTTTGTGGGAGGGGCCGTGGGAGGAGAGATGCCTGAAATATTGTGACCCTCAAGAATCATAACTTCATTATTATATTTCGCCGGCGGACTGCTCCCTTACTTCCCCGAGCACCGACCCCCAAAAACCCGAACTCTATCCCCTGACTCTCCGGACTGCCTGGAGTAGAAATCGATTGAAAGGCAGCTCGGAGTGGAACCGGGGAATTTTAAGTTGTGCCTGGTTTTGTGTTTGGGGAAGTTTCGTTCGCGGGAGGGGCTGTTGTAGGTTGCGAAACCTTTGAAAATTCGGGGGAGGGGAAGAGCGATTGGGACTCACGCAAGAGGTATAACTGTTTTATTATATTTCGCCGGGGACTGATCTCTCACTTCCCAACCTACCGCCCTCTTCAACAACAGAACCAAAAAACCCAGCCTCGTTTTCCTCAAAAATGACGAAATTGTCTTTTCCGGTCATGATCACAAAGCAATTTCTATCCCCTGACTCTCCGGACTGCCTGAAGTAGAAATCGATTGAAAGGCAGCTCGGAGTGGAACCGGGGAATTTTAAGTTGTGCCTGGTTTTGTGTTTGGGGAAGTTTCGTTCGCGGGAGGGGCTGTTGTAGGTTGCGAAACCTTTGAAAATTCGGGGGAGGGGAAGAGCGATTGGGACTCCCCCAAGAGATATAACTTATTTATTATATTTCGCCGGCGGACTGCTCTCCCACTTCCCCTACTACCGCCCCCCAAAACCCGAAATCTATCCTCTGACTCTCCGGACTGCCTTGAGTAGAAATCGATTGAAAGGCAGCTCGGAGTGGAACCGGGGAATTTTAAGTTGTG
>JAENYU010000009.1:0-10124 GCA_016841625.1 Methanobacteriota archaeon
TTAGACAAGCCCCTTACTCTAAAATCTAAGCCATACGGCTTAGATTTTAGGGAGGAGTAGTTGACGACCTATTAGCGGTTTTTCCCTATGGAAAACGCCTTTTCAAGAGCTTTTCCGACTCCGTAATAAGTCCTGTCCCCGGTCCCGTATACCAGGGGCCTGACTTTCCCGATCTCCGGGTTTCCATTTTCATCCAGTACGGACTCTTCCGCCTTTATATCCAGGATTTCTCCAACGAACATGGTATGGAGTCCGATCTCAAAACTGTGAAGGAGTTTACACTCAAGGACAAGGGGAAATTCCTCTATGTAAGGGGCTGATACGAGCCCGCTTTTTACAGGGGTAAGGCCTGTAGCCTCGAACTTGTCCCCGTCCCTGCCGCTTGCAATCCCGAAGTAATCGGTTTCCGTTACATAGTCCTCCGAGGGTATGTTTATCGTAAAAGCCTCATTTTCCAGGATACAGGCATAGCTGTAGGTGGCTTTTCTCAGGGACACGCTAACACAGGGTGGATTCGAACAGCAGATCCCTGCCCAGGCTGCTGTCATAGCGTTGGGCTTTCCGTTCCTGTCGTATGTCCCGACTACCCAGGCCGGAGCCGGGTATGCCAGGGTTTTTGCACCGATTGATTTTTTCATGGTTCAGACCTTCTTTCCGAAATACTTAACTTTGCCATCTTCGTTTTTATGTCATTTTTATGTCTTTTTCGGCATCTTTTTTTTCGATATAATATACATTCAGCACCGAGAATATAGGTTCTTCGTCAAAACAGGATCCTTTGTAAAAAAGTACCTTAAAGTCTCAGGAGCAGGTTTGATTTAGTGTCGATTTTTATATAGTTTCAATTAAATAATATGTAGGATATACGTTAGATAAAGGGAGTCTTACCTTAAATCAAAATAAATGACTTATTCTGTTCTGCTGCCGATTCAAACATCTGCTTGCCGGAAAGAGTAAGATAAGTGTAAGATAGGGGGTATAAATGTGGCGAATTTTAAAAAATGCTACAAGATATTGCTGGGTGCATTTGCCGGTGTTGCACTCATATATGCACTTGCATATGTTTTTGAAGACGACTCACAAAGAGGTTGGGCTAAGATCGAGGTTGAGTAAACTGGATAAAATCAAAGTTGAGTAGTGGTAAAATCAGCTAGAGAAAGTGATGTAAGGTCAAAGTAAGTTCAGTTATATTGTCGGAGGGTACTGAATTGACAAGTAAAAAGATGGCTGGTGGGCTGCTGGCGGGGGGAGCTGCCGGAATAACAGCGGGTGCTGCTGGCGGAATTGCAGCAGGTGCAATCGCCGGAGTCATCATGAAATATACCTATGACAGGTATTTTCACGGTAAACACATGCACAAAAAGCATAAGTTCCTTTCCTTTCCGTTCAAAAAACCCACTCCTTCCATAGTGAAGACCATATATCCTAAACGACCGACCAGCGTATGTTTTTCCGTATGCTTTTAGAAGTGAATCAGGGTCGGGGTAAGCCCGATTCTGGATCAAGGCTGAGTACACGGGGAAAAACCAGAGCTGAGTTAGTTTGGTAAGGTCAAATAGAGTAATAGATCCTACCAGCAAACTTACTACTTTCTTTTTTCACGATCCACATCTTTTGTTTTGCTAACCACCTTTGTTTATTCACTTTCTCCATACCCTCCCCCTCCGGGAGTCTCGATCACAAAAACATCTCCATTTTGAACTTCAACCTCTGCCTGTCCTTCAAGCTCGGTAATCATACCGTTCCTGCGTATAATCCGATTATTTCCGCATTTACCGGGCTTTCCACCTTTCAGGCCGAAGGGCGGGAGTTTCCTGTGGCTTGAAAGGATGGCGGCGTTCATGTCCTTCAAAAAGCTTATTTTCCGGACGACCCCGTTTCCACCCTCAAACCTGCCGTCTCCGCCGCTGCCCTTACGGATGGAAAACTCCTCGACCCGTACCGGGAAACGTGTTTCCAGGACTTCGGGATCGGTAATCCGGGAGTTGGTCATATGGGTGTGGACGGCATCCGTGCCAGGGAAACCGGGACCTGCACCCGCGCCTCCGCAAATGGTCTCATAGTACTGGTAATCGGCGTCTCCGAAGGTGAAATTGTTCATGGTCCCCTGGGAGGCTGCCATGGTCCCGAGGGCTCCGAAAAGGGCGTCTACGATATACTGGGAGGTCTCAACGTTACCTGCAACAACTGCCGCCGGAGGCTTCGGGTTAAGCATGGAGTCGGAGGGGATGATGATTTCAAGAGGCTTCAGGCAACCCGCATTCAACGGGATATCACTTTTCACCAGGGTCCTGAAGACGTAGAGCACCGCTGCCTTGCAGACCGAAGCCGGAGCATTGAAGTTGTTCGAAAGCTGAGGGGACGTGCCTGTAAAATCGATGCAGGCGCTCCTTTTCCCACGGTTGATGGTGATCTTTACCCTGACCGCGCTTCCGTCGTCAAGGGTGTTTGTAAACTCCCCGTCGTCAAGCATGTCTATAACCCTTCGAACTGACTCCTCCGCATTTTTCTGCACGTGACCCATATAGGCTTCCACAGTCTCCAGAGAGAACTGGTCCACCATTTTCTGAAGTTCCCGGACCCCTTTCTCGTTTGCAGCCACCTGGGCGCGGAGGTCTGCCACGTTCTGGTCCGGATTCCGGGCAGGGTGCTTTCCCGAGCCCAGCCAGGCCCGCAGCCTGTCTTCATGGAACTGCCCCTGTCCAACGATTTTGAGCCCCTCGCTCAAGACCCCTTCGTCCTCGATGGTCCTGCTTCCGGGAGGCATTGAACCCGGGGTAATCCCCCCCACGTCGGCGTGGTGGCCCCTTGATGCCGTATAGAACAGGATCTCTCCAGCCTGGTTTCCAGACTTCTCAGGATTTTCAGAATTATCAGGATTTCCAGAATTATCAGGATTTTCAGTATTTCCGGAGCCGGAAAACATCGGGGTCACAACCGTTATGTCCGGGAGGTGCGTGCCCCCATGGTAAGGGGAGTTTATCAGATACACGTCCCCGTGGCTCATTTCCCCAAGCTTTGAAGCTATAAGGGCTTTTACGGACTCTCCCATGGAACCCAGGTGGACGGGAATGTGAGGAGCGTTTGCTATCAGGTTTCCTTCCCTGTCAAAAATCGCGCAGGAAAAGTCCAGGCGTTCCTTGATGTTTACCGAATGGGCAGTGTTTTGCAGGGTATAGCCCATCTGCTCGGCAACGGACATGAACCTGTTATTGAAAATCTCAAGCATCACGGGATCGGCTTCGGTCCCTATTGAGCTCCGGGCCGGAAGCGGAACTCTACGAGTCAGGATAAGGTGGTCTCGCTCCGTTACCTCTGCCTGCCAGCCGGGCTCGATGATTATAGTCGTAGTTTTCTCGGTAATGATGGCAGGGCCGTTGATAAGGGCTCTGGGCTTCAGGGCTTCCCTCGCAAACACCTGCGTCTCATGGTACCCCCCATAGCTGTACATGCTCACAGAGTCGACCGGTGCGACCTCAGCCAGGTCATCAATTTTGATTACAGGGTCCGAAACCCGCTCCGTAACCCCTATGACCTCCACGGAAACAGCCTCGACAACAAGGGCTCTGTCTCCCATTATGAACCCGAAACGCTTTTTGTGGGCATCCTCGAAGCTTTCTACAAGTTCCCGCCGGTCAGCGAAGTCCACGATAAGCTGCGTATCCGAACCCTCATAGCGCATGTGCACCTTATGCAGCACAGCAATTCCCTGCTCCGGGACTCCCTGCTCCAGCATTTCCACCCGGCCTTCCTGCTCTAGGCCAGAAAATACGGACTCGAGCCGTCCCGTAAGCTCATCGGAAAGCACGGCTCCCACGTAATGTTCCTTTATGAGCCTCTGGTCAGCCAGCCCCATGCCATATGCCGAAAGGACCCCGGCAAACGGGTGGATGAAAATGCGCTTCATCCCCAGGGAATCCGCTATCCTGCAGACGTGCTGGGCTCCTGCCCCTCCGAAACAGCAGAGAGTGTATTCTTTTACGTTGTACCCCCGCTGTACCGAGATTTTCTTGATGGCGTTTGCCATATTCTCCACAGCCACGGAAAGGAAGCCTTCGGCAACCTCTTCCACGCTCCGGACACTGCCAGAACCTGTTCCCATAGCCATCTCCGTGCCTATCTCCGTGCCCATCCCGGAAAATCCTGATACAGGGCTTCCAACCGAAACCTGTTCAGCAAGATCTCCGAATTTCCTGCACACCACTTCCACATCAAGGGGCTGGTTCGCTTCCGGCCCGAAAAGGTTCGGGAAGAACTGAGGCTGCAGTTTCCCAAGCATAAGGTTGCAGTCAGTAACCGTAAGAGGCCCGCCCTTCCTGTAGCAAGCAGGCCCGGGGTCAGCCCCTGCAGAATCCGGCCCGACCCTGAAACGCCCTGCCTCGAAATGCAGGATCGACCCGCCTCCGGCTGCAACCGTATGGATCCGCATCATCGGGGACCGCAGCCTGACACCTGCAAGCTCGGTCTCGAAACTGCGTTCGTACTCCCCGTCGTAATGAGCTACATCCGTGGACGTGCCTCCCATGTCAAAAGTGATGATTTTCTCTGCCCCTGCCATGGCAGAAGTAGCAACAGCCCCCACAATCCCCCCGGCAGGGCCCGAAAGGATGCTGTCCTTGCCCTGGAAAAAGTTGGCGTCCGTAAGCCCCCCGTTGGACTGCATGAACATAAGCCTGGTGCTTCCTTTTCCAGCCACAGCGCGATTTTCATGTCCCTCTTCCTTTCTATCTCCCTTCTCTTTTCTTTCTCCTTCTTCTCCTTTTCCTCCATTTTCCCCATTTTCCCCATTTATTTCCCCTTCTTCCAGGGTTTTCTGGACCATGTCAACATACCTGCGGAGTACAGGCGAGAGATATGCGTCAACTACGGTCGTTTCCCCCCGGCTGACAAGTTTTATGAGAGGGCTTGCCTGGTGCGAGAGGGATATTTGCGTGAAACCAATCTCTTGCACAAGTTCTCCCAGCAGGAGCTCATGTTCGGGGAAGCGGTATGCGTGCATCAGGACAATGGCTGCAGACTTTATGCCCGATTCAAAAGCGGATTTTAGCTCCTTTCTTGCAGCCTCGAGATCCAGGGACTCTATCTCCTCTCCATCCGCCCCGTAGCGCCCGGAAACCTCGATAACCTTTTCGTAAAGCTGCTCGGGAAGCTCGATCTTCTGTGCAAAAATATCAGGGCGGTTCTGGTACCCGATCCTCAAAGCATCCCCAAATCCCCGGGTAATAAGAAGAACAGTGCGCTCGCCTTTTCTTTCAAGGAGAGCATTGGTTCCCACGGTGGTGCCCATCTTTACCGATTCAATCCACTCTGTGGGCAGGGCTGCGTTTTTAGGCAGGCCCAGGATCTGCCTGATCCCGTGCATGGCCGCATCACTGTAGTGGCCGGGGGCTTCCGAGAGGAGTTTGTGGGTAATTAGTTTTCCTTCCGGGGAACGGGCAACGACATCCGTAAAAGTTCCGCCACGGTCGATCCAGAACTGCCAGAGGGGTTTTAGGGATTGGGAGGACATGCTGTGAATATAATTGTGTAAGTTATATTAATTCTTAATTCAAAAGTCCCGGTGTCTTTGTTTCAGATTAAGTCCTTAAAATGATTCCTGAATTCTAATTCAAGTCATCTGGCTATACTTTTTGTATATCACAATGCCTATTATAGTCATTCAAGTATATTTTTTTAGTCATCCCAATACCCATTATAGTCATTTAACTACCTTTTTTAATCACTCCACTGCCTTTTAAAATCTGAATTTTATGTGCTGGCCAGGCTGGAAGTAATCCTAAAATTCAGATCAGAGGGTTGGCTTATGATGCTTAAGTATGAACCCCGGGTCCTCACCGCCCGCTAGCGGGCGGCCTTTCCCGTAAAAATTAAAAACACGTGAACAGAAAAACGATATAGAATGCTATAAATTCCCAGTTGGTATAAATGACATTTTAAGGAAGTCAAATACATTCGGGTCTTATTCATAACAAATAAAGAAAAAATTTGAAATCATATAATCTAAATAAATTAAATTTGGATGTCTGATGGGGACGGAAAAATCTCAAGTGACTCTCATTTGTAATATAAAATGACCCTTACCTATAACAAGCTTAAGCAAATCACTTAAATGAACTTACTCAACAGATCAACAACGTCATTTTACATTGCTTCATGTTCTGCACTTTCCGTATGTTGTGCCATGATTTCAACAGTTTCAACCATAACTTCACAATTTTCAGACATCTGTACTTCTGAATCGGCGATTGATTTTTCCAAAGAGTAAGTATCAACGTCTAGGTCTTTTAGAACGATTCCATTAGTATCTATGAATATTTTAAAGTTTGAGTTGTGACCTATAACAAAGTTGCATTCGCTGGAATATCTTCTTGCAATATCGGATAATTCGTTTATTTCTTCGTCTGTGTAATAATTCCCTGCAGGCATAGTTTCTACTGCAAAGTTCCATTCATCTACAAGGGATGACAAAGCATCCAAATCTTCATTAAGCGTATCCACATTCTGATTATACTCTTCCACAGTAGCTTCATTCATTTCTTCGTCTATGTAATAATTCCCTGCAGTCATAGTTTCTACTGTAAAGTTCAATTCATCTACAAGGGATGACAAAGCATCCAAATCTTCATTAAGCAGATCCACATTCTGATTATACTCTTCCACAGTAGCTTCATTCGCTGAAGAATATACACATCCAGATAAAAATAACGAAACCAAAATAAATAGCAAAGTAATTGCTACCTTTTTCATTTTTTGTCACCTTTACAATTGGTCTTCATTTAGTTAGAACATTTCAAATTCAGATATCTGAAATAATTAGACCACATTATTTTGATAGAGTTGAAATAATCATTGTTGTCTATATATAATAAAGTTTTTAATTATAATCATCAAAGAATAATGAAACTAATAGAAGTTCAAGATCAGAAGAACAGTGGGTATTCTTCCATGAAGACGCGCACAACCTCATATTCTTCTTTATCAGTTTTTAAGACCTGCCGACTGCGCTGGAATTAAATGATCATTTTATAGCAATCACAATTCCCCTTTTCACATTGTAGAGGCGCTGAAAAAAAGGTTGGGTTTGAACAATAAACACCTGAAAGGCAAGACTTTGCTGTTTAAATTCTGCTCTTTATTCTGTGTCTTTCCGGAAAAGCCGGCCGTCTTTGGCGTCCGGTGAGAGCCCGGGGTTCTGATAAACACCACAAAAACGGTAGATGGGATGCTGAATGAAGCGGCAGGTTAGAAAATCTTAATAAATTTGAGGCTGTAATACTCGGGCATGAAAACGTTCCAGGGAATCATTGTTGACGTTATTGGCAGGAGGCAGTTCAAAGGCGAGCTTACCGTTGAAAACGGGAAGATCCTGCGTGTGGAAGAAAAGGAACACGACAACGGGCAGTACATCCTCCCCGGACTGGTTGATGCGCATGTGCACATCGAAAGTTCTATGACTGTGCCTTCGGCTTTTGCGCGGATGGCTGTTGCACGGGGGACGGTTGCGGTTGTGAGCGACCCCCATGAGATTGCAAACGTGATGGGGGTTGAAGGGATCGATTACATGATAGAGGATGCCCGAAAAGCCCCTCTGAAGGTCTATTTCGGGGTGCCTTCGTGTGTACCTGCCACACCTTTCGAATCGGCAGGGGCTGTCCTGGACGAGGAGGCTGTGGACCGGTTACTTGCAAGAGACGACCTGCACTACCTTTCCGAGATGATGAACTTCCCTGGAGTTGTCAACGGATTTCCTGACGTGCTTGCCAAGCTGGAATCGGCAAAGAAGTACGGCAAGGTTGTGGACGGGCACGCCCCGGGCCTGATGGGAGACGACCTGCAAAAATATGTGGGAGCGGGAATTTCCACGGACCACGAATGTTTCACTTATGAAGAAGCGGTCGAGAAAATCAGGCTCGGGATGAAAGTGCTGATCCGGGAAGGAAGTTCTGCCAGGAACTTCGACGCCCTGTACAGGCTGGTCGACGAGTACCCCGAATCGGTCATGCTCTGCACCGACGACTCCCATCCTGATACCCTGATTTACGAAGGACACATCGATAAGCTGGTCAGGCGCGGGCAGGAGAAGGGACTCGATATCTACAAGCTGCTCCGGGCAGCAGTGATGAACCCTGTGGAGCATTACGGGCTTAATGCAGGGCTGCTGCGGGAAGGCGACCCTGCCGATTTCATTATAGTCGATGACCTTGAAGCGTTCGACGTGCTGAGCACCTGGATTGACGGGGAATGTGTTTACGATGACGGGAAAGTCCTTTTCCAGGCGGCAGAGAGCCCTGCAAAAAATTTCTTTAACAGGAGCAAGATCACGGCTGAGGACGTTAAACTGGCTGTGCAGCCGGGGGAAGAAAACAGGAAAATAAGGGTGATCGTTGCCGAGGACGGGGAACTTGTAACAGGTCAGGAACTTGCCCTTCCGAAGGTGGAAAACGGCAGCCTGGTTTCGGACCCTGACCGGGATATCCTGAAAATGGTAGTCCTTAGCAGGTACGGGGACGACCCTGCACAGGTCGGTTTCATAAAGAATATAGGCCTGAAAAAAGGAGCCATCGCAAGCAGTATTGCCCACGACAGCCACAACATCATTGCAGTGGGTGCAACTGATGAGGATATCGTTGCGGCAGTTAACAGGCTGGTTGAAAACAAAGGCGGAATCGTCGTGGGAAGCGAAGAAAAGCTCCTTGACCTCCCGCTGGAAGTTGCAGGCCTGATGAGTACCCGGGACGGAGAAGAAGTGGCAGCCAGGTACCAGCTGTTGAACGCCGAAGCCCGGAAGCTTGGGACCTCTCTGAAATCACCCTTCATGACCCTCGCCTTCATGTCCCTGCTGGTAATTCCTGAACTGAAACTGGGCGACAAAGGGCTTTTCGATGTGACAAAATTCGAATTTGTCGACCTCTTTGTAAGAGAATGAAAACAAGAACAAAAACGAAACAAGAACAAAAACAAAAAAAGAACAAAAACAAAAAAAGAATAGAAAGCCTTCAAAGGCTAAAGGAACGCGCAATAAAAGGCATCTAACAGCAGACCTTTAGTTGCCTTATGGGGCCACTGGAATTGATCCTGACCCCTCTTTGCTTTTTTCAGTTCTTCATATCCCCTTTTTCAATCCTTCAGATCCTTTTCGACAACTCCGGATACGTCAACCTTCGAGGCTGTCTGCAACAGTATGTATTTTTTGCTCACCGAAGCTGTCTTTCTTGCCGTAGTTTCCATGGCAAGCATTATGATTTTCACCGCAAGTTGAAGGTTTCCTTTTTTCCAGTTGTCTTTGAAACATTTGTCAGCTATTGCTTTTGTTGTGTCGTTTCCAAAGGCGATGAAGTTGCTGCCTTTTCCCTGTGCAGTCACCCTGACTTTCGAACCCTCGACTTCGGCAATCGCATAATTTCCTGCCGAAACATACAGCCTCCGTTTTCGGACAACACCCCCCTCGTTTGAGGAAACTTCACCGACAAGAACCCCGTCTCGCTCCTCTATCTTGTTCTTGTCATCCCTGACAGTTATTTCGACTCCGAGCTCACTGGCTTTTTTTTCCAGCTCTTCGTCCGAGACGATTGCGCCGTTGTAAAGCTCTTTTTCCAGCTTTTCCCTGTATACCCTCTCCCCATCAAATGTGATTTCCCGCATGTCCCCGGCCATGACAGCGCCGTTTTTCCCGATGAAAGCGATTACAAGGCTCATCTTTAACTATCCTCAACTTTTTTGTACATTAAGCAGCCTGGTTTCCAGGCGACATTCAAATCAAGATTCCAGATTCATTGCAAATTATATTTCTTTATTTTACAGAGATTGAATTTCCATCTGATAAATACCTATCAATCAATTTTCGCCAACAAAATATTATACAAAGAAACCAGATAATTCTACATAGGGGATTAGACCGGGCAAGGTCAGGTAAATTAAGAAAATCATGAAAAGGCAGAGTTGCGGCTCTGCATCACAGTAAATCGAAGATTTACTGGGAGTTGCACTGCAAGTGCAACAGTGCGCTGTCCGTTTCGGCAGAGTTGCGGCTCTGCAGTGCGCCGTCCGTTTCGGCAGAGTTGCGGCTCTGCAGTGCGCCGTCCGTTTCGGCAGAGTTGCGGCTCTGCAGTGCGCCGTCCGTTTCG
>JAENYU010000009.1:10134-21098 GCA_016841625.1 Methanobacteriota archaeon
CAGTGCGCCGTCCGTTTCGGCAGAGTTGCGGCTCTGCAGTGCGCCGTCCGTTTCGCTTCGCTCAAGCGGACTTATTCTATTGATTTACAACATTTTTGAACAACATTTCTGAACAACATTTCCGAACCGCTGTCTACAGAAGGGGGGATTAGATTGGGTAAGGTCAGGAAAATTAAGAAAATCATGAAAAGTATGCCAACTATCGAGGGGGCCGGAGTACATTTAAAGCGCGTCTTCGGGTTTCACCAGGTCCCGGAACTCGACCCGTTTCTGCTTCTGGATGATTTCCATTCGGACAAGCCGGAAGAATATATTATGGGCTTTCCCTGGCACCCGCACCGTGGAATCGAGACTATCACTTATGTCCTGCACGGGGAGGTAGATCACGGGGACAGCATGGGAAACAGCGGCGTAATCGAGCCAGGGGACATCCAGTGGATGACTGCCGGGAGCGGAATTGTTCATCAGGAAATGCCAAAAGGGGAAAAAAACGGGCTTATGTGGGGGTTCCAGCTCTGGACAAACCTTCCGGCGTCCCATAAAATGATGGAACCACGCTACCAGGAGATCAAAAGCAGCCAGATTCCCGAGCTTTACCTGGAAAAAGGCATAAAGATGAGAATTATCTGCGGGGCCGTAAACGGGGTTGAAGGACCGGTTAAGGGAATCGTAACCGATCCTGTATATGTGGACGTGACGGTTCCGGGTTATGCAACATTTACCCACATGGCTAACCCGGGCCATACCATGTTCGCGTACGTGATAGACGGGCAGGGGTATTTTGATGAGGGACGGGACCCTTTTGCCTTCGAGCTGGAAGGGGCAAAATACTTCGACCTCAAACAGGACTGCATGATAGACCAGGAGAACCTTGTCCTGTACGGGGACGGAGACTCCATTGAGGTGACCGCAGGAGAAAAAGGGGTAAGGTTCCTCCTGGTCTCGGGAAAGCCGATCCGCGAACCTGTGGCCTGGTACGGGCCCATCGTAATGAATACGCAGGAAGAGTTGAGGGTGGCATTTGAGGAATACAGGAGCGGGAGGTTTATCAAACCTCCTGAATAAATGATACACACTTTCCGCCACAATCACGTCTGTTCACTTAAGGACACGCCATGTTGGCTGAAAGCCGAACCATGAGGCTAATTGAGGTCGCATTCGGGGCGATCGGCTGCACTGTTGGAAATGCCGGAACATGCGTTTTAAGCATGATGCTGTGGTATCTCACCGGGCTGATGCTCCCAGCTACGGCTGTAAACTGATTAGAAAATTGAAAGCACCCCGGGGATCATGGCTGCGTCCATAATTCGGAGTTATATATATTTTTTGAAAAAAAATGAAATGAGCTATACTACTATTAGGAGTTACGCACTTGAGAGTAAAAGCAAGCACGTGAGGCCTTATCAATAATATAATTATTTAGACAGTTTGGTGTCTCAGGCCACTGCTTTTTTTGTTCAACTGCGTAAGTCATAACTATATCACCTTATGTTTTTATATAAGTACTTCTTTTAAGAAAACGACTTGAAAGTTTTCCCGGGAGAGAGAAGTCCGCGCAGCAGGAGCTACGGGACTATTATGGTCACCAGGTAAAAATTTATACAATGTTGATAGTATTACTTGTAATTACGGAGGTATCATTTGTCCTTATTAATTATCAGTTTAGTAATCTTCAGTTTCATGTCTCTTTTGTGGGTGAGCTATGATGTTTTCACACAGAAAAAAAGCCTCAGCAACATGCTTATGGCCATCTGGATAATAGCTGCGATTATTTCAGGAATCCTGCATGCAATTGCCTTCTATCTTTTCGGGCGAAGGCAAAATAAAGCAAATTACTAAAGATAGAAGATTACTTTCTGAAGCTGAAATGCACCGTCGAGATATCATAATCTGGGTACAGGCAAATGCAAAAAGTACTGTTCAATGCTCTTTGATTTGCAAAGTTTTCGCTCAGTTTCTTCTAAAGCCAGGGCCCTGTATCTATTTGCATTGTATCCTTTCCAGACATCCAAAAATGAGCTTGCTCTTATATTACCTAATGAAGCGTAGGGCATTGTGGAGCAAGGAAAAACATCTCCTTGCGGGGATATGTACGCATTTTCAAAGCCTGCCCCACAGTTTTTATAGGATTCGAATTTTCAATAGCTGCATCTACTAATGATAATAATACTAATTTTAATAGAATATAATATTAGTAGAATATAATGATGGTAACAGATATATTAGTAACAGATATGTTAGTGCCATTAAGACATCTGTGTTACATTTTATACTTACAAACAAGATTTTTGTGTGCCAAAAATGAGGGAAAAAAACCAGAAAACTGTCATCCAAAAAATTTACGATTACCTCCTGGAAGCATACGGCCCCCAGGGCTGGTGGCCCCTGACAGACCTCCACGGAAACGGCGGGTCCAACCCCACAAAAACCGGCTCTGTGCAGGGCTACCATCCCGGAGACTATACCTACCCTCGGAACAGCAAGCAGCAGTTCGAAATAATCTCCGGAGCCCTGCTCACCCAGAACACAAGCTGGCCACAGGTCGAAACGGCTCTCCTAAACCTCAAGCGCTTGAATGCCCTTTCCCCCGAAGGAATCCCCTGCCTTGACCCTGAAACCTTAAAAGAAGCCATCAAGCCGGCAGGTTACTACAACCAGAAAGCAGGACGCCTCAAAATCCTTGCCGAATGGTTTTCGGACCTGCAGGAAAGAACCCCTGACAGATCCGCAGAAGGAATTCCGATCCGGGAAGAGCTCCTCTCCCTGAAAGGCGTGGGGCCCGAAACTGCCGATTCGATTCTTCTCTATGCTTTCAAGCAGCCCTCCTTTGTCGTTGACGCCTACACCAGGCGAATAATGACTAACCTGGGCCTGATCGGAGAAAAGGCAAAATACGAAGATGTAAAAGCCCTCTTTGAGGAAAACCTGCTCGAAGGTCCGGTCGTATATCAGGAATATCATGCCCTTCTGGTGGAACATGCAAAGCGGCACTATAAAAAGAAGGGAGCTTACGGGGAATGTCCGCTCCTGAAAATTGTTGGGGATTGAATGTCCAGGCAGGAAGAGGCAAAGGTATCCACAAAAGCTGCAAGTAAATCTTCATGACAGATGTCCTACATCCTGGAGATGGGGTATAAAAGGATAGAGGATTCGAAACTTGCGAGTGTCAACTACCCCTCCCTAAAATCTAAGCCGTATGGCTTAGATTTTAGAGTAAGGGGCTTGCAAAAGCCCTAGTTGATTAGCCTAAGTACGTTATTCTGGTCACGATATTCGTGGATACTCCACTCGTTCACGAAGATTTCGATCTAACTAAACATCTCTTAGAGGTTGGAGAAGTGGAACGATCATTAACAAGCCAGTATAACAGTGGCGAAGTGGACTAACTCCATTCAGGAGGACGAAACTATCAAAGTATTTGTCAAAAATCTTAATAATGAACCATTAATGCCAACAACCCCGAGGAAGGCAAGAATCTTACTGAAATCTGGAAAGGCAGAAGTGGTACAAAGAAACCCATTTACCATTAGGTTATTATATCCCTGTGGAAACGCTACGCAGGAGATCACATTAGGGATTGATACCGGATACTCCAATATTGGTTTTTCGGCAGTTACCGAGAAAGAAGAATTAATTTCAGGAGAAGTACAGCTTCTTACCGGGATGGTTGAGAGAAATCAGGAAAGAGCAATGTACCGGAGAACCCGAAGAAACAGGTTAAGGTACCGAAAACCTGGATTTGACCAGAACACCAATAAGGAAGGATGGTTTGCTCCTTCAATCCGGCACAAGCTTGATACTCATTTAAGGTTTGTGGAAAAACTTCACGAACTTTTACCGATAACTAAAATAGTGGTCGAAATTGGGAAGTTTGATATTCAGAAAATCAAAAATCCTGACATCAAAGGTAAACAGTATCAGGAAGGGGAACAAAAAGGATATGAGAACCTCCGTGCTTACATTTTGCACCGGGATGGTTACAAATGTCAAAACCCTGACTGTAGTATAACATCAGGCAAGTATACCCGGTTAGACGTTCACCACATTGTTTATAGGAGCAACGGAGGTTCTGACAGTCCTAGTAACCTTATTACCCTGTGCTCTCGCTGTCATACTCCGAAAAATCATAAGGGGTTTTTGTTGATATGGAAACCCAAAACTAAGGGTTTTAAAGACGCTACATTTATGAACACTGTTAAAACGAAAGTGTTTGAAATCTTGAAAGAAACTTATGGAAATGTGAAAGCTACCTATGGATACCTCACAAAAATTAAAAGGTTGAGTATGGGGCTTGAAAAAACGCATTATAATGATGCTTTTTGTACTGTGGAAGGTGATAAGCAGATCAGGCATGAACCTTTTATAATTAAGCAGGTTCGCCGGAATAACCGGAGTCTGTCAAAGTTTTATGATGCGAAGTACATAGATTCAAGAGATGGCTCTACTAAATCAGGTCAAGACCTGAACTCTGGAAGAACTTGCAGGAATAAGAATCTAAACACTGAAAACCTTAGACAGTACAGACAACAGAAGGTTAAGAAGGGTCGTTATAGCATCAGGAAAAAAAGATACCCTATTCAGCCTATGGATTTGGTTAAGTTTAAAGAAACTTTGTATTATGTAGCAGGAACTCAAAACGAAGGAGCATATATTAAATTGAAAAATCTCAAAAAGGTTATTCGATCTGAAAAAGTTAACCTAATCAAGTACGGAAAAGGTTTTTGTTGGCTTAATCCAAAAGTAGTTTGAGGTTAGAAAGTTTACGCATTCATCTCCCACCTGCCAGCCTTCGGCTGTCAAGGAAGGAGTCTTCTGCTTTTGAAGATAAACAGTTTTTTTAAAAGGAGCGGGGCAGTATCAGGGAGCAAAATGATTGTATTAAACACTTTTGAGAATGCCATTTAAGTCAAGGAAGCGTGCCTTATCCAGCAAGAAACGAACAACTACCCTTAGGAAAAGGGTAAAAGGGGTTTCAAACCGCTGGCTATCTTAAGGGCAGGGAATTGTATCCAGAAGCAACTTGGTAAATCCAAGGCACAGTCCTACCAAAAGTAAACCGGCAAGGGACCTAATGAATTTTAACATAATATGAATAAGGAAATATACCTAGATAAATTTTTTTGTAATGATATACTTTTAAAATAATATTTATTATGAAGTAATGCAAGTGGATAGTTCTAAAACGATATAATCCGGGTAGAAAAAACTCTTATTTTCAGAATCAAAGCATTAATAATTGCTCATTGCAAATTTTCTGCGTCCTGGAGCTGGGATACAAAAAGATGGGGGGAGAGAAAGTAATTTCTCGTCTCTAATCAATGTCGCGGAATGCACAAAAAAACAGGCAATTCACGGCAAACAATTTATTTATCAAGCGGTTCACTTATGAAGTAATCTTATTAACAAAGTTTTACTCTGTAACTGTCGGAGAGTTCTGCTTCAAGAACCCCTTCATGGACCATCTTTTCATCTCGTTTTCAACCTGAAAGTAGGTAAACGGATGGTCATACGAAATTGCAGAGATCAAATCCGGGCTCGGGTAGAACCTTGTTGGAAATGCTTCCCTGAACATTGCTACATTTTCTATAATCAAATTTCTAAGTTTTTCCATTTTATTACGACCTTCTTTTAGTGGTATTTCTTTCCTTAAGTATTGAGTTATCCACAATTTGATTAGAGATAGTGTGATATATATAGATTATCCAAATAAACTATGTAGTTTATGGATTTAGAGGAATTTCGGACTTTGGAGATGTGGAAATATTCACCTGTAACCCGTTCATTGGTTTTTCCTCCCAAAATGAAGCAGAAAGGTGAAACAGAAAGATGAAACAGAAAGATGAAACAGAAAGATGAAACAGAAAGATGAAACAGAAAAATGAAACAGAAAAATGAAACAGAAAGATGAAAAATCGGGATAGGGTTCTCTTCAACAGTATGAAACGGGAAGAAACTCCCTAAAAATGAAAGATTCCCTTAAAAAGTTGGAGAGACCCGGAAATTCGGGATATTCAGTCCACTTTTTCAAAATCGGACGCTGGCGCTCCACAGATCGGGCATTTCCCGGAAGGTTCATTTTCCACGGTATTCCCGCAAACCTTGCAGACGTAGTAATCGACGTCCTCATTGTTGCCAAGGTTCTCCATGGCTTTTTGATAAAGCCCTGCATGGATCTGTTCAACCTGGTTTGCCATGTTGAAACTCCAGGCAGCATCTTTGTTCCCTTCCTTTTTTGCGTCCTCGATATAGGCAGGGTACATCTCCTTGAATTCGAAAGTTTCACCTTCAATTGCCCACTTCAGGTTTTCCTCTGTACTTTTGATTTCCCCCAGGACTCCAAGGTGGTTGTGGGCGTGTACCGTTTCCGCAGCAGCTGCTGCCCTGAAAAGCTTGGCGATCTGTTTTAAACCTTCTTCATCGGCTTTCTTTGCAAAAGCCAGGTATTTCCTGTTTGCCATGGACTCCCCGGCAAAGGCTTCCTTCAAGTTGTCAGTCGTGCTCGTATTCATACCCTCCGGATTCTTGTTAGTTACATTGCATATATGACCATCATTCTATTATGTAATTTTGGATATGGACAGTAGTTCCGAAAATTATAAAGGCACAAAAGAAACACATATTAAAGGAGGTAGGGGAAGATACCTTATTAAGGTCCTGCATATAAAAAGTAAAGGTGTGAAAATATATATATAATGTGAGCAAGAATACGGAATCAGCCAATAATTCAAAAGATATTTCGTAACTATTCAGCCTACCCAAAATCAGTTAGATTATATCGATTTTGATGTAATAGATATGTCTAATCACTAATGGACGAAAAAAGAAAAAACGTTATCAATCGCCAACAATCAAAGAAAACCAGTTCACTGAAATTTGCCCATAGAATCTTAATAAAGAAGGCTATTGATATTGTTTTACCCAGGCTGAATAGTTACGATATTTCTTCAAACTTATTCTGCACACAATATGCACACAATACGCACAATAGGGCCGGGTTATGGGAAATTATTGATTATCAGACTGCGAAAAATAAGGCATTCCTGTTAAGGTAAAAGACCTGAATCACAACATTTAGGGATCGAGAGGACTTTAAAGGAGTTGTCGGCCTGAAGAGGGAAAAAAGGAGAATGATAATGGAGCAGTTTCCATCGAAAAACCCTAATCCGGTGCTCCGCGCTGGAAAGTGCGGAAGGCTAATTTACGCAAACAGGGCAAGTGATCCCCTGTTGCAGGAGTGGGGCGTAGGAGAAGGGGAAGAACTGCCATCCTCCATCGGAAGCGTGGTGCGGGAAGTAATTTCCAGAAATTGCCCGGAAAAACTGGAAGTTAAAGCAGGAGAAAAGGTATATCTTGTCGCTTTCCACCCCCTGAATGGAGACGAATACGTAAACATTTACGGATTCGACATCACCGGGCAAAAAGAGATGCAAGAAAAGCTCCGCATCAAAGAAAAGCAGCGTGATATGCTCCATAAAATGAGCATGATGGCCCTTACCTGCGAAAGTCTCCAGCGATTCATGGACGAAAGCGTAAAGCTGGTTGCCCGGACCCTTGAACTCGAATACTGCAAGATCCTGGAACTCCTTCCGGACGGGGACTTCCTGCTCAGGGCAGGGTTCGGGTGGAAGTCAGGGACCGTGGGAAAAGCCATAGTTGAAGGGAAAAAAGAGTCACAGGCCGGGTATACTTTGCTTTCGAACGAGCCCGTGATGGTGGAAGATATTGAGCAAGAGAAGCGCTTCAGACCCCCTGAGATCCTGAAAGAACATGATGTGGTCAGCGGGATCAGTGTCATCATAGGCAGTCTGGAAAAACCCTTCGGAGTGCTGGGCGCCCACAGCAGGAAAAAAAGGAAGTTTACCGAAGAAGACGCATATTTCCTCAGTTCGGTGGCTTTTTTGCTCGCGGAAAATATAGAGCGCATGCGCGCAGAAGAAGAACTGAAACGACACCGTGAGCACCTGGAAGAACTTGTCAGGGAAAGGACCTCCGAACTGACTAAAACAAACGAGAGGCTTTCCAGGGAAATTTCCGGGCGCAAGCAGGTTGAAAGGGCCCTTCAAAACAACGTGAATTTTCTGGAAGCATTTCTTGACGCAATCCCTGCTCCCGTATTTTACAGGAACCTGGACTATATCTACCAGGGCTGCAATGAGATGTTTGCCGGCCACGTCCTTGGCCTTCCGAAAAAGGAAGTCATAGGGCATTCAATGTATGAGTTTAAGGAAGAGTTGTCAGAGGAAATGGTTCGCATCTCCGAACGTTTTGACCGGCTGCTGCTAAAAGAAGGAAAAAGCCTACCCCATGAAATCAAGGTAAGGTGCGCTGAAGACGGCAAAGTAAGGGACTTTATTGCCCACACAGCCACTTACAGTAATGTTGCCGGGGATATAATAGGAATAGTAGGCGTACTGCTCGACATCACCGAACGAAAAAAAGCGGAAGAAATCCTCCTGAAGACCGAAAAAATCCGCAAAAAAGAAATTCATCACAGGATAAAAAACAATCTCCAGGTGATCTCTTCCCTGCTCAGCCTTCAGGCGGAACAATTCAGTGAAAGGAACGTTATTGAAGCCTTCCGTGACAGCCAGAACCGCGTAGTGTCAATGTCCCTTATCCACGAGGAACTCTACAAAACAGGAGAAAACGGGGACCTGGAAACCCTTGATTTTACATCATATCTCCGGAAACTGGCAGCAGATCTTCTCAGGTCCTACAAAGTGGGGAATGAGGATATTCCCTTAAAGCTGGACATGGAAAATGTGTCCCTCGGGATGGACACCGCAATTCCCCTCGGAATCATTGTCAATGAACTTGTTTCCAACTCCTTAAAACACGCCTTTCCCGAAGGAAGAAACGGGGGAATCCGGATCATACTCCACAGGGCAGGAAATGAACATGATTCCCAATTTACTCTGATCGTTTCGGATGACGGGGTGGGCCTGCCGGAAGATCTCAATTTCAGGGATACCGCGTCCCTGGGGCTCCAGCTCGTAAACACTCTCGTAGAGCAAATCGAAGGCAGTATAGAGCTTGAGAGAGGGGCGGCAGGAACTAAATTCATGATAAATTTCAGGGAAAATACGGGTAAGGAAACGGCGTGAAAGCCCGCCAAAAAGAAAATGTTTTGCTTTAATCAAGCGGAATCTCATTGTCGGAATTCCTATTCTATAGGTCCCGTCAAATCAGGCATCTTTATGCCGCATTAAGCCTGAAAAGACACAGTTCTTCGTTTTTGCTTTGAAACCAATTTTTTCCACTTCCATTGATCTGCTGCAAATTTTTCCGGATAAAACATTAATTAGCATGGTAACATATATAATTAGGGTAATATATATTAAATTGCATAATAATGTGCAGATAACTTTTAGAGGAATTAACAAACGGATTCCGGAAAAGTTGTCGCCGGGGCAATACTGCTGGTTATAGCTACATGGGTTTTTCTGACAATGTCGGATTTTACATCCAGATTTGTTGAGGGAGGAATCCCTGGTATACTGGGACTGGTCCTTTTAATCCAGGGGTCAAAAAAGCAGCAAAATGAGGCATTTTCACAAAAGAAACTGCATGAGGCATAATGGGTTTGAGAATCATAATGGGCTACAGAGGGGGATAAGGAATGAGGAGATGGGATTCAGGAAAGGTATCTCGAAATATTTTGCTGTTCAGCCTGCCGGTATTTATGGCAGTGCTGTTCCTGGGCTGCGGCTGCGTGGAGGTAGGAGAACTGCAGGTCGAGTCCAGGACTGTTGGCCTTGAAGGGGCTGAATCGACAGATGTGGAACTCGAGATGACAAGCGGAGATATGAAGATCAGCGGGGGCTCGGAAGAGCTGCTGGATGCCGAATTCAGGTATAATGTAGCAGAATGGAAACCTGCAATCGAGTACATTGTTCGGGACGGACAGGGGGAACTCAGTGTACGGCAGCCAGAGGCACGTGGAGGCGGGAGCGGAGCCCGGAACGAGTGGAACCTGTTCCTTAACGAGGAGCTACCAATGAGCCTTAGGGCGGAGCTTGAAAGCGGAAACTCTACTCTTTCCCTTGACAGTTCTTCGCTGGAAACACTTGATCTCAGCGTCAGGAACGGGAATATGAAAGCAGAAATTGCAGGAAACCAGCAGCTACTGGAAAAGTTAAAGCTTAAAAATTCCAACGGGAATGTCGCTCTTAGCCTGCCGGGAAACTACCCTTCTATGGCTTCAGTAACGATAGAGTCCGTGAACGGGAATATCGATGCGGAACTTGTCGGTAGTTATGCTTCCCTGAACAGCTTGAAGCTGAAGCTAAACAGCGGAACCATCCTTTCAGATCTCTCCGGAAACTGGAGCACAGATGCCGATGTGGAAGTTTCCGTAAACTCCGGAGATATCACCCTAACGCTTCCCCGGGACATCGGAGTTTACGTTGATGCTGTTACCCCGGCTCGTGTCGAGACCGACGGTTTTAGCAGGGAAGGAAGTGATTATGTCAACGATGCCTACGGGGAATCGGACGTGACTTTGAGGATCAAAGCTTCTTCTGAAAGCGGGAATATCAGACTGCTTCTGGCCGATTAAGAAGAAAAAGAAGAAGAAGTCAAACCAGAAAAGAGATTTTCAGCATAAGCTGGCTAAAAAGGTGGTTGAGAACACCAGAGCAAAAAACTTTTGAAATAAGCGCAGGGGATCTTAATGTCAAAAAGCTGAAACGAACCGGCGGCTCTGTTGGGCTGAAACAAACAAAAAAACTGGTAATCGAAAGGGATTATATTTTAAAACTAAAAGGAGTTTACCAAGAATCAATGTACTGAAAAACCCTTAAAGGGCGATCCATAAGGCCTGGTCCCAATTTAACTTATTTTTAATGCAGCTTAGTTCTGTACTCATTAGTCCTTACTCAATTATTTAATCCTTAATTTACTACTTACTTAATTTACTACTTACTTAATTTACTACTTACTTAATTTACTACTTACTTAATTTA
>JAENYU010000009.1:21108-65880 GCA_016841625.1 Methanobacteriota archaeon
TAATTTACTACTTACTTAATTTACTACTTACTTAATTTACTACTTACTTAATTTAATTTACTCAAAGTCCAAATTTAATGTAGTTTAGTTCTGTACTCAGTTAGTTAATACTTATTTAAGTCCTTACTCAGTTAAGTTACTACTTACTCAAGTTACTACTTATTTAAGTTACATACTTACTTCGTACGTCTTCATACATTTGGGACTAGCCCTATGGACCAATTGTATATATGTAAGTAGTAGTATAAAAAAACAGCGATGGAGAATTTGTTTTTTAGCAGTACTGTGGATAAAAAGCAATACAGAATATCAGTTATATGTGTATAACTGGATGATAGATTTATCGATGAGAGTAGAAGAAGTTACGCGACTGTTTTCATGAAATTTTATCGCGCCTTTTGCCGCTGATAAAAAAATGGATTCCAATGCTTCATTATTCTTGTAGAGCTCGTACATCTCTTTTTTTTCGATGTCATAATTGGATATTTATATTTTATGTCAAAAAGTGGGGAATAATGTGGGATATTCTACAACAGACGTTTTGCAAAAATATTCTGCAGATATTCTTCAAACATTCAGAAATAATTGGAGACATGATTCCAGCCCTACTCCGGGATTCGGGGGCCTGTGGGGGCTAGATAACCGGTTTATTGAGTCTCAGATCCGGTATATCCCTAATGAGACAAGGGATATTTCGTAGATGTAAACACTGTTACATAGAAAGTTTATTATATTAATAATTTATAATCAAAATTCATATGGGGATTTTAGAAGGTCAAAAATTCAGCCTATCATGGTAAGGCTGCAGCTTTTGTGAATTTGCCGCCCGGAAAGAGGCTACATGGCAAAACTTATAAAATATATAAAAAATGCAGGGAAAAATAAGTTCTGGACTAAGGATGAAATTGTAAGAAGATTGAGCAAGATTCCGCGCACTCTGGAGGAAATCTCAATAGATATCTTCAAGGGAGTTCCGTCAAAAAACGATTTCCTGCACAGGGTTAACCTTTCGAGGGAAAACTGCCCCGATGCACCGTACATTTGCAGGAAGTTATACAAAAACGTAAACATAGAAGGGGAATTAATGTACCCCTACATAGACGGAGCCCTTTCCAGCGAATTTGCTATCCGTCCGACCTATTACCGCTTCATGCTTCCATACGAGATCCTCGGAGCGGAATCAGAAAAGAGTCAAGGATCATCCAGCCCGAAGACCTGAAAGCAATGTTCCCCCTGGCTCACGAAAGGCTCATGGAAATCAAAAACAAGTCCCTGCCCGGTGCAGGAGGGCTTGATTCGGCTGACTGCTACCGGCTTGAGGAAGAAAAGTTCCTGGGCTACATCAACACACCTAAAATTATCATCACCGACCACTACCGCTTCCAGGCTTCATACGATGCCAGCGGCGACCACGTGTTTGCGGATGGGATAGGGGTTGTCCTCGGTGACCCGAGCATGTACAATTACGTCACAGCTGTACTGAACTGCTACCTCTCAAAAACCTTCCCTGAAATCTGGAACCGCGAAAAATTACGGACAGACAGCAACCTTTACCCAAAAATGCTTAAGAGATTTCCCATAGCCTTCCCAAAAGACGAAACCACAGAAACCCTGATCGGCACAATCTTCCGCTACCTTATTTACCTGAACCGGCAAAAACATATTTCAGGCCTCTGCTCCCTGGACTGCCACCAGGAACTCATCGACTTCTACAAAAGAATTGCAGATCTCCTGATTCTGGACATTTACCTTACAAACGACCTGGACCCCAGATTCCTTGAAATTCTCTCCGAAAATATCACCCCTACGGAAGAAGAGTTCGAGTACAGCAACGATATGAGTCTCCTGATTGCTATGCAGGGCATAAAGAAAAACATCCTCGATTCTCCCGATTTCCGGAAATGCAAGTTCAACAACGAGTTCACGAATATCCTGGCCACCATAAAAAACAATGGCGTGTGGTAAACAAAGTTTGCATTCCGGAATTAGATAAGTTTCAGGGAAAAAAGAGAAAGGGGGAGAAAAATCTCCCCTTTTCAAAAAGATTCTTTTTCAGGCAAACTCCTGTTTTCAAAAGCTCATTGGCTCTTTTATTGTATGCTAAATGTCACCCCGTCCTCCGAATTATACTGGTATCCGTCCATAAGCACATCAGTCACAAGAACAGTGTACTCCCCAGACCCCTGTTTCTTTGAAGTTTTCCACATAATAACAGCCTGCCCGCTTTCGTCAGTAAGCCCCTTGAGAGAAGTTACTTCTTTACTTCCAGGGTCAAGCACGCTGAGGAACACCATGGCGTCGGAAACTGGCGAGCCTGTAGAATCTATCTCAACTCTTATACCCACAGTATCCTTTGGAGCAAATGTGTTACTCTGCCCGGCAGGATTGCCCTTCCTGTCAACTACCAGCGTCTCCAAACCGCTAACTGAAAGTTCAGAAGTTTGAGGTGCCGCCGGAGCGGTCCACGTTGTAGCTGCCATCATATAGGGCTCTGCCATACCATTATTCAGCCAGGCATTCAGGAGTTTCTTTCCTTCACCACCCAGGAAATTATTTGATTCGTCATTGGCAAGATAAAGGAACTGGACATACTCCCAGCTGGTTGGCTGATAAAGGAGCTGTATATCCGCTCTTACAGCATCATCCGGCGGGGTCAAGTCTATCTCGTCCCAGTAATTGTAAACCCCTCCGGGTCCGGGGTTTCCATACTGATCTGCCGGAACAGGAAGTGCATTTCTGAGTTTTGTTTCATTGTAGCTCATCCCGTAGGGCGGGATGCGGTTATCCATCTCCATTACGTTGTTCAGGACAAAGTGGAAAGTCTTATAGGTGTCTCCGGGATCCCGGTCAGCAAGCCATCCGAGTGTCTTATACGGATCACCTGTAACACGGTCGTAGCTCAATGGCAGAGCTTCCGGATAACCAAGAGCTATGAGCTGATCAGCCCATCCCTTTGTCATGCCGGGGTGACTCTCGTATATTTTGGTGTTGGTACCTTCGAGGTCCAGGATTGTATTAACAGTGTCATTCCGGCCATCCCCATCCAGATCCATCTTGAGCTCGATTGGACCGTATTCTCCGTATTCCCCCACAATTTTATCGTCCGCATCATACCACTTGATATTCACCCACATCCGGCGCCCTTCGGGATAACCGGTGATGAGTTTGTGCCCGGCAGTGTTTATGACTTTCAGGGTATTGCCGCTCACTTCCAGGACGGCTGCCTTTTTGAGCTGTTCCTCAGCCCTGAGCTGCCCGGCATCTATTGCTGCGTTCTGGGTAGCTGTAAGCCCCCCACCGAGCCTGAGCTGGCCCTGGCCGTCCAGATACTGGATCACATCCGGCACCCAGTAATTACCGCCGGTAAAGTCATGAAGCGGAAGGTCTGACCTGAACGGAGTTCTGGCTTTATTGGCGCCATAACCCTCTACCGGAGGCTGATGGCAGCTCTGGCAGCTGAAGTATCTTACAGTACCATCCTCATAATTTCCACCGGTACCTGCTACCTGGGCGCTGTAATAGGCATCCTTGATCGCCCCTGCCTGGAGGTCCACAGGAAGGGTGTCGTAATCTGAGACCCTGGTCTGGGAAAGAAGCCCAGATTTATACTCACTCTGGGTCCTTTCTACAATCCCGTATTCGTAAGGGAAGTTGTTGAAAGCTGCCTTGCCCTCGACAGGTGCACCAGGGATCCCATTATAGATCACATCAGAGTTATCCTGCGCTCCGTTACCGATCGCGAGGTCCCCCACAGCCGGGTTGGAGACGTCGTGGCATGTGCCGCAGAAATCAACGTCACGGTGGAATTCGGACTGAATAAAACGATGCTTTGCCGTGGCATCGCTATAGGGTCCCAGTTTGTCAGGATTGTTCCACATAACATACATTCCGGTCCCATAATATCCAATAATATTATTAGGATCCGAATCCAGATCTCCAAGGTCATTTGCCAGAAATGGTTCATTCTGGACACCGAGGTGCTCCGACATATCCGGATTTGTCAGCTTATGGCAAAAATCACATTCAACCCCGTCTGAATCCGCCCTTGTCAATCTGGACCCATCTGTGGGTGTGGTACGCCCGGCAAGCCATCCCCCGGGGCTGTGGCAGCGTATACAAAGCCCCCCGGCACCATCGAAGTCCTGTTCTGCAACTGCAAGGGTTGCCCAGAAAATCGGGTCACGCCCTGCGTTTGCCATCATACTCCCGCGCCAGTTGTGTGCAGGTTCCACTTCACTGTCATATCCCCCATGGCAGTTATCACACTTGTCCGGGGACTCAAGAGCACTTACTTCTCTCGGCTGCGTCCCCGGCTGCATGATATCAGTAGGCACAACATCGGCCGCATGCGCAATGAAACAAAATAATAGTACTACCGCTAAAGGTATTATGTACGATTTTCTCATAATTCCCCCTTTAAGGGTTTCCAGAATCACCCGGAGTTCTTTTTTTGAACATCCAGATTTGATTAATCCCCACTATCCGTTATTTTATAATTAACGGTTTATCCATCTTCTTCTATAAAAATAATCCTTTAATATTCCTTGTAATTATATAATATCCGTTTTTTGAGTGTCTTTTTATAAAAAGGGATTTATAAAAGGCTCTGGGATAGATTTAAAGTCCCATAATGCCCTATTTCCGCAATAATGTCTCAGGGGGGATCAAATTTCACCCAGCCCCGGGAGAAAAAAATCAGAATAAGAAAAAACCAGAATCAAAATTCCGAAAATGCCTAAAACAATTAAAAAGACCAACTTAATGCAGGCTGTAAATCCTTTTAAGGCAGACCACCAAACTCATTTTACCGGGGGATTACATGGAAGCGACTGGAGAACAGGCAAAAGAAGAGAAAAAACCGAGCATAGAGGTCACGAAGAACGGACCTTACATTGTAAGTAACCTGAAGAACTTGAGGAATTCAAAGGGAGTGTTCCTTGAAACAACGCCCGTGATAGCACTCTGCAGGTGTGGAGGCTCGGGGACCAAGCCTTTCTGCAACGGAACCCATGCAAAGATAGGGTTTTCCGGGGAAAAGAAAGAAGCCCGCATCCCGGACAAAATTGACGATTACAAAGGCGAAAAAATCACCATCCACGACAACAGGGGAATCTGTTCTCATATCGGGCACTGCACGGACAACCTGCCCACCGTATTTAAGATGAGGCTGGAACCCTGGATCGACCCCTATGGAGATGAACCGGAAAAGATTGGAAAAGTTATCAGGATGTGCCCCTCCGGGGCTCTTAGCTACAGCAAAGACGGGGAACTGCACAGGGACTACCCGCGGGAACCCGAGATCTTCGTAGGGTACAACCGTCCCTACCATGTCGTGGGATACATCGAGCTAAAAGACCCTGACGGCTCAAAGCCCGAATCAAAAGAGCATTACACCCTCTGCCGCTGTGGGGGCTCCGGGAACAAACCCTTCTGCGACGGGACGCACTGGCACATCAACTTCGAAGACGAAAGGAATTGAATTGGCCTGAATTCTAACTGAGATTTTTAACTCCGTTTTTACTATCTTCCACAGCACCTGATGTTTCAGCACTGCGTTCAACGCATCTAATGAAGTCAATAAGGTTTTCCCTGTTCAGATCCCCTTTTTGCATGAAATATGAAACATTGCTGTTGAACATCTCCCTTTCCTCGCTTGTGAGGTCTTTTGCGGTGCAGACTATGATCGGGATGTCCACCGTATCCGGATTCCGCTTGAGGGCCTGGATAACGTCAAAGCCGGTAACCCCTGGCATCAGCAGGTCAAGAATAAGGGCATCTGGGTGCTCTTTTGCGGTCTTTTCAATTGCTTCCCTGCCCCCGTATGCATGACTGACTTCATAACCGTTATTCTCAATCATCGAGACCATAAGCTCGACTAGTACGGCCTCGTCGTCAACGATGAGGATTTTCGGGTTTGTTATATCGGTTCTTTCTCTCATGCGGTTCAGGGAGGAGAGCAGCACATCTTTTTCGACAGGTTTGACCAGGTGGTCGAATGCGCCCCAGAGCATA
This sequence comes from Methanobacteriota archaeon, assembly GCA_016841625.1. GTDB lineage: Archaea > Halobacteriota > Methanosarcinia > Methanosarcinales > Methanosarcinaceae > MTP4. The sequence continues at coordinate 27,121 of JAENYU010000009.1, forward strand.
CTGTATTTCCTATCGTCGTCCGTGGAAATAACCAGCACCGGGATTTCAGCAGTTGTAGCTTCCTCTTTCAGGTCCTTGAGCACCTCCCAGCCGTTCATTTCCGGCATCATGATGTCCAGGGTGATAACGAAAGGTTTCAACTCCTGGGCCAGCATAAGGGCATGCTTTCCGCTGGAAGCCTGAGCCACCCTGTAGCCAGCCTCGGTTAATGTGATAACGAGCAGTTCCCGGGACATTTCATCGTCTTCAACAACCAGCACCAGCGGTTCGGAACCACAGGAGCCCTCAGGCTCGGTGATTTCCGGGATTTTCAGACCCATTTCAGCCCCCTCCGCAGCCTTTACCTCAACTTCACTGCCTTCCGGACCGGAGGAAAGCCCTGTTTCGGTGGCACTTTCAGGCATCTCCGGTCCACCCGCCGGGATAGACCCTGAACCTTCACTATTCCCCTCATTTATTCTCCCCTTCCCGGTGCACCTTACAGGCAACTCGAACATGAAAGAGGAGCCCTTTCCAGGTTCGCTTTCCACATGTAGCGAGCCTCCGTGCATATCAACGAACTTCCGGACAAGGACAAGCCCGAGACCTGTGCCCTCGTAATGTCGGTTGCTTGCCGAGTCAATCTGTTTGAAAGGTCTGAACAGGTGTTCCATATTCTCTATCGCAATCCCGATCCCGCTGTCCTCAATCTTTACCTGGACCTTATCTTCGCATCGAACAGCCGAGACTTTCACGGCTCCTTCATTCGGGGTGAACTTGATTGCATTACTGACAAGGTTGTAGAGGATTTGTTTGAAGCGGATCCTGTCAGCACTGATTAAAAGACCCTCTTCCACATCAAAGTCCACTGAAATGTTTTTCTTCATGGAGAGAGGAGTGGTTACAGCCCTGGTGTCGGCAAACACCTCGTGGACAGAAAAGTTTTCAAGTTCAAGGTCCATTTTCCCGGATTCGATTTTCGAGAGGTCGAGGATATTATTGATCAGTGCAAGGAGGTGATTTCCACTGTTGGAAATATTCTTGAGGAAGCGCATGTTCTGCTCATCGAGTCCCCCGGTCATACCCCCGAGCATCAGGTCCGAAAACCCGATGATTGCGGCAAGGGGAGTCCTCAGTTCATGGCTCATGGTAGCAAGGAATTCACTCTTTGCGCGATTGGCCCCTTCGGCTGCAAACTTTGCCTGGAGAAGCTCTTCTTCTGCCTTTTTGCGTTCGGAAAGGTCGATGAAACTTTCTACAAAGTAAGCGGTTCCCCCGATGGACACGGGCACCACATTCTTCAGGATGGGGACGGATTCCCCTTCTGCGTTCATGAGCGAACTTTCGGCCACGTCTGAGGGATTATTCGGATCAAAGGAAAGGCATTTATCTTCTTCCTCCGGGCAAAGGAAGCGGTGGCAGATTTCCCCTAAAAGTTCCTTTTCGGGGATCCCGATAGTCGTCACTGCAACAGGGTTTGCATCCATTATTTTTTTGCTTGAGGCCTCAATAAGCAAAATGCCGCAGAGGGTATTATCAATTATTGTTTTCAACCTCTCCCTGCTTTCCTGCTCCCACCTTTCGGCTTTTTTGCGGGAGGTTATGTTCCGGGCAACAATCTGTACCAGTTTCCCATCGTTATGTATAAGGGACGAACTGACCTCCACGTCAATGAGCTTCCCTTCCGATTTCATGTACTTCATTTCAAAGCATGAAGAACCTTTCTCGCATGTCACTTTCAGGGCCTTCCGGGCTTCGGAGAGATATTCTCCGGGGACCAGGGACATAAGGGATACTTTCCCGGTGTTGAACTGCTCAATTCCCAGGACTTCCCTGCACTTTTCATTGATATCCAGCACCCATTTGCCGTCCGAAATGATGATTGAGTCATTGGACTGTTCAAACAGGGCTCTGTACCTTTCTTCTTTTTCCATGAGCCTGGCTTCGGCTATCCTGTGAAGGGCAAGGGCGTTTTCCGCATCCATCCAGCGTCTAAGGGAAAAAGCCCCAAGCCCGAAGGAAAGATAAACCGAAAGAATTAGCAAGCCCCTCAATTCCCATCCGTTGGACTGCTCGATAAACGCCACGACAGATTCAAAAAGGTTATAACTGGAAGCAATTAGCGTAAAGATAAAGCCTACAGTCAAAATTAACAACAATTCACTGAACGTTTTTGAAAACTGAACTCTGGAAAAACTCTGCATCACACAACCCCCACCATGTGAAAATTATTCATTATGGACAACTTATATCCCGATTTCGAATAAATCAGTGTCAGACGATTTAGTATCAGAATTTGGTATCAGAATTTGGTATTAGACTTTAGTATCAGACTTTAGTATTAGACTTTAGTATCAGGCAATAACTGTTCTAGCAGCAATTTGAATCCTGGAATGTCAATAGGTTTCGAAACATAGCCGCTGCACCCTGCCTTCAGAAACTTCTGTTCGTTTCCGTACATGGCATGGGCTGTCAGGGCAACAACAGGAATATTCCCGGTGTCGGGATCTTCTTTGAGCCTCTTGAGGACTTCAAGCCCGTCAATTCCGGGAAGTTGTATATCCAGTAAGATTAGATCAAAGTCACTTTCTTTTACAACTTTCAGAGCTTCAAACCCATCTTCCGCTCCAGTATAGCCATAACCGAATGATGTCAGTAGGGTTCTGACAAGTTCCATTATCACAGTATTGTCCTCAACTAAAAGTATATTTTTCATCAGATACCCCCCATGCCAAACATTTTGTTCCCTGATCATAGCTGGGACTTATGAATCAGAGGCACTTTCCAGGTTCCTCGTCCATTAGCCAGCATACCCAGAATATTGAATTATATAATTATGATTTTAATTAATTATTCACCAATAACATAATCATTAATTTAATTACTTGTTTCACTATAACATAATTTTATTTTTATAAATCATTTCTAATATTTATACAGTTGCAACATAAAAACTTCTTTAATTTATGATTTCAATTAAAAGATAAAAATATATACTATGAAATATCCAGATTATATTCAGTCCCTAAATGTTCCCCCCAATGTAAGATAAAACTTAACAAAGTTAGTAGTTAATTCGAGCTCAAAACATATAAAAATTTTGGCTCATGTTTGGGGGAGCAGGCTATGAGGACTTTACAAATATACACATAATGAAAAAATCTCCCTCAAGATCGATGAAAAGAAGTCTCCCTCAATATCGAAGAAAAGAAGATTCGGTTGATCCGAAACCAAAACCGATAAGGTGCTCTGAAAAATATAAAAGAAGGAGATGAGATGAAATTTTAAAACTCATCTCCCTGTAACTCATTTTCTTAAAAGCATTTCCTTAAACTTATTTTCTTAAAACTCATCCCCATAGGTGAGGAATTCGGCGTAAACGGGGTAGTGATCGGAAACGGCAGTCGTTTCATCGTAAGTAAGGTTATAAGCCAGATCATACCTGAAAACTCCGGCATCTCCGGTGAACAGGGACTCGGTGCCTTCGCTTACGATTATCCTGTCATAGGTGTAATCGGTTGCTTTGGTTGTGGTGTCCACGCTGTTGTCTATCAACCAGTGGTAATCAGCGCCACTAAGGTCGCCCTCTGCGTCCTCATCGTAATATGACCCGTCAGCGTTGAGGTCGCCCATCAGGATGAAGTCGTCTTCCTCGGGGTAGGCCGTCCGGGCGTATTCAACAGCCTCGTCCAGGGAATTTATCTCTTCTTCAGCCTCGTCCGGATCGGTGTGAACGGTAAGCAGGACAAAACTGAAGCTTTCACCCGGCAGCTCGAACCCCGCAATATAAGGCTGCCTGTGGAAGGGGTCAGTACCTTCGGGTTCAGGGTATGTATGAGGCTCTCCTGCCAGCTTGAGCCTGCTACTGTCATACACGTAGGCATACTGTTCCTTGCTCGTGGTCCTGCCCAGCCGTTCACTCACCACATATTCGTAGTTTGCCCCTTCCCTGTTAACGGCTTCGACAAGCTGGGGGAGGGAAGTCTGGGAACTGTCCCGGATCTCCTGGACCGCAACGACATCGTAGCTGCGTATGATCTGCGCGAGGATTTCCATGACTTCGGGTTTTGAGGCTTTGGTGACCCCGAATACCTGGATATTGAACGCCCCGACCCTTATTGTTTTATTCTGTCCCTCGGCATCCGAAAGGGACCTTGTGGTATAGGGAAGCTCCCCCGCCCCGGTCTCACCTGTTTTACTGCTATCCTCAGCTTCCCCGACCTCCTCGCCTCCGGTAATGTCGGCTCCGGCAGGCTGAGCCGGGATCACGTTTTCCTCCGGGACTTCCGGCAGGGGGTTTTCCGTGCCGGAAACATCCCCGATATCTGTAACAACTTCCTCCGCAACCTCCTCCGGAGAGCTTATGCACCCTGAAAAAACTACGATAAAGATTGCAAGAAGAATTACTACTCTATAAAATATTTTAAAGTTCATGATCTACCTCTATTTCAGGCCCTGCAGCCCCGGCCATAACGCCGATATCTAAAAAGCCCTGGAAATCATCATAAAAATATTTTTCAAAATTTGCCTGTTTGCTGTTAAAAAGTAATTCACTATAATATTTAAGTAAATAAAAATGTGTAGAAATAATATATTAAATTTATTGCCATGATCTAGAAAAACATAAAAATAATATTACACATGTTAAAAACATAATATCGTTAGCTTTGCTCCCATCATCTTATCTTCATCATCTTGCCTTTCATCAACCGGAATCATAGAAAAATTTATTAAGAAGTTGTGTGGAATAGTAATACGTAATTGGGGAGAGTATCAATGTTGGAAACCATGCATGAAATAACTCTGCGGATAGACAGAGCAAGCGAAGCGAAGGACACCGTAACAATACTTTCGTGTTTTCATGAAAATTGTGAAATAGACATTCCAGGGAAGAAGATTAAGGGAAAAAACGAGGCAAAAAAGTGGACTGAGTGGATCTACAGTTACTTTGCCGAACTCCGGATAATCCCGGAAAATGGATTCGTTGGAGGAAGCCTGTTTTTCAGGAAATTCACCCTAAAGGCAACACTCCATGACGGCAGTGAAATTTCATCAAAGCAGGCTGGAGTACTGGAATTTGATGACCAGAAAATAAAGAGCCTCAGGCTTGACTTTGACCGAGCTGACTTTAATAGGCTCAACTTTGCAGATACGCTTGCAAAGGCCCCGGGGAACAAAACGGCGGTCAACATGGCGATTGAAAAGTGATACGAAGGTTTGTTAAATAATTTAATAAGTAGCAGACGGTTATATTTTTTTGTTTTGCTCAGCGCCCGGAAAGTTCTGCATTGTATAAATACGTTGAAAGAGTCAAAAATTAAAAATGTTGCCCATCAATAATATGACAGGAATTTAAAAATAAGAGATCTCTGCTTTTTCTTTTTACTAAATCTACTGACCCAAAAACTGCCTGAAATAGTAGAATAATTTTTTATTGGTTATTATCCTATCTGTACTCAGGAACAAAAACTCTGAAAACATTATGGGATGAAACATGTCAAAAAAACAAACACTCACAACCCTGGCAATCTTACTCCTTACAGCCGCCCTGCTCACATCCGGCTGCCTCAGCGAAGGCGGAACGAAATTTTCGCTCTCTGACAACAATACCGAAATCGAAGTGGACCTCCCCGAAACCGTAGAAGGCGAATGGTGCCCTGTTGGTTCCCACATCAAGGTCACAAACCCGATCACAAAAAAAGCCCTTGACATGACCGTAATCGGGAAAGAAGAATTCGAAGGGGAAACCCTCTGCAAAGCCGCCCTTGAAAGCACAGGTGAAGAAGGCATCTCGACCTTCGAATACATGTGGTCCGAAGATAAGAACACTACCGTTTTCACCAAATACGACACCGCTGGAAACATTTCCCTGAAATTCATCTTCAAGGAAGGGACGACGAAGATTATTGATGGAGATAGGAAGACTCTGGAGATTTGAGAATAAAAGATAAAATTTGAGAGAAAAAAAGGATAAAAGAGCTCAAACTCCTCTTCATTTATTTCTTATGGAAAAGATCAGCAACAGAAGCACCACAAAAATAAAAATCAGCCCCGTGAAAGCCGGAGCTTTGGAAATAAAACTTTCAACGGATTCGGGAATAAAACCTTTGACAGATCCCCGGGACCCTCCTGAAGAAAAAGGAGAGTCTGAAGCCTTTACATCAAGGCTCAGGGTGTCATGCTGGGAGTAGCTTTTGTCCTCCTCAAAAGAATAGAAAACATCCGCTTCAACATCGTGTATTCCTTCTTCATTCCCGATCATTTCAAGGGATATGATCCTGACATCACTGCCCGGTTCAAGCGTGTATTCAGCCTGATACATTCCCCCTCCGCTTGTAGCAAAATATGAGCCCGAAACCGAAACGCCGCTAGGGGGCCTGACAACGAGCTGGACGTTCATCGTTTTACCCCCGAGAGGGTTCATAACTCCCAGGTCGAAAACCGCAGTTTCCCCTACATTGATCTCCTGTTTAGTGCACTGGAAGGCTACCGAGGGACCTTTATCGGAAACTTCCAGGGGGATTTCCTTGAGGTTTTTGTGTTCATTTTCATCGAGGTCAGAGGCTTCGATTTCGATCAGGTGTTCTCCTGCCGACAAAGGCCCCATAACAGTTTTGTAGGTCCCTTCCTCATGGAAAGTATCTATTGAAGAGCCGTCAATTTTTACCAGGACGGTTTCAATCCCGCTTTCATCACTTACGCGGTAGTCCAGCTCAAGCTTCTCCCCGTCCTCGAGAATGGAATCACCATCCCCTATTTCGGAAAACCCGAAAACTTCTATCGTGGGAGCCCGGGGGTCTTCCTGCTTCAGGGTCAGTGTGTAAAAACCACCCATGTTTCCCACATGTATGTGCCCTTCGGTCGGGTAATATGTTTCTTTCTCAACCCTGACCACCACATCACTTTCCTGGAGCAGCTGGATTTCGAGAACTCCTTCAAAATCGGTCGAACCTGTAAAATTGTTCCCAATAAAAACTTCAGCATCGCTTACAGGAAGCCCGGAAGAATCTTCCACGCCTAAAGTCAGGGGAACTTTTGCACAGACGATTTCCATTTTAACGCCTGTTACTTCATCATAACCCATTACCAGCTCTTTCATCGATTCAAAGTAATCGGGGTGCATGACGTTTAAGATATGAGTTTCCCCCTGGGCAGCTTCGCTGCGGATAAAGCCATCCAGATCGGTGGACCCGACAAACGTATTGTCAAGATAGACTTCAACCCCTTCCACCGGTTCCCCGCTACTATCATCCGCGACCGAAATTTCCAGTTTTCCGGAACTATGGCTTCTCTCAACATCTACCGTGCCGGAAAAATCGTTGTTTGCTTCGCTTTCTTCTTCGACGTACTCCGAATACCCGTCCTTATCCTTCATATCGATATACGCCTTAACCTGGTGGCCGCCCCCCTCTACATCCCGGTCAACCTTCCAGGAACATTCGTAGACAGCTGACTCCCCCGCCTGGAGGGCAGGAACTTTTTCATAGCCGAGCCTGGACTCGTCAACATACAAACAGATGTAAAAATCCTTTCCCGAACTCAGGCTGCCCTCGTTCCCGTACTTTACTGAAAATGTAACCTCTTCTTCAGTTTTCGGGCTTGCAGGGTTCCAGGTAATTTCTTCGATTACTAAATCAGGTACTCCCTCACTCTCAGGTTTTTCTTTATTCCCGGGTTTCTCTTCACTTTCAGGTTTTACATCACTTTCAGGTTCTACATCACTTTCAGGTTTTACATCACTTTCAGGTTCCCCTTCACTCTCAGGTTCTACATCACTTTCAGGCTCCCCTCCACTTACCTGAAAAGTCTTTGAAAATTCATTGTTTGTCTCGAGGCTTTCTTCAACGGCTGCCGAGTAGCCGTCTTTATCCTCCATATCAACGTACGCGGTAAGCTCATGCTCCCCAACAGGCACATTCCCGTCAACGACCCAGGAAGATTCGTAAACAGCGGATTCCCCTGCCTGGAGATCAGCAACCGGTTCAGAACCCACCCTGATGCCGTCGACATAAAGGCAGACGTAAAAATCCCTGCCTGCGGCAAGGCTGCCCTGATTAGCGTAGCTTACTGAAAAAGTAACTTCATCCCCCGTTTCCGGGCTTTCGGGCTTCCATGCAATATCCTGAACTACGAGATCTGGCTGTTGACCCGTAACCTGAAATGTCTGTGTGAATTCGTTGTTTGTCTCATCACTTTCCTCGACATATGCTGAATACCCGTCCCTATCCTCCATGTCGATGTAAGCGGTAAGCGTATGCTTGCCATCCATCACTTCCCGGTCAACGGTCCAGGGAAGTTCGCAAACACCTGACTCCCCGGGCGGGAGGTCGCCAAGCAGTTCGGACCCGACCAGGAAATCATCGACATAGAGGCAGATGTAAAAATCCCTGCCTGCGGCAAGGCTGCCCTGATTAGCGTAGCTTACTGAAAAAGTAACTTCGTCTCCGGTTTTCGGGGAAAACGGGTCCCTGCTAATGTCCCGGATTAGCAGGTCAGGCAATTCCTTGCTTACCTGGAATGTCTTTGAGAATTCGTTGTTCGTTTCATCGCTTTCCCCGACACCCTCCGAATCCCCGTTTTCATTCTCCATGTGAATGTAAGCGACAACAGTATGCTCGCCTTCCGGGACGTCCCCATCAACAGTCCAGGAACATTCATAGCTTGAAGACTCTCCGGACTGGAGATCATCAACCCATTCAGAAGCGACCTGTGAATCGTCGACATACAGACTGATATCAAAACCCTTTCCTGCACTCCGGGTCCCCTGGTTGCCGTAAATTACTGAAAAATTCACTTCGCCCCCGGTTTTCGGGGATTCAGGCATCCATAAGATATCTCCGACAAACAGGTCAGGTTCTTCGTTTCCGCTTACAAAAAAATAATCCGTAAACTCATTATTCGATTCGTCAGTTTCGGGGACCTGGCCGGAGGCGTCAATCATCGCAATAACTGAGTGTTCTCCGATTTCCATATCCTCCCCGATATGAAATAAAAAATCAGCACTTGCTTCTTCCCCCACATCAAGGGGAAACACATCCATCTCCCCTTCCAGGGTTTCGTCAACAAAAAGAAAAATTACAAAACTTTCGTTACTCAGGTTCCCGAGATTTGCATATTCCACGGTAAAAACCACGTCATCTCCTGCCTGCGGCTCAGGGATATCTGAAATGATTCCCAAAATAGCCATATCAGCCTGTTCTTCAGCTGCTGTAGCCGGAATGCAAAGGGAAAGCATCAAGAAAAATACGAAAAAGAGCAATTTTGAATTAGATATCTTTAATTGAGATTTCTTTAATTGAGATTTCTTTAATTGAGATTTCTTTAATTGAGATTTCTTTAATTGAGATTTCTTTAACATTGAAATCCTGAACGGCAAGAACAACCCCTCCCCGAAAATAAGAACGAAATACAACACTCACTTTAAAAATGTTGAACAGGAGTTGAAAATGAAAAACAGGGTTTATTTTTCATCACCTGTTCTCCACCATCAGGTTTTCCGCCTGGTTCTGAAAAAGGCTACCCCCGCAAAAGCCAGCAAACTGCATAAAACCCCGAATCCCGGTGCTGTTTCAGGTTGTGTGCCTGTTCCTTTGCCGTCTTCTTGATCCCCTTCCCCCCCGCTGGAGTCAGGCATCCCGTCTATGTTCTCGGAAACCTCATTTACGACAAAAGGATGGGTAAGCGATATGGGATAATAGCTGTCCTTGTTGTTTTCCGGGTAGTACAGCCCGGCCAGGTGAAGGGTAAAAGTGCCAACCTTATCGGCTTTGACATTCAGGTACACGGTCCTTGCCTGTCCCGGGGGCACCGTAAAGGTCCCGTAGACGGTTCCCGCAGCAGCCGCCTGTCCGAACCCTTCCCCGTTCACATGAATCCCGGCGGGAACACTGACTCTCACGTCCACGCTCAGATTAACTTCGTTCACGGATGGGTTATCCATGTACATCTCTATTAGCCCGTCATCCCCCGAATCAATCACGTCGTTGACAGGCCTTAGCTTGACAACCGGTCCGACCCTGAACTTTCCTTCACTGCTCACCTTCGCTTCCCCGGAAACGGGCTCATCATCATCTACATCCACACAGTAAGACACACTTTCCGTTTCGCAATCCGTTTCACATCCTTCCGTGCGGGTTTCCCCGGTCCCTGCAGCGGGAACTAAAATTAGCATCAAACAAAAAAAGGCTATAATGAACCTATTCACACAATCCCCCCTATACGGAAATAGCATTTTTAATTAAAAGGCTTTCGATATCATTAATCAGAAATCGACATCGGGAGAAATTTATTTTATTAGATTTTATTAAAATATTATATATATGAAAAGGCCACCATGACATACAAAAAATCCACTCTGATAACTATAAATGTACAGCCGGATGACTAAAAAAGTTATCCCAATGACTATGAAAGGTAACTCAATGACTATAAAGGCCATTGAGATGTACTAAAAAGGCATCCCAATAACCATACATCATTTTTTGTTTCAAACGTCCAGCGTTTCCCGGAGAATTAGTTCTCAGAACCCAGAGCTATCGTCGTTCAGTCCGCAAGATATACTTTTCCAAAAAATTTTCTAGCCCAGTTTACAACCGATTTTTATAGTAAGCGACATAAGTTTCTATTGTAATTAAATTAAAGTGAATCCCGATAAAATTTTTGATTAAAAAATCAGGTAGACACGCATGAAACTCCACTGCCTCCAGCACTCGTCCATAAACACCCTCGGCACAATCGAAGAATACGCCAAAACCAGAGGCTTCCCCCTGGAATCTACCCGCTTTTATGAAACCGAAAAGCAACCCACTCTCGACTCCTTCGATCTCCTGATCATAATGGGCGGGCCCATGGGCATCTATGACTATGCCGAAAACCCCTGGCTGATAGTCGAAAAGCAGTTCATCAAACAGGTCATCGCAGCGGGCAAACCGGTGCTCGGGATCTGCCTGGGGGCGCAGTTACTTGCAGATGTGCTCGGTGCAAGGGTGTTTGAAAACGGAAACAGAGAAATGGGCTGGTTTCCTATCAGGTCGGCCCCGGTGGAGCAGAAAGCGGAATTTCTGGAAGGGCTGCCGGAGGAGATCACAGTCTTCCACTGGCACGGACGGACTTTTGACCTGCCGGAAGGGGCAATGCACCTTTTTGAGAGCGAGGGGTACAAAAATCAGGCATTCATCTATGAAAATGGGGTTGTTGCAATACAGTTCCACCCTGAAGTACACGAAGAGAGAGTTGAGTCCATGGTCAGCAGGTTTGGGGTGGAGATGGGAGAAGGCCCATATATTCAGAAAAAGGAGGGGATGCTCGGGCAGGGGGAATATCTTGCCGGGTCGAAGGAATTTATGTTTTCGGTGCTGGATAAGTTTGAAAAGCTGCCCCGGCGGGAAAATATGGAATAAATTTCCAGACTTTTCTATTTTATTTTAGCTCCCGAAGGACCGGGATTATTTTTCATCTTCATCTTCGTTTTCATCTTCGTTTTCATCTTCGTTTTCATCTTCGTTTTCATTTTCGTTTTCATTTTTCGTTTTCATTTTTCGTTTTCATTTTCATCTTCATTTTCTTTTTTGTTTTCATTTTCGTTTTCGTTTTCTTTTTTATTTTGACTTTTTGGGATATGCCACAGGCGGTGTAAAAAGTAAATGTTTTATAAGGTTGGGAAGAACACTTCCTGTAAAATAGAAGGCTCTGAGGTAAGATGAAAGGTAAATTGGCAGGCCAGGCTTTATCACTTGTTTTTCTCTTATTAATTGTCGCGGCAGCCCCGGCTTCGGGAAAGGTGATAACGGTTGACTGCAACGGGCACGAAGACTTTTCAACCATATCGGAAGCCGTATCTTATGCCCTTGATGGGGATAAGATTGTTGTTTACCCCGGAAGCTATGAAGATAACGTTAAGGTAGCAAAGTCCCTGAACATTGCCGCAAAGCATGAATACTCAAAATACCTTGCTCTCAAAGATACAACCATAATCCGGGAGAGCAAAAATGATTCTGTTTTTCACGTCACTGCAGATGGAGTGCGCATCAGCGGCTTCTTGCTTATAGTCAATGTCAATCAAAATGCCGGGATATTTCTTGAAGGGGCCAGTAACTGTACCATTACCGACAACACAATCTCCGCATACGGGTCGGATGTAAATTGCATAACTCTTGAAAATTCATCACATAATTTCATAGCATATAATAACCTGGACCCTGAAAGCATAGAGGAAAACCCCTATACATCCGAAAGCAGTACATTGCTTCTGAATTCCACTCATAACCTTCTCCATAAAAACCGGAACATAAAGAACAATGTAATATTGTATCGCTCCTCCCACAACAAGATAACAAATAGCGAAAATTACAAAAGCTACATACATCTTGATTACTCGGACAATAACACGCTAAAAGAAAATCTTGTCCGGAGGAGCAAATGGGACGGGATATGGCTCACCCGCTCGAATAACAATACACTTACCGGCAATACTGTTAGATCCAATAACCTGGAGCCTGTAGGTCCCTTAGATCCTGAAGAACAAACTCCGGTTAATTTAGCCGGGATACAGCTTTCACATTCAAAAATGAATATTCTCCGGAATAACAGCGCCCTTTCTAACTGGCAGGACGGGATAGGACTTGCGCATTCGGACCGCAACGAACTCTACAATAACACGATGGAGGGTAATTCCGGGTTGGGACTGGTAATGCACAACTCCCGCGAAAATACCGTTGAAAGCAACAGTTTCAAAGGATCTGAAAAGAAGGCAATAGGCATCGAACTGGAGGGTATCCGGGAAAACAAAATATCCAATAACACCGTATCAAATTTCAAGTATGGAGTTATATTTGAAGAACCTGTAAACCCATTTGATAAAAGCCTGGTGGAAAATAACTATTTTTCAGATAACGGAAAGGACTTAGAAGTTGTTCCTCTTGACCTTGCTCTGACTTTACTGCTGGCAGGACTGCTGGGAGGGGCATTTGCGTACAGGGTAAAAGGCAAAGAGTCCACCCCGAAAATTATTAAACTTTCCCTGGTCCTCATCTCCGGTTTCTTCTTTTCCTTCATTTTAGGGTTCCTTCTGGACTATAGTTATTCAGGGACCAGCCAGATGATTATGTTTAAGATGACATTAATGTTCCTGGCTTCCATGGCACTTTTCGGGACTTTGTTCTTCATGTCCGCAACGAAAGGTGTATTGGAAAAATGGTATTTTGGAATTCCTCTAAATGTAAATCTCATATTGATTATTCTATTTTTTATAATTCCTCATTTTCTGGCGGATATGGAAACTCCTGCCTCACTGAAAGCTCTTTTACCGATAATTACAGGATCAACGGTCCCCCTATCCCTTTTGCTTCTCTTAACGTTTCCTGCCGTTCTCCGAAAGAAAACGAAAAGAACAATTTTTTCTCTAACACTCCTGTCTCTTACTCTCCTGTCTGCCCTGACATTTATCTGTATGATATATGCAGAGGTTCACTTTTTGCTTCACGCGGATTATTACACTTTATCGGTAATAACGGCAATTATCTGGGCCGTATTAATTCCCCTTACAGGAATTTGCTACTGGGCAATTGCCCTTAATTCAGATGTCATCTCGGAATTTTCCGAACGGCTGGAACAGCAGGAACAGAAGGAAATTGGATGAAAGGATTTAGAAAACAAGCAGAATCTCATCGGTTAGCAAGCAGTACCCATCGGTAGGCCAGCTTTTTATATACTTTACTATATTTTGAATGAAATTTCGAAAAAATTTCGATGAAATTTGAAACAGGTCTCTCAGTAAAAATTCCAGAAAAATCTCTCGCTGTTCTTCAGGACCTCACTGTTATACTTATATAGAGACTGTCTTAAATTAAGTTATACAGTAGGATGAAGGCTGCAGTCATGTGAAGAATGATGAAACATACGCAGGTGAGGCAAAGATGATGAAACATATGCGGGCATGGGCAGTTATCTTATTGCTCTTTTTGATGATTTCGGGGGCAGAGGCTACAGGAAATGCCAGTGGAACTGAAATAATTGTTGATGCCAATGGGAAAGGGGACTACAGAACCATCGAAGATGCCATTTACAATGCATTTGATGGCGACACGATCCTCGTTTACCCGGGAACATACGCCGAGAATTTAATGGTAAAGAAAGACCTGACAATAAAGTCATATTCCGGGAATCCGGAGGACACTGTAATCAGGGCGGCAGACCCGCAGAAAAATGTCTTTCATGTGACTGTTGACGGTGTAAACATTAGCGGTTTCGGGATAACAGGGGCAGAGGGGAGTTCTTCAACAACAGCCAGCACAGTCGGGATCTATCTCGAAAGCGTTTACTATACTAAAATTTTTAACAACAATATTGGTTCCTGCAAAAACGGAATCGTGCTTGCGGGCTCCAGGAACAATGTTCTTGCAGGCAATGTTGTTACGTCCTGTACAGAATACGGGATAAAGCTGGCTTCGTCCCACTTCAACACGCTTAGCAACAACCTGATGTCAGGCAGCCAGTATAACTTTGCGGATTTTACGGACGAGAGATATGCCTGGGGCTACAATTATGTGGATAAAAGCAACCTTTTGGACGGAAAACCGATTTATTACTTAAACGGGGAATCAGGTACAGTTATCGATTCGGGGTCAAACGCAGGATCAATCTATTGCATCAACTGCAAAAACATTTCAATAAAAAATTTACAGTTAGCGAATAATCTGCATGGAATTTATTTTTTCAATACGGTTGATTCACGTGTAGAAAATGTCAATGTTTCAAACACTTTTCACGGGATTTTTCTCTATGAATCCCGGGGAAATAACCTAGAAAAGAACACTTTTTCCGGCAACAGATGGAGCGGGATCTATCTGATGGGTTCTTCTTCAAACACGATAAAAGATAACGCGGTAAACTCAAACGGTTTTCCAGGGATCGGAATTGAAAGCGATTCTAACAGTAACAAAATTGTCAGCAACAAAGTAACCGGCAATGGATACGGAATAACAATTTCGGGTTCAAGTGGCAATAAACTGGATAACAATATTGTAGAGTCCAATAAGTGGGAGAACGTTTACACTTCGGGTTCGAGCACCGGAACTTCCAGTGAAAGTGAGGAAATAAAAAAGAATCAGGAAGAAGAGCCAAAAACCATTCGCGTTAAACCTGGAAGCTCGATCCAGGAGGCTATCGACTCGGCAAACCCCGGCGACACCATAATAGTAGCCAGCGGGACGTACAGGGAAAACATTGACGTGGACAGGGAAGTAACCATTGTTTCTGAGTCAGGTAAACCTGAAAAGACCATTATATATCCAGACCCGGGAAAAGGTCCGTTCATCCTGAAAGAGGGCCTGCTTTTCATGCCAGCTTATGGGTTCTATATAAGCGCCAATAATGTTACCGTGAGCGGGTTCACCATAGAGGACGAAATGAAAATGTCTGGCATGCAAAGCGTTCCTTATGGAATAGTCGTGGATTATGCACAAAATTGTACAATCTCCGATAATATCATCTCACATACGATATCGGGAATGACCCTTTATGATGCGGACAATAATATCATAGAAAAAAATACTCTCTCCAACAATCTTGCCGGAATGCTCCTGAACGGATACTGCGATAGTAACATTATAAGCTATAACATGGTGGATTCAAACAATGAGTATGGAATAAGGCTAGATGAATGCAGAAATAACATCTTAACTGATAATACTATAAAATCAAACGGCTATGGTTTATCTCTGTACAGCTCCACAGGAAACACCCTCAAGGGAAATGAACTTCTCAAAAACAGGCAAAATTTCGGAGTCTATGGCTATAATGGAAAATACAGGAATGATATTGATGCCAGTAATCTCGCGAATGGACAGAAAATATACTATCTGGTGGGTGCCTCAGATGACACAGTTGACCAAAATTCAGAAGCTGGTGTTGTATACTGCATCGGTTGCAGGAATATTTCTATCAAGAACCTGGAACTGAAGGGAAACGGCGTTTTCCTGTACAATACAGTCGGATCCTTAATCGAAAACAATGTCATAACGGACTCAGGAAAGGGAATCTGTCTGGAAGAGTCCCACAATAACAGGATCATCGGAAACAGTGCGAGCTATAACAGCGAAGGAATAACGCTAGCACTTTCACGAAATAATACGCTGGAAAAAAACACTGCCGACTCGAATGATTTATATGGGATCTCATGCGGGGGGGCAAATAATGTCCTGCTTGACAATATCGTTTCAAACAACGGAAACGGAATCAGTGTGCAGGGTAATGAAATCGCCATAATCGGAAACATCGTAAACTCAAATCGAAGATTTGGAATTTCCCTGTATGGGTCAGGAAATGAATTGGTGGCCAATGAGTTAGTTTCCAATGGGGAAACCGGAGTTTATTTGAGTGGTTCTGCAAATCATCTGTACCTGAACAATGCCTCAAAAAACGTAAATGGTATTTTTCTGGTAAAGGCAGAAGACAACATAATCATAGGCAATGATCTGTATTCGAATGATGGGTACGGGGCACAAATAGTAACTTCGAGTACCAATAACACTCTGGTAGACAATAAAATAAAATTCAATGGCCTGTACGGGGTGAAGATACAGGAGTCCAAAGGAAACATTCTGTACAATAACTTTTTTGAAAACAGTGAGAACGTTCAGCTTATAGAAAGCCCCTTGAATACCTGGAACGCAACACCCTCAATGAGTTCGAATTTGCAGAAAGAAACAAACGTGGGAGGAAACTTCTGGGCAGATCCCGATGGAACGGGACACAGCCAAACATTCAGCGATGCAAACCAGGACAGCTATTGTGACCTGCCATATGAAATAGGTAAGGGAAACGTCGATTCTCTCCCACTTTCAGGTTACAATGAAATATATGATGTGGCTGAACTCCAGAGTACACTCTATAGAAATATACAAGATGATGATTCCCGGAAAGCTACTGAATCTTCAGAAGTTCCCGGTAAGAAAGCCCCTGCTGGTTCCTTACTCCCTGGAATTTGTTTGCTGGGGACATTTATGTTAATCAAAAAAAGCAGGAAAGAAAACTAAAAATTCTGTCGGAGATAGCTATGAAACACCGAATTAATATTTTAGGCTCTTCGCTGTTTCGAGTTTGTAAGTTATATTCACTTCCTAAATGTGAGAGCAACATATCTAAAATTTAAAAACATTTGTTGTGCAAAAACACACTCAAGACCAATGTTTATCGCTCTAACATGGTAACTTTGTAACTAAACAATTATTTGCAACCCCTGCAAAATAGCGAAGAGCCAGATTTTGGTTCTGCTTGCCTTTTTTGTTGTACAATGTTCAGCGATTGAAAACAATGAAAATGACACATCAGAAATTGGCATTCCGGTATTTACGGATAAAGCGGACCAGATCAATCCGGCTATTTACGGGAATTATGTTCTGTGGATGGATTGGAGAGACGACAACTGGGACATCTACATGTTTGACATTGAATCCGGGACCGAATCGGCAGTGTGTACTGCTCCCGGTCATCAGGAATCTCCCGTTAAGGAGGGAAGCATAATTTATTGGGCAGATGGGAGGTCCGAACAAAAATACGTTTATCGGTCTTGCACAAACTAAGAATCGCGCCTTCAATGTCGGTATATCCGGGGGTCTTCCGTTGCCCATTTCCTCACGGGCATATCGACGGCGTTTATGTGCTCTTCTTTTTCTGCCCTGAAGGACCTGTGCCCGCAGTGCCCGCACTGGTAGTAGCGGGTTATGGTGAGGTCCGATGTGGACGAGGAGGTCTTCAATTCCTTGATGTCAGGGTCTTTGAATTCGGTGTGGAGGGAGGTTTCCCGGCAGTGCTTACAGGGGGCCTTGAAGGGGTCTTTGTTTCTTTTTCCTTTCCGGGACTCGATGTTTTCCCGGCTTTCGGAACTGTCTTCACAGCCACAGTATCTACATTTCCAGTGCCTGATTACGGAGACATAGTAGTAATCAGGAGTGCTGACTTCTTTTATGTCCGGTTGTTCCCTTTCTTCACAGGCGAACTCTTTTCCGCATTCCCTGCACCTTGCAGCTCTCACATAATCGGTGCTGAAGAGGAGCTCATGACCGCAGGCTGTGAAGGAGGAAAACAGGATTATGACTGCCAGGGACGCATACAGCCTGCCCCCAGGGGAGGGTCCGAACAGGAAAAAGATCTTCTCAATCGAAAGGAGTGACATAATTGCAAGCATGAGACAGAGCATACCGCCAAGTTCCACGGCACTTTCCCCGAGGAGCCTGATCAACGGGACTCTTTTTAATAAAGTCCGTTTTCGAATATCTCCTTTGTACATAAGGGTGTAGCTTTCATCAGTACATCCTGAGGCGGATTCAACGGTGTATTCGGCAGTATTCCAGGCAGAATATTCAGCAGCATACCCGACCTTATGCTCGACAGCAGACCCTGCAACATCTTTTTCATTATTTTTAGAAACGTATTCACCAGTCTGTTCAAAAGTATATTCATCCGTCTGTTCAGAAGTATATACCTGACCTGCAGCCAGAGAGCCTTCAGCCCCCTTTTTCTGCTCTTCCTATTCCCTGGTGATTGTACTTCCTGAAAGCGTATTCAAAGCCTCCGAACCTCCATTTTTTCTGCAAAAGGGACAGGAATTCAGCTTTTTTCCGTTTTCAAAATGATAAAAAAAAGTCCCGGCTGGACAATAATACTATATAAAATATATTGCTCGCAAAGGATATAAACTGTACGAAATAAATCGACTTCCGGCTTAAGGTAAAGGTAAAGGTAAAGGTAAAGAAAAAGGAAAATGCCACACAGGGGATGAACTGTACAATCAGGGAATTCCGCAGAAGAATGAGTTCCACCAACTGCTCAGGATGCCTGCAAGAATAAGCAAAGACACCTGAACATCCCAGGTCCGGGATAAATACAAAGAATGGAAGCATACCCTGGATTGAGAACTTCGGAAAAGTCTGGAGCCTATAACTAATAACACGCAGTCATTGAGCTTCAAGTCCAAAAATTGGAATCTTGTGGAATTATTGGATTTATTAACAATGATAAAATAAGCCAGATTTTGGGCAATTATGGACTTTTCAGACACTCCCGGATTATAGCATTGAACTAACCTTGCATAAATAATATAATCGTTACCAGTTCGTATTATTGTATCGCTCTGTCTAAATATTACACCTAAGTAAATATAAGATCTAAGAAAACAATCTAAGACTGTAGCTTGAGAGCTACAAACAAAGCAACAGGCAGAATACAGGACTAACAGGACAAGAATCAAAAAAGTGCAGAACTCAAGATGAAGAAAGTCAGCAATGACTTGGAAGTGGGGAATTACCAGGAAGCGGCACAAATCCCGCGGGTTGGGGAAAGAAAAAAGCAGTGTACTCCGGTACCTTGCTTTTGAAACCGTGGGGGTCACACCAAAAACAGGAATCTAAGCGAAAAACGGAAAATCACAGTGTCGCTCCGAGGGGATTTAGGAAAAATACCTGAATCCCTTATCCCATCTTATACAAAATGCTCTTTTTACAGGGTCTTCTTTTTAAGTAGGTCTCTTCTGTTAAGCCCAGCCTCTTTAACCTCGGTCTATTTTCCCGGCTCTGATTTGAAAGAATGAACTTATCAGGCGCAAAAAATTTCTGCGAACCCTCATGAAATCCTCCTGACGAGAAATGATAGCTCAGGAAATGATAGCTCATGAAATACTCGCCCTTGAAATGTTCGTTCGTGAAATTCCTGCTCTTGAAGTGCTGGCCAGTGAAATTTTAATCTTAAAATGGGCGCGGAAAGTTTTCAGAGCTGTAAAACCAGACTCCTTATTTTTTTTAGCCACGATAGCTTAATTTATGTTACATGCTAACATGTACCACTATAACATAATTTCCATATATAACATTACAATGGACTGGAGATAAAAAATGTTAGGAATTGATGATCTCCAGATCTGGATTGCATATGTTCTCTGCTTTTTGAGCGCATTCGGATGCATCATATAATGGTGCCCTTAAGTGGAATGTGGGCGCAGAAGAAAATATTGAAAAGGAAATTGTCGAATGCCGAAAAGGGATTGAGGGTGTGGAAAAGGAGGCAGGGGTATAATGGCTGTCAACACTCCCGTTTTTGGGGTAATAGTCCTCATCTATCTGATGGTGATATTCTACCTCGGATGGCTGGGCTACAGGAAAACAAAGGATATAGACGACTATATGGTAGCAGGGCGGAAAATTCATTCTTACATCCTCGCCCTTTCATACGGTGCAACATTCATCAGTACGTCTGCAATAGTCGGGTTCGGAGGAGCTGCCGGAGCCCTGGGAATGGGACTTTTGTGGCTCACGTTCATGAACGTATTTGTGGGCATATTTGTTGCATTCGTTTTATTCGGGTCAAGGACGAGGCGCATCGGGCGCAACCTCAACGCCGTCACCTTTCCGGAACTGCTGGGAAAACGTTTCCAGTCAAGGTTCATACAGGGTTTTTCAGGAATCCTTATCGGGCTCTTCATGCCCCTCTATGCTGGGATCGTCCTCATCGGGGCTGCCAGGTTCCTTGAAACCGCACTCGGGATAAATTATGATATTGCTGTCCTGATCTTTACGATTATAATCGCTGCCTATGTGATAACGGGCGGGCTGATAGCGGTCATGTACACCGACGCCCTCCAGGGAACCCTCATGTTTGTTGGCATGGGAATTTTAATGGTCCTGACCTACTCGAAACTTGGCGGCGTTGCGGAAGCACACCAGATGCTCACCGACATGGCCCCGCTGGTCCCCGAAGCCCTGGCAAAAGGAGGGCACCTTGGCTGGACTGCAATGCCGGCCTTAGGCTCCCCGATCTGGTGGACGCTTGTCTCGACCCTTGTCCTTGGGGTCGGGGTAGGCGTGCTTGCCCAGCCCCAGCTCGCAGTCCGGTTCATGACCGTAAAGGATGACAGGGCCCTGAACAGGGCAGTCCTTGTCGGCGGGCCTTTCATTTTCATGATGACCGGGGTCGCATTTACCGTGGGAGCCCTCTCGAATGCCTACTTCTACAAAACGCAGGGCTTAATCTCACTCGCTGTTGCAAAAGGAAATACGGACCTGATCATCCCGGAATACATCAACAGCTCAATGCCCGATGTTTTTGTGATGCTTTTCATGCTGACCCTACTTGCCGCCGCGATGTCCACGTTGAGCTCCCAGTTCCACACGATGGGGACGGCAATCGGACACGACTTTTACAGGGGGTACATAAAGAAAGGAGAGTACGGAAAGACCGTGACCGTTACCAAACTGGGAATTGCAATAACCATCCTTGCAAGCGTAATCCTGGCTTACATCCTGCCCATAAGCATTATCGCAAGGGCAACCGCAATATTCTTCGGACTCTGTGCAGCCGCTTTCCTCCCCATGTATTCAGGCGCCCTTTTCTGGAAACGCATGACAAAGGAAGGAGCAATCGCAAGCCTCATCGTCGGGACTTTCAGTAGCCTCTTCTGGCTCACTTTCGTGCACGCATCGGAAGCTGCCCCCCTCGGGATCAGCCAGGCCCTTTTCGGAAAAACGACTCTGCTTTCCGGCACCTGGACCGTTGTTGACCCGATACTCGTCGCAACTCCCCTTGCCCTGATTGTGGCAGTCGTCGTGAGCCTGGCAACAAAGCCGCCTTCGGAAGAGCACTTAAAAGCCTGCTACGGCGAGTAAAAAAACCGGAAGCTTCGGAAATACTTCGTGGACACCTCAGTCCACGAACTTCTTTTTTATTTTGAAAGTACGCTCCAATCCGATTTTCAACCCCGGGCGCGGACATCTGCATGTAAAATTATATCATTTGTGTTGTACCTCTCGAGGGCATTTTTGCTTCAAAAAATACAGAAGTATGAAAGGAAAATGCTTTCAGAAATCCGCCTGAAATCCGGAACCAGGCAAGAAGCTTCGCATCAAATTCAGGCCCTGGGTGAAAAACGCTAATTTTCAAAAAGAAATTCTACGGTTTGAAGAAATCCTACGGGAGTGATCTTCATTCAATGGTGCTACCAGTAGCGTAAATCAAAAACTTCCGGAACATGGCAATAAAATAGTCACCGACAAGTATATATATAAATTTATAATATAACTTTATTGTAAATGTATAATCGTTATATTTACAAAAAATTGTCCTCAGTTTGGGGTCATATAGCTGAAATCCCAAAAACGGATTGCTGGCTTTGAGTGCCAAACCGGATTTCTCCCAAATGTCGGCAATAAAAACGGGACAAAATGAAAAACGGAACAAAATGAAAAACGGGACAAAATGAAAAACGGGACAAAATGAAAAACGGAACAAAATGAAAAACGGGACAAAATGAAAAACGGAACAAAATGAAAAACGGAACAAAATGAAAAACGGAAGGTTCTCAGGACAGGCGAAGAGAGAGTTATATCCACAAGCGCAGCCGACAACCTGATGCTCGATGGATCAGTATTCTTCCGCCATGTCCGGGACCTGATGTCTAATTTTCAGCAAATCTAGGAAAAAGATTTGCCCGTAGAATTAAAGTCCTTTTTCGTTTACTTTAACATTTCGATTTTGTCATACTTTTTCGGGAGTGCGGTGGAAAGGGTATCTGATCGTCCTTTCTAATACTATCCGGGAATACTGTCTGCGGGGCTGATACTGCCTGAAGTCAAAGATTTAATTCAATTACATTGGATATATATTAATAAGATCCAATGTATAATATCTTGCTTGAGCACATGGTTCAGCAATTCAATCAGAAACACCATTACCTTGAGAACCACCCCTTTTTGTGTTAGGAGTACCTTTACGCTTTCTTCCGGGCCTTTAGGGAATATTTATTCTATCATCCATGATTTTAATATCCTTATGAATCTTAAGGTGTCCATGAATCTTAAGACGTTCATCATTCTCTCACTGGCCCTCACGGTTCTTGCAAGTTCAGGATGTGCAGGGTTTTATTCGGAAGGAGCCCGGAAGGAATCTACCGATTTTTTCCTCAGTTCCTCCCCTGTAAAGTATGCCTCCGTTAACGGCATAGAGCTCGGGTACAGGGAGTTTGGCTCGGGAGAGCCCCTTCTGCTGATCATGGGGTTCGGAGGGACTATGGACATGTGGAATGCGACTTTTGTCGAGCGTCTGGCACAGGACTACAGGGTTATAAGCTTCGACAACAGGGGGATAGGGTACTCTTCCGATGACAATGGACCTTTTTCCATGGATCTGCTGGCAGGGGATGCTGCAGGCCTGCTTGACGCTCTCGGGATCCCGCAAGCCCATGTTTTCGGCACGTCTATGGGCGCCTCGCTTGCCCAGGTACTGGCCTTCAAGCATCCGGAAAAAGTGGATAAACTGATCCTCTCCTCGGCAGCTTACAGCACCAACGGCCCTGAAACTGAACTCCTGAAAAACATGCTTCAGTCCTGTGCCACAAACCCCGACCTGGACCCGGCGGTCCGGAAACAGGCGGATGCAAACCTTAAATGGAACGGCACTTACGGACACCTGCCTGAGATAAGGAGCAAAACCCTGCTTTTAGTCGGGACAGCCGACGAATTCACACCCCCCGTAATCAGCCTTGAGATTGCAGAAAAGCTGCCAGGGGCGAAGGTTATTGTATTCCAGGGAGCAAAGCATTGCGGAGAGAGGTATTTGCCGGTTGAATATTCAAATGCCGTCCTGGACTTCCTGAGTGAGGGCTAATCTTCGAAACTGGCATGAAACGCCCCCCGATAATACCATCCATTTTTTATGCGAGAAGCCCCTTTACGTTTTGAACCGGTTCTGAAATGATTTGCGTAAGCCTTTTTTCTTCACATTTGCCAAAACTTTCAGCTACCCTAAAAGAACAAACGCTGATCTGACATGACTGACAAAAATTTCACCTGCACTCCTCCTGAAATCCTTGCCCCCGTCGGCGATTACGATGCCCTGCTTGCTGCAATTAAAGGCGGAGCCAATGCTGTCTACCTCGGGGTAGGCGAGTTTAATGCCCGCCAGGGAGCAAAAAACTTCACAGCCGAGGACCTGGAAGGCGCCGTGGACCTTGCCCACTCCCACAATGTCCGGGTCTACCTTGCCCTGAATATCCCTGTCAAGCAAAAGGAAATGCAAGCAGCCCTGAAAATAATAGACAGGGCCTACGCTGCCGGGATCGATGCAGTCATCCTGCAGGACCTCGGACTCCTCCGGCTCCTTAGAGAAATCTACCCTGACCTGGACCTCCATGCCAGCACCCAGATGACGATCCACAGCAAGCCAGGGGTCGATTTTGCTTCAGGGCTCGGGGTAAAAAGGGCGATCGTCTCAAGAGAGCTTACTACCACCGAGCTAAAGGACATCGTGGACCACTCGGACGTTGGCATCGAGGTCTTCGTGCACGGGGCGCTCTGCTATTCCTATTCCGGGAAATGTCTCTTCAGCAGTTTCCTCCATGACAGGAGCGCAAACCGGGGAGCCTGTGCCCAGCCCTGCCGCCGGAGCTACGGCTTTATGGTAAACGGCAGGGAAATTGACGAAAAACACATTGGAGGCAGCTACCCGATCAGCTGTGCCGAACTCTGCACCCTGCCCGGGCTGGACGAGGTCGTAAAAACCGGGGTTGAAAGCCTAAAGATCGAAGGCAGGATGAAAAAACCCGAGTACGTGACCGGCAGTGCAGCCGCCTACAAAGCCGCGGTCGAGCAGATCTGCAAGACCGGCGAAAACCTGAGCGAGGAAGAGCTTGCTGCAAGGGAACAGGAGCTTGCAAAACTCTTCTACAGGGGCTTTACAAAAGGTTTCATCCTCGGGGAAAAAGGCGTCTCCCACCCGAAATACAGCTCTAACTACGGGGCCTTCCTTGGCAGGGTACTGGATATTGGCCGCTCAAAAAACGCCACGAAACTCACGGTAAAACTTGAATGTGATATCCACTTTAAAGATGGGGTCAGCCTTTTTGCCAGGGACCGGATGATAGGCTCAGCCATTAACGGCATAATAACCCTCAAAGGAGAGCGCGTGGAAAGTGCAAAGAAAGGCGAGAAAGTTGGCCTGGAAATCAGCCCAAAAACAGGGAGAGCCGTGCGTATCAGGGATGAATTGTATCTCACAACCGACAACGAACTCCTGGATACCCTGCAAAAAACCGAAATGAAGCTGATCCCCGTAAGCCTGAGGGCAAGAGCCAGGAAAGGGGAAAGGTTTACAGTAGAAATTAAAACCGAAAACGGAGCCGGAAACGAAGCAGAAGCAGAAGCAGAAGCAGAAAACGCCCGAACTGCCGAATTTACCGATGATTACCTCGTCCAGGACGCCCAGAAAGCCCCCACCACGGAAGAACAGGTCAGGAAAGCAATGGAAAGTCTTGGAGACACTCCTTTTGAAGCCGTGGGCGTCGAAATCGAAGCCGACGAGAACATCTTCATCCCGGTCGGGGTGCTGAAGAATACAAGGCGCCAGGCTGCCGACCTCCTGCTTGACGAAATCCTGCAGGCACGCAAAAAAGAGCAGAAAAACCCCAATATTTCGGATTTCGCCGCCCTGTGCAGTACACAGACCAGCCCGAAAACCGGAGGGGACTCTGAAAAAGCTGCAGCTAATACTGAAGGAAAAGTAACAGGAAAAGCTGCAGCAAAAGTTGCAGAAAAAACTGCAGGAAAACCTCTCCTGAGCGTTGAAGCAGGTAAAGTTTCTTCTCTCTTTCGGGCAGCAGAAGCAGGCACAGACATCATCTATATCCCGATTTCCACTTTCGATGAGCTGAATAGCCCCGAAAACGAGGGGAAGCTCGATGACCTGAAATCCGGGAGCCTGGAACTCGTTTTCATCATCCCCACAATAAACCACGACAGGGAACTGGAAGCCCTGATTCCCCTCATAGAAAAAGTCAGGGACGCAGGCTTCAGTGTCGCATGTTCCAGCCTGGGTACAGTGCAGCTTGCAAAAACTCTGGGGATTCCTTTTGTCGCCCAGAAGGAGTTCAACACCTTCAATGCCTTTACCGCAAGCACCTTCTACCAGGCAGGAGCGTACAGGGCAACCCTTTCGAGCGAACTGAACCTTGGCGAGGTAAAGAACATCTGCCAGGCGCTGGGGACCTGTGGGGGGGCAGGCCAGACCGAAATCGTAGTTTACGGCCGGGAACGGATGCTGATCACAGAAAATGACCTCCTGAAACCTCTCGTTGACAGGAAGATCGTAAATAAAAACAGTGATGTGCTCCTTGTCGGCCAGGACGGTTCCGAATATCCTGTCCACAGGGTGGGGACCCGGACCCTGATCTACAACTCAAAAGTGCTTGACATGCTGAAATATGTCGATAAACTGAATAAATACGGGGCTGACGTGCTCCGCCTTGACCTGTCCCTGAACAGCGACAGGGAAGTCATGGAAATCACGGAAACGTACAAAAAAGCCCTTGCCGGAAAAGAAGCCATGTTGAAGGCAGCAAGAAATGTGGAGTATACGACAGGGCACTATTTCAAGGGGATTTGAGGGACTTTCAAAAGCCCTCAAAGATTGATTATTGGAGTTCCAAAACTCCACAAACTTTCTTGCTTCTCGTGTTTAGGCTCAAACATTTGAATTAAGTTTTTGGGATTCTCGCTATTTAGGAGTCGCTATTGAGTGCTAACAGTGCTTTCAATTGCAGGAAGTGTATTTCATTATATTTTATATGACAGTTTTTGTCTCTATAACCGTTTTCATATTCCCCATAAATGGTAATGTCGAGTTTAGTATTCACTAAGTTATCAAAATTTATGTAAACTCTCCCTTTTTTAAGGATTGATGCATGGTAGGAACACAAACACACCTTGTTGGCAGTATGAGTTACCCCCTGTTCTTTGGTTTCTAGTAGTTTAGTAACTTCGGAAAAATTTTCATTGGCCCCTTCTTTTTTAAATGTTCTTTCGCAGATCTGGCACTTTCCTTTATACCACATTCTTACCTCTGCGTCTGCAATTTCATCGTCCACATTTGGGTCTAACCTAGAACTATAACCTCTACTTTCATTATCAGAGCTTGATCTCTCTACACTATGGAAAATTTCTTTTTTTGTCTTTTCTTTGATAGTTTCCTTTTCTTCAAGTGATATTGGAGTGTTGTCCTCAAGCACTGAAAATGGACTGACTTCAAAATCGTTTTCATATTTAAGAGAAGCTGAATCTCTTAGATGGTACTTTTCTTCCAATTTCTTCCCAAAATTGGTTCTTTTTGTTGGACTTGTAGTTCTTCCAACGGTAACTGCCTCCTCACCCTCATCATTAGTCGGAGAAACAAAATCGTTTTCTCTATCATCATCGAATGATGTTAAACATTGAGTAACAGAATTTATATTGTTTCCATCTCTGATTTGATCACTTGTTTTCTGGATATCATTATTATGATTTAGAACACTCATATTGATGGATTGTCCAGTTGTATCAAAAACATTTACCTTTTCAATAGCATTATCTGCTTCTATTGTCACTGTTTCTTCTGTAGTTTTCTGTCCTTTGACTATAGATGCTTCAGTTGCTTTCAAATCTACAACATCTTCTTTATTGGAAGCAGAAATATCCAATGGACCTGAATTTTCAACAAAAGTGTCTGAATAAGATAACGTTACTTCCTCTGTCGTTCCTTCTCCATAGATTAAAGAATTATTTTGAGAGTCAGTATCTTCAAAAGAACCTTCATCGATTATTCTATTGCTTTTTACTGTTGAATCAGCGTTTTCAAGAACTGGGTAGAGTGAATCAGTTAAATTTTCATCCATTTCATCGTATGAATTGGCTCTTAGAAGCATTAAGATTATACCCATGAAATTTTGATTGATATTTGGATGCATTTCTTCAAATAATTCGTAAGCCAATGACTTCTGTATTTCGTGGTTATGTACTTTTACATAAATTATGTTTAAGACTCCATTTTCGATTTCAAGATAACAATTTACACTATCAATGTTTGAATCGTACCTTTTGTGATTCCAGTCAATATACCTAGAAACACATAGATGATCATAGGTATAAACCTCAATTTCCTGTTTTACATTAAGCCATTTATTAGTATCCAGTTCACGATTTCCAGCTTTAATTCTCGGCATTAATTTGGAAACGTTTTGCATCTTCTGAGTAAAATTGGAGTGGAGACGCATCTTTAGAGGATCTGGGTGAATTTGCATTTCTTTTTTTATTAATTGAGTTAAACCTCGAATTTCCAATCTTTCAATTAAGCCTGAATATTTTACATTCAATTTTATAAAATAGTCAGAAAGAGCATCTCCAAACTGCTGACACAATATAGGATTATCTTCTAGAATACATGAATCTGCACTCAATAAAAGATTGTTATTATTGCAAAAGATAGGCAATTTCCTCAGTTCTGTAACAAAAATTTCTTCTGTGTAATCTAGATGCTTATCCAAATATTCCAAACAATTTATAATAATAGATCTGTCATTTTCAGAGGAAACATTCAGATTATCTGGTTCGTATTTTTTGTTGATCTTTTCAAGCAAACTTTTAACATTGTCTACATTGGGCTCTTCTAATACCCCCAATTTATTCAACAAATTTTCACATTTTGCGACATATTTAGAGTTTAAATAGCCAAAGTATTCGGTCCCAAATAAAAACTGTAGATCTCTTTTGAAGATTTCAGATGGTTTAAAGTAAAGAGGTTTTCCATTATCTGTATAAATTATCTGAAAAGAAGGAAAAGTATTCAACCTAAAAATTTCAACATGATTGATTTTATTATTAAGTAATTCATATATATTTAAAAAATTCATCTTAGTTGTTAATAGTCTATTATTTTTGCTTGCAGCTTCAATATTATCAATAAGCATAGAAACAGGAATTTGATCAGTTTTATTCAACTTCAATATTTTCAGGAATTCAACCTTTATTCCCCTTCTATAATCTTTTTCTTTCAAATCTGCATCATTTATATCAAGATACTTAACGTCATCAAGATGTTCTAAATAAGGCCTCGTATTCTGTCTACTATTTTGTGTATATAATTCAGAAGGCTTATACAATCTATTGCTTGAATTCGAAGCTGGCAACCATTCTAAATTTGAGAGTGGAGAAAAATCTTCAACATTTAAAACAAAATCATCCCAATGTCTATTGATACTGATAAACACCCTTTTCATTTTGTTGATTAACTGACTATTCACTTCTACGTTTGAAATTGACTCTTTAATGAAATCAACAATTAGATGTGGCTCTACACTTTCTTTAACTCCCAATTCTTTGAATATGTGTTTGTATTTGTTCATATCAAAATAAGGATATAGATAATCTTCCCCAAAGATCTCATCCACCAATTCAGACTTAATAAATAAATTTTTGCATCTCGGGTAATGGAAGTCTCCATCCTGGCAGTACACGATTTTTGAATTAACCAATGTATTTTTGATAGAATGAAATAAATTGTTCTCTTCAAGTTTTGCAAAACGGGTGTAAAGTTCTTTGAATAGGTTACGCTTCACTTCTTTATTTATATTGTTATTAGCAAATATAACTTTAAAATAATTGACTATAAAAGTTTCATAGTCCAGCAATTTGAGGTTAAAAATGCCTATAAGAACTTTTTCTTTAAAACCAGCAACTTTCGATATTACAGATTCGTCCAGTATCTCATCAATCTTTATGTCTTGAGGAAGTGGATAATCTCCGTGTAGTAATTTGTTTTCTAATGTAGTCGGATTTCCACTATTATTACTAAATATTTTCAATTTATGAATCGTACTAAGATTTTCATTATTTAATTCAGCTTTTTTTTCTAAAATTAATCTATACAAAATTTCAAGATAATGTTTATTCAATACAAAATTGCGTTTTCCTACATCATCTATTACGTACTCAAGGATATTTTTGAGGTTAACTACTTTGACAAGATCATACTTACGAGCCACATTTTCCACTTCAGTTTGCATGATCTCTAATCCATGCATTGAAGCGAACTCTTTTTCAGCAGAAGTAGCATATAAGTAAATGAATTCATTGTAAGGATAGTAATAATTATTATTGTTACAATATATTAATTTAGTTTTTTTGAGGACCAGATTAATCTCCTTTAGACGTGTAGATTTTCCAATTTTGGGATAGTACTCATTTAACTCTTTTATTAAATCCAGCTTTCTGCCCGTGTCTATTAAATTATTTTCGAAAATACTTATAAAATAATTTTTAACAAACACGTCAAAAGTTAGATCCTCAACCCCGAAATGATCCTTAAGAATTTTTTCTTTAAAAGAGGGCACTGAACGGATCAACTTTACATCCAATACTTTAGCCATTCCAAATCTATCATTGTAGCTACTTTTTAGGAATACCTTTTTTTCATTATTTTCCAGACAACACAAATTTGATTCAACGTCTACAAAAATGGGTAGTTTTCTAATCCTATTTTTCAGACCATTCTCAGACAACTGTATGGAATTTTCCAATATTATTTTGTATAACAATACAAGAAACTCCACTTCGAATTTTTCTTCATTTTTAGCGGATATTTCCACGAACTCAACAATATTTTTTAACTTCAAGCGGTTATAAGAAGTATATTTTTTGATTTCATCTAGTATATCAGGATCCAGAGACTCGATTTTATACCGTGCAGCAAACTTCTTTTCTGAAGTTGAATCTAAATTTAAAACAAATACTTCATTGTTTTTCCACGGATATAGCAAATTATTTGAACTGAGAATTATCGGTAATTTTTCAAAATCTATATAAGAAGATCCTATGGAGTTATATTGCTTATCTTTTGGACCATATATTTCATTTTTATGTTTTATGTATCCTTTATTTTTGAATTTGCCCGAATTTTTCAAATATAAATCTAAGAAATCAATCACAGAAATGAGTTTTTCTTTGGTATTCAGATAAGCTACTGAATCCTCAAGCTTTACAGGAAAATTGCTAGTCTCAAAATCTTTTAATATCTTTGCTACAAGATCAAAATCCGAAAATTTTTTAAAAATTCGTAGAGTATTTGAGAGAAGGTACTCAAATTCATTTAAAATGTCACTATCAATTTCGGGTAGATCAAAGTCCGACTTGAAAGGTAAAATTTCATCAGGAAGTGTATAAAATTTGCAGACCTCTGCATTAATCAATCTACCTTTATTGGTAAGGAATATATTGAGGCTGCTTATTTCGCTTTTACGTCTTTTCACGTCTTCTCTCTTGTATTCAAGGTAGTGAAATATACTTTTAAGTTCCTCTTTACTACTAAAAAATGATTTCTCCAGTTCAACATCATCCGGAATACTTTTAAGTTCATTAAGTAGATCACTTAGGCCAAATTCTTTCATACCCAATTCTTTAAACAAAGGTAAAAAATTAAGATCCTCTTGAGGGACTACTAAGAAATTAACTTTACGTAGAAATGGAAGTAAATATTTTTCTTCAGTGTACTTTACTTTATTAGCAGAAAGCCATTTTCCCTGTAAGAAAATAATATTGGACCTTGAGGTCTTCAATAAACTGAGATAATTTTCAGAATATTTTTTGAAAAATGTATTATCCTTGATTAAAAACGAACTAAGTAGGTTATAGAAAGATGTCTTAGGAAGATCTTTTTTTAGGTCCTCCGTAATAGACATAAGCATATCAGAAACAAAACTAAATATTTTAAG
Source organism: Methanobacteriota archaeon (assembly GCA_016841625.1). Classification (GTDB taxonomy): domain Archaea; phylum Halobacteriota; class Methanosarcinia; order Methanosarcinales; family Methanosarcinaceae; genus MTP4. The sequence goes on from JAENYU010000009.1 coordinate 58,655, forward strand.
GTTGTATTTTCCTCTTAAGTCATCCTTCTCCTTGATTATATGTTTTCTACTGGTATCCGGCCAGAAATCACAGTTTAAATCAAACCGGCATCCTATGTAATCCGAAGTAGGAAAGGTACAAAAAATGCGCCCGTTTTTAAGAGATTCTTTATTTACGGTAATGGAAAGTAAAAGCGGTTTTTTTCGCGCAACCTTACACTTGTATTCTTCTGTAAAATATTTATCTATATTTTGAGTATAGACCGAAAAAGGAAGAATCTTTTTAGAATTATATGAATTAGTTACGATTATTGTTCGTTCTTCTTTAATTATTTCATCTGGTGAAACACTTATATTTTCTAGTATCTTCTTTTTTATTTCGATTTTCTGTTTAAGTTTTCCGTTGTCTAGAATTTCGATTGTAGTAACATTATTTAAAAAATGTATATCCTTATAAATAGAATCTATGGTTTCCTCTTGAAAATCCAATAAGTTTTCTTCAGTAAGCGTAACAGCATCAATTTTGTTCCCAGAATCAGTCGATGTTTTCCTCCAAAAAAATTCAAACTCTGTTATATTTATATCCATATAACGAGGGTTTTCATAAGGAATCCAATCCAATGTACTTAACTCGAACTTCTTAGATTTTCCTTTTGAATGTATTTTTAAATCATCGCATATCTTGAAAACTGAAGTAAATCCTATTCCAAATCTTCCTGTACTATTTGGATCATTCTCCTTATTCCCAGAAGCTATCTCCTCTATTTTTTCCCAATCATTATTATTAAAGGAAGTATTATTTCTCAAAATGAGCATTTCGTCTCTAAAATCTATAATTATTTTAACGCTTTCTCCTCTTGAAGAATCATCCGAATTTTGAATAAGTTCTTTTATAAGATATACAAAACCTGAATAAGCAACAAGATTTTGTTTGATCTGGTTATGAATATTAGTCCTGTACCTAGTAGCTTCATTGCGTAGAAGTTTACCTTCTGACATTTAAGTAGCCTCCAGAGATTAATTCATGGCTAACTATGACCCTTTTATTGGCTTCAAGTCCAACCCGTTTATTTTCAAAGTTTCTCATTAGATTGAGCTTCTGGCTTCCCTTCATTCTCAAAATCTTTTCCGTATTTTTATCAGGATCATTATTGAGTTTTCTGATCGTCTCATTAATAGTTTGAATTTTAATCTCAAAGGTTTGTTGTAGACTGCTTAAACGATCATTGATCAGAGATTCGTTAGCCTCTTTTAGATCAATCTCCTTCTGTTTTTTTATTGAAATCACATAGTTCTCAGAGACCTCCTCACATACTTTTATGTGCTCTGAACTGATCTCAGTATATTCCAATAGATCATCCGAATTTTTCAGGATATGAAAGAGTTTTTCTGAATACTCTCTATTAACTATGTGAAAATGAATATCCACAACAACTGGTACAAAAATAAGTGATTTTGTGAAAGCGGAGATTTCAAGTAAATATATAAAGAATAAGTAATTCTGTTCTGTAATTCCTTCTTCTAGTGAAACATCTTGCCAAGTAATACAGCAAGCATTTTTTAACTTATCTTCATTTTTGTAATTCTGGATTATGCTTTTTATCAGAGGATGCCTGAAGGTAATAAATTCAATAGAAGAATTGGAATTTGCAACCCTATAATCAAAAGTAATTTGGAAAGAATCTTGAGTCACCAGATCCATAAATCTTTCCATAAACTCACTATTTTGACCCTTCTTTTGTAGATAGTCCTTAATAAAATTTTGAAATTCAGGGTCAAGTTTAAGTTTGTATATCTCTTTTTCCTTTGTGGAAGGAATAAGCTTAGATTTTGGGTACTTTTCATCAATAAAGGAAGAAACGAGATTAATAATTTCCGAAGATGTTATGAACTTTTCATTTTTCATAATGTCTGATACCTGTTCCGTAAAATAATTATCCTGGCCTATGAATTTGCTTCTTTCTTTATCAAATAGCTCAAGTTCTTGTTTTTTCTTTTCAATAACAAGAGCAATTTTATCAGCTCTCTCTTTTTGTTGCTCTGGAGTTAGTTTAGTGTTGAAGATTTCTGTTGTTAGTTGCTTGATCTCACTACCGAGAATTGGTTCCAGCTCTCCAACATATTGTTCAAAGACCCCTATCCTGTTACATAATCTCAAGAATATATCGGATTCAATTGTGTTTTCAATAGAGAAATTATATATATGGATCTTTGAACTTGTCTGGCCATATCTATCCAATCTTCCAATTCGTTGCTCTATTTTCATAGGATTCCAGGGCAAGTCGTAGTTGAAAATGCAATTACAAAATTGCATATCTAGTCCTTCTCCACCTACGTCAGAAGAAAGGAGAATTTGATAACCGTCTGGCTTTGAAAAATTTTCGATTATATATTCTCTTTCAATGAAAGGAACATCTCCATCTATTCTTGCAATGTAAAAACCGCATTCTTTCAATAATAATTCCAAATGTTTAAGAGTTCGTTTAAAAAAAGAGAAAATTATTACTTTTTTAACCTCTCCATTATCAAGAACTTTTGTAATCGCTTTTATAAACTCACGAGTCTTGGAGTCTTGTTGGTTAAGATTATTTTCTGCAAAAAGTATTAATTCTTTAATTTTTGGAAGATCACTGTCACTTAATTTAAGTTTCTGATCTAAGAATGATTCATCATCGAAATCTTCAATATCTAGCTTAAGTTCCCTACTATAGCATATGTCTTTAAGGTAACTTATGGTAGCTGGTATGCAACTTGCAACCTGTCGGCATGGCATTTGAAGTAAGAATCCAGCAGGACAACCAGGATGCATGTTCAAAAACAGATCTGAAACTCTATTGTAGAATTCTCTCTCAATATTACTGAATTCAACTTTTATCGTGATTGGTTCTCTTAAAGGAAATTCCATTGAGATTTCGTTTTTCTTAGTTCTAGTGTATATATGAGATAACACATTTAATTCACTAAGTTTACGCTGCAAATTTACAACGTCGTCATTTCCAAGATCATACTTCAAGTTTAGTAAGTCAACGCAGAAATTGTAATTTGGATTTGATAGAAATCTTTCTCTTTGACTTGTAGCTTCTACATTCTGTAATGATTCCAAGATTGATCTCGGAGAATACTTTTTTGAGATTTTCATGAGAGCAAGATTAATATGTTCATTTGGTTTGACCTGCTCTTCAAACGTACTAAAATTATCAAATTCTTCTGGAAGCATTATATTGAAAAGATTAAACAAATCTTTATTGCCAAGTTGGAGTGGGGTAGCTGAAAGCAACAACATTCCTTCAGAACTCAATGATAGAATTTTCCCAAGTTCATTACTTTTTGTCCCTTCATTTCTCATGTGATGTGCTTCATCAATGATTATCAGATCCCAAGGAATCTGTAGTCTTTCAAGTTCTTTTAAAATTTCGTCACTTCTAAGTGATTGGATTGAAACTATTCCCTTTAAAGACACACCATTTGGATATTTTTCATACTTCCTGAAAAATAATTTCATTATTCGTGAATCAATTATTGCAAAATCTTCATTGAACCGTTTTTTAAACTCTCTTTGCCATTTATATCGTAAAGAAGAAGGACACACTACCAAAATATTTTTCAAATTATGCCGAGAGAGTAACTCGGTATAAACAATACCTGCTTCAATAGTCTTTCCTACACCAACTTCGTCAGCAATCAACAACCTTTGGTATGGTGAGCCGAGATATTTTAATAAAGGTTTAAACTGATGAACCTGAAACTCTGTTCTTGAAGACAAAAAAGAGTATAGGTTATTTGAAAGAGGACGTTCAACTTTAATATACGTAAGATAACTAGTGAAGTCTTTGAGATATGCAAAATTCCTTTTTTGAAGTGTTGTTATTACATCAGCTTTCTTTGCTTTTGCTGGCTCCAAGCTTTCTTCAGAGTAAGTTTTATGCGAATCGCCAATGAAAAGAACATAGTAAATATCTCCATTGATATTTTTTGGCTTCTCGCATATTACACCTACTCGATCAGTATTAACTAGTCTTACAACTTCTCCAAGTTTGAATTTTGGCATCATGTAATTAAATCCCTAACTAATTGATTATTTAGAAAAACTCAATAATTGTTATAAGTAATATTCATTTTTATATAGATAACTTGTGAAACATTAAGCAAAAGAACAATAGAAGATTTTGAATAATCTCTATTTTTTAAAAGATCCTCATAAAATATTTAAAAAGATTTATTTGGCAAGCCGGCCTTACGCCAGGAGGTCGGAACAACGGGAGAGGGGGAATTCCAGTTGAACAGGTCTGAACTCAAGCTTTCAAGAAGGACGCATTTGTTAATCCCAAAATCAGAAGGCTGCATGAAAATACCTATTTATCCCCCGAACCCAATTTCTTAAAGGGAAGATCAACCGGGGTCTAATTTTTGGCAGTAGATATTTCAGGCAACACAATCGAAGTAGAAAATCTCGAACACTCTTTTGGCGACGTAAAGGCCGTAGACGGGATCAGTTTTACTGTCCGGAAAGGCGAGATTTTCTCATTTCTGGGCCCAAACGGGGCAGGAAAAAGCACGGTAATCAATATCCTGACCACTCTCCTGAGACTCCAGAAAGGGACTGCAAAGGTTGCCGGGCATGACGTGGAAAAGGAGCCCGAAAAGGTGCGGGAATCCATCGGAATTGTCTTTCAGGAACTGACCCTTGACCGGGACATGACCGTGCGAGAGACCCTGGAATACCACGGCAGGCTCTATTCCATGCCAAAGGAAGAACGGAGGAGGCGGACTGAAGAACTGCTCCGGCTTGTCCAGCTTGAGGGAAAGGGGGATACCCGGACAAAGTACCTGAGTGGGGGAATGAAAAGGAGGCTCGAGATTGCCAGGGGGCTTATGACACGCCCGAAAGTGCTTTTCATGGACGAGCCGACAATTGGCCTCGACCCCCAGACCAGGATCAGGATCTGGGAATACGTGCGGGAGATAAACCGGGAGGGGACCACCATTTTCCTTACCACCCACTACATGGACGAAGCCGACCAGCTCAGCGACAGGATCAGCATTATCGACCACGGGAAAATCATAATCACAGGCAAGTCCTGGGAACTGAAAAACAAACTTGGCCAGGACCTTATTTATCTTGAAAGCAGCGATAACCGGGCGGCTGCGGAGATGCTCAGGGAACTTGGCAGCGTAAAGGAAATCACCGAAAAACCAAAGGGCCTGGTGCTCATGCTCAGCGGGGACGGGACCCACCTGCTCCCGAAGCTCATGGAAATGCTTACCGGAAGAGGGATTGCGATTACGACCGTAAACCTGAAAAAGCCATCTATGGATGACGTTTTTGTCCATTATACAGGCAGGGAATTAAGGGATGAGGGAGCAGAAAAGCTGTCCTCGGCGATCATAAGGGCAGGGAAGCGCTGAAAGTCAACTACCCCTGAGATAAAAACTAAGGGGTTTCCGCGGAGGGATTATGAAAAGGGAAAAGGGATTGAAAGCAGGGTTTATAGTGATAGCGGGAGGCTGCAGGCTATGAATACGGGCTTTCTTACCATCTACTGGCGGGATATGTTAAGGTTCGTCCGGTTCAGGACCCTCCTCTTCACCTCCCTTGTGCAGCCGGCTCTCTGGCTGGCTTTTTTCGGGGTTGCGATGTCCAATAACTTTGACAGGCTGACTGCGACTCTCCCAACCATTCCGGGGGTCCCGACGGTCGGCTACCTGACCTTCATAGGGGCAGGGGTTATTGCCATGACCACGCTTTTTACCAGCCTCTTCGGGGGAACCGTGCTGCTCTTTGACAAGAACTGGGGGCTTATGCGAGAAACCCTCTCAAGCCCGCTTCCGAGGATCCACATCATAATAGGCATCGGGCTTTCAGGAATGACGAAGTCCTTCATCCAGGCTACGGTCATCATGCTCTTCGGACTCTTGATCGGGGTCCGGTTTTTTGACGGGTATACCTTATCCCAGACCCTTGTCTCGGTGTTCGGGATCCTGGTCTTTGTAGGGGTTTTCTCTCTCGGTTTTCTCTTTCTTTCAGGAGCGATTGCTATCAGCATGGAAAGCCCGGAAGGGATGCAGGCGGTGATAACCCTGCTAACCATGCCCTTCTTTTTCACCAGCAACGCACTTTACCCCGTGGAATCCTTTCCCCCGCTGCTCCGGGTCCTCTCAACGGTCAACCCTTTGACCCACCTGGTCAGTGGGATCAGGTATTTTGCCATAGGGAATAACTTCTCTGCGATCGGGATTCAATATGTGTATACCCCGAACGACATTCTTGTTTCTTTCCTGGCCCTGCTTACTTTTGCCGCAATAATGTTTCTTATTGCAAGGTGGAGATTCGGCAAGGTGACTGTGACATGAGGAAATAAACTGAAAAAGGAAACTGAAAAAGGAAACGGGACATCTGAAATTCAGTACGGATGACACAGGATATCCAATTTATTCCATTCTGTCCAGGAAAAAGCATAATGTGGAGGGGAAAAGTATGGCTTGCAAACACAAAGAAATGATGAAAATAAAGGATGTAGAACCGGGCACAAAGGGCTGTGAAGAGTGCCTGAAAAGCGGGGACGACTGGGTACATCTGAGGATATGCCTTACCTGCGGGCATGTGGGCTGTTGTGACTCATCAAAAAACAAACACGCAACAAAACACTTTGAGGAGACCGGACACCCGATAGTTCAGTCCTTCGAACCCGGAGAAGGCTGGAAGTACTGCTACATCGACGATGAGTACGTAGACCTGGAATGAGAGGAAAGTTCGGGGCGGTCTGCTTTCCCCCTGAATATCGCCACTGAATGATTTTAGAAATTTCAGCCCCTTTCACTTCACAATTGAAAAAGGCAAACAAAAATTTCGTGGTAAATGAAAAGAGGTTAAAGCATGTCTGAACTTAAAGAAGCTAACCTTAAAGCGGGTAACCTTAAAGGAGCTAACCTTAGAGGAGCTGACCTTATAGAGGCTAACCTTGAAGGGGCTAACCTTGAAGGGGCTAACCTTGAAGAGGCTAATCTTGAGGGGGCTAACCTTAAAGGAGCTAACCTTGAGTGGGCTAAGATTGAAAAGGCTAACCTTGAAAGGGCTAACCTTGAAAGGGCTAACCTTGTAAAGGCTCACCTTGAGTGGGCTAAACTTGAGGGAGCTAACCTTAGAGGAGCTAACCTTAGAGGAGCTGACCTTAAAGGAGCTAACCTTGAGTGGGCTAAGATTGAAAAGGCTAACCTTGAAAGGGCTAACCTTGAAAGGGCTAACCTTG
>JAENYU010000009.1:65980-126798 GCA_016841625.1 Methanobacteriota archaeon
ACCTTAAAGGAGCTAACCTTGAAGGAGCTGACCTTAAAGGAGTTGACCTTAAAGGAGCTAACCTTGAAGGAGCTGACCTTAAAGGAGTTGACCTTAAAGGAGCTAATCTTGAAGGGGCTAACCTTGAAGGGGCTGACCTTAAAGGAGCTAACCTTGATGGGGCTAACCTTGATGGGGCTGACCTTAAAGGGGCTAACCTTAAAGGAGCTAACCTTGATGAGGCTGACCTTAAAGGGGCTAACCTTAAAAGGGCTTACCATTTATCACTTGACCAACTTTCTAAAGTGAAAACACTTTATGATACAAAATTAGACGAAGAACTCTTCATACCACTAAAAGAGAAATACCCTGCCCTTTTTGAAGTACCTGATTACGATGAATGACCGGATATTCCCAAAACTTCCAACATGGTATAGATATCAACCGCTTTAAGACGCGTTTAAAATGTCTCTAATGTTGATAGCCATATTTTAAACGTTCAACAGAGAGCCTGAGAATAAGCTTGAAAAGTAAATTAGTAATAGAATTTCTACAGAGCCGATACATCATTTACCACTACAAATAATGGGAGAGAAATAATTATTTGGGTGTATATTTGACATCTAGAGCCCTTATTATACCCAATGAAAACAGCAATATCGATAGGCCTAAAATAAATTGATAATCAAATCTTTGGGCATATACCCCTGCCGCAATTTCGTGCATGACTATTAAAATCGTAGCATCGGTTACATATGTAATTCTAATTTCTTCATGTTCACGATAATCAACAAAAGTCTTGAAAAGGTCAATAAGAATAAAAATTGTAAGGACACTGGATACTATCTGACCAAAACCGCCCCCAAGAGTCCCGAATAGAATTGATTTGATGTCCAGGAGGATATTTATCACCCCCACAAGTAGCGCCAGTAGCAGTATAATAAAGGATGATAATAGTGACTAAATCAATTGTCATCTTAAATATTTTATTCTGAGATATCATAAATATTTTATAATGAGCTCTCATTTAATGCCCCCATAAAAAAGATTATGATTTCTTAAATTCCAGTTTGATATATTGGTGCTAATATAAATTGAGTCGATATTATATAATGAGCTGGTTTCAAAATTCCAACTATTCTTGATGGGGAAAAGAGGAGCAAAACCAAAGTTTACAGACCTCTCAAAACATCAACTTCTTAATGAAGGAGCACCTAAATCATCTGTTAGAAATATTATCTATTAGTCCTTTTTGAAGAATTTAAAGGATTAAAGATTTCAGATATTATTAGAAAACAGTAACAATTTACTTGCCGGGAGAAGGAGATTTAATTGGGTTACGTTTAAGGGCGAGATTGCATTAACAGATGACTCGAAATAATTCGAGTAATTCTCCACCCCTTGCCAATGGTAAGGGTGCATGGATATTCGCCTGAAATATATATTTTTACCTGTATAGAAGTATATTTTTTCCAGGATTAAGAGCTTAAAAAATACATTCACCTGGCGGAAAACTCTCTGAATTTCATCTATTGTTATGAGTTCAAACTTATCCTAAATCGTGCATATAAACCTGGCGGCGATCCATCCCCGAGTACGCATACGGAAGGCATTACACCGATTCAGGTTCAGGCATGAAAGGATGCGATAATATGATCAAAAAAAAGGAAGTCACAGGCAAAGAGGAAAAGCTGCATACTACAGAAGAAACTTCCATTAGTGAACCCCCTGCTCCGGATGCAAACTCAAATAAATCCCCAAAAGAGGACTTTCCCATCGTGGGCATCGGCGCATCGGCTGGTGGGCTGGCTGCGTTCGAAGCCTTCTTTTCAGCTATACCCAACGACACCAATCCCGGTATGGCGTTTGTCCTGGTGCAGCACCTGGACCCGAACCACAAGAGTATCCTCACGGAACTGATAGGGCACTATACACGGATGCCGGTTTACGAGGTCAAGGACGGAATGGTTGTCCAGCCTGACTGCGTCTATGTCATCCCGCCTAACCATGACATGATTTATCAGGACAGTAAATTGCAGTTGCTGGAACCGTCTGAGCCTCGCGGCCATCGCCTGCCGATTGATATATTCTTCCGTTCCCTGGCTCAGAGCAAGCAAGAGCTGGCAATTGGCATCGTACTCTCGGGTACCGGCAGCGACGGCTCACTGGGAGTGCGGGCGGTCAAGGCAGAGGGCGGCATGGTGATGACACAGACCCCAGAATCCAGCGAGTACGACGGCATGCCGCGCAGCGCCATTGCCACAGGTCTGGTAGACTACCCCCTGACGCCGGCTGAGATGCCTGCCCAGCTCGTTACCTATGTCACCCAGGCTTTTGGAAAAAGACCCCAATTGATCCCCAGGACCGAAGGCGCGATGAAAAAGATATTCAACCTGCTGCGCATCCAGACCGGTCACGACTTTTCCCATTACAAGCAGAACACCATCAACCGCCGCATCGAGCGGCGCATGGCCGTCCAGAATATCCAGAGTATGGACGAGTATGTGCGTTATTTAGAGCAAAAACCTGCCGAAGTGGAGGCGCTCTTTTCCGACCTTTTAATCGGCGTCACAAGTTTCTTCCGCAATCCCACGGCGTTCGAGGCACTCCAGAAAAAACTAATCCCGGATCTCTTCACCAACAAGCACCCTGACTCAGCGATACGGATCTGGGTGCCCGGCTGCTCCACAGGTGAGGAGGCTTATTCCATCGGCATCCTGCTCCAGGAGCAGATGGAAATGTTGAAGAAAAATTTCAAGGTACAAATCTTCGCGACCGATATTGACAGCCGGGCCATCGGAGAGGCTCGCAGCGGCGTCTATCCCACAAGCATTTCCATCGATATCTCCCCGGAAAGGCTGGATCGCTTCTTTACCCAGGATTCAGGCGGCAACTACCGCATCCGGAAAAATATCCGTGACATGATAGTCTTTTCCGAGCAGGATATTATCAAAGACCCGCCGTTCTCCAAACTTGACATGCTCAGTTGTCGCAACTTGCTAATCTATATGGACAGGGAACTGCAGAAGAAGCTCATCCCCCTCTTCCACTACGCATTGAACCCGGGAGGATTTCTCTTCCTTGGCCCTTCCGAGACCCTGGGCGAGTTTGATAACCTTTTTGACACACTGGACCGCAAGTCGAAGATCTATCTCAAAAAGAATGATAACAGTGGACACCCTCCCATAGGGATATTTAACTCACCGGGACTGGAAAGCAGGGAGAGGGAGACAAAAAGACTAGCCAGCAAGGCTCTTATCGAAAGCAAACCTCAAATGCGCGAACTGACCGAACAGACGATGCTGCAAAATTATGCCCCGGTAAGTGTACTCGTCAACCAGCACGGCGACATCCTCTATCTTCATGGACGGACCGGCATGTACCTGGAACCGGCTCCGGGTGAGGCTGGCCTGAATATCCTGAAGATGGCCCGCGAGGGATTGCGGCAGGAGTTGGCCACGGACCTGTACAAAGCCGCAGTCAATAAAGAGCCGGTATTTCACCCCGGGCTGCGGGTTAAAACCAACGGTGATTTCACTACAGTCAATCTGGCGTTACGACCTGTGGCAGCAGACCCTGACACCGCCTCCGAGCCAAACCTATTCCTGGTCACCTTTGAGGAACCGCCGAAGGAGGAGCAGAGCAAAACCGGGAAAGCCACCGCCATAGGTGCCGGTGAAGGAGCCTTTGAGAGCGCAATGGAAGATGACGCGCGCATCCTGGAGCTGAAGCGGGAACTGCAGATTAAGGAGGAACATCTCAAAGCTTCCAATGAAGAATTGGAGACCTCCAATGAAGAACTCAAATCCTCCAATGAAGAGATGCAGTCAATTAACGAGGAACTGCAATCCACCAACGAAGAGCTGGAGACTTCCAAGGAAGAACTGCAGTCAGTCAACGAGGAGTTGGCTACGGTCAATACCGAACTGCATAACAAGGTGACTGATCTGTCGCAGGCAATTAACGACATGAACAACCTTTTGGGCGGCACGGGTATAGGCACCATCTTTGTGGACCATCAACTGCGCATCCTGCGTTTCACTCCTTTCGTTACACAGATAATCAATCTGATCCCGACTGATGTGGGAAGGCCGGTTGGGCATATCGTCTCGAACCTGTTGGGTTATGACCGTCTTGTAATAGATATAAAGGAGGTGCTGGACAGCCTGATACCCAAAGATATTGAAGTCCAGACCCAGGATGGTTTGTGGTACCTGATGCGCATCCGGCCCTATCGCACCCTTGAAAACGTTATCAAGGGAGCGGTAATCACATTTACTGAGATTTCCGAAATGAAGCGGGCAAGGGATATCCTGAAAAAATCCGAGGTCATGCGACGTCTGGCCGCGGTAGTACAGGATGCGGGCGATGCTATAACGTTACAGGATATGGAGGGGCACATCCTGGCCTGGAATCCGAAGGCTGAGAAGATTTACGGCTGGAGCGAAGCCGAGGCACTGACGATGAACATTAGCAGCCTGATCCCGGCGAGCCGGAAAGAAGGAGAGTTGGCCATACTGAAGAAGCTTAGCCACTCTGAACTTATGGAACCTTACCGCACCCAGCGGCTCACCAAAGATGGCCGGATAATAGAGGTGTGGCTGACCGCCACCTCATTGGTGAATGAAGCCAATGAGATATATGCCATTGCGACTACGGAGAGGGAGATCAAATCAGAAAACACGAAGAAGGAAGGCCAGGAATAAAAAAGGGACCTGTTCGGACCGTTGGCTGACTTTCGCAAGAGGGTAGAGAAGATAGTCCGAATAAAACTACTCAGATGCCGGAAAATCTGGATTCGCTGTCTTTGAAGATAGCGCAACAGGTACCCCACGAGCTGCGGGTGCATCAGGTCAAGTTAAGGTTTAATGGGCAAATTATTGGGAGCCCATTATCTTTACTTGTTGGCTATTTATTATGTTTTTCAGTTTTGCGTGAATTGGCAATCGTATGTTTTTGAAAACTCCAAATCACCATCGATAGACTGATTTTGGGTACGCTGAATAGTGACCTTATACCAGGTATAAGAATGTTGCGTTATATGCAGAGGCAACTATAAGTAATTGAGCTGATCCCAAAACCCATTTTTATTCTTAATCCTCAGAATTATTAAGGATTGTTTTCATGATCTGAAGCTTTATTGGTCACTTAAAATACGATATCCAAAGAAGCAAATTTTGAGTTTTGGGATCGGTTAATTAATATCTTATGAATGAACTTTTATATGCTAAATAACTGTTATATGTTAAATAAGAGTGAACTTAAGATTAAGTACGCATTTAAGCACAAACTGAATGCACTTGTTCAGTTTATGAAGTGTTGATTTTTATTGCGAGAACTGTAACATACAAAACAGGATCGAGTGGGTGAGTCGTGGATCAAATATGAGAAAACAAGCACATTCCCCCCGTGTTTAGAAAAAAGTAGAGAGATTCTTATGCTTACGTTTTTCGGTAAATGACTCCCAGGACCAAAACAGCGAAGAGCCGAAATTGTGAAACGTGGAGAAGCAGGGACCGCATATCATGGGGACAACGAAATTTTTGCCTTTACATCCTCAAGTCGGAGAAGGTGTAAAATGAGAGAAAGCCTGAGAAAATCTGGCATTGATATTATTGGAGATGTACCCTGGGGAACCCATTTCTGCCAATTTTTCCAGACAAAAGAAGATTTGATGGACATGCTGGTCCCATATTTCAAGGCCGGGCTGGAAAATAACGAATTTTGTGTGTGGATCGTATCACAACCCTCGGAAGTAGAAGAAGCCAAAGAAGCCCTGAGAAGGGCTGTTCCTGATTTTGATGTTTATCTGGAGCGAGGGCAAATAGAAATTGTTCCCTACACGCACTGGTATTTAAAAGAGGGTAATTTCGATTCGGAGAGCGTCTTAAATGGCTGGGTTGAAAAACTCAACCAGGCACTGACTAATGGCTGTGACGGTCTGAGGTTGGGAAATTCTTTCCGGCTGGAAAATGAGGATTGGAATGATTTTGCTGATTATGAGGAACAGGTAGACAATGTAATTGGCAATTACCAGATAATTGCTCTCTGCACCTATCCTCTTGACAGGTGCAACGCAGCCGAGATAATAGATGTGGTCATCAACCATCAATTTGCTTTGGTCAAAAGGGATGGAAAGTGGGAACAGATAGAAAGCTCCAGGCGCAAGAAGGCAGAAGAGAAAATCCAGGATCTGGCGAATATTGTGGAATATTCAAACGATGCCATTATAACCAAATCCCTTGATGGCATCATTACCAGCTGGAATAAAGGTGCAGAGCAAATTTATGGTTATTCAGCTGGAGAAGTTATGAGAAAGCCCATATCCATTCTGGAGCCATCCATATTAGTTGAAGAAGCAGAAGAATTGGCTGAACTGATTAAACAGGGAGATAAAATCCACAATTATGAGACTTTACGTTTAAGAAAGGATGGTAGGATAATAAATGTCTCATTAACTCTTTCTCCGGTTTTTGATGCATCCGGAAAGCTGACCGATATCTCAGTTATTGCTAGAGATATAACCAAAAGTAAAATAGCAGAAGAAAAACTTCGGACAAACGAGGAAAGATACAGGATTGCCACAGAGCAGACAGGACAAGTGGTATATGAGTATGATTTAAGAACAGATAAGAGCAGCTGGGCAGGTGCCATAGAAGAAGTTACAGGGTATACTTTTGAAGAATTCCAGAAGCTTGGCAAGGAAGTCTGGATTAAAAACATCCATCTCACAGATATGAATCGTGGGGGGCAAAGATTACAGAGAGTGAGAAAGGCCGGAGGCAGATTTAAGGAAGAATTAAGGTTAAGAAGAAAAGATGGAACCTGTATTCATATAGAAAACCGCGGAGTCTGGCTTACGGATCATGAGGGTCAGCCTTACGGGGCTATAGGAGTACTGAAAGATATTTCTGAGAGAAAACTTGCCAGTAAAAATCTTCAAGAAAGTGAAGAAAGATATCGCACAGCAACCGAACAGACCGGGCAGGTTATATTCGATTTCGATTTTGAAACACGTAAAGTCAGTTGGGCGGGAGCCATAAGGGAAGTAACAGGGTACAGTCCGGAAGAGTTAGAGGATCTGGATAAATCGGTCTGGATGGAACATATTCACCCCGAAGACAGGGTGGAACTGCTTGAAAACCTGGAGAAGTCCTTTGAGGAAAAGATTAAATTTCAGGTAAAATTCAGGTTAAGAAAAAAAGATGGGAACTACATCTATGCCGAAAACTTTGGAGTCTGGCTAAAAGATGACAACGGGAAGGTATACAGAGCCATCGGAGTAATAAAAAATATTACGGAATGGAAACTTGCAATAAAAAACATTGCAGAAAGTGAGAGGAAATACCGCTCTTTCGTACAGAATTTCCATGGGATCGCTTTCCAGCTGGATGAAAATTTTGTTCCTGTACTTATGCATGGTGCTGTTGAAGAGATCACCGGGTATAGCGAAGAGGAGTTTCTGTCCCGGATTAAGTGGGAAGACATAATCCATCCGGAGGACCTGCCTCTCTTGATCAAAGAAAGGGAAAAGATCCGAAGTTCTCAATCCACTGATTACGAAAAATTTGAAGTTCGTATAAAGCACAGGAACGGAAGAATCAAATGGGTTGAAGAAATCTACCAGAAAATTCAGGGAATGGATGGAAAGCCGGAATTCTACCAGGGTACTATTTATGATGTGACCGAAAGAAAAGAGACAGAAAAGTTCCTTGCGAGTATCGAAACTGCCCGTAAAAAAGAAATTCACCATCGGATCAAGAATAACCTGCAGGTAATCTCCTCCCTTCTCGACCTTCAGGCTGAAAAGTTCAACAACAGAGAATGTATTAAGGATTCGGAAGTCCTGGAAGCCTTCAGGGAAAGTCAGGACAGAGTAATATCCATGGCTCTTATCCATGAGGAACTGTACAAGGGTGGAGAGCTCGATACACTGAACTTTTCGTCGTATGTTGAGGAACTCGCTAAGAATCTATTCCAGACATACAGGCTTGGAAATGCAAGTACCAGCTTAAATATGAATCTGGAAGAAAACATTTTCCTTGACATGGATACTGCAGTCCCATTAGGTATAATCATCAACGAACTTGTTTCAAACTCTCTCAAGCATGCATTTGTCGACAGAGATAATGGGAAAATTCAAATCAAACTTTGTAGAGAAGAATCCCCGGAAAGTAAAGATAATAGAGCAGGGAACAATAATGAGGGCTTAAAGGGCAGCAGTTTTATTCTGACAGTATCAGATAATGGAATAGGTATGCATGAAAGTTTTGATCTGGAAAATCCTGACAATCTTGGCATACAACTGGTAACTATCCTTGTAGAACAGTTAGAAGGTGAACTTGAACTGAATAGAGACAATGGGACGGAATTCACTACAAGGTTTACAGCAGCGTAAAAGGAGCAAGGATAATAAGCATTTCAAGAGTCGTTCCCGGATGACCTTCTTAAGCTCCAGGTTTTTTGCCACTCTCTTTGCAGTGACTTTTTTCCCCAGCTATTCCTCTCCAGCTATTCATCCAGACCTTCGATTGCCTCCACTTAACTTATCATTTCTCTCGGTTTCAGTGTCCGCTTTGAAAACTTCCTGTAGGTCCATTCCACCATAAAGCATCCCGCAATAACGCCTGCAAGTAAAACCAGGGTCTCCGGGGAGTGTACCAGTTCATAGTATACCAGGACAGCAAAAAAGCCCGCACTGCTGAGCAAAGAAGCCCATATCAAAAGGGGTTTTGCACCGGTTTCCCCATAGAGGCGCAGGTGGGCGACATTCACGGCTACATATATTATAAGCAGGGAAGCGCTTGCCAGCATTCCTATGCGTTCCAGGTTCAGGAAATTCGCGCAGAGGATTACAAGCCCCGAAGTTATAAACAAACCTTCGGTACTTCTTTTCCAGACCTTTCTTTCGAAGAACTCGGGCAGTTCCCCTTCCTTTGCAATGATATAACATGTATTTGCTCCTCCGTAAAGCGAAGCATTGATCGCAGACGCTGTTGAAAATAAAGCCGCTAATGCCATGATCTTGAAGCCCGCAGCCCCCAGGAAAGGTTTTGCGGCTGCTGCGAGAGCATAGTCCTTGCTCTGCTCGATCTCGGGAATAGAGAGGTTCCCGATTACTGCCAGGCTCACAAGCACGTAGATAAATATGACCAGGACCACGCTCAGATACAGAGCCCTGGGAAGGGTCTTTTCGGGGTTTTCCATATCTTCGGCAGCATTGGTGATCAAACCAAAGCCCTGGTAAGCAAGAAAAACCATGCCTGCCCCATAGAGGATATTTGAAGGGGCCGGAAAATTCGAAAGGGCAAGGTTTCCCGGGGGTACGTAGAACAGCCCCACCAGCCCGAAGAGGATGAGTATGCCAACCTTTATGGAAACGATAAAAAGCTCGGATTTGCCCACAGCCTTTGCCCCTATGAAGTTCACCCCCGTGAAAAGCAGGATGATTCCCGTGGCAAAAACAGCATCCCAGCCCTGCCCCGATCCCGCAGGCAAAAAGGTCACAGCATAAGAGGAAAACCCCCTGGCATAGAGAGCAAGCCCGAATATGTAGCCGACCCAGAGCAATACGTTCAACCCCCCGCTAAGGATCCCGTCCCCGAACCCTCTTACCAGGAACTCAACCGGCCCTCCTGCCGAAGGATACTTCGCCCCCAGTTTTGCATAGGAATACGTGCTTAAAAGTGCAACCAGCCCCGCAATGACAAACGAGACGTACACGGCATTTCCCGAAATCCCCGCAGCCAGGCCAAAAATAGAGAAAATCCCAGCCCCCACCATAGCTCCCACCCCGATAGAAGTGGCAGCCCACAACCCCATCGACTTACTTTCCTGCCCCATCGACTTAGTTTCCTGCCCCATCCGAAAAAACCCTGCCGTAGATCCCGTAAAAATTAAACTTAGAGAAGCCCCAATTCTTCCCGATTTTAATTTTGTCCTTTAAGGGAAATAACTTTTTGCCAGCGTCCCGTATTGGCTTCAATGAACAGCGTTCCTTATCCTCAGGCTCCATCCATTTTTTGCAGGCTTCATTCAGGCAGATCCCACTCCAAAAGAGCCTTCTCCATCAGTCCTTAATAACCAAGTCACTGGTCCCGAAGTTGTACTCCAAAAAAAAGTTGAAACCTGGAACCGGATGAGCAAACCTGGTCCATAAAACAACAATAATCCAATCGTTCAGCAGCCCTGAAAACCGTTTTCGATCTGCTTTTCAGGTACCGACGCTCTCATCGGCTGCGAAGCAGACGGCCTTCCCCAGACCCTAAAAATTGGAATTTTTTGACTCAACCTTTTTGGCTATTCTTTTTTGCGTAGTTTTTGCTTTTTTGTGTGCAGTTAAACCTGTATGCAGATGAGTAATCGAAAAGGTTAAGCTTCACCCTTCCACTTCTTCATCTGTTCTTCCCGCCACTTCTCGATCGCTCTCCAGATGGGCAAAGGATCTATGCCGTGAACTTTGATGTACTCCTCCCGTGTGTACTCATGCATATTGCCGTCCACAAAGTGCAGGGTAGCCTGGTCCGCCTGCAGCCTTGCACCTGCCGGTATTGCCGAAGGATTTACGCAGACCTCTGCACAGTAACGCCACCCGTCTCCACCTGTTGGCTCTATCCTGAACGGCTTTCCGCAGTTCGGACAGACTCCGATCACAGTTTCATCTTCTTGTTTATCCATAATATTCCCCCCTTATGGATGAAAATACGTCAGTTTAAATGGATATTGTGCAGGATGACATATAACCCACATTCGGCAGAAACACACAAATGAGACATTTATCTATACAAATGAATCATATTAGGGAGGCTAACTCCTCTATTCTGGCATTGTTGGGTATTAATATATCCTTATTGTGTCTTAGTGCCGAATGTAGGATATAACATTGTTTTTATAAATTTATTTCAATGCATTGTCCAACTCTTTTTTAGCAAATCCTGCAAAAGCATTAGACAAAATCACCTGATTAGACAAAATCACCGGCATTCACCAGATTTACATTGCTACCTTGACCCTCAACATCTTCTAATATTCTTATCTTTTTATTTCTCCAGATCACCAAAGCTATCATGGAAATCATTAACCCGGAAATTACGAAGATTAAGGCAATTCCCCTGCCTTCTCCTACTCCGACAATAAAACCGGCTGTTTCAACCAGCAGCCCATCCGGTTCCAGAAGTGGATTGAAAATTCTATCCGCTAAAAAACCTGCGACTGCAAAGGCTATGATGGAGCCGAGATAGGTAACCATTGAAATAATGGACCACACACGCCCCTGTTTTCTGTTGTCGATATTTTTCCGGATTAAAACTTCAATGGAAGTGTTAATGAAAGGAAGGGCGGCAAAAAACGTAAACCCTGCCAGAGTAATGAAAAGTATATTTGTTGAGAGTCCCAGGTTGGCAAAAAATATGCCTGAGATAAATAGCGAGACCGATAATATTAGTACCTGTTTGTATTTGCTGCCGAATAATCCGATAAACAGGCTTCCGATAAGTATGCCTGTTGCGCAGATAGATTGGGAGATTCCCACTGTTTTTACTGTTGTTAAACCCAGCAGCATCGGAATAAAAAGTGATTGAAGCAGCCCGACAAAAAAGAGGACGAGCGTGATAGTAAGGACCAGGTTAACCACGCCCTTATTTTTCGAAAATTCCTGGATACCCTCTCTAAGTTCAGCCATGATGTCCGGTTCCGCCTGCTTTACTGAAATTCCGCCTATTGCGTTTCTTACCCAGATAACAATGGAACTGGCAATTATGAGAGTGCTGATGTCGATTAAAAAAATATATTCGATATCAATCAGTGTTAGCAAAATCCCGGCTAAGAAAGGGGAAATTAAATATTGAGCCGAACTTGCCAGCTGCACCAATCCGCTTGCTTTATCATACTGGGCTTCGGGCAGGAGGTCGGTAATCAAGGCTTTATAGGCTGGTTCCTGGAAAGCTGAAAAAATCGAACTGGCTGCAATCCCGAGATAAATGTGCCAGAGTTCGATATTGCCCCTTACCATCATAAAAAATATGAAGAGAAGCCCGAGCGATGCTCCCATGTCCCCGAGAACCATCATCAAGCGCCTGTCGTGACGGTCTGCCAGGACCCCGCCGTAGGGTTTTAACAGGAAGGGGGGCAAAAACACACACATCAGTATAAATACGTAGCTTGAAGCTGTAGCAGTTTGCTGGAATACGTATATCCCCAGGGAAAAAATAGTAAGGCCGGTACCGATTACTGAGATGAACTGCCCGAACCAGATAAAAAGGAATTTGGAATAAAGATCTTCGGATTCAGCTGTCATTTATTCAGATCCGGCAGGCATTTTTTCGGATTTATCCGTCATTAGTGAGCCTCAGAAATAAGGTGCTTTTCGGAAAAAAACAGATCTTTGTCCAGTGCAATAATGACGGCTGCAATAACCAGGAGGACCACGGTTTGAATGCACTTTGTCGCCTGAGTCATATCCAGTGCCTCCTGCGAGATATTGACAATAAAGTGAAAGAGAATCGCCGCAGGAATACTTTTCCCATTTTTTATGCAGATCCAGCTGATGATCATTCCCAGGGGGATGATGCTGACAAAAAAGTTCACACCATACCAGATGTTTTCGTGAAAAATCTCATACTGGTAGGAGTTATTGACAAAGATCAGCGGAAAGTGCCAGAGGGACCAGAGTATGCTGAAAATAAGCGATGCCTTAAAGTAAGTGTGCCGGCTCTGCAGACTGTCAAAGGCATACCCTCTCCAGCCAAGCTCTTCAAAACCCGCGGCAAGCATAAGAAGAAACAGCACAGGGACAAAGCCCGTTGAAAAAGAGAAACCTTCGGCAAGTTGGAACTGCGAAACCGATCCCCCGAACGGAAGCGAAAGAAGGATGGATACCAGAACGGAAAACGGCGCTATTAAGAAAAATACCGGCAGCATTTTAGGCTCTATCAGCCTTAGATTGATAAGCCGGTTGCCGAAATCTTTTACTAAGTCCGAATTCTTTGACGCAAAGATCATAACAAGTGAGATCAAAAACGGTGCCATCAGTCCGGGCAGCATAAGTAACATGTACAGCCCGCCTCTACCTTCCTGAAAACTTACATATGCCCCTGCAAACCAGAGAACATAGGTTGCGATAAAGGTCGCAGCATAATAGATCCCGGGTTTGTATTTGTAGTTAGAAATCATTTTTTTCTCCAGGTTTTAACTGCCACGCCCCGTTTTTATTTTTTAACTTAACCCGGCTCTGACAGCAAAAAACAATAAGATTGCTCCAGGAATGTTCTTGATTTTCCTGTCTCCGACAAAAATACAAGCAATCATGAAACCCCTGTAAATAATTTATAATATATATACATTCCTATTTGGCACTCATATATTTTTCAGGAGCAGTAGAAGGAAAAGTCAAAGGGTGACACTATATAGGATATAAAGTTATTTGAGGGGGTTAGCTGACCCGAAAGAAGTGAAAAATTCAGTCTTGTTCCCCGCTTCTCTCCCATAAATTATCCACTAGTTTTTACTTTTTTCAGGATCAACATAGAAAAGAATGTCGATATAAAACAGATCGTGGGCATAATAAATATGACCGGGATAACATTGTACCCTGCATCAGCCATGAATAGGATTTTCGAGGTCAAAGCAGCCATTAATATCGATAAAAAGATGAGATATACGGTTGTGAACAAATATCCGTAACTATTTTTCCTGACCGCAAGCATTCCCAAAACAATACCTATTGGCCTACTTTCGGCAGGTCGACATTAGGAATTAAAATATTTTTTCCTGATACCGTTTTTGAATATTAGCTAACTATATATTTGGTTCAAAGTTGGTTAACTGTGGCTCAAATTCAATGACGTATATAAATACTGAATCATTTTTTCATTAAAGTTTAGTATGAGATATTAATAATTGGTCATATGTAAACCTAAAAACTACACTCAATTAGAGGGCATCTTTTCAAAATCGCCATCAACAAAAATTATGAAAAATTAAATGTCGACCTGCCGAAAGAAAGAATTGGCAAAAGCAGCCCTTATTTAAAGTCTTTGGCTTGGTTCTCAGTCTCGGATCACGAAATGAAATGAGCGGGGTATCCACGGGTTCGAATCTCGCTTCTCCTCATTTTTGATCTTCGGGGATGCATGTATCTCGAAAATTAGTTGATAATAATTTTATTTCTAAGTTCAGATTATTACTATTTTTTAGAAGCTCAAGTTCCATACATTTAAACCATTTTAAGTGTATGGTTATTTTGTGTAATTTACAAAGTATATATCCTATATTCGGCAGGTTAACATTAAATTCTCAATTTTACCATCAAATTTGAAAAAATCAAAACTATGGCAAAAACAGCATCATTAAACATGATCATGGGTTAAAAAATACCTGCCGAAAGCAGGATATATTAATTAGGGGGTTAACATGAGGTTAATAAAATTATTTGCAATTGTATTGATGTCAGCTGTTCTTCTTTCAGGAACAGCTTGTGCGGCTGATCCTATAGTTGCTCCATCGGGTGAGCCTAATCGAACTCTGGATTCATATGTCCTGTTCGCGCTTGATGAATTGAGTTTCAAAGGGGGAGATATCACTGGAGTTAAAGGATATGTTTTAGGAGGTGATGTAGGCGTAAATAATCCAGGTCCTCCTCCTGGTGCTGCGGATGCTAACATTAATGTTGGTGCAAATAAACGTTTCTACATGTCGGATGGCACACAGCTTGTTGGGGATTATATAAGGCTTGGATCGGATGCTAGTGTTTATGATGTCTACGGAAATTATGCAGTGGGTGCATACGATGGTGAAGTCCGAAATTCTAACTTTACTTTCACACCGCCAATAATCTCGGGTGTATCCAATTCCAGTCAATTAGCCACTTACCTTGGATGCGAAAAAGGAGATTTCACGGCTTCAACCAATCCAGATGATGATAGGACTGTGGTTGATAGGCCAAGCCGGGTTGACCCTCCCGTAAAGATATTGACTGGAAGTTATCTTCCGCCCGGAACCTACAGGGATCTTCAAGTTCAAGATGGAACAACATTGCATTTGGGCGCTGGCACATACACGTTCAGACGGTTCAATACAGGTCAGAATGTAAATGTTTACACGGTGCCCGGGACTATCATCCAAATCGAAGGAGATCCAGCTAATGACCCAGACTTTAACCTGGGAGGTAATGGTGCTTACTTCGGCTCAGAGATCGAGGGTGAAGAGAGTGTTGCCTGCATCTGTCTTCTTGGAGAAAAAGTTCAATTCAGTGATAATGGAGAATTTTGGGGAGTTATAAAAGCTCCATATGCTAATATTAATCTAGGACGAGGTTTTACCCACTATGGTCGTTTCATCGGAAATACTATAAGTTCCGACTTCAATGACAATGTTACTGCAAAGGACTGTACTTTAGATTCCGTAACCACTACACTGGAAGTATCAAAAACCGCAACCGGCTACTGTGGCAAAACCTACAATTGGACGATCGATAAAACCGTTACGCCCGAAGACTGGATTATTGAGGAAGGAGACACTGTCACTTCAGAATACACCATCGAAGTAACAAAGTCTGAAAGCGCAATAAATTGCACGCACGTTGAAGGCAATATTACCGTAACTAACAAAGGCGATTATCCCACCGAAGGACTGGCAATCGAGGACGAAATCTATGATGACACAACCTTGATGGGTAGTGCGACCGTTGACGTAAGCCCCATGCCTGTTCTGGCTCCAGGCGAATCATACGACTACCACTACAGAGTAGATTTCGATGACCCTTGCCTCAACGATACGATTACAACATTCACAAATAAGGCAACCGTCAGCATCGCCAACGGTGATTCTGTAGAAGCTTCAGCAGACTTCAACTTGACGGAGCCTGCGCCAGAATGTCCTAACGACGATACGATCCATGTCGAAGACTCAAACATTGCAGATGGTGAAGAAGGTTCTCAAACGAATCCCTGGGAGTTCAATGTTTCTTCTATTCTAACCTATTTTAAGAGCTTTACCTGGGATGACCTGGGAGCGAACCTTAATACGGCAACCATACAGGAAACGGGACAATCGGACACCGCCGCTGTCAACGTAGAACAAATCCCGGAATTCCCCACAATTGCCTTGCCTATGCTTGCAGTGATTGGATTGTCATTTGTGTGCATGCGCAGGAAGGAATGATTGAGGATTTTAATCCTCATTTATTTTTTTAATATGAAACGGCCTTTATTGTCGGTTTCACGAACTTAAAGCCAATATTCTTACTTACCCACGCCTTCGAAGTCTCCTAACCCTCTTTTTTTGATAAGCCGCTATCTTATCGCTTAAAGGGTGGTCCGGCTTTATTATTAGATGAGTTAACGAAATAACAAGTAGCTGCTTTTCATCTCCCCCTATAACGCAAACTATCCCCCCCGTATCTCCGGAATCAAATACATCGACTATATCGATCTCCTGGTTAGGATCGAGATGTCTTCCTTCCTGGCTGCTGGCCTTACATATTTCTTTAGTGGGCCGGGCCGGAATAGGCAAATATTGCTTCATTTCCTCAAGGAGAGTTCCGCTTTCTTTTTTTGGCTTCATGTAAGATTGATTTCCCTTGAAAGATTATATTTTTATTCCTTCTGCCTGAAATTCAAACTTCGAAAGTTTTTGCACCTTTATAAAGAAACGCCCTCCGGGTCAAAGTATTCGGGGTCAAAATCTTCCCCCATCCATTCCACAACGTCCTCATATTCCGGATGTGAAGGGTCCTCCAGGATCTCCAGCTTGTATAAGTAACCCCATACCCCTCCGCTGTCTTCCGGAACAGCAGCCCTTTTTCCGGCAGTACAGACAGGGTACTTCACTCCTTCCTCTCTTGGCAGGATCTTTTCAAGCCGGATTTTCACCTGCCAGTTGTCCCCGAAATCATATCTGTACAGAGCAGCCTTATTTCCCAGCGTGAAATAATCGGAGATTTTAGCTTTCTTCTCCGGCACAAGCGGCCCATCATAGAAATTTTCAAAATCGCCATCTGTAGCCCCGATCCTTTCAGGGAACCCTGTCTTCGAGTCTGGCATTTCAAATTCGTGTAGATGGTAATTATCCCAATCCATTGCAGCCTGTATAGCACGATGAAGGTCAAAGAAGGTATAATTTTCCGGCATCTGGATTCGCCGCCAGATCTGAGGGGTAATGCCCTTCATGGAAAGCTTTAGCTGGTAAACCTTCTCGAAAGTCTGTTTCATAAATTATTCACCCAGGTAAATATATTTGGATCCACCTATTTCAGGTTTGGGGTTTTTTGTCACAAAATCAACTGATAACACCCGGGAAAGAAGGCGCCTTAACCGATGTCATGCCAATTGATATGCCTTTTTTTGCTGAATCCTGCTAACGAATTGAGTTTGCCTTGAATTGTAGGGAATTTCTCAAGACGTTCAATCCTTGTTTTAGGAATGATTCAAATATAGTATCAAGGGTTTTTGTTGCCAAAAATGGATTTAGGGAAATGGAGCTATAGATCAATTCCCAAACTGAAAATTTGAAGTTATATTTTTATCATTCCTGAATTTATCCCTGGAATAGTTGCTTTGTTTTTTCCATATCCTCAAGCTCAGTATGTGACTCAGCTTCTGCTCTGAGCATATTCTTTATTATTGACTCATCTGAATGAGGGAAAATCCGACAGAAATCCTGGCAGTATTTTATCCTCTTCAGATAAAAAGAGTCATCTTCCGTCCCTGCGTTACCTAATTCAACTTCAAAATCCTGACACCAATTAAAAATACTTTGTGTTAGACCGGAAATGAATTTATCAGCATCCGTAACAGATTTTATATGAGGGGGAACAATACTTATTATCATGTTCCACGCTTTTTCCCACTTTTCTATTCCATCTCTGCAATTCTGTTTTCCAATGTCTTCATAACCTTCTTGAGTTAAATCGTCAATCATTTCCATATTGCATTTTTCTGGAATAATCCGGTTCCATAATTCTATTATTGCTAACCAGATGAAATCTTCGTCCTTACCCTGTGCCTGAAAATTCTGCGTGTAATAATGATCTTCTGCTAACTGAATTGCGGAGATATAATTTTGAGCCTGTTTTTTGAAACGTTCTATTTCGAAATCGATATGCATTGATTCCAATTTTTCAAGTATTTCCGAAGTGCTCATCTTCCTTACTTTATTGAGATTCCAGCTTTCCAGAATGAAATCTTTGAAGCATATATCCTTATCATTAGAGAATTTTTCAATTTGTTTGCCCATTTGTTCCAATTTTTCGGGCTTATCCTGCAATTTCTGTTGAAATCTCATAATGGATAACCGACTAACAACTGGTTTTTCGGATTTTGAAGTGGTTTTATTTACAGAGGCTACTTTGCTACCCAAACAACAATGTTTATATTTTTTGCCTGAACCACATGGGCACGGCTCATTTCTACCAATTTTCTTTGACATTTTGATCAGTTCCTTTGTTTTATGTGGATTAAAAAACCGATAACCATCAAGCATGAAAACTCCCTGACCGATCACGCATATACAGGTTCGGAAGTTTTTGCAGCTTCAGAAAGAAACGTCCTCAGGGTCAAAGTATTCGGGGTCAAAATCTTCCCCCATCCATTCCACGACGTCTTCATATTCCTCATCCTCAGGGTCCTTCAGGATCTCCAGCTTGTATAAATATCCCCCTATCCCTCCGCTGTCTTCAGGGACAGCCGCCCTTTTTCCGGCAGTACAGACAGGGTACTCCACTCCTTCTTTTCTCGGCAGGATTTTTTCAAGCCGGACTTTTACCTCCCAGTTGTCCCCGAAATCATACCTGTACAGAGCAGCCTTATTTTCCAGGGTGAAATAATCGGAGATTTTAACTTCTTCCTCCGGCACGACAGTCCTTTCAAAGAAATCTTCAAAATCGTCGCCTTTTTCCCCTATTTTTACAGGAATCCCTATCCTCGGGTCTGGCATTTCAAATTCGTGAAGATGATAATCGTCCCAATCCATTACAGTCTGGATAGCGTTATGAAGGTCAAGAAATGTGTAATTTTCCGGCACCTGGATTCGCCGCCAGATCTGGGGTCTAATGCCTTTTATGTAAAGCTTTAGCTGGTAAACCTTCTCGAAAGTCTGTTTCATGAATTATTCACCCGGATAAAGATATCTGGATTTAGCTATTTCAGGTTTTTGGGGTTTTTGTCTTAGAATTGACTGATAGTACACGGGAAAGAAGGCGCGTCTCTGAACAACTTCAGGGCTTCCTCGGAGCCTGCTATGAGCTAAATATCTCCTACCTGAGCCAGTTCCAGGCCGATCTGCGGGATTTCGAAAAGCATGGCTGCGGGTGTGCAGAGGAGTTTTTCGTAGAAATCGAGGGTGGGGTTCAGGTCGTTTAAGTGGAGGCGGGAGAGGGTTTGGAGGACTTTCATTTTGGTCACTATATAGGGTCCTCTAAAAATGACCATTTTTTAAGGATTATTGACCCTTATTCATTTCCAAGTTCTATATGAGTGGCTTCTTTCAAAAAAAGATAAGGGGTCCTTATTTAAGGATTCTGTTCAGTTTTTCGATTGTGTTTTCAGTTTTGGAATGCAAAACTCCAATTCCTCCGGCTTTTTCCCAGAGTTCGATGTTCTCGGAATTGTCATCTACGAGAATGCATTCTGGGCCTGAATACCGCTCTTTTTCGGCACGTCTGCAGATGATAGCTCTATCCGCAAAATCTTTTCCGATTTCTTTTACAAGCCATTCGTATTTTCCTTTCTTGCTGAATTCAACAACTTCTCCTCTTTTTGGATTTGGATGGGCGGACAGGACCCGTGTGTTATATTTCAACAGATAATTGCAAAGCTCCTTCCCGTCTTTTTTCCAAGGCATTTTCGCCCAGAAGGGGATTCCCTGCTCTGCGAGTATCCTCCAGAAGTTGTCTCTATCGGTACTGTGCATATTAAATAAACCATCAAAGACAGTGTTACATGCAAGATTGAAATCAGTAAGTACATTGTCCATGTCAAGGAAAATATTAAAGTTGTTAGATGAATCCGAATATTTTAAATTTATTTTTGGCATTTTAAAACCTCGGTTACTGGCCGGTGTAAAATAATT
This sequence comes from Methanobacteriota archaeon, assembly GCA_016841625.1. Taxonomy (GTDB): domain Archaea; phylum Halobacteriota; class Methanosarcinia; order Methanosarcinales; family Methanosarcinaceae; genus MTP4. Next base: position 86,024 of record JAENYU010000009.1, read on the forward strand.
CATTATCTTTCAATGTGTATAATAATTCTTAATATCATAATTCTGTATCCTCTCAGCAAGAATGGCAGGAACTTAAAAAATTTATAAAATGAAGATCTTCTCCGGGAGAATATTGGGAGAATATCAAATATCGTTGCAAAGAACCCTACTCAAATTTTCAACAGCTTTTTCGTTCATCCGGATGATATGGAGGTTGATCCCATGTTCTTTTGCCACCTGAAACGCTGTTTCCCTTTCAACCCCAAGTTCCCGTTCTATAATTTCCAGATCGACGATCCTCTTTTTTTTGCTGTCTTTTATCCTGTGCTGATAGACTATTTCCGGCGTTGAGTCCAGTAAAACCAGATCCGTGTAAAACTCGTAGTCTCTGTGGGTAAATATGTTATCAATGTCTCCCGTTTTCAGGTTATAGACCGTTAGATGGGAATCCACAAGGAGGTGTTTGTCGGTATCAAGCTGGATTTTGTTTAATCTTTTATTTATTTTTAATCTGTAGGCGTACTTCTCTTCCTCGGGCAAAAATTCAAAGCCTGAGTAGGCTTCTCCCCCCATTATTTCCCTCAAGACGTCAGACCCAGAAATACAATGGACTTCGGGATTCTGTGGCTTTACTTTATTCAGCAGGCTTGTCTTTCCTGTTCCCCTTACGCCGGTAAAGCAAAAACGCCTCAGTGAATTGAAATTTTTATAAGAATTCTCATTCATTATGTGCTCACCTTCTTACATATTTACCCGTAACATTGGAGGGCATTCGGTCCTAATTTTTTCATTCAGCCCATCTTTTACCCCTTTAGTTGTCTGGTCAGCCCATTTGTACAAACCCCCTCTATTCACGTACTTCTCAACGTTTATTACGCGGGTCTGTTTTTCCAGAAACTCCTCAAATTCAAAAGTACTGTATGAACCTCCTTCGTTTGAGACCACCTTTCCGGAAGGAGAAAGTATGAAGTAGGACCCTATCATGTCCTCGTTTGATTCAAAAACAGGTTTTTCTCCCCCTACAAGGCGAATGTGTTCATGTCTCTTAACAAAGTCCTGGAACTCACTGCCTGTAACTGCAAGCTCGTTCACACATGCATCGTTCTGCCCCTTGATATGAAGCATCTGGAATACTTTCCACCTGTGGGGTTTCATCCATCGGATTAAGGGCTCCATGTTTTCCTGGAAGGTTGATTTTGTTACCGTGGTATTTACTTTCAACTTGATCCCATATTCGTGGACAAGGTCGGCTACTTCGATTGCATGGCTTACATGCCTGCCCCTGCCTCTCCCCAGACGGGCTTCTTCAAGGTTGCTTACGGAATCGACTGATACCCCGACCCAGTCAGCATACTTCGCAATTTTGTGGATGTTTTGTTCGTTAATTAATGACCCATTTGTTACAATAGAAACAACGAACCCCATTTCATGGGCAGCTTGTAAAAGTTCGTAAAAAAGAGGGTGCAAAAAGGGTTCCCCACCAACAAAATTTATTTTTTCGATTTCCACGTAATCGTTTCTGTTTGTTTTCAGTTTTTCAAGGACAGAGGAAGCCTTCTTTATGTCCAGAATTTCCCTGTCAAGTTTCTGGACATAGCAGAACCTGCAATTATAGTTGCATTTTGTTGTAATATGCCAGTTAACCGAACGAATTATTTTATCCCCAATCATCATGTACTAAAAAAATCCAATAAGTATTTAATAGATTGCTGAAATAAAATCAGTATTGAGAAATAATTTCTTTTATTGAGAAACTATTTCATGGATTGGGAAGTTGAGAAGATGTCAGATACCCAGAAAGAACATACTCATTTCATAAGTGCAGGCGAAAGTATTGGAAGTACTTTCAAGAAAACAATAAAAGATTCAGGTTATCCAATAACCAGAGTTGTTGTTATTGTTGAAGAGGACATTCTTATCGAAAAAAAAGAAGATGATGAAAACAGAAAAAATATCAAAAAGAAGATTCAAGACGCAATAAATGAAGTGAGCCATCTCTGCAAAGATTTTGAAATAGAATTCGAGCTAAAAGAAATCCCCCAGATTTCATCAAACCTCTCACTGAATAATGTAAGAGATTCAGTTCTTGAGATTTTGAAGGGCTATCCGGGTTCTAAATATTATTTCAATATATCAGGTGGAGGAAAAATACTTTCAATAGGCCTGTTTTTGATGTCTTTGTGGGTAGAAGGAATATCATATCATGTTGACCGCTTAAATCATTTCCAGAAATTATCCGTTCCCAAAATTCATGTTAAAGATGTATCTAAAAATCCGAATTATGTGCACATCATGGAAATAATCAGTAAATCCTCCAGAAGACCAATTCCCAGAAAGGAGTTACTGGGTAAATTCAAAGCCAAAAAATTAGGTAAGAAAAATAGTACGGAAAAAGAGTTTGGAGGAACTTTAACAAAGCATGTTGCAAATCTAATTGATTGGGGCCTCGTCAAGGAAAGCTTCGTAAAAGGAAACAAAAAGGAAAAAGAATATGACCTGACAGATGATGGAGTATTTGCCTTGAATTTCATAAAATTACAGAGCCAATGAATTATATGGAATAAATATTAAAACCTGTTTTACCATTGAGCTCATAACACCCAACCCAAATCCCCCTAAAAAAAGGTTAGAAAAATGATAATCCTCGACCACCCCTACGTCTCCGAATTTTTAATGGATACCGTTGCCGAAATGCAGGTCCCTGTTTTGAAAAACGAAATGTCAGCCGGGCTAAGTGCTGAAAATGAAGGACAGAAGTTCAGGCTCCTTGAGGAAGCCGAATTTATCGAAAGCGTGAAAGAGCAGGGTATCTGCCCGCTTTATTCCAACTCCGAAAACTCCATTGAATGGATAGCCGAAAACCTGGCTTTTACCGGGCTTCCGGAGAAGATTGAGTTTTTCAAGAACAAGGTCAGGTTCAGGGAATTGCTTGAGAGAATTTACCCTGAGTTCCGCTTCCAGGCCGTGGACTTTGACAGGCTCGACGAGCTCCGGGTTGAGGAGATAAAAAAGCCCTTCATCATAAAGCCCGCAGTCGGGTTTTTCAGTCTCGGGGTGCACAGGGTCTCAAGCAATGAGGAATGGGAATCCGTCCTGCAGAGCATAAAGGCAGAGGTGGAGGAGATAAAAGACCTCTATCCGGTACAGGTCCTCAATGTGGGGCAGTTCATTATCGAGGAGTGTATCGAAGGTGAGGAGTTTGCGGTTGACGCCTATTTTAATGGCGACGGAAAGCCTGTTATCCTCAATATCTTCAAGCACATCTTTTCCTCGGAAAGCGATGTCAGCGACAGGGTCTACTTTACCTCGAAAGAGGTAATCGAAACTTACCGGGAAGCTGTTGAAGACCTCCTGAAGGAAATAGGGAAACTTGCAGGCCTGAGGTATTTCCCCCTGCACATCGAACTCAGGATTGGAGAAGACCGGCGGATCCAGCCAATCGAGCTTAACCCCATGCGTTTTGCGGGCTGGTGCACAACGGACATCGCACACTTCGCCTACGGGATAAACACCTACAGGTACTTCCTCGAACAGCTTGAACCCGACTGGGAGAAGGTTCTCAAAGGCAGGGAAGGGAAAAGATACTGCCTCATCGTGCTGGACAAGCCGGCGGACCTCAATATGAAGGACGTAAAAGCCTTCGACTACGAAAAGCTGCTTTCGGATTTCGAAAAGCCCCTGGAGCTCAGGAAAGTCGATTATGGGAAATTCGGTTTCTTCGGGTTCCTTTTTGCGGAAAACCGTGCGGAGAACTGGGGAGAGATCGAGCGGATTTTGAAATCGGATTTGAAGAAATATATTGAGATGGAGATTGAGACGAAGACTCCTTAAATGCTACCATTTTCTTTTTTAACCTGAACCGATCGTACTCCAGTCCATACTCCAGTCTGTCTTCCAAAATCAGCACATCTTTTCAGAAGCTTAGTTTCCAAAAATATATACCTCCTCCACTCCGAAATTAAATCTGGTTTTAAATAAAAAATCACTGGATAAAAATGTTCAGGTAAAGGTGATATCAATGACGGAGTTAAGGGGTCAAACAGCCCTGGTAACAGGGGGAGGCAGGGGAATCGGAAGAGCTGTCTGCCTGGAGCTGGCAAAAGCGGGAGCAAATGTCATCATTGCGGCGAGGCATGAGAGTGAAATCCGGGAAACGGAGAAGATGGTGAAGCAGGTAGGGGGCAAGGCGATGGCTGTCCAGGCGGACATCCGGAATGAAGAAGATGTCCGGAACCTGGTCTCGAAGACCATGGAGAAGTTCGGGAGGCTGGACATCCTTGTGAACAACGCAGGGGTAGCATACAGGAAACCGGTTGAGGAGACCTCCGTTGAGGAATATGAGAAGATTATGGATACAAACGTGAAAGGGCTTTTCCTCTGCACGAAACACGCCATTCCCCACATTTCAAAGAGCAATGATGGAAAGATTATCAATATCTCGTCCGAAGCAGGGCAGCACGGGATATCGGAACTTTCCGTATACAGTGCATCGAAGTTTGCGGTAAGCGGCTTTACCGAAGCCCTGGCCTCGGAACTGAGCGGGCGGGCAAAGGTCTATTGTCTCTGCCCGGGGGCGGTTGACACGGAGATGTACAGGTCCATGTTTTCGGACAGGCCGATGCTCAAACCCGAGCACGTTGCAAAAAAGGTCCTTGAGATCTCTCTGCCTGCGTCGAATATGGTTTCAGGGTCCGTAATCGAAGTCTGCGCCCAGCTGATCCCGCAGCTTTAAAGTGAATATCCCCACATCATACTTTTTTTTTACTTGCCGCAAAAAACACGGAATGAACCCGGAATTCCTTAACTGAAGTTCACTGGCAATAAGGTACTTTTAATTTTCTGGATCAGAAACCCTCATCAGAAACCCTGCTTCCAAAAACATATCACTCCTGCACCCCAAGTTTTCAAAGAAGAATGATCAAAAAAAGGAGGGATCTGTATGCGCCTTGAAGGTCAAACAGCAATCGTCACGGGGGGAGGCAGAGGGATTGGGAGAGCCATCTGCCTGGCACTTGCAAGAGAAGGAGCAAATGTTGTAATTGCGGCAAGGACCTGGAGAGAAATTCGGGAAACGGAAAGACTGGTCGAAAAAGTCGGGAGTTCGAGCAGGGCTCTTGCAATAAGGACCGATGTGCGGGATGAAGCCGATGTCCGGCACCTTATCGAAAAAGCTATAGAAGGTTTTGGCAGGCTGGATATTCTTGTGAACAATGCGGGGGTTGCTTACAGGAAGTTTCTTGCGGATACTTCAACTGAAGAATATAATGAGATAATGGATACGAACGTGAAGGGCATATTTCTCTGCGCGAAATACGCTCTTCCCCACCTGCTGAAAAGGGGGAACGGCAGGATCATCAACATCGCTTCCGTGGAAGGAAAACACGGGGTGCCGAAGCTCTCCGTATACGGGGCTTCGAAATTCGCGGTAATCGGACTTACCGAAGCCCTGGCTTATGAAGTCGGGGGTGGGCTGCAGGTATATGCCGTTTGCCCTGCAGGGGTTGATACTGAGATGTACAGCTCCATGTTCAGGGTCGAGCCGGCTCTCAAACCGAACAGTGTGGCGAAACAGGTCATTGACCTCTGCCTGCCCGGGACCATAATCCCTTCGGGGTCTGCTATAGAGGTCTGCAAGAGTCCAGTCCGGCTGGCCTGAGGATTACAGGCTGGCATGAGGATGCAGACAGGTAGAAGGAAGTAAGCTGGTCTAAGGGGGGAGGACTGGTCGAAGCAGGGAATGCCGGCATGAGGCGAAAAGAGTTGATCGAAGCTGCTTCGAACTGGCCCGGGATTCAAAGTAAAAACCGGGACTGGGGCAATGGCAGATCAACCTATATTCAGGGATGGAGGAGAAGCCGGAAAGCGGCTTTCTAAGGCTCTCGAGAAGTACCGTACCGAAGAACCTCTGCTGATTGCAATCCCCGGGGGAGGTACCGGGATAGGTAACCGGGTGGCAAAGCACCCGGAAGCGGACTTTTCTGTCCTTATCGCAGGGAAACTTCCTTTCCCCGACAACCCTGAAGCCGGGTTTGGGGCGATAGCCGAGGGCGATAGTCGAGGACGGGAGCATCTTCATTTTTGAAATTTCGGTAAATTGTCAGGCAGTCACCCATTCTATGAAAGAGGAGGAATAATGAGGCGAAAAAAGGGAGAGAACGAGAAGAGCGAAAACTCATCTAATAAAAACCTTTCTGTTTCAACCGGGCTGAACTCCAGGAAACTTTTTAATTAAATGAAGTAAGAAATACGAAAAGTTTGATGAATTTTTGAGAATTCTATTCAAAAGAGGAGCGGGAGACTGGATTTAAAATATATACAAACACCGGAAGTATATAAAAAATAGAGAGTATATAGAGCTATTATAGGTATTAGGAGAGGATACCCATATGAAAAGTATAAAATATGATGAAACCTCAGAAAAAACTATAAAAGATATAATATATATGAAATCGATTTATCCCCATAAAATATATAAAATTTAATGAAAAAAATCCGAAATATCATAAAAATCTACAGCGAATCAAAGTTCCTGATAATCGTGAAACCTTTAAACGCATAAAATTCTGGAGAAAAGAAAAAAAATGGACTTACTTGTCATTGCACTCATCCTCGCCGGCCTGTATATGGCCTGGAACATAGGAGCAAACGACCTTGCCAATGCTATGGGGACCTCGGTCGGGACCGGCGCGTTATCAATCAAACAGGTTATTATTATTGCCGCAATCTTCGAGTTCTTAGGGGCGGTCTTCTTCGGGAAAAGAGTAACTTCAACGATTGCCAAAGGAATCGTTCCCATCGATATAATCAGCGAGGTCCATCCTAACATCGTGGTGTTCGGGATGCTGGCTGCGATTCTTGCCGCAGGTTTCTGGATTACCCTTGCAACTTTCTACAACCTTCCTGTTTCTACCAGCCACTCAATCGTCGGCGCCGTACTCGGCTTCGGACTCATCGCTGCTTTCAACGGCACAATCGCTTTTTCGGACATCCACTGGGTAGTTCTTCTCAAAATCATGGCCAGCTGGATTGTATCCCCGGTTCTTGGAGCGATTTTTGCTTACGTGATATTTTCCGTGATCCGCAGTTTGTTCCTGCACAGGGCAGTAGATCTCCCTCTCGTTGAGAAAAAATTCATATCCTTACAGGTCATAACAGCATGTTACATTGCATTTGCGCACGGGTCCAATGACGTGGCAAACGCCGTCGGTCCTCTCTCAGCCGGACTCAGAGCACTTGGGCTGGCAGGAAATGAAATCCCAATCTGGGTGCTCATTATGGGAGGTATTGGCATGGTAGTCGGACTTGCCACCTGGGGCTACAAGGTTATCGAAACCATCGGGTCCAAAATCACGGAACTCACCCCCACCCGCGGCTTTTCTGCACAGTTTGCGACCGCCACCGTGGTCCTGCTCCACAGCTACAGTTCCCTTCCCATCTCCACCACCCACACCCTCGTGGGCTCCGTCATAGGAGTCGGACTGGCAGGCGGGATTGCAGCCGTTGACCTGAGCGTAATCTGGAAGATCATTTCTTCCTGGGTAGCAACCGTCCCCATAGCCGCACTTACATCAGCGCTGATCTTTGTGGGACTCGAGGTGATATGGTTATGAAAGACTACATCCGCTCCGTCTTTGACGTTGTCGCCGAATCTCCTTTTCTCCCCCTGGAGGCGCATGCCAAAAAAGGAGTACTTGCAGTTGAAAAACTTAACGAAGCCATGGAAGCTTACTGCACGGGGGATAAAGCCCTCGTGGATGAACTAACTGCCGAAATTGATAAACTGGAACATGAGGCAGACATCATAAAACAAAAAATCCGGGCAGGCGTCCCGGCCTCGGTGAAACTCCCCGTGGACAAAAAGGACCTCCTGTCTTTCTTAAAACAGCAGGACTCCATAGCTGACTTCGCCCAGGCTTCCGCTTACTGGATGACACTCAGGCCCGGTAAAAACCTTCCCGAAGAAATAAAAGAAGGCTTTCTCGACCTCACTGCAGCCGCTCTGAAGACGGTAGATATGTATGACGAGGTTATAGATGAGCTGTACAAGCTGCTTGTCACTTCCTTCAGTAAGGAAGAGGTCAAGGAAACCCTGTCCCTTGTCCCGGAAGTAGAAAAACTGGAACACGAAGTGGACGTGCAGGAAACTGCCCTCTTGAAACTGATCTTCGAAAAAGAAGAAATCATCGGAGGAGCCGGGGTCTGCCACCTGGTCGGATTGGTGTCCAGGATCGGATCCATTGCCGACAAGTCCGCAAACTCTGCCGACCGCATGAGGACGATGATCCTCAGAAGGTAAACATACTGGCTTTATTTTACCGGCTTTTACTGAGTTTCTCTTTTTCAGGTTCCCGGGCCTATCCCGGGTCTTTTTTCAACAGTTCTCCGCAGTTTCCGGCAGTTCGACCTGTAAAATATCCGGTTTCGATGAATCCCTGAAACTGACGATTAAGGATGCTATAAGGACCAGAAGGCATCCGAGAAGTGTTGTCGAGGATAAGGAAATTCCCAGGACAACCACATCGAAAAAGACCCCTGCAACCGGTTCGATAAGGGCGAGCAGGCTTCCTGTCTGGGATTCCAGGTTAGCGAAGCCGATGGTGGTAAGGATTCCTCCAAGCCCCACAGAAGCTATCCCGAAAGACATAAGGGCTGGCATATTTTCCGCAATCAGGGGAAGAGGGGACTCAAAAGCAAAAGGTGTCATAAAAAGGCAACTGATCGCGGTCCCCCAGAAAGCGATAGGAAACTCGGAGTATTCGGATTTCAGGACCCGCACGTTCATGATGATAGCCGCAAGGACCATCCCCGCAAAAAGCCCTGAAGCAATCCCGATAAAGTAACTGCCGGAAAGCTCAAACTCCGAAAACCCCCCTTCAGGCCTGATCACCAGGAAAATTCCCGTAATTGCCACGCAGAGGGCAGCTATGCTTTCCTTTCCTATTTTTTCCTTAAGGAGAAAAGGAGACGCCAGCATCACGTAAATGGGAGCCGTGTATTCGAGTAAAATGGCTATGGAGACACAGGTTTCTTTCACGCAGATAAAATAGAAAAACATGTTAACAACGACAAAGATCCCCTGCATGAGCAGGGACATTTTCTTTTTCCCGGGTTTCAGTTCCCGGACTTTTCCGGTCCCGAGCACGAAAAGCATGATCAGGAGTAGACCGAAGAATAACCTGTAAAATATAATGGAAGTTATGGGCATGTCCCGGATGTGTACCAGGAAAAGCCCGGTCATCCCGTAGAAGGTGCAGCCGAGCAGCACTGCCAGATGAGGTCCTTTTTTCGCAAAAAGCATAAGGCAGGTAAAAAGGATTTATACTTAAAAATATGCCGGAACACTCACATAAATGTTTTATTGAGTGCTGCCCCTGGTTTCCGGGTGCTCCCTTACTTTTCGGTTGATATTGTTTTCGTTAGTTCAGGAAATGGTTAGTTCGAGAAATCCTTAATTTAACCTATTCCACCTGACCCCGGAAACCGTTTTTTCCCGCGAAGAGATTCGAAAGCCTCTGCCAGCTTGCCTGGAGGCCCTCAAAAAGGGATTATAAAATAAAAAGAGATGAAAATGAATGTTCTTTTAGTCGTGTTCTTTTAAATTCTCGGTTTTGTCTTTGCCCTTCTTTTTATCCTGTCCAACTTTTATTTTGTAAAGGCCGGGCTCCTTCGTCGCCCGTGGACAAGAAAGGCATGATACGGTAATTTTCGGTTGTACGGGAACATAACTCAGGACTTTTTCCGGTCATACTGGGACATAATTCAAGATCTTTTTGGTTGTACTGGGTCTCCCTCCAGAATTTAGAGCCAGCCATTGCCTTTATTCGACTTAATAACATCAACTGAATAATGCAGGACTATCGATTTCTGTGAAGGCGTTTCATTTATTTCTGTGAAGGTATTTTAATTGAAAAGGTGTTTTAACTGAAAGGCAATTTTGAAAACGGCAGCCTGCTTGAAATCCATGTAGCAGTCCTCTTATTCGGGCTTGCCGGCCTATTCGGGAAACTGATACAACTGCCGCCGGAAATAATCGTGCTTGGTAGAGTTTTCTTTGCGGCTCTCTTTCTATCCGCTGTCCTCCTGTACCGCAGGCAGGGCATAAAACTTGACAGGAGAAGCGATTACTTCTACATGGCCGGCATCGGCCTGCTCCTTGCCATCCACTGGATTTCGTTTTTCAAATCAATCCAGGTTTCTACGGTAGCAGTGGGACTGCTCACATTTTCAACTTTTCCGGTTTTCACCACATTTCTTGAACCTTATTTTTTCAATGAAAAGCTGCGGACCCGGAACATAACAATCGCTCTCATTGCGCTTGCCGGAGTATCGCTTGTGGTCCCGGAATTCGAGATCGGAAATAATATCACTCAAGGAGCGCTCTACGGGATCACTGCGGGGCTGACCTTTGCCGTGCTGTCCATCCTTAACAGGAAATTCGTAAAGAATTATTCCAGCCTTGTCGTTGCCTTCTATCAGGACTCCTTTGCCGCCCTTTTCCTTCTTCCTTTCCTTTTTTTACAGGAAACGGTATCGCAGCCGCAGGACGTTTTCCTGCTTGTACTGCTTGGAGTTATTTTTACCGGAGTTGCCCATTCCCTGTTTATCAGAGGGCTTGCAAAGACCAGGGCTCAGACTGCAAGCATTATTGCAAGCCTTGAGCCGGTATACGGGATCGTTGCAGCCGTCCTTTTGCTCGGGGAAATCCCGGAATTCAGGGTGGTTCTGGGAGGAGCCGTTATCCTGGGGGCGGCATGTTACGCGACTTTTAATTCCATGTAAGTCCCGGATCATGCCAGGGAAGTACAGGTGCAGCGGGAAAAATAGTCAGGGCCGAAGCCCTGTTGCCATAAAAATATAAGTATGGGTTTGGAACAGCGTTTGAGCAGGATTCTTAAAGTTGCCTGCCCTGAACTTTCCTGACTTTCAGGAACCTCATAGAGCGGCGCTCCCCTTCCGTCTCGACAAGCCCGGCTTTTTCCAGTTCGAGCAGGCGGGAATAGAGATACATATCCCCTGTCTGGTCGTATTCTTCGGAGAGTTTGTTGAGCACTTCTCCGACAACTCTTGCCGCACTGACCCAGGTCTCAGGCACGGTTTCCCGGATCTTTTCGTCAAAAATATCGGGAGATTCGGCATAAAGCTGCCCTCGCCAGAGAGTGCGAAGCGGCCTCTTATCTTTTTTTAGTTCTTCCCACCTGCGCAGGTAATAGGCGAGTTCTTCTTCCGTTAAACACCTGGCCGTAGTTTTCCCTGACAGGAGCCACTCCGGCCTTAATTCCCCGAGGGATCTCGGGACTACACGTACGGGTCCCTCGTTTTCTTTCCCTTCATACACAACGTCAAGGCCTTCGGTAAGATCCACAACAAGGAGCTCGGAAGGATTTTTTTCCCGGGAAAGCAGTTCCAGGAAGCCCGTATATTCAAAAACGGACCTGCGGGTAAACCATACGATTTTTTTGGCTTCGGTTTCAGAGACCTGCTTCCAGAAGTCTTTCACCCAGTCCCAGAACTTTTCGGCTTCAGGCGATTTGGTCATATAGTCTTCGTCTTCTATTTCCGCAAAAAGGGATTTGAAATACGCTTTTCTCGCTTCCGGGTCATAAGGAGAGATCGGGCCCAAGCCCAGGTTATCGGAAAGGGCCAGGACAGTTTCCCCGGGATTGCCGCGGAGAGCAAATTTCAAGGAGCCCCCCGACGAGTCGGTTAAGGTTATATGCACTGTTTTGTTTGTCATTTTCACACTCCAAATTTTTGGGGAATTTTTGAAGGAATTGGAAGAATAAACAGGATTTTTTTAATAGATAATGGGCATACTTACATAAAAGCCGCTGGTCATCCTGTCTTATTCGCTTGATATTTTAAATAAAAAAGTAATGGTTTGCTCTGAATCCTTAGTTATGCCCCATACAACCGGAACTGGCACCCCTGTCGTTCGTTTTTGTCCTGCGGGAGATATTCCGGAATTGAAGGTTATTCCGGTAGGAACCGTTATCCCGGGTGCAACAACTTATACGACTTTCAAGTCCGGGGAAACTGCATGAATGCTCCAGCAAAATAATTACGCTTCAGCTCATTATATCTCAAGCCTCTGGGACGCCGGATGAATATTTTTGAGGGGGAGAGAGTGGTGCTCGCCCGAGTTGAGGGAAGCAAACTTGTGGGAACGGGCAATTCATAAATACATCATTTCAGAAGTAAATGATTGTAAATTTTATCCAATGGTGTTACACTTACTGTTATCACTGAATCGTGGAAATGAGCCGGGTAAAGTCCCTGCTCCGATAAGGCCCTAACAAACTGATACTTTTTGAGCACCAATATTTATTAGGCGATCAGGGGAGCATAATGAAAACAAAGTGGATCAAAGACGACATATCTTTCAGTTATTGTATGGAGGCAGACCTGAAGGAGATAGCATCAATGCTTTCAAAAGAAAGCGTATGCAAATACATGTTTTTCGGGCCGAATAAAGAAGAAGATACAATGGCTTACTTTTCCCCGCTGGTCAAGTCAATAGAGGACTCTTTAAAGGATGGTAGAACACCGGATTGCCATGTTTTCACCATCAGGGAGAAGAGTTCTGGCGAATTTATAGGCCAGTGTGCACTGCTTCCGATAGAATTCACTAACGGGAATTATCTGATCGGGTATCAGATAGATGATACTCAGTGGAAAAAAGGATATGGTACTGCTGCCTGTGATTTCCTGGTACATTATGCTTTCAATGTTATAGGTGCGTTCAGGCTTACAGGTGATTGTGTAAGGGACAATTCGGGATCAGAGAGAGTGATGATTAAATCAGGTTTTATGCCTGAAGGCAGACAGAGAAAATACTGGTCTGTTGGCGAAAGGTACTTTGATAGGATACTTTTCTCACTCCTGAAAGAGGACGTTCCTGAAAGCAGGTTAAAGGAATTGAATGATATTTATAGCTAAACTCAAGGAAAGTAATGACTGACTCAAAAGGTCCGGGAATTAATCATTAAGATGATACTTTGTGTTTATAGTACCTGAAAACTGAGCGAACGATGAAAAATATGAGGAATAAAGACAATGTAAAAAATGAACACTGTTAAATTGTAGGGTCACTTATTTCATTTGTGGATGAAGCTCATACTCAATAATAAAATTTCCAAATAATTTTTCAAAGGAAGCCTGTTATGAACCATAAAACCTTAGTTTGCTTTTTTCTATCGATTATAATTGTGTCTGCAGCCTGTTCCGGGTGCATTTCAGAAGGTGATAACGTGCCTGAAGAGGAAATTGAAAACATCGAAGAAATCAAAGGCCTCTGGATGGGAAGCCTGGAGCTCCCGGGCGGGCAGGAAATGAGAATTTTATTCAACATCTCTACCGGTCCAGAGGGTTCACCGATTGCCACTATGGACAGCCCTGACCAGGGAGTAAGCGACATACCCGTAGAGAAGCTTACTTACAAAAATGGGACCCTGCGCCTTGATATGACAGTTATCAAAGGGGTTTTTGAAGGAGTGCTTAAAGAGGACGGCACAGCCCTGGAAGGAGAGTGGAAACAGTCCGGGATGGTTTTTCCGCTTGTGCTTACCCGTATTGAGGAAAAACCTGAAATGCGCAGGGAGCAGGACCCCGTAAAACCCTATCCGTATGATGAAGAAGAAGTAGTTTATGAAAATAAAGAGGCAGGGGTCCAGCTGGCTGGCACGTTAACCACTCCCGGGTCGGAGGGGCCTTTCCCCGCCGTGCTGCTCATAACAGGCTCCGGCCCGCAAAACCGCAATGAAGAAATTTTAGGGCACAGGCCGTTCCTTGTGCTCTCGGATTACCTGACACGCCAGGGCATTGCCGTCTTGAGGGTCGATGACCGGGGCATGGGAGGCTCAACCGGGAACTTCTCCCAGGCCACTACCGAAGATTTCGCAGGGGACGTACTTGCAGGCGTTGAGTACCTGAAGAGCCGCGAAGAGATAGACTCGACCAAGATCGGGCTGATAGGGCATAGTGAAGGCGGTTTGATTGCCCCAATAGTAGCTGTGCAGTCTCCTGATGTCGCATTCATCGTGCTGATGGCAGGTCCGGGCCTGACAGGGGAGGAAATTATTCGGCTGCAGAGCAGGCTGATTGCTGAGGCTGAGGGAATACCCAGCGAGACCAGCGCCAAAAATGATGCTCTTCTGAAAGACATATTCTCCGTGCTTAAAGCGGAAGAGAATGACACGATTGCCGGGGAGGAAATCCGCGGGCTTATAACGGATATGCTGGAAAACCTGAGCGAAGAAGAAAAACAGTATTCCAGCTACACCGAAGCTTCTCTGGATGCTGAAGTCCAGGCACTTTTGTCGCCGTGGATGCGCTTTTTCCTGACATACGATCCCAAACCGACATTGATGCAGGTGAAATGCCCGGTCCTTGCGATAAATGGGGAAAAAGACCTCCAGGTGCCGCCTGAAGAGAACCTCCGGGCCATCGAGGAAGCCCTCAAAGCAGGAGGCAACGAGGACTATACCGTAAAAGAGCTGCCGGGTCTTAACCATCTGTTCCAGACCGCTCAAACCGGGTCCCCCTCCGAGTACGTAACGATTGAAGAGACCATGTCACCGGCTGCCATGGAGCTTATCGGGGACTGGATTTTGGAGCATACCCGGTAAAAGTGAACTTCGGAAAAGGAGTGTTAGTGTTCAGGAGGAAATGGCTGCACTGTATTGTCATGCACTATTGCCATGCACTGTATTGCCATGCACTGTATTGCCATGCACTGTATTGCCATGCAGTGTCATTTTTCCTTTAATATTTTCCTCCTCTATCCTTATTTCTAGCAATAGAAGGTAAATCTTTAAGGTTGAAATCAATGGGGAATTGAAATGAAAATATATTGCGCATCCGATTTTCATATTGGTTACGAAAATGCAAATTATCCAAAAATGAAAGAGTTTTTTGAGATAGTGAAAGAAAATGCGGATGAGCTTATCCTCTGCGGAGACGTTCTGGATTTGTGGCGCTGCCCCATTGAAACAATTCAAAATGAAGAACCGATGAAAAGTACTTATGAAGCTTTACTCGCGATGGCAGAGGAAGTACCTACCACGATCATCTGGGGAAACCACGATTATAAGCTCTGGAAAAAAGTGAGCATACCTGTCAGGGTTACTGACAGCTTTGTTTCGAAAAATATTTACTACTGTCACGGTTGGCGGTTTGATTTACAGCAGAGATTGGGATACTGGTTGTACGGCTGGCTGGTAAACAAATTCCCCTATCTATATCAAAAATTTTTCAAAACTCCTTTTGAACTGAAGATTAAGGGCCAGGAATATGAATTACACAATCGGATTATACATGAAAAAGCAAGAGAGTTCATCAAAAAAGAAGGACTTGAGTACCTGATAATGGGACATACGCACGCCCCGTCAGGCGGAGATGGTAAACTCTTTGATTGCGGGGATATGATTGACAACCTTACTTACGTCATAATTGAGAATGGTAAGCCCAGGCTTGAAAAAATGTCACCTGATTGATCGATAAATAGATGCTGAAAAGAGGGATAGCTTGAGAAAAGAACCGGGACCGAATATCTTCAACAGTACTGGAGCTCTTGCCGCTGAAAAAAAGGGAGCAGGGGATTTCATGGAAGCCATAAAGGTGCTGGCGGCTTTGGTGCTTGCATTTGCGATGGCAACCGTTATCCTGTTTATACTGGCCCCAGAGGTCGGGCTTCCGATGATTACAGTTTTCATTACTGTCATCCCTGCGATGATAATGGCAATCGGTGTGCTGGCACTCATTTTTCTGGTAATATATCTTTATGAATCCAGGCTAAAGCTGAGGTATGGGGGGCAGCTTGAGGAACTTTTCGCCAGGCTCCAGCAACCTTCCTCGCCCCTCAGGGCTGCAATTATCACGGGCATGAACCTGATATTTTTCGCAGCGATAAATTTATTCTGCACGAAAGTACCTGTGGTTGTAAACCTCTCGGGAAATAAGCCCCAGGAGATTGTCCCGTTGTTTTCCCCGGAATTTGCGGGAATCCTTCCGTTCATAAACCTGCTTATCATTTCGACAATTCTTGCGAACCTGCTCTATCCCGTAATTAAGAGCAAATGGGTAACCTTTGCCATAGAAACAGTTCTCGGCATTGCTTCAGCTGTCCTTATATATGCCGTTATAACGTTTTTCCCTTTCAATCCAGCCTTAAATTCGGGTGTACTGCTCGCCATAAAATTAGGCCTTGCATTTGTCCTGGTGATGACGCTGGTCGGAGCGGCAAAGAATCTCCTGAAAACAATAACCCTGTTGCTGCAGAAGTGAAATCAGGAAGTATAAAAAGAGAGAAAGAAGAGAGAATAGTGAAAATCAAATTCAGTCTCCGTTTTCCAGATTTTTGATTGTTTTAGAACTTTTATCGTCAAAAAGCTCATCGTCCAATGGTCTTTGAATTTTTGTGTCAAGTAAGGTTAAACGATATTTTTGACAACGTGCTTCCTTTGGATGCTGTTCATCATAGTGTACAATGTACACATTACACAAATCTGGAACTTCCTCTTGTTCCATACTCTTGTTGAATTCTCTTAGAATTGTGCTTCTTGACATTGGAAAGATGAAATCCATAATGGCAGAAATTCCTTCATAAGACACATTATGATACCTGAGCAGTCGAAAGAAATCGTTAAATGAATCAAAAAGAAAAGATTTGAGATCCTCCCAAAAAGCACGAATTTCTTCCTGGGTATTGTAACAGTTTGAACACTTGTATCTACCGATTTTTACTTCTCCAAGCTCTTTTTTGGTGTACATGTTGTAACCATTATGAACCATGTGACTGTTACATATAGAACATAATGGAGACATTTTTCTATGTAAAATTCCTCTTGCAGTATACTCATAATTGTCATCAAAGTTATACCAAAAATGTCTAAAAGAAGAGGTATCTCAGAAAAGTTATTAAGGTTTATCTCCGAAGGCGGGAAGACTCCTTTCTCGGAGGCCGCAGGCCGACAGGTGGGGGATGAAAGCCGTCCACTTCCCGACACTACAATAAAATAACTCTCTATAAATTATATAAGAATTTCCTTATATAATTTCAAAACAAATAAGGAATGTCATGAAAATGAGGAACGTGTACCGGATCTATCCGGATGATGAACAATAAACGCTTATCGAAAAGCATATCGGTAGCAGTCGGTTCATTTTCAATCGCTTCCTCCACATCAAAAAGGTTTTCTACGACAAATTCAGGATCAACATTTCCCTGAGTCAACTTGACAAGTACCTTCCCATGTTCAAGGAAATCTATCCCTGGCTCAAAGAGGTCAATTCACAGTCTCTTCAGGAAGTCCCTTCCTCGCTTTCATCAGAAAGCAGGTGGGGATAGTTCACTACTGTTATGTTTTTGCCATAACAACATTGCATAAAATCATAATTATATATTTTATATAGTGGTATTACACTTACTAAATCACTTGATTTTGGAACTGAGTCGAAATCCAATATGTTCAATAGTGGTGATGGGATTTGCAAATAAGGGCACTTCGTAAAGTACTTATTATTGTTGTATTATTGGCTGCTCAGTTTTATCCAGCTGTCGCAACAAGCAGTGATGATGTGCTGCAGGATGATATTCCTTCCATTTCAAAGGATACTGTTGCAGCTTTATCTATGGTTTCCCAGATTAAGGCGCACACTCCATCTGATAGTGGATTGGATGTCCCTCGACTTATAGATGTTTCCACAAATAAAACCGATACTGATAATGATGGATTGCCTGATTCCGTGGAAACAATCCTTGGAACCGACTTTAACAATACCGATTCTGATTTTGACAGGCTTGATGACTATAATGAATCCGTGGTCTACCTCTCAGATCCGCTTGAGCCGGATTCTAATTATGATGGTTTCCCTGATTATTTTGAAGTGACTGATGCCCCATCCGATGATGTTGATTCCGATGGGTTTTCCAACATCTGGGATTTTGATAATGATGGTGACGGTATAGAAGACAATATTGATTCATCACCGTTTGCCTATTCCATAATGTATGATACTTTCAATTTCAATCTCAAAACAAATGGAAATCCTATTTACATAGACTTCCAGCTTCTTCCCCAGAATCCTGATAATGTGAGACTTGCCTTACAGGAATGGGACTGGCCCTATGATAACAAGAGTACGATGCAGGATCTTGATAATTCCAGTGATGACCTGCAAATTATTCCAATGCTTGAACTTACCATGAGTTCTGTTCCTGAACAATCGGAAGTAGATGATTATGGTATTGGCATTTCTTTAGACAGGGCGTATGTTCCTCTATTCCAGGTCCGAGGTCTTGGAGGTGAAGCTGCTCTGGGTGGAAAAATGTTCTATCCTGCATCTGACCCGCTTGATGTCCAGATCAATGCAAGTCTTGTATGGTTGGTGAAAGCGAAAACCGATTATCTGGACAATACAACCATCAAATCCGAGGATACTACCCTTGTAACATATCAAGAAAACTTCACCCTGACAGGTTTCAGTGTTGAGGAAAGCTATGGTAGTGACATTGGTTTGTTCTATAGCGATGATATAAACCAGACCATGGCGGCTAACTTCCTGATGGCATATTCATTTTTGCGAGATAACCAATCCACTGTTCAGGATATGCCTCTTGAACTTGAAAATCACAATGTAAGTTTGCTATCAAATGTTGATAGTTTTTCGCATCGTGATCAGACATTATTGAACGTTACCACTAAAATGACACCTGGTGCTCTGGATGCACTTCCTGCAGATAAGATTCTTCCGATTATTGCAGCATCTGAAAATTCCTTCACAAAAACGGAGTTATCTGAACTTAATTCCATATCTCACGTTGTAGGTAATGATCTTTCAATAGATATGAGAAATGAGCCGGTCATAACGTTAAAATTGATGAAGACAAACTGGTTCAATACAACCGAAAAAACCCCTGTTAATCTCGAATCTGTTTTAACTGAGACAATGAATTGGGGACAGGTCATGAATGTGGATGACGATACTCTCTCATCCATAATGGCCCTGGCAATTGTATGGAACGTGGGTGAGTCAACGGTTACAAAGGTTGGAGATCGTTTTACTATCTTCAATCATGAAGAAGTAATAAAGGTTGGAGATGAAATTACAAAATGGGTTGGTACTGGCTTCTCTTCGGTTTCCATACCTCTTGATGCAATTTCTATCGCATCTGGAATATTTGAAAGCTCCCTTGAAGTACTTGATGCTGTGCTCAAGGCTGCTATAACTGCTGGAAAAACTCTCAAAACCGCAATCCCCCTTGTCGAGAAAACGGCCAAGGTAATTGTAAACATTACCAAAGTTGCAAGCGGAATGAGCAAGGTTCTTAATGTACTTGGTGCTATCACACTGTCGACGGGATTTGTCCTTGAAATTGGTTTTGCTATCTGGGGTTTATTTAAAATATCAATGAGCGAGGGCTGGTCATCAATCGGTATTTTCCAGGGAGCTGTTTATGCTGCCATCATGACCGCATACGCGGCCACTCTTTTTGCCATCGGGGTAATTCTTCTGGTATGTGGAGCTATTCCGGTGTATGGCTGGGCAATTGCACTGGCGGGAGGTATTATTTTGGGACTGATCGGATTGACCGATTTTATCCTTGGTTTCTTCGGCATTGGATTTTCAGATTTTGTTACATGGATTGTGGGCACATTCCATCAAACCTACCCGCATACTGAATATTCCCTAGCTGTCCTGAATACGTCACTAGATATGGATGACCATAAAAGTAATGGATTTGATGCGGGTGATCGAATTATTTTTAAAAGTTATATCAACAGTACGATTACAAATACCTCCTACGCCCACAGCAGCTGGCAAAATGTCACGGAAAGCTACATTGTTCCCCATTATAAGGTCAGGCGATGGATGCCAGTAGATACACCATATACTTACTGGAACTCAAATTATGGTGATTATACAAACAACGTATCATATTCTGAATCTCGTCCCGATTCCAAGAACACAACCTATGAGGTCGGCGTATGGATAGAGCCTGCAGAAGGTGCTGCCAATTTCCCGCTTCCAATTGTGTTTGAAGCGGATTATAAAATAATATATACGGACCGCAGGATTCAATGGGAGATCTGGAAAGGTTACAAAGAAACCATCATGACTGAGACCGGTACTGTCACAAGTGAAGTTGACACACTTTACTTCGACATTCTTCCCGGAAATGTCAATGATTTTACAAGCTGGTACCAGATTTCACCACTTGATCGCGATGCTGACGGACTTACCAATAATATTGATCCATACCCATGGAGCTGGGATGCTGACGGAGACGGGTTAAGCGATAAATTTGAAATTAATACTATTGGATCAGATCCTTCCAGTTCTGATAAGGATGGGGACGGACTAAACGATAGGATGGAGATCATCTACGGCACGAACCTGACAAACCCCGATACCGACAGGGATAATCTGTCCGATTACAAGGAAATCAATGGCTGGGATATCAGTTTCAATTACAGTAACCAGACATTTAACATGACTGTCCACTCCAATCCTTTAGTGCAGGATAGCGATGATGACGGTGTGGACGACCAGATGGAATACTGGAGTTACCTGAACCCCATGTCAAAAGACACGGACGGGAATGGTATTCCCGATGAGCCGAATCCGCAACATCTGACATATGTTAATTTTGAAACAAAATGGGGAACTGAAGGTGTAGAAGATGGGCAATTTACTTATCCAGAAGTAGTTGCAGTAGATGATGATGGTTATGTTTATGTTGCAGATTCAGGAAATCAACGCATTCAGAAATTCGATTCCAGTGGCAATTTCATTACCAAATGGGGAACTGATGGTGAAGGGGATGGAGAGTTCGAATCCATAACGGACCTTGCAGTTGATTCTAATGGTAATATTTATACTCTTGAAATGAACCGTATCCAGAAATTCAACTCAGACGGCAATTTCATAACATCATGGAATACAACTTCCCGCCGCACTTTTGCTATTGATGCTAATGATTACATTTATGGTACCCCTATTAATGATTACTTTTATGATCATTATCCCCTTCCTAGCAACATCGTCATCCAAAAATTCAATTCAAGTGGAATATTTGTTGAAAATATAACATTTGTAAACGGGAATGAGGTGTTTGAGGGTCCTTATAAAATGACTATCTCCGATGATGGCAGTTTCTATCTTACCAACGGGATAGATTTCCCCAATCAGGGTATATTCAAGTTTGACCCAAACGGAACTTTCATAAAACGATGGGGAAGCGAAGGATATCTGAATAAGAGCTTTTCTGCACCTGAAGGACTTGCAGTTGATGCTAAGGGATATGTTTACATTGCCGACACGGGTAATAATCACATTCAAAAATTCAGTTCCGACGGATTTTTCGTTACCAGATGGGGTCAAGATGGTGAAAATAACAGTGAATTTAATGACCCCCACGGAATTGCAATTGATGCAGATGAATATGTCTATGTTGCAGATTCAGGAAACAACCGCATCCAGAAATTTGCCCAGGTTACAGACATACCACCACGTAATGTATCCAGTACTACAGATACCGATGGAGATGGTTTGACCGATAATAATGAGTCCATTGGGTGGGATGTGACTTTTACGAATGTGACAGGTGTGTTTGCAATTCATGTAAACAGTGAACCTCTGACCGAAGATACTGATTTTGATAGGTTGACAGATCTTGAAGAGTATAATCATTCATCCAATCCCCGGGACATAGATTCAGACGATGACGGACTCAGTGATTTTATCGAGAGTATTATTGGAACGAATATCACCAACTATGATACCGATGGAGACGGACTGGATGACAACACCGAGATAATTTTTGGCAGTAAGCCTAAAAAAGTAGATAGTGACAACGACGGCCTATCAGATTATGAGGAGTTCTATTTCAATTCTGATCCGAAAAAGAAAGATACCGATGGAGATGGATTGTCAGATAAGGAAGAGAAGGACTTCAAATCAAACCCGCGAAATCCGGATTCGGACGGCGACCTGATGTTTGACAAAGCAGAGAAGAACAGGACTGCCGATCCATGGAATCCGGACTCAGACGGAGATGGTTTGCCTGATGGGTATGAGTTGTTGTATAATACCAGCGCATTGAACAACGATACTGATAAAGACGGCGTGTTTGACGGAAAAGAAGTTGATAATCATATGAATCCGTTAAACAATGATACTGATGGCGATGGGCTGAATGATCTTTTTGAACTCAATAATGGTACAAACCCATTGAATGCTGATACAGACGGAAATGGCTTAAATGATTCAGAAGATCCATACACCTTTGCAGCTAATGTAGAGAGGATCTGGGTTAGCTATGACTCCGATGATGATACCCTCCGGTTGGTTGAAGACCTTGGTAAATATACCAATATAACCATTTTCAAGCCTGAGGATATTGGAAATTATTCCGATGAGCAAAATATCCTGTTTGTTGGAAGACCGGGAATGGATAATACAACTGCTGGAAACCAGATCCAAAATATTATTGGTTCTGTTGCGCCTAATGCTCTTTCAAGAATGCAGGAGTCTGACCATGACAGGTTCTATGTTGAATATAATGTCTGGCAAGAGAACCAAACTGTTGTTATGTTATCTCATCCATATCCATTGGATCATTACAGGGTGCTGGAATTATTCAAGACTCTTTCTGAAAATACGGAATATCCAAACGTTGTAAGTGAGTTCAAAGCAGATGCCATCGATGAGTTGGGATCTTTTGTAATGGTTGAACTTAAAGAACCTGTAAAACCATCCATAGAACTGCAAGTCTATAATGAGGAAAACCTGCCGCATGATGCCAAATACAGCTTCTCCGGAAATGGATTGGGTGTCAAATATCTTGATATAAATGTCAGTGAAAACGTTATGAATGCAAGTTCTAATAATATTGAAAGAGCACTTATTGTTATCTACTATACGGCTCGTGATCTTGACAGGACTGGTGATCTGGATGCGAATGATCCGGGGGATATTAATGAGAAAACTCTGGTCATGAATTGGTTCAACGATTCCAGTGGCATGTGGGAAAAGCTCACAACTAATATGGATTGGGTAAATGATGTTGGAATCGATACCACAAATGATGTTATTAATGGCAAGGAATATGAGGGATATCTCTGGGCGAATGTGTCCCATTTTAGCATGTATGGGCTTTCCGGAAATGAAATAACCCAACAAGCAGAAAGAGGCGGCGATGATGATCATCCGCTCGATTCGGATCTTGATGGTCTGTATGATTTCATGGAACGCAGGATAGGTACCGATCCTTATGATCCTGACACGGATGACGACGGTATCATTGATTCGGAGGATGATGACCCGTTGCTTCCCGAAGGTATCATTGATTCGGAGGATGATGATCCATTGGTTCTATACAGCTCTCCGAGTGAAGTAGAATCGGGAATGCCGAATGAGTCTGGAGATGCAATGGAAAAATATCCTGAACCCAAAAAATTCTCATCAACGTTATTTTGGATATCAGGCATTGCCCTTATTGCATTATTAGCTTATCTGCTGGTATTTCGGAGAAAGGAATAAGGTATAATTGGGAATAATTTGAGAATCTGCATATAAGGTGGTTTAATTGCTATCACCAGAAAAGAAAGAGACAAAGAAGAAATTATTTGCTGCATTTGCCATCATTTGTGTTCTAATCATTTTTGCTGTCTATTATGTTGAGTATCGGGAAATAAATGATGCTTACTCACTTGCAGGCAGAGTTCTTTATGTTTCTAATGATGTTAGTTCCTACCAGTTTGATATCCACAGCAACATTTCAATGTTAGGGGAAACTCTTCCGATTATTATAGGAAATGGTTCAGTAGATTATAAAAATGAAAGAATAGCGACAAAATTTGAATCTGTTGAACAATCGATAGATCTGATTGTTGTTGATGATTATGCTTATTTTAGAAGCAATAATGGTTCATGGGAAAAAAAGGATCTAAATGAAGAAATGTGGGATAGTTATGATCAATTAGCCCAACAAAACCTTCTTTTGGACGATACAACAAATCTGAGTATGCAAAAAATAAATTCTCATATAGTACTGACTGCCATTCCAGATAGGAGTGTATTAATTCAGGAGGCAAAAAAAGTCGGTCTGGATTTGCAGGGTGATGAACAATTAAATGATTATTATATAACGTACCTGATCGATAAAGACACTTATCGCATCATTTCGATTGAAATGCATATCGAATTCCTGATGAATATCCAGGGGTTAATGTCGCCAGTTATCATAAACAACCAGATTGATATTTATAACTACAATAAGGGACTTGATATTGAAGCACCAATCTAAATTCCTGAAGAATCTCCTGAAAACAATAACCCTGTTGCTGCAGAAGTGAAATCAGGAAGTATAAAAAGAGAGAAAGAAGAGAGAAAGAAGAGAGAAAGGAGTTTTATCTCCCTCTCAAAAAACAGGCTATTGCCCAGGCTATTGCCCAGGCTATTGCCCAAGCAGATGCCGCTGTCAGGTGCTGGGGCTTCAGTCTCTTCGCTGCTGCAGCCATTTAGCTTATCCAGCCGTTAGCTGCTGCCGCTCTCTAGCCTTCCATCAAAGGTTGCACCTCCAAGCCCTGTCAGCTCCTGAATTTGAAGTGTAACCTCATCGGCTTCAAAGGTCATGCTAACCTGGTAGTTGTTGATATTGGAGACCTCATTATAATAAAAAACAAATTCAGTCTCCGTTTTCCAGAACCCCTTAAGTGCCAGAGGTCCGAACTCCCCGCCGGGAGATAGGCGGTAAACATTATCCAGCCCTACCGGCAGCACCTGCTGGTCCTCTGCCAGGGAGAGGTTGAGAAGGGCTTCCTCCTGTCCCTCAAAACTCAGGGAAATGCTTCCTATGCCATAGGGGTTGGGCTCAACTACATACGTTTTACCTGAAATTTCCTCTGCCATTTCCGGTAGGGGAGGAACGGGTTCGGGATCAGGGAGGTTTGAGGCAGCCGTTATTTTCTCCTGAAGCCGTCCATAGGCTTCCGGGTTTTCAGGCAGGGCCTGATCCGACTGCAGAGATTCAAGAAGGAAAGGAGCAAGATCCTCTGGTTCAAAGCCCCCACCTGTAATCACGACTACAATGTTTTTTTCGGGTAAGACAGAAATCCGCTGGCCGCCACGTCCCCTTGCTTCATAAAGCCCGGTGATATCGCCTGAAACCCACCACTGGTACCCATATCCTTCGCCTTCGTCCAGAGAGACATGTTTTTGCGTCGATTCGTTCACCCACCCTGCCGGCACGATTTGTTCCCCGTCCCAGGCACCTTCATTCAGGTAGAGGTACCCCAGTTTTGCCATATCCGGAGGAGCCAAACGCAGGTCACCCCAGCCGTGGTTGTTCCCCTGAGGGTCGGAAGGCCAGCTGACGTTCCGGATGCCGAGAGGTCCAAAAAGACTTTCATTGGCATAGTCCAGTTCGCTCATGCCGGTTGTCTCCCGGATGATTCCTGAGAGGAGATGTGCGTTATTGCTGCAGTAGACGAAACGGGTGCCCGGCTCGTCGGCCATGGGCAGGTCAAGCGTAAACTGGACCCAGTCCGGGCTTTCCCGCATCTGGGTAAGCGTGATTTCAGAGGGATCGTTGACACACTCAAAACCCGACCTCATGGTAAGAAGGTCTTCCAGGGTCATTGCCTCTTTCCTGGAATCAAGGTTTTCAACGCTCCGTTCCGGGAAGAATTCCAGGACTGGCTGCTCGACACCTGCGATGTGCCCCTCGGAAATAGCAATGCCGGTCAGGGTTGACGTGAAACTTTTGGTAACGGAAGCAGTATCGTGTATGGAACCCTCAGCAAAGGGATAAAAGTAAGCATCTGTCACGACGTAGCCATTTCTTATGAGCAGCAAGCTGTGTATGTTAACGTCCTCTTCCCGGATGTAATCCAGCGTCTCAGCCAGTTTTTCCGAGTCTATCCCCTGCTGCTCCGGAGTTGATGTCTGCCAGCCCTCAGTGGGCCAGTATATGTTGGATTCTTCTTCAGACTCTGCACCTGGCTCTGTACCTGTATCTGTACCTGACTCGGGCGTCTCAACGCAACCGGCGGCTGCGAACAGGACCACCAAAAACACCAGTAATCTGATAAATTTCGAATTATTTATGTTACCCATAACTTCCACCCTCTCGTAATGAACCTCAAAGCATGATGCCTGATATTCTTTGAATTCAGCATCCAGCAAACAGGATTCCCAAAAAAAAATAGCGGCAATATACTTTGAATTTCTGGTAATATATTTCTGAAATATATATTGTGGATTTTATCCATAAAAACCAAACCTTTACCCGGGGAAAAGTGAGGCAGTTTATTTAATTTCAGGACGATTAAAGGTTGAGCAAGATGTCAATCGATCAGATCCCAATCGGAAAGTTTTCCTTCATGACCCGCCTCACGCAAAAAGCGCTCCGCCTCTATGACCGGAAAGGGCTGCTTGTTCCGGAAGCAAAAGATCCCTTTACCGGCTACCGTTACTATACGGTTGCCCAGGTCGAGAGGGGGATGACGATCAAAACTCTCACATACCTGGGATTTTCCCTGGACGAGATCACCGGGCTTCTGGACGCAGAAAGCACGGGGGACAGTGAGGCCATTGAAGCCTGCTTTCAAAAGAGGCTTGAGGACATCCGGCTGGAGGTCAGGCAGCTGCGAAAAATCGAAGGCATTTTGCAGGGCGCCTGCAAGCAAGAAGGAAAAATACTGGAGATATTCAAGATGTCAGTAACAGATCCCGTTATCAAGGAAGTCCCCGAAATGCGCGTGATAAGCAAGCGCGAAAAGGGCATTTATGCCGTAACGATCGGAAAACTCATAGGCGAACTCTGTGCCTGCGTGGACAGCCCCGAAAACCGGCGGAACCGCGTAAAAGTAACAGGCCCTGTCATGTTCCTCTGCCACGACGAGGAATACAAAGAAGAGGATGCCGATATCGAGGTCGGCCTTCCTGTTTCGGGCAGGATCTCGGTAGAAGACCCGAAAATGGAAATCAAGACCCTTCCCGGCATCAAAGCTATTTCAGTGGTTTACAGAGGGCCTTACCAGGGCGTCGAAGCAGGCTACAACAGGATCTTTGCCTATGCCGCCGAAAAGAACATGGAACCCCTGGGGGCTTTTGGCCCTAGCAGGGAACTGTACTTTAACGACCCTGCCGAAGTCCCGTAAGAAGAACTGATGACAGAGGTTCAACTCCCGGTGAAACAAACTCTTCCGGCGAAATAAATGAAAAGAATTAAGCTGTGCCAGGCACATTTTATCTCTTTTTCTCCAGAAACACTATGGTGTTATAGACCGGAGGCTCCGGCCGAACTCTTTCCTGCTCCTCAAAGCCTGCCGGCAGGTCCAGAAGGCAGTTCCCGTTCAGCAGCTTGCGGAGCCCTTTTTCGTAAATCCTGCATGAGATCCTGCTCCCAACCGGCATGACCTCAAGGAGGTGCTCGAAAATTTCCTTCCTTGATTCGGCCTGGGCAGCTACCATCAGGGCCCTGAACCCGGAATCGGGACCTGGACCAAAGTCCTTTCCGTCCAGTGAGAAATGGTTTCCGTTGACGATGGTTATATCTTCCGAAAGCCCGAGTTTTTCAATAAGCCTCCTTGAGAGGTTCGCTCGGGTGGATACCTGTTCTATCCCGATGCTCTTTACCCCATGCTGCCTGAAAAAAACAATCAGGGTAAGGGGGAGCGGCCCGCTTCCGAGAAAAACAACCCGGTCCCCGGGTTTTAGCCCGAGCCCTTCGTATTCCGTCCGGACGAGCTTCAGGTAATTTCCGTAAAAGGGAAACTGCTTCAGGACAGCCCAGGGCGATTCGTTTGCAAGGACTTCGTTAGCATGCTCGGTTTCGAGTTTTACGGTGTACAGGTTCCTGAACCTGTTCAGGTCGGCAAAAACCGGCTCAAGTTCCTCCTTTTGCAAAATCTCCTGGACGGTTTTATCGTCCATCTCCAGAGTAATTAGGGCATCCAGTTTCCTGAACAATGCTTCATTTCGGTTGGACGGCCCGTACAGGATTTCTTCATCGGACAGATCCCTGATACCCCGGTGCAAACCGAGAATTTCGTCAATAATGTATTCTGGCGAAAGCGCCAGACCCTCACTAACTGCAATAGCCATAACAATCCCCATTAATATTTGGACGCCCTGTGATATATTTCTGCTGAAAATTTCTTCAATAAAATACAAATGAATGAATTTATTGAGAGCGACGGAGTAGAGCTTATAGACCTGGATCACCCGGAATGCAGGAAATGATGGTAGACTTCATCGGCAAATATCCGGAAATCCGGAACGAAGATATCGGGGAATGAGAAAAAGCATACCTGACATTCCGTATTGCATAAAGCTGTTCAAGTTCTCACCCCATTATGATATATTGATGGAGGTTCCTGTTCTTCCGGAAACTAACTTTGTATTCTTTTCAACCATGCAAGCACTTACCTGGAGCTCAGGTTTAAAGCATTAAAAAAGTAAGTAAAGGGGGTTAAAGCTCAGTAGCCATACCCGCCGCAATAGCCAGCCCCGCGGCCATACCCGCCACCGCCCCTGAACCTTACAGGAGCCGTGTAGCCGCTAAAAACTTCCCCGGTGTATGCATCAATCCGGGCCTGTTTGTAAACGCCGTTCCCGTCCTCGTAAAAGACAATCCACCAGCGGCCCATCTGATAGATATCTTCTTCGGAGACATCGCCGTCAACTTTATCTTTAGCGATTGCAAGCGCCTCAGCAGCTATTTCCACTTTGAGTTTTACAGGTTCCCCTGTGCCGTAGTATCCGTATTCAATGCAGTAGCCTGGCCCATAGCCCGCATATGCCTCGCTAGCAGCTGTCTGGGCCCACCTGCATCCGGGACCGTAGAAGGAGGAGGCCGTTTCCGCGTCATCCGGGGCTACAGCGCTGACTGCCCTCGCCCCAAAAGCACCAACCAGAATACCCAGGAAAAGCAAACCTATAATTTTCTTCATTATTACACCTCATTCCGTTTTTGCTGGTTTTATTTTTTTGCTGGAAATACTATTCTTTAAGTATTATATTTCATACTAAATTAGCACTCACATATGCAGTTCTTATACTACATGTGTTGGAAGCTTCCTGATGTAAACCCTGGCTGCGACTGCTATTTATATATAAGTGATTTAGCAGTACTTACCCATCAGCGGTATTTTTCCACATACCACCCGACCACCGGCGGGACCCAGCAGAGATTAGCAGCAATGGTCTCAAGGGCGGTGTAGGTCTGTGTGGTCGGGCTAAAACCCAGGAACCTGGCTCCCAGCAGCCCGAGAGGGACAAGCGTGATAACCGCAAGGCTTGCAAGCATCACGGGATGGCGGAAGTAGCTTCCAAAAGCGGCGTTCCAGGACCCTTCCTTCCTTTTCAGAAAAAGCATTCCCGAGATGTTAGCCCCGATCTGGTCGCTCAGGGCATAAAAATAGGGGATATAGAAGCCCCGGACTCCGTACACGTCCACTCCTGCCAACCGGCTTCCCAGGTCTATAAACCAGGGGATTGCAAGCCCGAAGAGTTTTCCCCATCCGTAAGCTTCTGCCATCGTGCCCTCAGCTTTCCGGAAACGTTGCTTTATGGAATATATACCTTCGAAAATGCTCTCCCCTTCTCCCGCCAGCGTCCGGACCAGCCACTGCCCTACCGGGCTTCGCTGATAACCCTGCCAGTCCAGGAAAATCCCTGCCAGAAGCCCGATGATGTAGCCGGGAAGAGTGTATTTGATAAGTTCGGAGAATTCCTCCCCTTCAAGAGCTTCTTCTCCCGGTTCATTTACCTCAAGAGCTTCCTCGTCTTCTTTCTCTGGAGATTTTTCACCATACATGGAGACTGCTGCTCCCTCAGAGGTTTTTTCACTTTCAAATCCCACTCCATTCCTCCCTCACTTTTTAACTATCCGTAAATTAATTCAGGCGTCCCGTGGACTACCCCTCCTGCCTCCTCCGGCTGTCGAGGAAGGGAACTTCCCGCCTGTAAGGTTAAAAGCCGATTAGTGAAATTTATGGTACACTGAAATTTATTAAATTTACCCGGCGCATCTCTTTGAAAACGGAAAGTGTTCTTTTCGTCGGGTTCAGGAAATACATATAAACAGCAGCATCAAATATACTTTGGAGAATATATGAAAGCTTTTGAGTGCAGGACCATTGACATAGCCCCCACGCTTTCAAAGCTGCTGGAAATACCCATGGTTCCACCTACTGGCAGACTGATTCCTGAGGTTATTGATTTTACAAAAGAGAAAAGCTGCAAGAGAGCGGTTATAATCATCGTTGACAGCCTGGGCTACTTCCTGTACAGGCACTTTTCTTCGATAATGAAAAATACAGGGGAGCTTGCCGAAAAAGGGCTTCTTTTCAAATGCAAGTCCCCGGCAACCCATACATCCCCGGCGATTGCGTCCATTTTCACAGGATACTTTCCGGAAGAGCACAGGGTCTATTCAACCGGGGACATCTACATTGAAAGAGCAAAAGAACCTGAAAATCCCAGACTGAAAAGCATCATGGAGTGGGCGTACCAGGCAGGAAAAAAAGTTTCTGCGGTGATCGAATCCGAAGGAGCCGAAAGTTTCAGGGGCAGGATAAAAGACTTTTATGGGGTACCCAATTCGGAAGACATCCTGGACTATGACCGGAAAATAACGGAATACGCGGTGCAGTCCCTTCAGGAAAAACCCGATATCCTGGCCGTACACCTGCGGGCTCTTGACCGTTTTTCCCACAGGGCCGAAAGCTGGGCAGAAATGGAAAAAGCGGCAAAGGCTGTGGACGAAAATCTCGGAGAGATTTTTGACGCTTCCGAAAAAGGCAGCATTTTCTTCATCTGCGGGGACCACGCCGTTCATGGGGGGGAAAAATGGTTGAAAAATGCCACAAGAGAGGAGTTAGAAAACCACCGGGAAAACTTTGTGGCACTTATAGTCGGCTGCTGTTGAAGGCCTTAACTCTTTTTTCATTAACTTTCATTCAGAAAGCTAATCCACTTTCGGTAAGAAAGCTAATTAACCTTCAGTCAGCATCCCTATTCCCAGTTAATAACTAATTCATTTACCTCTTTTTACCCCTGTTCACCAGGTAAACTGCGGAAGCAAGCCCGAACACTGCACCTGACAGTACAGTCCAGGGAATATTGCCTCCGCTTTCTTCCTGCTCGGAGCCTGAAGCCTTCACATAATCCACCATGTCTTTCTGGACATTCAGGGCATGCAGAAAAACCATAAACTTGCTCAGGTAATTAGTAATTCCGCATGGGAAAACTTTGTTTCAAAACCGGAATATAAGGCAAAAGGCCCGGTAAAACTTTTATCAGGGTAGAGATTTTAGAGCCTTCCACAGAAGCCTATAATGTTTGCAGATACTATGTAGAGGGGGTAACTCTGGATTTCAGGGGGGGAATGTCCAGTTTGTGCTACGTTCCATGATAGAGACATAAACGCTGTTATCAATATCAAAAAGTTTGCACTTGCGACTTAATTCTAAACACCCGTGGGACACGGGGTAGAGCTTGTGGATTCGTGGAGCTTGCTCCGGGTAATGAAGCCGAAAGCCCTTACCTCTACTCCGAAGGAGGCAGGGAGGTAGTTCACACTGGTCCTGTCGTAAAGCGTACATCCCTTATCAATGGTGTACAGGTACCCCCCGAAGAGTGCAAAGGTTTTTCAACAATCCTTCATTAAACTTCTTATAAATTTAAGCTGGAGAAGATGCTAGTATGCAGGAGAAAATCAAGGAAATCGCAGCCCGTGTCCATGAAATGCGGGAATTGTCCGAGATCTCGGTAGAAGAAATGGTAGGGTATCTACAGATCCCGGAAGAAACATACAAAAATTACGAAAGTGGAGAAGAGGACATCCCGGCAAGTATCCTCTTTGAAATTGCACACAAGATGCAGGTTGACATGGCTACCCTTCTGACCGGGGAAGAGCCACGGATGAACATCTTTACCGTTACCCGAAATGACAAAGGGGTCAGTGTGGAGAGGAGAAAACAGTACAAGTACCAGAACCTCGTCGAGAAATTCATCCACAAAAAGGCGGAGTTTTTCATCGTCACGGTCGAACCCAAACCCGAGGGGACAAAGCCCGGGACTAACTCCCACCCCGGGCAGGAGTTCAACTACCTGCTGGAAGGAAGCTTGAAAGTTTATATTCACAACAACGAGATTATCCTGAACGAGGGGGACTCCATCTTCTATGACTCCAACTACGAACACGCCATGCAAGCCCTGGGAGAAAAACCTGCAAGGTTCCTTGCCGTGATTATCTGAAAACGTCCGGTAATCAAAATTGATTCCGAAGCGTGACCCTGAAAACCACAGCATAGCACGGAAAGCAAGAACAGAAAGAAAGAAGACAGGTGTCCGAAATGACTTCCTTACTCAGCCGATTTGTTTCACAAACCGATTTTGAATCCTACGAGGATTTCCAGGAAAACTTCAGGATTATCGTCCCTGAAAATTTCAACTTTGCCTACGATGTCGTAGACGAATACGCAAAAGACTGCCCTGAAAAGCGCGCCATGGTCTGGTGTGACGATTCCGGGAATGAGAGGTTTTTCACCTTCAAAGACCTTAAATACTACAGCGACAAAGCAGCAAACTTCTTCGTAAAACACGGGATAGGCAAAGGCGACTACGTGATGCTGACCCTGAAAAGCCGCTACGAGTTCTGGTACTGCCTTGTTGCACTTCACAAGATCGGGGCCATTGCAGTGCCTGCCACCCACATGCTAAAAACCCGGGACATCGTATACAGGATCGAAAAAGCCGATCTGAAAATGATCGTCTGTGTACCAGAAGAAGGGGTTCCGGAGCAGATGGACGAAGCCCATGCCGAATATGGAGATATCCCCCTCAAGAAAGCCCTTATCGGCGGAGAAAGCCGTCCAGGCTGGATCAATTTCAGGAAAGAACTTGAGGAGGCTTCTCCTGACTTTGAACGCCCTACCGGGGAAGCCGCAACAAAGAATGAAGACATCTGCCTGCTCTACTTCTCCTCCGGGACCGCAGGCTTCCCGAAAATGATAGAACAGGACCACACTTACCCCCTGGCACACATCCTGACCGCAAGCTACTGGCAAAACGTGCAAGATGACGGACTGCACTACACCGTTGCCGACAGCGGCTGGGCCAAATGCGTCTGGGGCAAGATCTACGGGCAGTGGATCGCCGGAGCTGCGGTTTTTGTTTATGACTACGACATCTTTGATGCCAAAAATATGCTTGAAAAAGCCTCAAAGTATGGGGTCAAAACCTTCTGCGCCCCGCCCACGATCTACCGCTTCCTGATCAAAGAAGACCTCTCCCAGTACGACTTTGGAAGCCTGAGCTATGCCGTGGTCGCAGGCGAACCCCTGAACCCCGAAGTGTTTAACCGCTTCCTGGAGTTTACCGGCATCAAGCTCATGGAAGGCTTCGGGCAGACCGAAACCGTTGTCACCATAGCAACTTTCCCCTGGATGGAACCAAAACCCGGATCTATCGGGAAGCCAACCCCCGGCTACGAGATCGAAATTATGAATAAGGAAGGCAAGCTCTGCGATGTGGGAGAAGAAGGGGAAATCGTGATCAACACAAAAGCCGAAATCCCGGTCGGGCTCTTTGTCCACTACGGCAAGGACCCTGAAAAAACCCTGCAGACCTGGCACGACGGCTACTACCACACCGGAGACATGGCCTGGATGGACGAAGACGGCTACTTCTGGTTCGTGGGAAGGGGCGACGACATCATCAAGACCTCAGGATATAAAGTCGGGCCCTTTGAAGTGGAAAGCGCCCTGATCCAGCACCCGGCAGTGCTCGAATGTGCGATTACAGGAGCTCCTGATCCTGTAAGGGGACAGGTCATCAAGGCGACAGTTGTGCTTGCAAAAGGCTACTCCCCGAGTGAAGAGCTCCGGAAAGAGCTTCAGAACCATGTGAAAAAAGTCACGGCACCTTACAAGTACCCGAGAATCCTGGAATTCGTGGACGAACTCCCAAAGACCATCAGCGGTAAGATCCGCAGGGTAGAAATCCGCGATAAGGATCAGAACCAATAAAAATAACAAAGGTTATAATACAGTCAGGAATACAGTCCATTTAAGAAGCCCTGCCCGGTTTGTCGGATATGCAAAGGGCACCGGGTTATAACCAGGTTTGGGATTTGGAACCGGGTCTGTCAGGTCCATAATCGGGTTCCGGATTTGAAACCGTATCCACCGGATTTACAACCGGGTTCAGGATATAATCCCGGTGTACCCCCGGGGTAATCAGGCATCGTTAAGTCCCCGATCCGGGAAACTTTCTCGAAGGAAAAAGCATAAGTACCCTGATATCTTCCTCTAAAATATTCTGGCCTCGAAGCTTTTCGGGGCTGTGTTCCCTGACTATAATTAACTACCAACTTTTTCCATTTATTTAATCCCGATAAATGACAGGCTCTCCTATTCTGTCACGAAAATTGATGATACCAAAAAAAGGGACAAAAAAGTCCCGTATGGGCAAATGAGTCCAATCCAGGACCGAAGGTCCGTGGAAGAAAACGGAAAAAATAGATCTGAGAGCAGAAAAAAGGGCAGAGGGACATCCGGGAGCCCTGTCAGTATCCAGAAGTAAAACAATATGAGGTCCGCTATGTCAAAAAGTGATAAAAAAGAACCGTACCCTGTTATCAACATCCTTGAATGCAAGGCCTGCGGGCGCTGCCTCCTTGCATGCCCGAAAGGCGTGCTTTCCATGAGTGAGGAGATAAACGAACGCGGGTACCATTATGTGGAGTATAAAGGGGAAGGCTGCTCCGGCTGTGCAAACTGTTTCTACACCTGCCCGGAACCCCTGGCAATCGAAATTCACATTCCCCTGAAGGAGAAAGAGGCCGAATAAGGCCGGAGGAGGTACAAAAGATGGCAACACAACTAGTAAAAGGCAACTCCGCAATTATTATCGGCGCACTCTACGCCGGATGCGACTGTTTCTTCGGATACCCCATCACTCCGGCAAGCGAAATCCTGCACGATGCGTCCAAATATTTCCCGAAAATAGGCAGGAAATTCGTCCAGGCCGAGTCCGAGGAAGCCGCAATCAACATGGTCTTTGGCGGGGCATCCGCCGGACACAGGGTTATGACCTCCTCTTCCGGACCAGGAATCAGCCTGATGCAGGAAGGGGTCTCCTACCTGGCAGGTGCGGAACTTCCCTGCGTGCTCGTGGACATCATGAGGGCAGGCCCGGGACTTGGGAACATCGGCCCCGAACAGGGAGACTACAACCAGGTCGTAAAAGGCGGAGGGCACGGGAACTACCGGAACATCGTACTTGCCCCGAACTCCGTGCAGGAAATGTGCGACATGACCATGAAGGCTTTCGAACTTGCCTTCAAGTACCGGAACCCGGCTGTGGTCCTGGCTGACGGGGTGCTCGGGCAGATGATCGAGTCCCTGGAATTCCCGACAGAAGCCACTGTCCCGGAGATCAACACTTCCTGGGCGGTCAACGGTACTGCCGAAACAAGGCCGAACCTGATAACCTCAATCTTCCTGGACTTCACCGAACTCGAGCAGTT
The DNA here is from genome assembly GCA_016841625.1 of Methanobacteriota archaeon. GTDB lineage: Archaea > Halobacteriota > Methanosarcinia > Methanosarcinales > Methanosarcinaceae > MTP4. Next base: position 121,545 of record JAENYU010000009.1, read on the forward strand.
CAATGAGAAGCTACAGGCCAAATATGCAGAGATCGAAAAGAGCGAAATCGACTACGAGGAATACCTGACCGAAGACGCCTCAGTAGTGCTCGTCTCCTACGGGATCAGCAGCCGGATCTGCAGGTCCGCAGTCGACCTTGCCCGGCAGGAAGGCATCAAGGTCGGGCTCTTCAGGCCAAAGACCCTCTTCCCGTTCCCGGCAGCCGAGTTGAAGGCCTTGGCCGATAAGGGCTGCTCCTTCATCTCAGTGGAAATGAGCAACGGGCAGATGATTGACGACGTCAGACTTGCCATCAATTGCTCACGGCCCGTGGAACTTGTAAACCGCATGGGAGGAAACCTGATTACCCTTGACCAGGTAATGGACAAAATCAGAAAACTTGCAGGGGAGGCATGAAAATGGCAGCAAAAATCATAGGGGATGAAAAGGTAATCAAAAGGCCTGATGCCCTGTACGCGGAATTCCCCAGGAAGGGCGGAGCCGCTCCCACAGCCACCCATTACTGCCCCGGCTGCGGGCATGGGGTTTTGCACAAACTCATCGCCGAGGCCATTGATGACCTCGGGATTCAGGAAAGAACCGTCATGATTAGCCCTGTGGGCTGTGCGGTCTTTGCTTACTACTACTTCGACGCAGGCAACATCCAGGTAGCCCACGGCCGTGCTCCGGCAGTCGGAACCGGCGTCTCCCGGGCCGAGGAAAACGCTGTCGTGATTTCCTACCAGGGAGACGGAGACCTTGCATCCATCGGCCTGAACGAGACCCTCCAGGCAGCAAACAGGGGCGAGAAGCTCGCCGTTTTCTTCGTAAACAACACCGTCTACGGCATGACCGGCGGACAGATGGCTCCAACGACCCTTGTGGGCGAAAAGACCGTCACCTGCCCCGAAGGCCGTGACCCCCGCTTTGCAGGCTATCCGCTCCACATGTGCGAGCTCCTTGACAACCTGAAAGCCCCGGTCTACATCGAAAGGGTATCGGTTTCGGACATATCCCACATCAGGAAAGCCCGAAAGGCCGTCCGGAAGGCACTTGAGATCCAGCGCGAAGGCAAAGGTTACGCCTTTGTGGAAGTGCTTGCCGCCTGCCCGACTAACCTGAAAATGGACGCCGAACAGGCTATCGAGTTCATCAACGAGGAGATGGAAAAGGAATTCCCGCTCAAGAACTTCAGGGACAACTCCGAAGAAGCCGAAGCTCTCGACCGCGGGACCAGCGACTTTTCCAGGGAAACCCTGGATAAGCTCTTTGGCATTGAAGCCGCTGCAGAGGAAAAAGCTGCCCGGACAGACTTCGCCCCGGTCCAGACCAAGGTCGCCGGTTTCGGGGGTCAGGGAGTGCTCAGCATGGGCCTGATCCTCGCCCAGGCAGGAGTCAAGGCGAACCTCGACGCCTCCTGGTTCCCCTCCTACGGCCCGGAACAGCGCGGCGGAACCTCCAACTGCTCGGTCGTGATTTCCGGCCAGCCCATCGGTTCCCCAACGGTCTACACCCCGGACATCCTGGTAGCCATGAACCGCCCCTCCCTTGAAAAATTCGAAGGAGACGTCAGAAAAGGCGGAACCATCCTCTACGACGCCACCATCGGCGAAGCCGAGACCCCCGCAGGCGTAAGAGCCTTCGCAGTCCCGGCAACCGATAAAGCCAAGGAAGCCGGGGACGAAAGGGCAGCCAACTCCTTCATTCTCGGAGTCCTTATGGGCCTTGGCGTAACAGGTCTCGATGAGCTTGCCTTCAAAGAAGCCCTTGCCGAAAACTTCGCAGGCAAACCCAAAGTCATCGACTTCAACCAGAAAGTCCTGGAAGCCGGGGCAAAGTGGGCAAAGGAAAATGCCAAATAAATAAATAAATAAATAAATAAATAAATAAATAAATAAATAAATAAATAAAGAAAGAAGTTAGGCGGACGGAATTTTCCGTTCGCTTTTTTCGAATTTACAGCTGCTTTGTCCTTACTTCTTTCTTATTTTTAAATCAGCTTAGCTACCTCTTTTTCCGAAATCATTTCATATTTCCTATGACCCTCTCCAGCCTCTCCTCGATTTCATCCGCAATTCCTGCCATTTCCTTATTTTCCACAAGCCTGAACATTTCCTTTGGCCTGACAGCCGAGACAACGGTTTCTTCCCCGTCAACGTACACGATAACATTGCACGGCAGCAGCAGACCGATATTCATCTCCCCTTCAAGGGCTCGCTTTGCAAACGGGGGGTTGCAGGCCCCAAGGATTACGTAATCGGTAAAATCGTAGTCCAGTTTTTTCTTCATTGTGGCCTTTACATCGATTTCGGTGAGAACACCAAAGCCCTCCTTTGTAAGTTCCCCTGTGACCTTTTCAACCGCTTCCCGGTATCCGAGCTTTGTCCTGACTGTTATATCGTACAAACTGTCCACCCCCTGGATGATACCGCTATATTGGAGCCAATGGAATATGCCGTTATCACAAATCCAGCTTTTGAAGTGGGCAGGAAGCTGTGCATGAAGCAAAAATCCTGAAAAAAATTTAAAGAAGAATCTTTGATCTCAAACCTGAAACCCGCAGATACTCAGCAGTTCATTCACCTGTTGGAATTCTTTTTTTATACCCTGTATCCGGCACACATTTTAAACTGCTTTAGAGTATAATTATAGTTTGTTAAAAATAGAACCCACTGTTTTTCCAGGTAACACGGTTAAGGAAAAGATTAAAATAGATGTGAGAAGTCGTAAAACTGAAAGAACGGCATAAATCATTCATCACCTCTCAAACCTTGATTTTTGCCGTTCTTCATCCATTTTATCAGTCCCATGCCTTTTTTCTTGATGGATTTTTTGGATGCAGGGTAGGCTTTTTCCCACAGGGATCTCAAAAACGAAAAAGGGCGAATAAACCGATTCTTCCGGTTTATCTTCGGGATCAGTAACAAACAAAACCCGGGAGCCATCCAGAAACCCAAAGAGAATTTAAAGACCTTAGCCCTTAGCCAATTTTTTCAAAGGTCCATGCCCTTCACCCGATTTTCAAAGAACCCGCTTGCAAAACAGAGAAAAATGTGAACAAAAAAGCATTTCGTTGAGAACTCTTTATAATTGTTACAATTCGCTCACAAGCTTTATCAATAAACAGAACATTATAAAAAACAGAAGTTTGGAGTTAAAATAATTCACTAAGTGTTTGAGTTTTAATCGATCAATAGTTAAAAGTGATTGATAGGGGCCGGTTCCCGTCCGGCGTTCCCCTATCAATGATCCAACCCCACGAGATTGAGAGGAAACCCTTTAACTCTCAATCTACAGCTTTTTTATTAGGACTTGTCCATATATATCATAACCGATCAAAACTATTTGGCGTTATTGTAAAATTTGACCCTTTTACCATTTTAGGGATGCATAAAAATCTTGAGTCGGCTTTATTATTTCTCTAGCTTGAAATATTTCAACGACGTCAAAATTTCAGCGGGGGATATCAGGAATGAAATCGAAGCTGAAACAGGAATGAGAAACAGGGATGAAATAAAAAGGGGAGAATTGTCTCCCTTCAGATCACATACGCTTTGAGAGGCGGAAAGCCGTTGAAATTCACGGAACTGTAGCTCATGGTGTAGGCGCCGGTGGTGAAAATATAGACCCTGTTTCCCTCTTTCAGGGTATGAGGGAAGGAGTATTTGTGGTCTTCATAGAGTATGTCCATACTGTCGCAGGTGGGACCTGCCAGGATTACCTCTTCGGCGCAGCCCTTCTTTTCACAGTAGATTGGGTACTTGATACATTCATCCAGAGTTTCGATTAAACCTCCGAATTTTCCGATGTCAAGAAAGACCCATCTGTACTGGTTGAACCTGGCTTTTTTGGAGACCATTACGACTTCACTTACTATGATGCCGGCATCGCCGGTCAGGGAGCGGCCCGGCTCAATCAGGATTTCAGGCAGTTCGTCCCCGAAGTCTTCAGATAAGAAACGATAGATTTCCCTGGCGTAGGTCTCAAGGTCGTTGGTCGGGGAGAGGTATTTTGCAGGAAAGCCCCCTCCCAGGTTTATCATCTTCAGTTTAATGCCCTTTGAAGCTGCAGCCTCGAAGAGGTATTTGCACTTGGCAATTGCACTGTCCCATTGCCCGATGTCTCTTTGCTGGGAGCCCACATGGAAGGAAAGCCCGTATGGTTCAAGCCCCAGTTTTTCAGCCTTCAGGATCATTTTGTAGATCAGGTCAGGGTGCGCCCCAAATTTCCGGGAAAGTGGCCAGTCCGCTCCATCGCTTTCTGTGAGAATCCGGAAAAAGACCCTGGAACCCGGGGCATACTTTGAAAGCTTCTTCAGGTCGCTTTCGGAATCCGTAACAAAAAGCCGGACCCCTTTTTCGAAGGCATAGACGATATCCTTTTCCTTTTTTATCGTATTCCCGTAACTTATCCTCTCCGGTTCCACCCCGAGCCTCAACAGCTGATCAAGTTCGTAGACCGTTGCCACATCAAAGTTGGACCCTTTGTTTTTCAGGGAAAGGACTACCTCATCCAGGGGGTTTGCCTTTACAGCATAATGAATTTTTGCGAAAGGCATGTGCCCGATGATTTCATCGAACATCAGCTCTATCTTCCGCAGATCCATGATCAGGAAAGGAGTTTCTTTATCCCGTGAGAATTTTTTGATCTTCTTGAACTCTTCCCTCGAAATAAATTCCTCCAGCGGAAACTCATAAGACTCTTTTCTCATATCTCTTCCTTTGCCACCTTTAAACTGACTTGTAATTTTTAGTACTTTAGCGCTTTAAATAGATTTTAAAAGGATTAAAACATTTTATTTGGAATAATATGGGAATAAATCGATCCAAATAGCATTTCAGGTATATAAAATTAATTATAATGATTTATTAGGATTTTAAAAGCTTTAATTCGATATATATTCATTATAATTCATTATATTTAGAAAATAAAGTCATTTAATCGCTTTAAATACACAAATAATTTCCTGAAAGCTCTTTAAATTATCATATATTTGTCAAAATACCCCATATTGCAAAAAAGATCTTTTAAGTCCCATAATAGCCTGGGATAGCAAATTAGATCCCCGGCTTTTCAAACTAATTGAGATTTAAAACCGCTGATGTTTTCGGGAGAAGAGATGTCTCCATAGTACATATCGGTCCGGGAACTCAGCAGAATAGGGACATATCCCGGCAGTTTATCGAATCGAATTTGGGGTGTTACCGAAAATAAGCGCGAGGTGAACTACCCCTCCCTGTCTCCTTCGGAGCCGAGGAAGGGGCTTCCTGCTTC
>JAENYU010000049.1 GCA_016841625.1 Methanobacteriota archaeon
TTAGATAAGGCTCTTCAATTTAATCTATTCCCTACAAAAAATCGGAGTTAAGGTACTTATTTTCTAATCTGTCTTTTTCCTCTTTCTGTTCTTTTTAACCTATCCATCACCTGTCTGTTTGTCTGTCATATCCTTTTACTCACCTGTTCAACTGCTCTATATATCGATTAGTTAGGCCTATCTTTCGCCTATTTTTTGTCTCCTGCGCGGCAGATTCTTTTAGTTTTCAATATCTCCTCTCCATCTTCCATCCATCCTTGATCCAATCCCCGTCAACATAGAGTGTTCCATTACAACCAATTTTTTGCTCCAACAGTTCTTGCTTAGAAAATTCTGCTTGTTTTTGTTCATGCCACCATAATGAAGAAGCACATGGAGCTCTTCCAGAAATATCAGTCAAGCCTTCTGTATATGCTTCTCCTATTATACGTGAATTATGAAGACTGCATCTACCATCATATCTGACAAGCATTTGTTTATCATAGAACTCATCACTGTAGTTTGCCGATCCAGTGACGCCAACGATCTGATCATGAAAATTCTTTTTACAATTCGGACAAATCCAATAAGTAACATCACGAGTTATGGTGCCGTAACTTGTGAGAATTGAACGGGTATAGTGAGAATTTACATTTAATTTGGTACCACAAAAATCACAATGAGTAGGAGACCCACATGTCTAATTATGGCATTTTTGTACAAAATCATGATACAAATGTGTTACTTTGCTGATATTTTATTAAGTAATTGGCCAACATACCTGAATTATATTCCCTTCTTGGCAGGGGGTAGAAATGTGGGTTTCCTTTTCCCATAAAAATATATATTATTTCAATATAATTATAATTTTACGGTTTTAATATCAAGATGGATAAACCAGAAGATAATAAAAAGTCTCCCGCTGCACAGGCTAAATAATCGTAAGTGTTTTATTGAAATTCATACATGTATACTATTTAATCAGAGTGTAATTGGACCCGGAAAATTAAGGATTGAACTGGGAACCAATGTATTGAACCCAGAAAATTAAGGATTGAACTGGGAATATAAAAAGGATTGAACTGGAGTATTTAAATGAAAGTATTAGTAATAAACGCAGGGAGTTCATCCCTCAAGTATCAGTTAATTGATATGACGAATGAATCCGCTCTTGCAGTTGGTCTCTGTGAGAGGATCGGTATCGCCAACTCATTCATAACCCAGAAGAGGTTTGATGGGAAGAAATACGAGGTAAAGATCGATCTACCCGACCACAGGGTCGCCCTTGAGGAAGTAATCAAGGCCCTCACTGACGCTGAATTAGGTGTCATCTCCAGCATGGCAGAAATCAATGCTGTAGGGCACAGGGTCGTTCACGGTGGCGAGAACTTCACCACGTCGGTAATACTCAATAAGGATGTTGAGAAGGCCATAAAGGACTGCTTCGAGCTGGCCCCCCTCCACAACCCGCCAAATATGATGGGAATCACAGCCTGTGAGGCGCTCATGCCCGGCGTCCCGATGGTCGCTGTTTTCGACACCGCATTCCACCAGACAATGCCTGGCTATGCCTACATGTACGCCCTGCCCTACGAATACTATGAGAAGTACGGGGTCAGGAAGTATGGTTTCCACGGCACATCCCACAAGTACGTGGCCATGAGAGCCGCTGCCATGCTCGGCAAACCCGAGTCCGAAGTAAAGGTCATCACCTGCCACCTCGGAAACGGCTCAAGCATCACCGCAGTAAACGGCGGCGTGTCTGTTGAGACCAGCATGGGCTTCACCCCGCTCGAAGGCGTGGCAATGGGTACCAGGTGCGGTTCCATCGACCCGGCAGTCGTTCCTTTCATCATGGAGAAGGAAGGCCTGACTACCAGGGAAATTGACACCATAATGAACAAGAAGTCAGGTGTACTCGGAGTTTCGTGCCTGAGCAACGACTTCAGAGACCTGGACGAAGCCGCTTCCAAAGGAAACGAAAAGGCCGAACTTGCCCTGGAAGTTTTCTCATACAAGATCAAGAAGTTCATCGGGGAGTACTCAGCCGTACTTAACGGTGCCGATGCAGTGGTTTTCACCGCAGGTATTGGAGAAAACAGTGCAAGCATCAGGAAGAGAATCCTCGACGACCTTGATGGTATTGGAATCAGCATCGACGACGAGAAGAACAAGATCAGAGGCGAAGAAATCGACATCAGTACTCCTGACGCAAAGGTAAGGGTCCTCGTTATCCCGACAAACGAAGAACTTGCCATCGCAAGGGAAACCAAAGATTTAGTCAGCACCGATGAGAAATTAAGTTCTTCGATGTCTGTCTGAATTGTAAACTCTGACTGGTAAAGGATATTTCTCCTTTGCCTTTCTCTCCTATTTTTAACATCTTTTAGCTTGGTCTGTTGCCTGTTTCTGTTGTCAGTCTTGGTTGTCTGTTATCTGTTTCTGTTTCTGTTTCTGTTTCTGTTGTTAGTCTTGGTTGTCTGTTTCTGTTGTCAGTCTTGGTTGTCCGTGTTCTGGACTTCCGGGCTATAGTCTGTTTCTGGAGTTTGTTTCGATCCTTGCTCCGGGCTTTCACAGCCTTTAATTTGACAATTATTAAAACCGGCATCAAAACCGAGCTATTTATATTGGTCAAAGACAACCCTCTACCAAAAAACGCTATCTCAGGAAAACACTATCTCACGATTAGACATGATCACGGAGCAAAACCCCCCCCTTCCCGAATTCGATGTTGACAGGGAAACAGTTGCCGGTATCCTCAAAGCCGCCAGGGCGAAGGGACAGTATATTCTGGGGCTCGAGTCCCTGGACATCCTGAAAGCCTACGGTGTCCCTACAATTGGCACAGCATTCACGGAGACCCTGGAAGAAACAATCCTGGAAGCCGAAAATATCGGATATCCCCTTGTTATGAAAATCGTGTCTCCCCAGATCTCCCACAAGTCTGACGTCGGAGGGATCAGGCTCTCCCTGGAAAATGCCGGGGAAGTGAAAGCCGCCTATGAGGACATGATGGAAAATATCCCGAAAGAAAAACCCGACGCAGTCCTCGAAGGAGTCCAGCTCCAGAAGATGCTCTCTGGGGGCAGGGAAGTAATCATAGGCATGGTCCGCGACCCGACCTTTGGGCCCATGCTCATGTTCGGGCTTGGCGGGATTTACGTGGAAATCCTGAAAGACGTCAGGTTTGCAATTGCCCCCCTTTCCGAGTTCGAAGCCCGGGACCTGATTACCGGCATCAAGACCTATCCGCTGCTTGCGGGAGTCCGCGGGGCGGAACCCAGCGATATCGAAGCCCTGGTAGATTCCATCCTCAGAATTTCCCGGCTGGTCTGCGACTTCCCGGAGATCGAGGAGTTCGAAATCAACCCGATGATGGTTTTTGAAAAGGGCAAGGGCGCTCTGGCTGTAGATATGCGGCTGGTGCTGAAAACAGACTGATTTCAGTCTAGACGATGTAGGAATGCTTTCACCAGCCTGCCTGAGAATGTTTCCATTAACCTCGCAAACCATTTTTCAGTTCTGATAATATCGGAGTTACCTGCCAGTTTGCTCGAGAAGTACTTCCTGGCCCCTCAAACCGTTTTTTAGTTCTGACAATATAGGAGTTGCCCGCCAGCCTGCTTGAGAAGCACTTCCATTGATCTTGTAAACCGCTTTTAAGTCTTGGATATGTAGGAATTCCCAGCCAGCTTGCCTGGCGGCGCCTCCCCAAAAAGAAATAATAAAGAGATATGAAGAATTGAGCAATTTTCAAATTGTATTTCTTCCTGTTTTATTTACAACCTACCGTTTTTAAATTATTCAATTATACTTTTCCAGTCATCTTGATTCCCTTTCCAGTCATCTTGATTCCCTTTCCAGTCATCTGGATTCCCTTTTCAGTTATTTGGATTCCCTTTCCAGTCATCTGGATTCCCTTTTCAGTTATTTGGATTCCCTTTCCAGTCATCTGAATGCCCTTTTCCAGTTATTTGGATTCCCTTTCCAGTCATCTGAATACACTTTTTTTTTGTTATTCCAATATACTTTATGGAAAAGGCCGGTCAGCAAGCTGACCGGTGAGAACGCCGCTACCTTGAAAGCAAATTGAAAAATGTTTCTCTTTTCTCTTTTTTCTTTTCTCAAAAGCATCAATGATGGAACGTAGGGCGACCTATTCACTGTCTTCGGAATATTTTTCATTCGTCTCCTTCAGATCCTCCAATTTTCAAATATGATGGTCCCTGGTTGTTTTAGTCATCAGTTACCGGTGGTCTCGGAACTCTGAGACGTTTTAGCCTCTGGTCACACTAAAATTATAACAATTGTTTCGTACATACTGAAGGGTAGAAAATGAGGTGATTGTACGACCCAGGAAAGGAAAAGATTCGTGCTGGCTGTGGGTATCCTGCTTCTTTCGAGCACTGTAGCCATCAATCTTCTGCTTGAAGATTCTCCTGTGGTGATCCAGCTTGAAGGAGACACGTTCAAGGTTGTGGATATCCCGTATGTGTATACTGTAAAAGAAGCGTATATTCTCCTTTTTTCCGGGTTTTTGGGGGGTCTGGCGCTGGCCAGGATTCTGAATTATCCGGGTTTTTCCGGGTCTGTTTCTCTTTTGCCGGGGCATGCAGGGCAAGTTACGGCAGTCAATCTTGCAGCAGGGGCAGTCCCGGAGGAGAATTTTGAAATTTCCCGTGAGAATTCCCCTGAAAATTCTCCTGAAAATACCCCTGGGAATCCCCCTGAAAATACTCGTGAGGAACCCCGACCTGCCGTGGATAACATTGACCCTACGGACGTTCTTTTGCGGGCCCTTGAAGGAGACGAAAGGAAAGCCGTTGAACTCATTGTGCAAAGAGGGGGAAGGGTTCTCCAGAACGAACTGGTCAATTCCCTCGATTTTTCCAAGGCCAAGGTTTCCCGCGTACTTATGAACCTGGAACGGAGGGGTATAATAGACAAGAAAAAATACGGGCTCACCAACTGCATTTCGATAGCTGATGAACTTAAGGGTAATATGGGGATGAAGGGGGAGCTGAAATGAGGAAAAATGTTCTAATTACGCTTTCAGTTTCCTTCCTTATACTGGCATTGGGACTCTTCTGGTATTACGGAACCGGGGCTGATGTGCATATCGCGGATATGAGTGCTTCCCCTATTGGGGTCGAGGAGTCGGGACAGCTGGACATAGTGCTTCAGAACAACGGCTCAGAGCCCGTGGACGTATGGCTTGAAGTTGAGAATACTTTTGTGGACAGCAACGGAGTGGCTCACTCCGCTTCAAAGCTGATTATTTCCGATTCTTCCGCTGTTTCGCTTCAGAAGCCGATTCACCTTCTTCCGGGAAACAATTCGGTCAGCGTATGGATCGGGTATGTGCTTCCCGGGGAATACCCGGTAAACGTGAAAGTCCTTGGGGACGGCAGGCTTCTGGATGAAGACACCTATCTTATGGAGGTTTCTCTTCCTGAGATTCCCGAAAATATCGACCTTAAGCTGGAATATGAAAAGGAGCGCGTGGAAAACTCTGATGTGTACAGGATATATGGCTACCTTATCAACAAAGGCTCAGGTTCCGCAACGGTATCCACGAACCTGACAGTGACAGACGAGAGGACAGGGGAGCCGGTGTTTACATCTTCCGAACTTTTTGGGGTGGGAGAATATGATAAGACTCCCCTCTGGACCTGGCCGGATTATCCCTATGCAATTGTGAAAATCGCAGATGGAGAGCCCTCCGGGGAGTCCTATTTGCCTGTCCGGAATGTGGTTGTCGGAGGACGTGAAGACCGCTTCCGGCTTAATGTAACTTCTAAGTGGGACAACCATGTGGTTTCTGCCGAATTGTTGCTTCCTCCTGGAGAGGGGGGCAGGTGATGCATATGATAAAGCGATGCGAACTTTTCAGCTGCAGGCAGGCAAAACTTTTGCTTCTCCTGCTTTTATTCTCCGGAATATGTGCCGGCTGTCTTGGCCAGGACCCTCTCGAAGCCAGGGTGGAGAAACTGGTCCGGGGTCTCGGAGATGAGGACCAGAATGTCAGTTATGCTTCAGCTTATGCACTTATCGAGATTGGGGAACCTTCGGTGGATTCTTTAATAAAGGCTTTAAAAGACGATGATCCTCAGGTGCGCAGCGTTGCCGCCTTTGCCCTTGGAAGGATCGGAGATCCGAGAGCTTCAGAACCTCTTATAGAAGCGCTTGACGCCCCTGAGCCTGAAGTCCTCAAGAATTCGGCTGAGGCACTCGGGGAGCTGCAAGCTCCGGAAGCCGTAGACCCGCTTATCGAGCTTCTGGATTATGATGATGACGAAGTGCGCAGTAAAGTCGTATTTGCTCTGGGAGCCATAGGAGACCCGAAAGCTGCTGCACCACTTATCGAGCTGTTCGGTGACGAGGAACTCGGGGGTCCCGCAGCAAAAGCTGTGGGGAATTCAGGGGATGAAGAAACCGTTGAAAAACTCCTCGGACTTCCGGACAGCAGGGACCCCGATATCCGCATCAACAGCATTTATGCCCTGAGGGGTATTCGGGATCCTGCTGCTATTCCTTTCCTGATCGAAATGCTGGATGACAGGGCTCCGGATGTGCGAAGGGAAGCCGCTTTCACCCTGGGACTTTTTGAGCCTGAAGAAGCTGCCCCGGCAGAACAGCCCCTGATCAATGCCCTTGGGAACAGGGAACCCGAGGTACAGGAAGCTGCTGCTCGCTCTCTTGGATGGATCGGAAGCAAAGAAGCAGTACCTCCCCTTGAAGAACTCCTTCAGGATAAGAACCAGAACCTCCAGATTGCTGCTGTTAAAGCCCTGGGAGATATTGGAGATCCTGGGGCTGTGGACTCTCTTATTCCCCTTCTTGAGGATGAGGCCTTGTTAGTAAGGAAGGAGGTTGTGCATTCCCTTGTAGAAATCGGAGACTTCCGGGCGGTTGATACTCTGATTTCTTTGCTTGGGGATGAAAACCATAGAGTTAGGCAAAGTGCCGCAGAAGGCCTGGGGAAACTTGGGGACGAGAGAGCCGTGAACCCCCTTCTCAAAGCGCTCGAAACAGAAAGAGAGGGGGATGTCCGGGCGGCAGAAGTCCGGGCTCTCGGGGGACTTGGAGGGCCCGAAGCTGCCGAAGGCCTGCGCCGGATCAGCACGGACATGGATGAATATCGGAGCGTCAGGACTGCCGCGGAAGAAATACTCGGAAGAATCGAGGATGTCGGGGAGGCAAATGCCTCTTCTTCTTCTTCTTCTTCCTCTTCTTAATCAGGGTGTTTGGATTGTGATAAAATGGATTGAATGAAACAGGTTTCAAAGCGAGATCATTTCAAGATTTTATTAGTCTGGCAATAATTGCAAACATTTGGGATCCTGGCTAGATACTTTGTATCATTTTCCAGGTTTTTGATCAATACTGGTCAAATATTAGCGGAGGCTATGCCAGATTTTGAATATCACCCTTAAATTTTATAAAAATTTGTAAAATTAAAGTGCCCTGGACTGATAAAAGTCCGGGGGCTATGCTTCACATCCTGCTATTTGCAGGAATAAGGAGGAAACAACAAAATGAAGAAATATACAATAGTTTCACTGGCTGCTCTTACTTTCTTAATTGCAATTGCAGCAGGCACTGTAAGTGCAGCAGACACTTTAAGTGCAGCAGATACTGTTAGCAGTAGAACCAACGTTTGTAATGTTGTGGGCACCAATTATGAATGCGGGAGCTGGTCTAATGAACAATATCCGGTAATCGATTTATTTGGAGATGAATACGTTCCGTTGCTCGCCAACAACGATGATATCCGGGAAGCGCACGTTGACAAGCTTGCTGGATTGGTTCTTGACAGTAATGAAACATACACCCTCGAAAAAGGCGAAAAACTTGATCTTGGCCATGGCTATGCTCTCGGAGCCAGGCAGATTACTGATAGTATTGATGGTGGGAAGGTCTGGCTCGAATTCACCAGGGACAGACAATATGTTGCTGACCAAAATATCTCAGTTGATTCCGAGAACAACAAGACCTGGACTGTTGTCCTTGACAATGTTCAGGGCGAAAACGATATTGTTGTCATGAAAGTCCATGTCAGGCAGTTATTCGTGGGTACGGAAAAAAGCATCTTTTGGATTAACGGTATCTGGCTTATTGACTATTCAAATGCCAGAACCCTCAATATTGGGGACAAATTTGGAGAGTTTACACTTGAGGAAATCATCAGCGGAGTAGATGAATCTAACCTGGGAAGTCTTGTTTTCGAAAATGTTTCCGTTTCTGATTTTTCTTCATCCGCCACTCCCGGAAATAAACCTGACAAGTCCACTGACAAAAGTACAGGATCGTTCACTTCATGGTGTAGGGATTTGTGGGCCTGTATCACAATGAAAAGCAAAGCGACGTTTTAAATTGAGATTAGATGAAAAAATTGTAATGTTTTTGGGTTCTTTGTTTCCGGAAACTGGAAAGGAGGCTGAAAGATTTGGAAGTAACTGAAGATTTGATACCAGTGCAGGTCCTGTCGCTGCCTGAAGATGTTCCGCTGCTTGCAAGGGCTCTTTCAAGGCCCCTTTCAATGCAGATTCTGAAACATCTCCGGGAAAAACAGATGTCTGCAAGCGAGCTTGCAGCAGAACTCGATCTTCGCCTGAACACCCTTAAGTACAATCTTGACGCGCTGGAAGAAGCTGGTCTGATCAAAGTCATGACGGTAAAATGGAGCTGTAAAGGTCGTAAAATTAAGGTCTACGCTTTTTCGGAGCAGCCAATTTTGTTGCTGCCCAGGGCAAAAAAGAATTGAGCCTTGAACCGGCTCAGGTAAATATCAGGACAAAGTAGCCCCCCACAAAAAGGACGAGGATCAAAAACTTTCCCAGCCTATCCCGCCTATGCCGTACCTTTCCCTGTCCAGGAGCCCCATGACCAGGATCGTGCTCAGCAGCAGGGTCAGGGTGATTATGAAAGTCTGGCCGCCGGTAAAGGTGTGGTATAAGGAGCCTTCAGAATAGGCAAAGTCCACGAAACTCTGTTTACTTCCGGACCAATATGTTCAAAAAAAGTCTGGAGATAACAAATCCCGAAAAAATAGCGGGAACAAAAATAATCGGGACAGAAACAATGGGAACGATAATGGGGACCTCAGTGCCCTGAAATGACCTGAGCTTTTGCGGAATAAATTCTCCTTTATTCTTTTTCAGTCCCCTTTCATTTTTCCCGTTGTTTCATTTTACCTGTGCGCCCGTTTCAATCCACCAGTTCAATGGCATCTGTCGGGCAGGAGTCGATGCACTGCTCACATTCGGTGCATTCGTCGGGGCGGGCTACTACTGACCTCTTCCCATCATCCTTTTCTTCTACATCATATACGTCTGCGGGACAGACGTCGTAGCATTCAAGCGACCCTACACATTTGTCGTAATCGATTTTTGGATACATTTCTTTCCCCCTATTTTCATTTATTTTCTCGATGTTTGTTAAGATCTTCAATTGATTTTCAATTGATTTTCAATTGATTTTCAATTGATTTTCAATTGATTTTTTCCTGTAATTTCAGTCTTCAACAAGTTCGATGGCGTCTTCCGGACAGGCATCCACGCACTGGTCGCATTCGACGCAGTCGTCGGGACGGGTCACTATTGCTTTTTTCACTCTATCTTTTTCTTTTGCTTCAAAAACGTCCGCAGGGCATACCTCGTAGCAAGTGAGGGCTCCGGTGCATTTCTCATAATCAATTACAGGATACATTCCCTTCCCCCCCATTTTTAGATTATTCCCGCTCTTTTATTCCCCTCTTTTTAGTCTCACTCAATCTTGACGTCCACGGCATTCGGGGCTTCTCTGTACGGAGCTGTCACTATGAGTTTTCCGTTTGAGTATTTTGCCACGGCTTTTTCCGGGATAACCGAACAGCAGAAAGCGTAGGTTCCTACGTATTCAACCCCTGTTTCTTCCCTTTTTGCCCTGATAAAGAAACCGTCTTCGACCATCTTGAACTCGATGTTTTCTTTCTTGATTCCCGGCAGGTCGATTTCGATATCCATGTTTCCCTGTTCATCCGAACATGAAAACACATCAGGAGACATTTTGACCATTGCCATATCTTCATCCCCCCCAAAGGAATTCCGGAATAAGTCCAAATAATAATAGCTGGATCGCTTTATTTATAATTTGTGAACAATAATTTCAGGGCAAATAGTTCCGGAAAAACAATGCTGAAAAAACAATACCGGAACAAATGCCTGTTTCCGAAATCCTTTCCTTCGAGTTTTCGCTTCTGTCACTCCCAGAGTCCTCTGTTTTTGTCTATAAGGGCGTGCTGGGTTTCTATCCTTGAGCGGGTGTAAATAAGGGCTGCAGGATGGTATATTTTCAGGGCCACCCTTCCGTTAATTTCTTCGGGAACTCCCCATTCCATTTTTTTCCCGGGGCAGTAGGCTTTCTCGGCGGTGTTCCCCAGGAGAATTACAACTTTCGGGTCGAGAAGGGTAATCTGGGCGGCCAGGAAGGGTTTGCAGGCTTCAAGCTCGCTTTTTTTCGGGTTCCTGTTTTCCGGGGGGCGGCATTTGAGGGTATTGATCACAGCCCAGTCTTCCTCCGAAAGCCCCATATATTCCAGCATTTTGTCAAGCTCTTTTCCGGCTCTTCCGCAGAACGGGATTCCCTTTTCGTCTTCGTTTTTTCCGGGAGCCTCTCCTATGAAGAGCACTTTCGGGGCGCGAGAGCCTTTCCCTATTACCTTGTTGCTTGCGGTTTCATGGAGAGGGCAGTTTTTACAGGCAAGAATGGCTTCCTCGACACCCGGATATCCTGCCTCAACAAGTTCTCGAACCTTTTTTTCAAAATCATCATTTTTTTCAAAATCAGCTTTTTTTCCAAAATTATCATTGTTTTTTTCCACTGCTGCCACGGCTTTCCACCTGCTTTAGCATTTTTCCTGAAAGTATATAAGCACCTCCCGTAAGCTTCTTTCCCGGACATCCCTCTATTTTTTTGTTTTTTTTGAAAGGTCTTGTATGAAATCGGAATCCCTCTCGTGAACTTTAAATGAGGACAAACTTATTTATGGAAAAAATCCTTAGACAAAGGTAAACATTACTGAGCAAATAAAATACATTAAAAATATAACTGGCATTTTATTCAATATTCACTATTCAATATTCACAAAGGCTTGCTGAGGGTACATGACTTCCAGAGACTTTCTTACGATCGATGACTTTGACATAGACGGAAAGACAATTCTTGTAAGGGTTGACCTGAACTCTCCCATGGACCCGGATGGGCACATCCTGGACGATATGCGGATCAGGAGCCATATTGCCACCCTGAAGGACCTTGAAACTGCGAAAGTCGTCCTGCTCGCTCACCAGAGCAGGCCGGGGAAACAGGACTTTACCATCATGAAGCCCCATGCCCACCTGATGAGCAAGCACCTGGGCAGGGAGGTCCGATATGTGGACGATATCTTCGGGACCTTTGCAAAGACCCATATCGCTTCCATGGAAGACGGTGATGTCCTCATGCTCGAGAATGTCAGGTTCTATTCCGAAGAGACCCTTTCCAGGACTGCCGCCGAACATGCGGAGACATACCTGGTAAAAAAACTGGCACCTTTTGTGGATATTTTCCTGAACGATGCTTTTGCGGTAGCCCACAGGTCTCACCTCTCCGTGGTCGGCTTCACGGAAGTCCTTCCGACAGGTGCGGGCAGGGTAATGGAAAAGGAGATTATTTCCCTGGAAAGGGGGATAAAGGGCGGGGAGAGGCCCTGCATCTTCGTGCTGGGGGGAGCCAAGGTGGACGATTCCCTCAAAGTGGCTAAAAACGTGCTTTCCAGCGGCGGGGCGGATCGGGTTCTCTTAACCGGTGTGGTCGCAAACGTGGCTCTTGCAGCTTCCGGGGTGAACATAGGGAAAGTCAACCTGGAGTTTATCAGGTCCCAGGGTTACGAACCCCAGATAGATTTAGCAAGGGAATTGCTTGCGAAATTTGAGAAGAGGATAGGGCTTCCAAAGGACGTGGCTCTTAATGACGGAAGGAAAAGGGTCGAGGTTCAGGTATCCGAACTTGGCCCTGAATCCCTCCCGATCAACGATATCGGGCTGGAGACTATCGTAGAATTCTCCAATGAAATCGAAAATGCAAAAACCGTTGTCCTGAACGGGCCAGCCGGTGTCTCGGAAATGGACGAATTTGTCCTCGGGACCCACGAGATCCTCAAGGCTGCGGTAAAGTCCGATTTTTCCATCATAGGGGGTGGCCACATTTCGGCAGAAGTCGCTCACCTGGGCCTGGGACACCGTTTCTCCCACATCAGCACGGGTGGGGGTGCCTGCATTGATTATCTTGCAGGTGAGAAACTGCCCGGGGTAGAATCCCTGAAAACTGCGGCAAGGAAGTACCAGGAAGCCAAACAACTGTGACGATTTCGTGAAGATTTTTCCGTACTTCTTACTTACTTACTTACTTACTTACTTACTTCTTTATTTATTCATTGATGTCAGTGGTGTTATTGATTTTCAAACAAGGGGTGTTGGTTCATACATGCTTACGGAAACAGAAGGAAAGAATGCAGTCAAACTTGCAAGGGCAACCATCGAATCGTTCCTTGAGGCTAAAGGAGACTTTGAGCCCCCGCTTGGGGACTTTAACCTCTCTCCCGTCTTTGCGGAAAAGCGGGGAGTATTTGTAACACTTACGGAACACGGGCTGTTAAGGGGTTGTATCGGACACCCCTATCCCGATTCCGCACTTGAGGAAGCTATTGTCGGTTCCGCAATATCGGCAGCTACCCAGGACCCGCGTTTTCCTCCCGTCGGAAAGGAAGAGATGAAGGACATTGTCGTAGAGGTAACTGTCCTGACCCCTCCGGAAAAAATAGATGCCATCCCCGAGGAGCTTCCCGAACTGATCGAGATCGGAAGGCATGGGCTCATTGTAAAACAGGGTTTTTACCAGGGCTTGCTGCTCCCCCAGGTCGCCCCGGAAAACAACTTTGACGCTCTCGATTTCCTGAGCCATACCTGCATGAAAGCCGGACTGTCCCCGGACGCCTGGCTGACAGGGGCGGAAGTCTACTGGTTCGAAGGGCAGATCTTCAAGGAAATGGAAGCCGGAGGAGAAGTGTTCGAGGAGAAGTTCTGAATCTCCGGCTATGGTATCTTCTGGGCTTTCTTCCGTGCCCGCGCGGGAGAAACCATATCTGGATTATTTCCTTTAGCCCCGAAAACCTTTTTTCAATTAAATGGTAATGGTTGCCTCCGCCAGCTTGCCTAGCGGTCCTCAGCAAAAAGAAATGGAAATCTTGATTGAAATTCTGAATTCGCAAGAAGAATCAAGTCTTTAATCAAAATCAATATTCGAAATCAAAAGACCTTGATCCATAAGTCTTATCACAAGAATTGTAACCAATTAGAAAATCCAATGATTTTTAATTTTACATTTATCGCTGGATTTTGGTACTGAGTCCATAATTTGATAGATAAGTACAATTATAGCTATTAAAACTAAAAGCACATTTGGTCTAAGTGTGTCTCAAATAGATGTTTCAGATGGAGATCTTATTGTTTTTATTTGGTATCATTGTAGGAATTAGTTTAGGTCTTTTAACAAATGTATGGGTCACAAGTAAAGGAAATCAAGGCATAGCTCAGTGGTACTTTAGTGACAAATTATGACAGACAGGAGTGAGTAAAATGGGTGAATACGAATTAACGGACATTGAAAAAAAAGCCATGGATAATTGGATAATGTTAAATATACTCCCACAAAAAACACCAAATAAAAATTACACAAGTTATGCACTTAAAATTCTTTTTGAACAAGCACCAGATGGTTTCTTTATCACAAATAAGCAGTTTAAAGAAGCGATGGTCAGATGTAATTTCTTACCTGTAAATAAAAATAAATTAAATTGGGAATTCCGAATTTCCCTAAAATCTCCAGGGTTGAAATAATCTAAATGAGGTTATAAACCTAACATATATTGAAAAAGCTTATCCAATTTTCCCAGGTAAAGGAAATGTTCCAACAGAGTTTTAAAAAACGCATTTCTATTAATAAACAAAATCTGTTTATAAGATATCACCCTGCTTCCCTGGAAGAAACATTCCTTTTGAATTGCATAATCGGAAATATTTCAATTCCTCTTTTCGAGCAGTAGTGGACAGCCTGTAAAGGACAGGGTATCGATTTCATGTAAATCGGTCAAAAGTTAAGGCAGATTTCTGGTACAAAATCGATAGCTTTTAGCCAAGAAAATTCCTTAACCGATGACCAATGGAATCAAATGAGGTTTTTTCCAAATAGAAACTATTAAATGTCTCTTTTTCAGAAGGAAAAAAAGGGCTCTCTGGAAGATCCTTAGAGAATGATAATTCATAAAATCCCTGAAATTAAATTTGATGTTTCGGAAGAACTCACAAAGTTAGGGTAGGTAAAGAGAATCAGGGAGGTTATGGGAGTAGATGGAGGCTTAGCCTGGAAGTACTGGAATGAGTTTTCAAAGGCTGTTCCAGAAGAATATGGTTTCTGTTCCAGGATAGACCAGTATAGAAGACCTGTAGGATCTGGGGATATGGTAAACACCATGCTGAATTATGGGTATTCTCTGCTTGAATCCGAATGCCTGAGAGCCATTAATTCTGTAGGTCTGGGTGCTCATGTAGGTTTCTTGCATGAAATGAACCCAAGTAAGAACAGTCTGGCTTATGACCTTCAGGAACCTTTCAGGTTCCTTGTTGATTTAGCTGTTATCAACCTGCTTGAAAATAAAACTCTGGAAAATAAGGATTTCATCAGGACTGAAAATTATAACTTGAGGCTTAAACCTACAGGAGCCAAGAAGGTAGTTAATGAGTTTTCCAACGTGCTGAATAAAAAGGTAAGTTATGAAGGAAAACAAACTACCTGGGGGACTATTATTCTTTTAAAAGCCAGGGAGTTAGCCCATTACCTTACAGGCAAAAAGGAAAAACTGGATTTCGTTAAGCCTGAATATGAGATTGAGAGAATTGATTCCTATGACATAAGGCAAAAGATTCTCAATATTTCTTATGCAGATTGGAAGAAACTAGGTTTTTCTAAAGGTACTTTGCATTATATGAAGCAGAATGCCATGGACGATAAACCGTTTACACTCAATGCTCATGTGAGGGAAAGGTTGGAGAATTTGGGACAATGAAATTTCTGTTATATAATAAAGTCAAAAAAGGTGGGAATCTCCTGACAAAAAAAGTAAAAAAGGGATAAAGGTAGTCTTTATCCAAAGAAGTAGTTTTTTTGCTGTTTACTCTATTATTTCTGAATCCTTGTATGTTTCATCTTTTCTACCCAATAAGGACAGCAGTTTTCCTGCAATGTAGCCAACAACCACTGCAATCACCAATGATATTGCAACCTAACTTTGACAGTTCCCACTATTTTCATATTAATTTTGATAGTTAAATAAA